>JBEGRF010000019.1:0-34399 GCA_041180605.1 Actinomycetota bacterium | reverse complement strand
GGCAAGTAGCCTGAGTGAGCCTTTCCGGGGTAGCTCAGTTGGCAGAGCAACGGACTGTTAATCCGTCGGCCGTGGGTTCGAGCCCCACCCCCGGAGCCATACTCTTCCACCGGGGCCAGTAGCTCAGTGGTCAGAGCAGGGGACTCATAATCCCTTGGTCGTAGGTTCGATCCCTACCTGGCCCACGTGTTGCGCATCAACTCGCCCCTCGTCGGCACCGTCGTGCAGGTGCACGTCAACGTCGGGCAAGAGGTTCGTTCGGGTGCAGAACTCTGCGTCATCGAGTCGATGAAGATGGAGCACCCGGTCGTCGCCGACTCGGACATGACCATCACAGTCGTGTCGGCAGCGGTCGGGCAGAAAGTCAGTGAAGGCACGATGTTGTTCGAAGCGACGACGGCGGGTCCCCAAACTTCGCAGAAGCTCGCGCAGCTCGACGAGCGGCGAGCCAAGCTCGACGATGCCGCGCGACCATCCGCCGCTGCAAAGCGACACGAACGAGGTCAACGCACCGTGCGCGAGAACGTTGCCGACTTGTTCGACGACGGCACGTTCGTGGAATACGGCGGTTTTGCGGTCGCCGCGCAACGCAAGCGTCGCACCGTCGAAGATCTCATCGACAACACTCCCGCCGACGGTCTCGTCACTGGGATCGGTCTCGTCGAAGGAAGACGTTGCGCAGTGCTCGCGTACGACTACACGGTGCTCGCGGGCACCCAGGGCTTCATCAATCATCGCAAGACGGACCGGATTCTCGAAGTGGTCGAGCGCGAGCGACTGCCTGTGGTGTTGTACGCCGAAGGCGGAGGTGGACGCCCGGGCGATGTCGACGCGCCAGGTGTAGCAGGTCTTGACGTGCGCTCCTTTGCGTCGTTCGCTCGACTGTCGGGTCTCGTACCGCTCATCGGTATCGCCTCGGGTTATTGCTTCGCGGGCAACGCGGCTCTGCTCGGTTGTTGCGACGTCATCATCGCGACGCAGAACTCCAACATCGGCATGGCTGGCCCAGCGATGATCGAAGGCGGCGGTCTCGGCAAGGTCGCACCGACCGACATCGGCCCGATCAGCACGCAGCGTGCCAACGGTGTAGTCGACGTCGTGACCCTCGACGAGGCCGAGGCGACGCGCATCGCGAAGCGCTACCTTGCACTCGTTTGTGCCGCTTCCACCGCCTCGACCGACGCGACCGTTTCTGTGCCGCAAGCGAACCATGCTTTGGCGCGACCGAAACTGCGCGACATCGTTCCCGCCCAACGGACGCGCGTGTATGACATGCGCGACGTGGTGAGCGCACTCGTCGACGACGGTTCACTGCTCGAGTTGCGCGGCGACTTTGCGCACGGTGCGATCACTGCGCTGGCTCGAATAGCAGGTCGCAGCGTCGGCATCATTGGCAACGTGCCATCACACCTCGGTGGTGCAATTGATGCGAGTGCAGCCGACAAGTTTGCGCGGTTCGTCCAGCTGTGCGACGCATTCGACATACCGATCGTCTCGTTGTGCGACACCCCAGGTTTCATGGTCGGCCCCGACGCCGAGACCACCGCGCAAGTTCGTCATTTTGCGCGCCTCTTCGTCACTGCAGCCAGCATCACGGTGCCGTGGATCACCATCGTGGTGCGAAAGGGATACGGCCTCGGCGCACAAGCGATGGCAGCCGGCAGCTTCCACGCTGCGACGACGACCGTCGCCTGGCCGACGGGTGAATTCGGCGGGATGGGGTTAGAGGGCGCGGTGCGATTGGGTTTCCGCAAAGAACTCGACGCAGCACCCGACGATGCCAGTCGAGCTGCGCTCGAAGAACGCCTCATTGCTGCGGCGTACGAGCAGGGTGCCGCGCTCAACATGGCGATGCACATCGAGATCGACGACGTGATCGACCCCGCAGACACCCCGGCGCGCATCGCAGCGACGTTGCAAGCATGTGCACCTCCCTCACCGCGCACGGGTAAGAAACGCCCGATGATTGACACTTGGTAAACCTCGGTCGGTATCGCCACCGCTGACCCCGCCGACTTGTGGGTCAGTGCGACCCCGACACCCCGTTGGGCTAGGCTCTCGGCCATCATCAAACACGTGCGGCACCCGCTGCACGAGAGGGAGATATCACAACAATGAGAAAGCACAAGGGACTCAAGTCCGCTGCGCTCGCTCTTGCTGCCTTCGCGCTGATCGCCAGCGCGTGCGGTAGCGACGACGCGGCAACTGACGAAGTCACCGAAGACACCGAGGCTCCGGCCGAGGAAGCAACCGACCCGTGCGCAGGCTCTGAGCTCAAGCTCGGTTTGGCCTTCGACACTGGCGGACGCGGTGACGGCACGTTCAACGACTCTGCAGCCCGCGGCGCCGACCAGGCCGCCAGCGAGCTCTGCTACACCGTGCAGGAACTCGAAGCAACCACTGACGACGACCGCAAGCCCAACCTCGAGGCACTCTCGGGCGCCGGCAACAACCCGGTCATCGTTGTCGGTTTCGCATTCGGTGGCGTGATCGAAGAGATCGCGGCAGCCAACCCCAACACGGTGTACGGCTGGGTCGACGGTTACCTCGACCTCCCGAACGTGAAGACCTTGACCTTCGCTGAGCACGAGGGTTCGTTCCTCGTCGGTGCAGCCGCTGCTCTCAAGAGCAAGACGGGCACCATCGGCTTCATTGGTGGTCAGGAAATTGACCTCATCAAGAAGTTCGAGGCCGGCTACATCGCTGGCGCGAAGGCCATCAACCCCGACATCGTCGTGAAGTCGCAGTACCTCGGTGCTGCCGGCGACAATGCCGCGTGGGGCTCGCCCGACAAGGCGAAGGAAATCGCGCTCGCTTGGTACAAAGACGGCGCTGACATCGTCTACACCGCAGCCGGTGGCTCGGGCCGTGGCACGATCGAAGCCGCAGTCGAAGCAGGCGAAGGCAAGTGGGCAATCGGCGTTGACTCAGACGAGTACTTCGTCGATACCGACGAACAGAAGGCGCACCGCCTGACCTCGATGCTGAAGCGCGTCGACAACGCGGTGTTTCTCACTGCCAAGGCCGTGAAGGAAGGCGACCTCTCCGGTGGCTTCAAGACGTTCGACTTGAAGACTGACGGTGTGGGCTACGCCACTTCGGGCGGATACCTCGATGACATCGTGCCGCAGCTCGAAGAGCTGAAGGCCAAGGTCATCAGCGGCGAAATCGTCGTTCCGACAAAGCCCTAAGCAATAACGCAACTGATCGCGCGACGCCAGTCGCGCGACGGTGAGAAGGGACCCGGGCGAAAGCCCGGGTCCCCTTCGTTTGTCGCCACATCGCACTGCACGCAGATCGTGCGGTGTCTGGGCGACGTACGTACCGAGTCGCCACGAGGCGAGCGCATGGAGCGACCCGGTGTGGCAGTATTTGGCGATGCCTGAAGCGGCCGTCGAGCTGACGAACATCAGCAAAGGCTTCCCTGGGGTAGTCGCGAACCGCGATATCTCGATGCGCGTCGAGCACGGCACCATTCATGCCATCGTCGGCGAGAACGGTGCAGGCAAATCAACCCTGATGAAGACCCTCTACGGCTTGCACCAGCCCGATGCTGGCACGATTGCTGTGAACGGAAAGGTCGTGACATTCAAGTCACCGAGCGATGCCATCGCCGCCGGAATCGGAATGGTGCACCAACACTTCATGCTCGCCGACAACTTGACGGTGCTGGAAAACGTCATTCTCGGAGCCGAACCCACCAAGGGAGGCATCATTGACAGCCGCGAAGCGGAACGGCGTCTGAACGAGCTCGCCAAATCCCTTGGCGTCGAACTCGACGTCAATCTGCCCGTCGCTGAACTCGGCGTCGGTCAGCGCCAGCGCGTCGAGATCTTGAAAGTGCTCTACCGCGGAGCCAAAACGCTCATCCTCGACGAACCCACAGCGGTGCTTGTGCCGCAAGAGGTCGAGGAGTTGTTCGACAACCTCCGCCGCCTCGTTGCACAAGGCACGACGGTGCTCTTCATCAGCCACAAGCTCAACGAGGTGCTCGCGGTGAGCAATCGCATCACGGTGATTCGCCAAGGCACCACTGTGGGCACTGTCACACCCGCAGAAGTTACTCGTCGAAAACTCGCCGAGATGATGGTTGGTTCTGACCTCCCCGCGCCCGAACCCCGCACTACCCACGTGACCGGCGAGGTGCGATTCGAAGTGAAGGGACTTTCCGTACGTCACGCCGGACAGCGAGATTCGGTGCGCGACGTTTCGTTCAGCATCCGCTCGGGTGAGATTCTCGGCATTGCCGGCGTGGAAGGCAACGGCCAGTTCGAGCTCTGTGCAGCATTGCTCGGCCGCCAGACGAGCAGTGGCTCGGTGGCGATCGACGGCAAAGATATCTCTCATGCGTCGGTGCGCCAGCGAATGGATGCCGGTCTTTCGTACGTGCCGTTCGACCGTCAGCGCGAAGGACTCATGCTTTCTACGTCGCTGTGGGAGAACAATCTGCTGGGACAAGAAGCGAAGTTCACGAAGTTCGGATTCATCGACGTTCGCGGGGCACGCAAGGCCTGCAGAGACGTCATCAAGCGCTTTGATGTGCTGACGCCCAACGAAGACGTTCCGGCGTTCGCCCTGTCGGGCGGCAATCAACAAAAACTCGTCGTCGGCCGCACGATGTCCTTGCAACCCTCGGTGTTGCTTGCCGCGCACCCGACGCGCGGTATCGACGTCGGCGCCCAGGCGGCAGTCTGGAAGGAGATTCGCAGCGCACGCGACGGCGGCATGGCAGTACTGCTCGTTTCTGCCGACCTTGAAGAACTGCTCGGACTCTCCGACCGGATCATCGTGATGTTTGAAGGGGCAGTGGTGGCAGAACTGCTGCCACGCGACGCGACACCCGAACTGCTCGGCAGCTACATGACCGGTGCCAAGGTGAACGCATGATCTCGAGAGCGCTTCAATGACGGCGAAGAAGCGCCACCTGCTCGATGCTCTGCCGCGATCGGCGGTGATCCTGCTCAGTTCGTTCGTCGCCGTCGTGCTCGCCCTGCTCATCTGCGGCGTGATCCTGCTCGTCACCGGCAAAGACCCGATCGCTGCATACCGCACGATTCTGGAGACAGGTGCCACCGGCACGAAACTGCTCGAGATGCTCAAGCGCAGCACCCCGCTCATCCTCAGTGCGTGCGCGGTAGCAATCGGTTTCAAAATGAACCTCTTCAACATCGGCGTCGAAGGCCAGTACTTGTTCGCCGCACTCATCGCTGCAGAATCGGCTACGCATATCTCGGCGCCGCCCGTGCTGCACGTGCTGGCGACACTTCTGATTGCATGCGCCGCCGGAGCGTTCTGGGCGAGCATCGCTGCATTTCTCAAGATCATCCGCGGCATCAACGAAGTGATCTCCACGATCATGCTCAACTTCATCTCCCTCTCGGTGATGCAGTGGCTTTTCGACAACTACATGCGCGACGACTCAGACGGGGGACTGCGCGTCACCACGACCGAGATAGCACCGTCGGGCCGCATCCCCGACATCGCAGAAGGACGCCTCAACGGAATGTGGCTCATCGCGCTCTTCGTGGTGTTCTGCTACTGGTTACTGGTGTTCCGCAGCAAGTTCGGCTTCCGCCTGCGCTCCAGCGGTCTCAATTCCACCGCTGCGCAGACTGCCGGCATCGCAGCGAACCGCATGATCGTCGTCTCGATGCTGCTCTCTGGCGCGGTCGCGGGTCTGGTCGCCATGCAGAGCGTGCTCGGCGAGGAGTACGCATACGGTCCCCAAGCGACACCGACACAGTTCGGGTTCGCAGGGATCGCCGTCGCGTTGCTCGGTCGCAACCATCCTGTCGGCATCGTCATTGCAGCGATGCTGTTCGGTTTCACCGACTCCACGTCCGCGGTGCTGCAGTTGTCGGGCATCCCGAACTCCATCGTCAAAGTGATTCAGGCAGTCGTCGTCATCACTGTGGTGATCGTGAACGAGGCGACGTCCCGATACATGAACCATCGAACTGCTGAGCAAACCGCTGCGGCCTTGCGCACCGAAACGGCAATCGCATGAATCTCACCGGTCGCACGCGGCTGCTCGTCTATGCCGCTGTTACTTTCGCGCTGATGTCGGTCGTGCGACTCTGGTCGGGTGAAGAATCGCTGACCTCGAGCGACACGATCGGCGCCTCGCTACGCCTGTCGATACCCATTTTGTTGGCCGGCCTCGCGGGTCTGTGGGCAGAGCGTTGCGGAGTGGTGAACATCGGCATCGAAGGAATGATGATCCTGGGTACGTGGTTCGGCGGCTGGGGCGCCTGGCAATACGGACCGTGGATTGGGCTACTCTTCGCGATCATCGGCGGCATGATCGGTGGGCTGATCCACGCCGTCGCCACCGTGCGATTCAACGTCGACCAGATCATCTCTGGTGTCGTGCTGAACCTGCTCGCATTCTTTGGCGTGCGTTACTTGAGCGACCTCGTCTTCGTCGGCCAACCAGGAGGTGGCGTCAGCCAGTCACCGCCGCAAACTTCGGTGATACCTCGCTTCAACATCCCGATACTTGCGGGCGGAGAAATCTTCGGGTGGAAGTCACCGAACATCCTCCTCTGGTTCGAAGACCGGGGCTGGTTCTTCGTGGGAGATCTCGCCGGAGTGCTCTACGGTCTCGCGCACAACTTGTCGTGGGGCACGGTCATCGGCGTGTCATTCGTGCCGCTGTCGTTTTGGATCTTGTGGCGAACCCGAGTAGGTCTGCGCCTGCGCTCGTCGGGCGAGTCACCCGTCGCCGCAGAAACGCTCGGTGTCAACGTCATTCGACTCCGCTATCTCGGCTTGCTGGTGAGTGGTGGCCTCGCGGGATACGCCGGTGGAATTCTCTCGATCGTCGCATCGTCGTACTACAGACAAGGTCAGACGGCGGGTCGCGGTTACATCGGTCTTGCGACGATGATCTTCGGCAACTGGCGACCACTCGGGGTGCTCGGTGGGGCGTCGCTCTTCGGGTACGCAGAAGGCGTGAAGCTCGTCGCGAGCGACGCCATCTCGACTCTGTTCTTGTTCGTCGCGCTTGCGGCCGTGCTGCTGGTGGTGCTTGCAGTGGTGAATCGCAAGACGACCCGCGGAATCATCACGGCGTTCGTCGCCGTCATAGCGGCTTATGCGTACCTGACCATCGACGACGTCCCGGAGTCGCTCACGCAATCGTTGCCGTACTTCGCAACACTCGTCGTGCTTGCGACCGCCAGCCAACGCTTGCGCCCGCCGGCGATGGCGGGAATTCCATATCGACGAGGGGAGACACATTGAGCTCCGCAGCCGCAAGTTCAGCCTCTACTAGCGCGCCGCGCACTCCGCACTACGGGTTTGCTGGCAAGCGCATCGTCGTCACCGGAGCGGCATCAGGCATCGGCCATCGCACCACCGAACTGTTGCTCGAAGCCGGCGCACACGTCGTGGCACTCGATCGCAACCCTGTCGACCTGAAGGTCGCCCAATTCGTGCGCGTCGATATGACGGTACCCGACACCATCGCTTCAGCCGCCAAGGAAATCACTGGCGACATCGACGTGCTTCTCAACATCGCCGGCGTGCCGGGCACCGCAGACCCGGAGGTCACCATGCGCGTGAACGTGCTCGGCTTGCGCATGTTCACCGAACTGCTCATCGGTCGAATTCGTGGCGGGGGAGCCGTCACCAACGTCGCGTCGATCGCCGGCGCACAATGGCAGTCGCACCTCGACGAAGTGCAGCGCCTGCTCGCTACGCCTGACTACGACACGGGAGTCGCGTGGGTAAAGGACCACCCGATGGATGGCAAACGTGCCTACGACTTCTCGAAGGAATGCGTGGTGGTGCTCACCAAGCAGCACGGCAGGTACCTCCGCGAGCACGGCGTGCGCGTCAACTCCGTGAGCCCGGGACCGGTGCGCACTCCGATCCTCAAAGACTTCCGTGAATCGATCGGCCCGATGCTCGACCTCGTCACTCGCGAGACTGGCCGTGATGCGACGGTCGACGACATCGCGCGCGTGCTCCTCTTTGTCTCCGACCCCGTCCTCCAGTGGCTGAATGCCACCGACGTGCAGGTTGACGGCGGTTTCATGAGTGGTCTCGTCGGCGGCTGGGTCAAACTCGGCTCGTAGCCTTCACGTGGTGAACACGCCACAACATCGCTGGTACGCCGCCCGCTCGAGCGTCGAACAGGTCGAAGAAGGTCGTGTGCTGGCGCCAAGATTCGACGAAAACGGGCTGATCCCTGTGGTCACCACCGACTACGACTCCGGCGAAGTGCTCATGGTCGCCAACATGAACGCCGAAGCCTTCGCCAAGACCATTGAGTTGGGTGAAGCCGTCTACTACAGCCGCAGCCGCAAACAGCTGTGGCACAAAGGTGCGACGAGCGGGTTGGTACAGAAGGTGCGCGAGATTCTCATCGATGACGACCAGGACGCCGTGTGGTTGCGCGTCGACGTCCAGGGCGGAGCGAGCTGCCACGTTGGTTATCGTTCGTGCTTCTACCGAAGCGTGCCGGTCTCGCCCACGGGCAATGAGCCGCTCGACCTCGAGTTCACGATTACCGAGAAAGTGTTCGACCCCAAGACCGTCTACGGCGACGCGCCAAACCCCACGAAACTCTAAGCGCCTTTCGGGCGAAAGGCTGCAAGCCCTCCGCCCACTTCGAGCCGCGCCCCGCCGATCAAGTCGACACAATATGGAATCGCCGGCAACACCGCCGTGAGGCATTCGGCGATCGACGACGGCTTTCCCGGCAGATTCACGATCAGTGTCGAACCGCGGATACCAGCCGTCTGACGCGACAAGATCGCGGTCAGCACCACCCTGAGCGACACTGCGCGCATCAACTCGCCGAAACCCGGCATCATCTTCTCGCACACCATCTCGGTGGCTTCGGGAGTCACGTCGCGTATCGCCGGGCCCGTTCCACCGGTCGTGACGACGAGGCTGCAGTGTTCGAGATCGGCCAAGTCTCGCAGTGTGCGGGCAATGTTCTGCACGTCATCGCTGATCACTCGCGCCACAGGCTGCCACTCACTGGTGAGGTGCTTCTCGAGAAACTCGCGAATCGCCGGCCCGCCTTTGTCTTCGTAGACACCGGCTGATGCGCGGTCGCTGACGGTCACGATTCCGATTCGCGCAACGCCGCGGCTCGTATTGCCCGCCGCACTGGCGGTGCCCGTCACGGCTGCACCTCGCGAGGGTCGCGTGGCCCGCGTTCGCCTCGTACGAGTCGCCAGACGTCACGCCTCATCTGCCCGAAACCGTATCGTGCGCCGACGCGACGTTGCGACTCCTGCGCCACGCTGATTGACCGCGCGAAGAGGTCGCGGTATTGCGAAACGAGTCTGATCTCCACGTCGCCCAACGGATAGGGCTCGACGTTGGCGGGCCAGTTGCGTCGCGCGAACCCGAAGGTCTCGTAGTCCATCGCGTATGTCGCCATCAGGCGGTTGGCGGTGTGCACGTCGCACACGCGCTCGACCTTGACGCCGAGGCCCTCGTTGAGTCGCGTCGCAGTGATCTCCTTTCCTGAGCGCTCGCTGAGCAACCGCGCCAATGCATCGATCTCGCCGGGCTGATCGACGCGAACGAGCCGCCCGTAGTCGACGGTGTCTGGGCACACGAGCTGCACCTGTGGTTGAAAGTGATGGTCGGTCATGAACGCATCCGCGTGCCCTCCGAGCGCCTTAGCGAAGTGGGCAAATGACGCCGCGATGTCGAGCTTGCCGTCCAGGTGCACGTCGGGCGCGAGGTCGATCAATTCCTTGGTGCGGCGGTGGGCACGCATGAAGATGCGGTTCTCCCACGCCGAGTATGCCCGTGAGACGGGGTCACGCAGGCTGGCGACTCGCAACCAGTCGGGCGAGGTCAGCACGTTCTTGCGCTCGCTCGCGGAGAGGTCGCTCAGACGCGACAACCCATGGACGGCTGGGTGGTGGATCGTCTGCGCATGAGACACATGCATCACCGCAAGACGGTCCGCCATCTCGGGTCGGTGGCTGCCTTCTGCGGTAGCGAGCATCAGTTTGATAGTCGTGCAGGCAGCTTTTGGTGTCGGCAGGTAAAGAACCTTGGTGTCTCTTGCGACGAGCGCCAGGTTTGCCACGACCCGAAGTGAGTCTTGCGAGGAGGCCATCTTCACCAGTGCATGCTGCGCGGCGTGTTGTACATGCGACCGAACGACACCTTGCGAAGAATGGTCTTTCGTATCTGGCGAATGCCATAGCGCGCCGACATGCGCGACTGCGCGGCGCGCGAAACGCTCCCGACCCGCTCCACCGACTGTCTCACGAGAGTGACGAGCTGGGTCTCGGCGTCGCTCAACACGTAAGGGTCCACTGATGCTGCGAACTCTCGGGGAACGAACGAGAACGCTTCATAGTCCATCGAATACGTCGCCATGAGACAATTCGCAGTCGCTTGGTCGCAGACACGCACGAGCGGGATGCCCATGCTCTCGTTATGACGCCGCGGCACGACGGCATTGCCCGAGCGCTCACGGAACGCTGCGGCAACCCTCTCGACTCCACCTGGCTCGTCGACGCGCACCAGCAGGCCGTAGCTCACGGCGTCGGTGCGCACCACGTGCGACTGTGGGGTGAAGTGGTGGTCGAGCATAAACGCGTCGGTGTGCTCGGCGAGTGCCTTGGCGAATACGGCGAAACTCGCGGTCATGTCGATGCGGCCGTCCACCAACACGTCAGGCGTCAGGTCGAACCCACCTGCGATGCGACCGGAAGCCCGCATGAACACGCGGTTCTCCCACGCTGAATAGGCACGCGACACTGGGTCACGCAATGCCGCGACGTGCAGCCACTCCGGCGACTTAAGCATCTCTCGAGCCTCGCGCTGGGAATATTCGGACAGTTTTCGCAGGCCGCTCACATGACGGTTGTGGATCGTCTGGCTGCGGTGGGTGATTGCTGCCATCAAGTTCGGAATCACTCTCTGATTGATGGTGCCCTCGGCCTCTGCAAGCATCCACTTGATCGTGGTGCTCGCCACCTTTGTGGTCGGCGTGTACAGCACCTTCATGCGCGGCGCGACCAGCGTCTTGCGGGTCAGCGCGGTGAGCGAGGCGTCGGACGGAAACGGTGGCATTGCGACCCTCAGGCGTCGAGCACCCGGTAGTCGACCGCCCTCGCGCCGCCAGTTGCGCGCCGCATGACCGCCTTGCGGATCTGTCTGAAGCCGTAGCGAGCGCCAGCCTGCCTGCTCGCCGCCTGCGACACGCTCAGCAGACGCTCCATGACTCCGCGCAACTGGTGCACGAGCTGCGTCTCGGTATCAGAAAGCAGATAGGGCTCGACGTTCGCGGCGAACTCCCGCCGCTCGAAGCCGAATGCGTCGTAGTCCATGTGGTAGGTCGCCATCAGCCGGTTGGCGGTGTGCTGGTCGCAGATGCGCGCGAGGTCGACCTTCATGCCTTCATTCAGTCGCGAGGGGACGATTTCTTTGCCTGAACGCTCGCTGATGACGGCCGCCAGTCGATCCATGTCGCCCTTCTTGTCGACGCGGACCAACATGTCGTAATTGATCACGTCGGTGCGCACGATGTGGGCCTGCGGCAAGAAGTGCTGGTCAATAGTGAATGCGTCAGTGTGCTCGCCGAGCATCTTGGCGAACAACGCAAAACTGCCAGCCATGTCGATGCGCCCGTCGACGAGCACGTCTTTCGACAACTCAATTGCCTTGGCCGTCTCGCCCGGTGCGCGGCGGAAGATACGGTTCTCCCACGCAGAGTAAGAACGCGCCACGGGGTCACGGAGGGCAGCGACGCGAATCCAGTCGGGCGACGTGAAGATGTTGTCGATCTCGCGCTTGGGCAGTTCCACCAGACGGGGGAGGCCGTTGATGACAGGGTCGTGAATCGTCTGCGGTCGAGAGACGCTTGGGTTGGTGATCTGATCGATCAGATCCGTGCGATGCGAGCCCTCTGCCGTCGCGAGCATCAGTTTGATCGTGCTGCACGCCACCTTGGGGGTTGGCGTGTACATAATCTTGAGCGACGGTGCCACGAGCGTGAGCCCGCCAATGGCGAGGAGTGACTTGTCGGCGGGGAAGGTGCTCATCGGTCAGTCGTTGCGACTGCCGAGCACACCCATCTGGCGCAGGTGCTCGACAACGCGACGCACTGATTCTGCCACCGTCTCACCACTCGCACCGACCACGAGATCGGGCGCCGTGGGCGCCTCATATGGCGCATCCACACCGCTCACACCGGAGGCTTTGCCGCTGCGCACCTGTGCGTACAAACCCTTGGTGTCGCGCCGCTCGCACTCGGCAAGCGGCGTGGCGACGTGCACTTCGACGAAGTCGAGGCCGTCGGCCTCGTGCGCCACGCGCACTCGCGAGCGGTCAGCAGCAAACGGGCTGATGATCGGTACGAGGGCAACGAGGCCCGCGTCAGCGAACAGTCGTGCGACTTCACCGACGCGCCGAACGTTCTCGCTGCGGTCGGCGTCGGTGTAGCCGAGGTTCGCGTTCAGCCCGTGTCGCAGGTTGTCGGCATCAAGCACGTAGGCGAGTACTGAGGCCCCGAGCAGGCGGCTGGCAACCCCGTCCGCAACGGTCGACTTGCCTGAGCCAGAAAGTCCCGTCAACCACACCGTCGCGCCGCGCAGATGGTGGTGAGCCCAACGCTTGTCACGAGACACCGACGGCTCGTGCCAGACCGGCTGGTTGGGCGTTCTGGGTTGGTTCATGTGCGCGGCGAGAGCAACATTCCGGCGGCACAAGTCTGGCCGCTGTTCTCGTCCACCAGAATGAACGATCCCGTCGAGCGGTTCACGTGGTAGTCGTCAAAAAAGAGCGGGGCGGTGGTGTGCAGCTCCACGCGGCCGATTTCGTTCAGGGCGAGCGAATCGACGCCCTGCTCGCGGTGCAGCGTGGAGATGTTCAGTCGGTACAAGACCTTGGTGACCTTGGCCCGGGCGAGTTTCGTGGTGTGTTTCAGGGAATAGATGCGGTTCGTTTGCAGTGGTGCTGCGTCGTCCATCCAACAGAGCATTGCTTCGAGCGCTTGTGACTGGCGCGGTCGGTTGTTGGGGCGGCAAAGCATGTCGCCGCGCGACACCGACAAGTCGTCGGCGAGAAGCAACGTGGCGGCACAACCAGGGCCCACCTCAGTGACCGGGCCGTCCGGTGTGTCGATGCCGGTGATCGTCGACGTGAGACCGGAAGGCAGCACCAACAAGTCGTCGCCGACGCGAAACACGCCGCCCGCGACACGACCTGCATAGCCGCGGTAGTCATGATGTTCGTTGCGTTGCGGACGTATCACGTACTGCACGGGGAATCGCGCGTCGACGCGGTTGTCGTCGCTCGCGGTGTAGACGTTCTCGAGGTGATGCAGCAACGTCGGGCCTTCGAACCAAGTGAGGTTCGGTGAGCGACTCACCACGTTGTCACCCTGCAACGCACTGATCGGAAGGAAGGTGACGTCGCGCAATGACAAGCGAGACGCAAACTCTTCGAACTCGTCGCGGATGCGATTGAAGACTTCCGGCGACCAGTCGACCAGATCCATCTTGTTGATACAGATCACGAGATGCGGCACACCGAGAAGCGACGCGAGCAAACTGTGGCGGCGCGTCTGTTCGACGATGCCGGCGCGCGCATCGACCAGCACGATCGCCAAGTCGACGTTCGATGCACCGGTGATCATGTTGCGCGTGTACTGGATGTGGCCGGGGCAGTCGGCGATGATGAACGACCGCTTCGGCGTGGCGAAGTAGCGGTACGCGACGTCGATGGTGATGCCTTGCTCCCGTTCGGCGCGCAGGCCGTCGGTGAGGAGCGAGAGGTCGACGTAGTCGGTGCCGCGTCGTTTGCTCACACTCTCGATGTGCTCCAGCTGATCTTCGAAGATGCTCTTGGAGTCGTAGAGCAACCGGCCGATCAACGTCGACTTGCCGTCGTCGACCGAGCCGACGGTGGCGAAGCGGAGGCGTTCCACTACTTGTGACTCCCGGCGACGAGGCGCTCCATCAGAAGTAGCCCTGCTTCTTGCGGTCTTCCATGCCGGCTTCGCTGATGCGATCGTCGGCTCGCGTCGCGCCGCGCTCGGTGATGCGTGCTGCGGCAGTCTCGGCGATCACTTGCTCGATGTTGGTTGCGGTCGATTCGATTGCGGCAGTGCACGTGGCGTCGCCGACCGTGCGGAAGCGCACCATCTGCTCGCTCACCTGCTCGTCGGCTGTCGGCTTCAAGAACGGGGATTCTGCCATCCACATGCCGTCTCGGCGGAACACTCGTCGCCTGTGTGCGTAGTAGATGCTCGGCAGTTCGATGCCGTACTCTGCGACGAAGCGCCAGATGTCGAGTTCCGTCCAATTGGAGAGCGGGAAGATGCGGAAGTGCTCCCCGGCTTGGTGCCGCCCGTTGTAGATGCCCCACAGCTCCGGCCGCTGTGACTTGGGGTCCCACTGCCCGAACGAATCGCGGAACGAATAGACGCGCTCTTTGGCTCGTGCGCGCTCTTCGTCGCGTCTGGCTCCGCCGAACACCGCGTCAAATTTGTGCTCGGCAATCGAGTCGAGCAACGTGATGGTCTGCAGCGGGTTGCGACTCGCACGCGGGCCAGTGGCGTCCTGGACTCGCCCGGCGTCGATCGACGCCTGCACCGACCCTACGATCAGCCGAACGTCGAGGGCAGCAACCGTGCGGTCGCGGAACTCGATGACCTCCGGGAAGTTGTGACCGGTGTCGATGTGCATCACCGGGAATGGCACCCTGGCCGGGGCAAATGCCCGCACCGCCAGATGCAGCATGACGACGGAGTCCTTGCCGCCGGAGAACAACATCACCGGGCGCTCGAATTCCGCCGCGACCTCACGGATGATGGTGACCGACTCGTCGACGAGCCCGCGCAACGCCGATTTCACCCCAAAAACACTACGCCATCACGTTTTTCAGCCGAACGATGCGCCCCGTCGCCTGCTCTTCATAGCTCTTCGCGCCGACCATCCCGCAACGATGACTTTTCGTACAAGTTGGGGAGCGAAGCGGTGTCGCGAATTGCACGCGTGTTATTCTCTGTGCCACGCCACCCGGCGTACGTCTCACAACCAAAAGGGGAGCAGGAATGAAACAACGAAAGGCATGGGCTGCGGCATTCGCGGCGGTGGCAATGTTTGCCGTCGCGGCGTGCGGTGGCGATGACGCGGCGACTGATGAAGTCACCGAAGACACGGCTGCCGAAGAAGCAACCGAGGAAGCGACGCCAGCCGAGGACTACAGCATGGTCAAGGCCGCTGTCGTCTACATCGGAGTGCCAGGCGACGCAGGCTGGACATTCCAGCACGAGCAGGGCATCCAGTTCATGGAGAGCGAGCTCGGCATCACCGTGACTCGTCTCGAGAACGTGCCTGAAGGTGCGGAATCGGTCGCAGTATTCGACAAACTCGCGCGCGACGGTTACAACCTCATCATGGGTACCTCGTTCGGCTACATGGATCCGATGCTCGAAGTTGCGGCAAAGTACCCGAACGTGTGCTTCCAGCACGCCTCTGGCTACAAGACCGCTGACAACATGGGCAACTACTTCGGAGCGATGGAAGAAGCGCGCTACCTCTCTGGCATCGCAGCAGGTGCGGCGACAAAGAGCGGCAAGCTCGGTTACGTCGCGGCCTTCCCGATTCCTGAAGTGTTGCGTGGTATCAATGCCTTCACGCTCGGTGTGCGCTCGGTGAACCCGACTGCGACCGTGCAAGTGGCGTGGACTTCCACATGGTTCGACCCCGCCAAGGAAAAAGAGGCAGCGCAGTCGCTGCTCGCCACTGGCGCCGATGTCATTGCCCAGCACCAGGACACCACTGCTCCTGGTGAAGCAGCAAAAGAAGCCGGTGCCAAGTGGGTCGGATACAACTCCGACACCAAGGCCGGCGACTTCCCCGACACCTGGCTCACCGGCCCGGTCTGGAACTGGGGACCGCACTACGTGAAGCTCGGCAAGGATGTCGCTGCAGGAACGTGTGACAACACGCCCTACTACGGCACCATGGCCGACGGCATGATCACGCTCGGCACGTTCGGATCTTCGGTTTCGCAAGAGACCCAAGACCTCATCGCGACGAAGGCAGCCGCCATCATCGACGGTTCCTTCAAGCCGTTCACTGGTCCGATCAAGGACAACGAGGGCAAGGAGCAGATCGCAGCAGGAGCCTCGGCATCGCTGGGCGACTTGCTCGGTCAGTCGTACCTCGTCGAAGGAGTCATCGGTTCCGCTAAGGGCTGATCTTCTGAAGACCTGAAAGCAGGCACCCACTTCGCGCACGCGGGGTGGGTGCCTTGCTTTTTGCGCAAAGGTCGCTCGGCTTGAGCTCCTTTGCGTTTGTGGCAAACTTGCGTGTCGTGGCGTTTGCGCTGGAAGCCCGCCAAGTAACCAAACGGTTCCCAGGCGTCGTCGCTAACGACAAGGTCGACTTCCAACTTGCGCGCGGCGAGGTGCACACCTTGCTCGGCGAAAATGGCGCCGGCAAGAGCACACTTGCATCGGTCTTGTGCGGGCTCTACCGACCCGAAGAAGGAAAGGTCCTTCGAAACGGAGAAGAGATCCGCCTGAACAGTCCGCGCGACGGCCTGGCGAACGGTGTCGCCATGGTGCACCAACACTTCAGGCTGGTCGACCGCTTTACCGTCGCAGAGAACGTCGTGCTCGGCCATCGTTCGCTGCCGTTCGTGCTCTCACCTCGAGAGATCGAAGAGCGAGTCGGGGCAATCACGCAGGAATATGGTCTTCCGCTCGATCCCCGTGCGGTCGTCGGCGAACTTTCCGCAGGCGAACGACAACGCGTGGAGATCGTAAAAGCGCTCTACCAAGGTGCGGAGATCTTGTTGCTCGACGAGCCAACGGCTTTGCTGGCGCCACCCGAAGTGGAGAAGCTGTTCATCACCGTCCGCGCGATGACGCACGCCGGCAAGTCCGTGGTGTTCGTCAGCCACAAACTCGGTGAAGTGGTCGATATCTCCGATCGAATCACCGTGATGCGCGGCGGTCGAGTGACCGGCTCAGTGACGCGGGGCGAAGCTGACGTGAAACGACTAGCCGAGTTGATGGTCGGACGACAGATCAACATCGTGCCCCGCAGGGCCAAGTCCGCTTCGGGAGACGTGCTGCTGTCGGTGTCGCAAGTGCACTTGGAGCGCGATGGTGCGGAGATCTTGTCAGACATCAACCTTGAGGTTCGGTCCGGCGAGATCGTCGGCGTCGCGGGGGTGGCCGGAAACGGACAACGCGACCTCGCTGAGGTGGTCGCCGGTTTGCGCACCCCGCAACACGGAAACGTGACGGTATGCGGCACACCAACGGCGCGGTCGGGGGCAATCGGTGCTCGGCGGGCCGGGCTTGCCTACGTGCCCGAGGATCGACTCGGCACCGGTCTCTCGCCGTCGCTTTCGATGGTGGACAACCTCGTCTTGACGCGCGAGCGCGGATTCTTGGTCGACCGCAAATCAGCTCACGACGAAGCCTTGTACTTCATCAAGCAATTGGAGATCAAAACTCCGGGGCCACTCACGCCGACCCGCAAGCTTTCTGGAGGCAACGCCCAGAAGGTCTTGCTTGCGCGCGAGCTGTTCGCGGTAAGCGGTTCGCGGGTGCTCGTGGTGTGCTCGCCGACTCGCGGTCTCGATGTCGGTGCAGTCGAAGCCGTGCACGCTCTCCTTGACGAGGCACGAGACGCTGGCAAGGCGATCTTGCTCATAAGCGAAGACCTCGACGAAGTTATGACGCTCGCTGATCGCGTCATGGTGCTCTACCGGGGCAAAATCACGCTCGAACAATCAGGCGCGAATGCGAACCTAGAACATGTCGGGCGCGCGATGGCGGGCATTGCATCATGATCGTGCTCGGTCGCAACGTTCGCCTTGAACAACGCATGACGACCCCGGCGTACCTGCTTGCATTGGTTCCGTTCGCGTCGGTGTTATTCGCGTTGCTCGTGGGTGCGATTTTCCTCGCGGCGACAGGTCATCCGCCAATTCGCACCTACCTGGACCTGCTCGACAACGGTTACACGAGTTTCTACGGCATCACCGACACATTGGGTTTGGCCACGCCGCTCGTGTGCACGGGTCTGGCTGCCGCGTTCGCTTTCCGCATGAACCTGTACAGCATCGGCCAAGAAGGCCAGATGTATCTCGGCATGATCGGCGGCACGTGGGCGGGCATCGCGTTGGCCGACGCTCTCCCGGGCATCGTCGCAATACCGGTCGTGTTGATCGTCGGGGCTCTCGCCGGCGCGATGTGGGTGTTGGTGCCCGCGCTGCTACGAGCAAAATTGGGCACGAGCGAGATCGTGAGCACGCTGTTGCTCAATTACGTGGCGTTGAACCTCGTCAATCATTTCATCTTCGGTTCGACCGGTTTCTTCCGCGACCCCACGACGTCGTTCCCGCAGGGCAGAGCAGTCGCTGATAGTGCGCGGCTGAGCCCGCTGTCGTTCTTCACTGACAAGGTGACGAATACGTACCCGACGTTCTTTATCGCTGTGGTGCTCGCAGTCTTTTTGTTCTGGTTTATGCGCACCTCGAACTACGGGTACGAGACGTCGGTGTACGCCGACTCGCCCAACACCGCACGATACGCAGGCATGAGCTCTGCGTGGCTGCAAACATCCGTCTTGCTGATTTCCGGAGCGTTGGCGGGCATCGGCGGCGCCACGTACGTCGTCGGACCCGCTGGCAAGGTCGATCCCGGACTCTTGCAGATCGGCCTCGGGTACGCAGGAATCGTCGTCGCCGCGCTCGCGCGGTACAACTTCTTGGCTGTGGTGCTCGCGGCCGTGCTCTTTGCCGGGCTGCGAACCGGCGGCAATGCCCTCCAAGCGTCGAGCGACCCGGTGCCAATCGCCATCGCCGTGGTGCTGCAGGGTGCGGTGTTGTTGTTCGCGCTCGGCGGCGAGCTCTTTCGCCGCAATCGAGTCGTCATCATTCGGGTCGAACGCGCGGTCGCAACATGAACTCCAACATCTGGTTGCTCACGTTCGCTGATGCGATCAGCATCGCCACTACGTTGATTCTTGCTTCGCTGGGCGCCATCATCACCGAGCGCAGCGGAGTGATCAACCTCGGCGTGGAGGGCATGCTGCTAATGGGGGCGGTCACTGGTTTTCTGGTCGCTGATGCCAGCGGCAATTTGTGGATCGCACTGTTTGTCGCCGTACTCGTCGGAGTCGTGCTCGGCGCGGTGCACGCGGCATTGACCGTCGGGCTGCGCGCGAACCAGATCGTCTCAGGACTGGCGATGGTGATCTTCGGTACCGGCTTGTCGCAGTTCATTGGCAAACCGATCGAGGGCAATCCTCGGCCTGTCGTGATCAGCCCGCTCGACATGGGCTGGCTCACAGATCTACCGCTCATTGGCCCTGTCGTCTTTGGTCACGACATCTTCACGTACCTGACGTGGCTGCTTGCGGCCGGTGCGTCGTTTTACTTGCACCGCACTCGCCCTGGGCTCGTTCTGCGTGCCACGGGCGATGCACCCGCCACCGTGGATGCACAAGGCGGTTCGGTGGCTCGCATCCGCTGGGGTCACACCATCGCGGGGGGAGCCCTCATGGCGTTCGCCGGAGCGTGGTACATGTTTGCTCGTGCCGCAGCGTGGAGCCAGGCCGCGACCACCAACGGCATCGGATGGATCGCTCTCGCCCTCGTGGTGTTTGCGTCATGGCGACCGTTGCGGGCGATCGGTGGGGCAGTCTTGTTCGGGTTCTCGCTGCAAGTGCCGTTCACGCTCCAAGCCGAGCAAATCAGCGTGTTGCCACCGACCATCGTCGCAATGTTCCCCTACGTGGTGACTCTCGTCGTGCTGGTACTGCTCTCGACACCTCGTGCGCGTAGGTTGCTCGGGGCACCCAAGATGCTCGGACAACCATTCGTGCGTGACGAACGATAGCGACATCGCTCACTTGACGTTCGCGCTCCCCGTACCCTGAAGGCTCGGTAATCGCATGTCGAAAATCACTGTCGCGTCGTCGAACGACGACATTCTTCGGGTGCTGCACGAGACAGCTGACGCGGTGTACGGCGTGCTGAGCGCGAATACCGATTGGGGTCTTTCGGGTCAACGGGCGACGCAATATTCGGTCGACCTGCGCGCCGACGCGGCGGCGCTCGAGGTGCTGCATGGCGCAGGATGCGCCGTGATGTCAGAAGAGAGCGGCCGCAGCGGCGAGTGGAACGACGACTCCATCATCGTGGTGATGGACCCACTCGATGGCTCGACTAACGCCAGTCGACGAGTGCCGTGGTACGCAACGGCGCTCGCAGCAGTCGACAAGAGCGGTCACCGTGCATCGCTGGTGGCGAATCAGTTCTCCAATGAGAACCGTTGGACGGCCACTCGCGGCGGCGGCGCCTTCCACAACGGTGAACGCATCTCGCCGTCACGTTGCGAGCGTCTTGCCGACGCGGTTGTCGGCGTGTCAGGCATCCCGAAGAAGCATCCGGGATGGGCGCAGTTTCGCGCGCTCGGCGCGGCGGCGCTCGATATTTGTCTCGTCGCGCAAGGCACGCTCGACGCCTGGATCGACATGTCGACGCATGGTGCGTGGGACTACATGGCGAGCGTGCACGTGTGCATCGAGGCCGGCGCACCAGTGGGTGAGCTCGGCGGTCGTGACCTCATCGTCACCGAGCACAGCGAAAGAAGGTCTCCGGTCATTGCCGCAACGCCAGCGCTGTTCGAGCAGGTTCGCCGAATCCGCGATTCGGCCTAGAACCGTTCGGTAGTGGACCCAAAGCTCGGTCTCAAGTCAGGAGCGTCCTCGCAAGAGCGAAGCGTTCGTATGCTGAAAGCCCGCTCTGTTGCAGCAAAGCGTGTTGCGACGACGGTGCGGGCGCTTAGCTCAGTTGGTTAGAGCATCTCCCTTACAAGGAGAGGGTCGGGGGTTCGAGTCCCTCAGCGCCCACCACGAGGGGAGTTGCCGAGGGACTCGCAGTACGTCGTAAGCGTTGGTGAGCGACGGAACGTCAGTCGCCACTCGAACACTCGAGCACGGCTCGCGGACCTTCGACTTTCCACTTCAAGGTTCCGTCCACTGTGGTGGCGCCGTCGAGGTAGCTGCACGATCCGCCGATGGTGAAGACGCCCGCTGGGCCTGCTGGACCTTGCGGACCAACTGGGCCGATCGGACCTGCCGGACCTTGTGCACCCGTTGCGCCCGCTGGGCCTGCTGGACCCTGCGCGCCCGCAGGTCCGATTGGGCCAGTCGGGCCTTGTGCTCCGGTAGCGCCTGCGGGACCTTGGGCGCCCGGTGCGCCCGTCGCTCCAGTCGCGCCTGCAGGACCCTGTGCTCCCGTTGCTCCCGTTGCACCAGTAACGCCTGTGGCTCCTGTGGCTCCTGTCGCGCCCGGTGCTCCCGCTGCTCCTGTCGCGCCCGGTGCTCCCGCTGCGCCAGTGGTTCCGGTTGCGCCTGCTGTGCCAGTCGCACCGGTTGCACCGCGCACTCCGGCAACACTCAGCCCGTTGGCTGACGTCAGCGTCGAGCCATCAGGAAACCTGATGCCGTTCGCCAACGCGAGATAGCCGGAGTCTCCCGGTTGACCGATCGTGATGTCCTGTGTACGCAAGAGTGAGCGCAGTCCGGTCGCGGTGAGCTGGACGTTGCCCAAGCGCAACGTTTCGGCGCCGTCGATCAAGAGCACGCCGTCTTCCACGGATATTGCTGCTTGTTCGCCGGTGCCGACGTCTTCGATGAAGATGGTTCCCGGTCCGAGTTCCAGGCTCTTCCAGCGAAATGTCGACGTTCCCAGTGTGTACAAGTTGTCAGCCGTCGGAATGAGGCTTCCAGACACGCCATCGAGCGTTGAGCAAATCTGGTTCTGCGAGTCAGTGCCGTCAGATTGTTCCCCAGATTCATTGAGGGTCTGGCCTGGCGGGCAGTATCCGAGCA
This sequence comes from Actinomycetota bacterium, assembly GCA_041180605.1. Lineage (GTDB taxonomy): Bacteria > Actinomycetota > Acidimicrobiia > Acidimicrobiales > Ilumatobacteraceae > F1-60-MAGs027. Next base: position 12,545 of record JBEGRF010000019.1, on the reverse strand, counting down.
CTCGGAGTCGCTCGGCGAGCGCCTTGTCGTCGTCGCGAACCGCGTCGATCAGGAACAGGCCTCCGAGCAGAATGACGAGCAAGAGGGCTGCGGTGCTGATGGTGTTGAATGTCCGTTGTGTTGTTCTCATGCGAGCAGTCAATGTCGCTCGTGAAAGCGGAGTCGACGACAGATGTCCCAAAACCGCGAAGCATCCGTACTCTTCGCAGAGCTAGTTACGGCGTGCGTAACCGACCGCGAGCGAAGTGGCGACGGCGAGCCACAACTGATACGGAAGGAGCGCCACCCCCACCAACGTCGATGCGCGAAGTGCCACTGCGACAAGTGGCAACGTGAGCAAGGTTGCGGTAGCGAGTGCAAATCCAGCGGTGGTCAACGAGTGCGGTACATAAAACTGATACGCCCAGGTCAGGGCAGCCACCACGCTGAGTGCAAGCGAGGCCAGCCATAGGAATTGCTCGCCGCGTTGACTTCTTGCCGCGACGGCCCAACTGGCAACCACCAGCATCACGAAGTTGTAGGGCCAGATCAGACCGAACACGAAGTCAGGCGGTTGCCAAGGCGGGCGAACGAGAGATCGGTACCAATCTTCTTCCGTCGACACCCATCGTCCCGCACCAACCGCATATGCCACGACGATGAGCGTGCTGAGGCCGCCGACGATCGCGCGAGACATCAGCCGGTGAACTGCATCACGCCGTCGTCGAGCCGACCTTCGCGGAACATCTTCTTGTCTTTGTCGTAGTTCTGCGGGTTGATCCACGGCTCACGATCGCCTTGCGTCGGCATCAAATGCATGACGCGCTTCATGTATCCAGACGAGAATCCGTCGATCCACGGGCGGCTCGGCATGTTCTCTTCGCCCGGTCGCAACCGCGGAGTGCATTGGCGGGTGCCGGTGTCGCGCATGTGGTTGAGCAGTCGGCACACGTATGTGCAGGTGAGATCGGCGCGCAGCGTCCACGAGGCATTGATGTATCCGAAACTGGTGGCCAGGTTCGGCACGTCGGAGTACGACATGCCCTTGTAGGTGCGGGTTTTTGAGAAATCGACCTGCTGTCCGTCGACATAGATGTCGGCTTCACCGAGCGAGACCAACTGCAGTCCGGTCGCCGTCACGATCACGTCAGCCGCAATGTGCTCGCCCGAGGAGAGAAGGATGCCCGTTTCAGTGAATGTCTCAATCGTGTCGGTCACTACAGATGCGCGCCCTGAACGCATCGCAGCGAAGAAGTCAGAATTCGGCACCAGACACAAGCGTTGGTCCCACGGGTTGTAGCGGGGGAGAAAGTGCCGTTTGATCGGGTACTTCCCGCCCAGCTCCAACTGGATTCCACCGAGCAGCAACATCTTGATGTGGTCGGGTTTGGTGCGCGTTCGTTTGTACACCAATTGCTGTCGCCACGTGTTCTTCGCACGTGTCACGTTGTACGCCACCTGTTCGGGCAGAACTTTGCGCATGAAATTCGCGAAAGCATCGCGGTCCGGCCGCGACACCATGTAGGTGGGCGAGCGCTGCAGCATCGTGACGTGCGCGGCTGACTTCGCCATGGCCGGAACGATCGTCACTGCGGTGGCGCCAGAACCGATCACCACCACGCGCTTGCTTGCGTAGTCGAAATCGTCCGGCCAGTTCTGCGGGTGCACGATGGTGCCGCGAAATTTCTCGCGTCCCGGGAACTCAGGCAGATAGCCGGCCTTGTAGGAGTAATACCCGGCGCACATGAAGAGGTAATTGCACTCGAAGGTGCCGCTCGAGCCGTCGGCACGCTGTGTGCGCACAGTCCACGCGGCATCCGACGACGACCAGTCGGCGCGCACCACGCGTTCGCCGAAGCGCATGTGGCGGCGAAGGTCGTGCTCCGCAACGGTCTCGCGCAGGTAATCCATGATCGCCGGGCCATCAGCAATCGACTTCTCAGCTTTCCAGGGTTTGAATTCGTAGCCGAGCGTATGCATGTCGCTGTCGGAGCGGATACCCGGGTACTTGAACAGGTCCCACGTGCCGCCGATGTCATGGCGACCCTCGAGAATGACGAACGTTCGGTCGGGCGACTTGCTCTTCAGGTGCACGCCCGCCCCAATGCCGGAGATTCCGGCACCGACAACCAGAACGTCGAAGCGCTCGGGGTTCACGGCGTCACACTAGGAGCATTGCCGCGAGCCGGTGAGCCTCGGAGCGGATCTCGGGGACTGCCGTTGACTCCCAGAGCGTTCCACGGCGCAACGACCCCACTGCATAGATGTCGGGTACGAGAGTGCCGGCGGATGACACCAACTGGCCAGTTTCTGGGTCCGTGTCGATACCCATGCCGTGCGGTCCTCGTCGCGCAAGACCGCGTGCGACAAGCGAATCGAGCGGCGGTTGGGTAATGGCCCTGGCGTCGTCGGGCCCCGTGCACAAGACGACATAGTCAAAGTCATTCGACGTGGCGAGCCGTCGTGCGTCGCCGCACACCACAACGACATTGCCATCGGCAATCGATCGCTGCAACGACTCCGCCACGACAGGTGCCATGCGGTGGCGGTGGATGTCCCAATGTCTGCGTGCATGCCGCAGGAACCTTCGTTGATCATGTTCACCAAAGTTTCGCCAGATTCGTTGAGTGTCGGGCCGCAGAACGTTCAGGGCAGACCGCCAGTCGTGTTGTGCACGAATCCACCGCAATACTGCGAGTGGTGAAGCTACGTCTCGTTCGGAAGGCTTTGCAGTCTCGGCTCGATGAGACTCGACTTCTGCGACTGCATATATCGGCACGTGAACCTGTGGCAGCAGGCCGTGTCGTGACGTAGCCGTCACCCTGCACGAACGCCGTGTGAGAGAGAGCGCGACGTCTACGAAGGTGAGTCCTGTGCCGATACACAACACGTTCGAGCCATCCTTGACGCGGTCGAGTGCTCGGTGTGCCCACGGGTCGTCCACCACCCGTGACGCATCAATCGTGCTTAGCCAGTCAGGCCGCGTGGGGGCAGCGTTGCCGAGGGCGATGACGATTGCATCACCGTAAATTCGTTCGTAGCCGACGTCAACGCTTGCGGGAGAATTCGAGATGGCGGTCGCGGGTTGTCGAACGTGCCGCAGCGTAATCTTTCGATTTTCTTTCAGGCGTTGCTCGAGCTCGTCACGCAAGTAGTCGGCATAACGCTGGCGTGATACGAAGCTGTCGTCGGAGCACCCGGCCCATCGCACAAAGTGGTCGGCGTCATCGGGGTGGGCCGACATCCCGATCGCGGGTACGTTGAGCAGATGTGACTCGTCTCTCGTCGAATAGGCGACGCCTTCGCCGAGGCGGGGCCGAGGTTCGACCATCGACACCTCGACTTGGAGATCCGCCTGATGGGCGAGGTGGATTGCGACCAATGTGCCAGCTGCTCCACCTCCGACAATGACGATGCGGCGGGTCATCGGGGAGAGATGTTATGCGAGTAAGCGGCAGTCGCCGCGCGCTGATCTCAAACGCTTGTCGTCGCGCTCTAACCTCAAACGCTTGTCGTCGCGCGCAACTGCACGTTGTTGCACTCTTCGCACACGCGCTGGGGAACGACTCCGACTCTCATGAGCCATCCGAAAATAATGCACCCCAGGCATACGGCAAACACCGACTCGAGGAAGGCTGCTGCGACGAGTGCCGCGGAGACGAATCGCGAAGCGGTGCCGAGGTCGAGGAGCCATAAAATTGCAGCAGCGCTCGAGAACACGAGGCCGACAAATTGCGCAAAGCGCTTCGGTGGGCCAGCAACGAGACGGTGCTCGCCCCGTACTCGGGGAGTGATCACTCTTGTTGCCACGAGCCCCAGCGGGCTGAAGGCAGGTCCGGTTGTAACGCGAGCGAGAAACCCGTACACCAATGGCAGAAGAATCCACGCTGCACCACTCACTACGTACACACTGCCCATGATCACGACACCGCCGGCCACGATTCGCGCCGAAGTTTCATTCACGGGATGCGGGAACGGAAATCGCTTTGACATGCGAGTGAGGCTATCGTATTGTTGAGTAAATTAGTCGGGTATCGGGTGGGGGTCGACGACCGCAACTTCGTAGGCTCGCGCGAATGGATGCCGGCCGTGAGCTCCTCATCATCGCTCTCGCGACGGCCACGAGCACGCTTGGCGCGATTGGTGGGCTGGGGGGTGCAATCATCCTCGTTCCGCTCTTGACGCTCGGGGGAATGAGCGTCTCGAGTGCGGCGCCTCTCGGCCTGGTCAGTGTCATCGCAGGGTCGGTCGCAGCTGGGCGACGGCAGGCGCGTGACGGCACGGTGAATCACCGCTTTGCGGTGATCACCGAGCTCGGCGCCACCTCGGGCGCGGTGATCGGGGTGTTCCTCTCAGGCTCGCTCTCTGATCGCATCCTGCTGTGGTGTCTTGCGGGGTTCGCGGTAGCTGCCGCCCTGTTGGGGGCGCGACGCAAAGGGATGCGCTGGAAACCCGACGCGTCTTTGTCTCTGGACGATGTCGGTGAACGTCGTGGTTCGCTGGCCGGTGCTTACCAGCTCGACGGTGTGGTGGTGCCGTATGAACCGTCACGAATGTCGCTCGGTATTGGTCTCATGACGCTCGCTGGCGTGGTTACCGGTCTCGCGGGTGTCGGAGGAGGATTTCTGAAGACGCCGTTGTCCAGCGAGGTCATGCGACTGCCGGCAAAGGTCGCGGCTGGCACCAGCACGTTCACGATCGGCCTGACCGCCTCGGTGGCGCTCGTCTTGATGGCCATCGACGGTCGAATCATCGCTGCCGATGCGGCACTTGTCGTGCTCGGTGCACTCACCGGCGGCACCCTCGGCGCGCGGGTGCAACGGAAGCTCTCACCGCCCGTCGTTCGGCGCACGACGTCGTTCGCCCTCGTCCTCATCGCCGTCTTGTTGATCGTGCGCGCATGAGCGACAGACGTATCGACGTTTCGCGACTCGTCGGAGCCTTGGTGGTCGTCGCTGGACTTTCGGCATTATCTGGCCTCGTACTCGGCGGAAGTCTCGGTCGGGCTCTCGACGTCGCCGCAATATCGTCCCTCGCGCTGGCACCAGCCGTGCGAGTCGTCTTACTGACCGTCGCTTGGGGTCGGGCGCGTGACTATCGCTACGCCATTGCATCGGTGGCACTGTTGATTCTGATCGCGGTCAGTATCGTCGGGACGGCTGTATGGCGTTGATTCTCAGGCAGTACTACCTTGCGTGTTTGTCGCACGCGTCGTATCTCGTTGGCGATTCGGTCAGCAGGCGCGCCGTGGTGGTCGACCCGCAGCGCGACGTGTCGGGCTATCTCAACGATGCGGCCGCTCTCGGTCTCTCGATTGAGCTCGTCATCGAGTCGCACTTCCATGCGGACTTCTTGAGTGGTCACCTCGAGATTGCGGCAGCCACCGGTGCTCGCATCGGTTACGGCTCGGCGGCCAAGGGCCTCACTGACTTCGACATCGAGATTCTGAGTGATGGTCGGCGCATCGACCTCGGCGGTGTCTGGCTTGAGGTGTTGGAGACGCCAGGACATACTCCCGAGTCGATCTGCGTGGTGGTGCACGAACAAGGAAGCAAGATTCCACATGCCGTGCTCACAGGAGACACCCTCTTTATTGGAGACGTCGGTCGGCCAGACCTACTCTCCGCATTCGGGCGCACACAGGAACAGATGGCGCGCAGTCTCTATGCGTCTCTGCGAGACAAGTTGCTCTCGCTCCCTGATTCGACGAAGGTCTACCCAGCCCACGGAGCAGGCTCTGCGTGCGGCAAGAATTTGTCGACAGAGACGGTCTCGACCATTGGCGAGCAGCGTCGCACGAACTACGCCCTTGCACCCATGAGTGAAGAAGAGTTCGTCAGCATTGTGACCGAAGGGCAGGTGGCGGCTCCTTTGTATTTCTCGTTTGCCGCTCTACGCAATCGACAGTCACGCGACCACCATGTCGAAGGCAAGGCGCCTGTCTCGTTGTCTTGGGAGGAATTCTGGAAGTTGGTGAAGAGCGGCGCGGTCATCGTCGACTCGCGTGAGCCGGAGGAGTTCGCACGTGGCCACATCGTCGGCTCGCGAAACGTAGGTCTGAGCGGAAGGTTCGCCGAATATGTGGGTGAAGTCGTGAGACCAACCGACACCATCGTGCTGGTGAGCGCCGAGGGCACCGAAGTCGAGGCCCGCACACGGCTTGCTCGAATTGGATTCGATCGTGTCGCAGGTGCCTTGAATGAGCCCACCACTCAAATGCAATGTCATGCGGAACACGTGAGGGTTGCTTCGCGACTGACGGCGACCCAACTTCGCGAACGCATGAAGAGCGTCGACGGCGTCGTTCTTGTCGACGTGCGCGGGCCTGGCGAAACTGCTGACGGCAGGATCGACGGCGCGCATCATTTGCAGCTTGCCTCGCTACTCGAGGGTGCGGAGTCGCTCGACTCGAAGGCGCCGACCGTGGTGTATTGCGCTGGCGGATACCGCTCGAGCATCGCTGCGAGCACGCTGCGTTCACTCGGCTTTACAGACGTATCCGACCTAGTGGGAGGATTCGGCGCTTGGCAAAAGAAGTAATCGTCGTCTCAGGCAGTCTGCGCAAGGCGTCGTTCACATCCGCGTTGTGTCGGGCGGTGTGCGCACTACCTGCCAATGACCGCGTTGGCGATGGTGGCGATGCGTCGTTCCAACTGCGCGACTACGTGCGTGCCTTGCCGACCTATGACGGCGATCTCGATCACGACTCGCCGCCTCAAGTCGTCGTCGAAATGCGTGCTGAACTCGCTGCGTCGCATGCCGTTCTTATCGGTACCCCGGAGTACAACTACAACATCCCTGGCGGCTTGAAGAATTTCATTGACTGGGCATCACGTCCGTTCGCCAAACATTGCTTGATCGGTCGCCGCATGGGCGTGTTCGGCTGTTCCCCGGGGGAGCGCGGAGGCAAGGCTTCGGTGGAATATCTGCGCAACATGATCCCGCTTTTTGGGGCCACGTTGGTTGGTCCAGAGCTCTTGTTTCCCAAGATCAACTTGAAGATCGCCGCTGATGGCTCGGTCGATGCAAGCGTCATGACGCCGCTCGCTGCGTTGGCGCGCGACCTTGCTTCGTAGCTCGCGCCCCCGCGCGACGCGGCTACGACAAATTGCTGGAAAGCAGTCGCAAGAATTCGCTGCGCGTGGGTTCGTGCTCAAAGGCTCCGCAGAACGCCGAAGTGGTCGTCACCGAGTTCTGCTTCTCAACACCGCGCATCATCATGCACAAGTGCTTGGCTTCGATGACGACCGCAACGCCGAGCGGGCTCAATGCTTCTTGAAAGGCGTCGCGAATCTGGGTGGTGAGACGCTCCTGCACCTGCAGACGTCGCGCGCAGATGTCGACGACTCTGGCAACTTTTGAAAGGCCGGTGATGTAACCGTTGGGGATGTACGCAACGTGGGCCTTGCCATAGAAGGGGATCATGTGGTGCTCGCAGAGGCTGTACATCTCCACGTCCTTCACGATCACCATTTCCTGCACGCTCTCGGTGAAGATTGCACCGCGAATCACCTCGACAGGGTCGTGCCCCTGGCCTTGCGTGAGAAACTGCATCGCTTTTGCGACGCGATCTGGCGTTTTCAGCAAACCTTCTCGCTCGGCGTCTTCGCCGATCAGCGTGAGCACGTCGCGGTATGCGGCCGCCAGACCTTTGGTTGTGGCTTCGTCGTAACTTTCGACCTTCTTGTAAGCCATGTTCGGTAATCCTCTCTCTAGTGCTGGGCGATGATGTCCGCGGGATACTGCACGATGTTGCGCGGCGTCTCCGCGAGGATGACGTGCAGGTCGAGGCGTGATGGCACGTGCGGGCGCAGCAAACCGTGCACGACGACGGCGATGTTCTCGGCGGTCGGGTTGACGTTCTTGAACTCGGGCACATCGAGGTTCAAGTTCTTGTGGTCGAGTCGGTCGAGTACGTGTTGCTTGATGATCGCGGACAACTCGCTCAGATCCATGACGTAGCCGATGACTGGGTCGACTTCGCCGCTCAGGCGCACCGTCAGTTCGTAGTTGTGCCCGTGATAGTTTGGGTTGTTGCACTTGCCGTAGATTCGTGCATTGTCAGCATCGCTCAACGCGGGGTTGTGGATCCGATGTGCCGCGTTGAAGTGCTCGTGTCGATAGACGGCTACGCGCGGGCTGACATTCGTGGCGCCCATGTCTGCATCAAGGCTACGAGAGAATCTCGACCCCGCCGCCTGGATGTTCGATCACCCATCGCTTGAGCGCAGCAACTGCCGCGGGGGCAGGCATCGCGAGCACCCAGCCCGCACGCTCGTCACGCTTGCCTTCCGCAATCTGCAAGATCACGCGCGCAACTTCAATGGGCTGAAGCGTCGAGGAGAGGCCGTCGACAGGTGACAACCCGTCGGGGACGAGCAAGCGGTGAAGTGGAGTATCGACGACTCCTGGGGCGACGGTGAATGCGCGCACACCATGAGGTTCACCTTCGGCATTTGCGACCACGGTCAAGAGGTGTAACGCCGACTTGGATGAGGCATAGGCAAAGAAGCCAGGGAATGGATCGAGCTGTGCAAGAGAAGACACGTTGATGATGCGAGCGTCCCCGACGCGGCACATCGTGGACCAAAGCGTGTGGATCGCCGTCGCAGGCGCAATCACGTTCAGTTCGTGAATTTCGCGGAAGGCTTCTGGTGTTGTCGCTTCGATGGGCATCGCTTTGGCAGTGCCAGCGTTATTGATGAGTGCATCCACTCGGCCGAAGTCATCGGCGGCCTGCCTTAGCACGGCTCCGAAAACCTTCGTGTCGGTCACGTCGCAGGGTCGTGCGACGAACGAAGGTCCGAGCGCGTTAGAGAGTGACTCGAGTTTTCCTCCGTCGCGTGAAATACCGACCACCGTGTGCCCGGATTGAACGAATGTGCGCGCCACTGCGGCGCCGATGCCGGACGAGGCGCCTGTGACGATGGCGATCACGAATTCACACTATTCTTCGAGTTGCGACTTGCCGTCTCGTGATTCGAGTACGTCGGTCGCACGTCGCAAAGGAGCACAACATGGCTGGGAACGCTGAACAACTCGAGCGGATGAGAACAGGCAAAGGCTTCATTGCGGCCCTCGACCAAAGCGGGGGCAGCACACCCAAAGCTCTCTCGCTCTATGGAATTGCTGAGTCGGAATACTCCGGCGATGCGCAGATGTTCGACCTCATCCACGCGATGCGCACGCGAATGATCAAGAGTCGTGCCTTCAACGGCGACCGTGTGCTCGGTGCGATTCTCTTCGAAGGCACCATGGACCGCCAGATCGACGGCATCGGAAGTGCAGAGTATCTCTGGTCGAAGAAGCGGGTGATTCCGTTCCTCAAGGTCGACAAAGGTCTGGCCGACGAACGTGATGGTGTGCAAGTGATGAAACCCATGCCTGAACTCGAGGCGCTCCTCGTTCGGGGGGTGGCAAAAGGAATCTTCGGCACGAAGATGCGTTCGGTCATCAAGTTGGCCGACGAAGCTGGTATCGCGGCGGTCGTGCGCCAGCAGTTCGAGGTGGGTCGTCAGATCATCGGCCACGGACTCGTTCCCATCATCGAGCCCGAGGTCGACATCAAGAGCCCACAAAAGGCGGAAGCCGAAGTCATCCTGAAGCGGGAAATCCTCGCCGAGTTGAACAAGCAACCGGCGTCGCAGCCGATCATGCTGAAGCTCACTCTGCCAAACACTGCAAACTTCTATACCGACCTCATCAAGCACCCAAGTGTGTTGCGTGTGGTCGCTTTGTCAGGTGGATACTCGCGCGCCGACGCGAACCAGAAATTGAGCGAGAATCACGGCATGATCGCAAGCTTCTCCCGCGCTCTCACCGAAGGCCTCTCGGCGAAACAGAGCGATGCCGATTTCGACAAGATGCTTGACTCGACGATCGCCGGTATCTACGCCGCAAGCATCACCTGAGGCCGACCGCACCATGATGCGCCGCCTAATTCCGGACGCAACGAACGTGTCTGTGGAGCAGGCGTACTCGATGTCTCATCGCCGTCGAATTGGCAACCGGCCGTGGGTGGTGATGTGCATGATCTCCAGTGCCGATGGAGCCTTGGCGGTCGAGGGACGGGCAGAAAGCCTCGGCAATGAAACTGATCGAGCAGTGTTCTTGCACCTGCACCGCACGACTGACTCCGTGCTCGTAGGTGCAGCAACCGTACGGGCAGGCGATGTACAGACACCACTAGCTCTCCCAAGACAGCTCTACATCATGTCGCGCTCGGGCAACCTCGGCGTCAACGGCGACAAGCTACGAGCAGCACCGAACACCCATGTTGTGTCGGGTGATGTGTCTGACATCGTGTGCGACATCCCTGGTGATACGTGCCTGCTGGAGGGTGGGGCAGTGCTCAACGGCCAGATGCTCGCGGCAAACCTTGTTGACGAAGTTTGCATGACATTCGCGCCGCGATTCGTTTCGGGTGATGCCACTCGCATTGCACTTGGCCTGCCGTCCTCAACCGCAAAGTGGCAACTCGCGCAGCTGTGTGTTGACAACGATGGTTTTCTCTTCGCCCGCTACGAGCACCCACGACGGACCACGACCTGAATTCGAGCATGCGCCTGGGATCACACTCAGGCCCGCTGTTTGCGCTTGATGGCGAGGTTCGACAGTCGCTAGTAGATGGACGAATTCCGGCTCCCAGTCCCATCTTGATCGAGTACGTATGGCACGAATGAATGCTTGTATGCGATAGGAGTGCGGCTATCCGGAGTGTTGCGCCAGCTGCAGTGATTCGGGAGTGCCAATGTCTATGTGCGTGCGGTCAGTCTCAACAACACTTATCTTTTTGAAGAGTTTTGGAATCACGTCAGTTGAGAAGTCGAAAGCACCTTCTAGGTATGGGAGAACGCTCGGTGTGAGGGCGTAGATTGCGGCATTCGCCAGATTTCCGTGATCCTCACGTGATTTTTCCCACATATGGAGGAGGACGCGTCTTGAATCAACCTCGATAATTCCGCAACTCTCTGGAGTTGGTGTTCGAAAGGCAAGCATGGTCATGATGGCACTCTCGACTCGCTGTTGATGTGCCTTCATGAACGCTGCGATATCAAAGAGCGAATAGTTATCGGCATGAGCAACAAGCACGTCGCCAGACGAAAGCCATTCTTGGTGACGGCAGAGCGATCCGGCGGTACCAAGGAGTTGATTTTCAAAGTGTGTAGTTACTTCAATTGGGTATTTGGCCTCGCGAACGTGTGCTTCAACGACATTTGCGAGGTGGTGAGTGTTGAGCCTTACTTTGCTGAATCCCGCTTTCGCAAGTCGGTCAATCCAGACATCGAGTAGCGGCCTTCCACGAATAGGAACCAGGCACTTTGGCAGGCGTGCGGTGAGATTTCCGAGACGCGTTCCACGCCCGGCGGCTAGGAGAAATGCCTTCACTCGGCAAGTTCTCTGAGGAGGTCTTCGGCTCTCAACGGAATATTGCCCACTCGGCTCACTTGAACGGCCGCAGCGATGGATGCAATTACTGACGCCTCCCAAATAGATGCGCCGCTTGCGAGGGCCAAACTGGCAACTACGAGCATTGAGTCGCCTGCGCCGGCAACGTCGCGCGGCGACTGATTGAAAGCTGGAATCTGGTCGATTTCGTAAGACTCAGCGACAGCTCCTCGCCTCAAGACGATCGCTCCGTCCGCCCCAAGTTTCATGAGCAGTTGTTGGGAGCCGGTCTTTGCCAAAAGTCCCTGGGCGACCGTATTGACGCCGCCTTCGGAGTCTTTCAGCGCCAGTCTGGTTTCACGTTCTGTAGCTGAGAGCAACGTCATTCCTCGAAAGCGCGAGATGTCGCCAATCTGTGACGACGATTGGCTGTCGGCAGCCATTAAGACATCGTTGGCCATTCCGAGACTCGAGAGTCGGTCAACCACAGCTTGCGGAAGCACTCCGTAATTGAAGTCGGAGAAGATGAGCACGTCTGCTGACTTGATCGCGCCTTCGGCTTCCAGACAGAGTGCTTCTTGAATGGCTGGGTCAATTGAACGCTGCGAGAGGCGGCTGACTCGAAGAAGGGTCTTCTCGTTTGCGCGATAACGCTGCTTGAGGGTCGTCGGACGCGAATCATCCCGGAGGGCGCGTACATCGACTCCGAATCGCCGCAGCTCGTTGACCGCATAGTCGCCAATTTCGTCCGTTCCCAACACGGTGAGGAGGTCGACCTTTGCGCCGAGATTCGATCCGTGCGCAGAAACCACAGCAGCTCCGCCGGCGAATCGGGCTTCTGAAATTGGTGCAACGACCACGGTGGGATCTTCCCCCGACATTCCGAGAGGTTCGCAGGTGATGTACTCATCGACGATGGTGTCGCCGACGACTACAACACGAAGTTCGGCAAATCGTCGGATGATTCCCATCAGGTGCGACATGTCGATCGCATGCCTCTCGAGAAATGCTCGGGGAATCCGGACATTTGTGAATTCAAGGCTCTCTATCTCTCGCCTGATGAGATCCTGAGACGTGAACGTCACGTCACCAGACGAAAAGAGAAGGCGTCCTCCATATGCGGCTACTGCATCGGCCTCCGCATTTTCTCGAAACGAATGTTCTTTGCCCTTCACCAC
>JBEGRF010000018.1:0-5750 GCA_041180605.1 Actinomycetota bacterium | reverse complement strand
TTCTGGGGCTGCGAATTGTTACTATCTGCGTAGGAGAAATTCCCCCACGTGACCACATTTGACCTTGACCTCTCCAAGTACCAATTGGGCTGGAGCGACGACGTCGAATACGCCTTCACCCCAGAAAAAGGGCTCAACGAGCGGGTCGTCGAACAGATCTCCTGGTGGAAGGGCGAGCCGGAGTGGATGCGCAAACTGCGGATGCGCTCGCTGAAAACTTTCGACAAGAAGCCGATGGCCGAGTGGTTCGCGGTCAACATGCCCGACCTCGACTTCCAAGACATCTATTACTACTTGAAGCCCGCGACCGAGCAAGTCGACGAGTGGGATGACCTGCCCGAGCAGATGAAGGCAACTTACGAGAAACTGGGCATTCCCGAGGCAGAGCGCAAGTACCTGGCCGGGGTGACCGCGCAGTACGAGAGCGAAGTCGTGTTCCACCGCAATCGCGAAGACCTAGAGAAGCGGGGAATCCTCTTTTGCGACATGGACACCGCGTTGCGCGAGTATCCAGACGTCGTCAAGCAGTACTTCGGCTCGGTGATTCCCGCCGGAGACAACAAGTTCGCCGCGCTCAACACCGCCGTGTGGTCGGGTGGCTCGTTCATCTACGTGCCGCCCGGCGTCGAATGTGAGATGCCGTTGCAGGCGTACTTCCGCATCAACTCGGAGAACGCCGGGCAGTTCGAGCGCACGCTCATCATCGCTGACGAGGGAAGCAAGGTGCACTACATCGAAGGTTGTTCGGCCCCGGTCTACACCAACGACTCTTTGCACTCGGCGGTCGTCGAGATTGTCGTGAAGCCGAGCGCACACGTCACATACACGACCATCCAGAACTGGTCACCGAATGTCTACAACCTCGTCACCAAGCGAGCGAGGGTCGAAGCTGAGGGCCACATGGAGTGGATCGATGGAAACATCGGCTCGAAGCTCACGATGAAATACCCGAGCGTCTATCTCGTCGGTCCGAAAGCCACGGGTGAGGTGCTCTCCGTTGCCTACGCCGGCCCGGGCCAGCACCAGGATGCTGGCGCCAAGATGGTGCACGCTGCGCCGGAGACGTCGTCGAAGATCCTGTCGAAGTCGATCAGCAAAGATGGTGGCATCACCACCTACCGTGGTCTCGTGCGCGTCGAAGAAGGCGCGACCGGCTGCAAGAGTCACGTGCAGTGTGACGCGCTGATCTTGGATGAGCAGAGCGAGAGTCGCACGTTTCCATACATGGAGGTCGGTGAGCGCGATGCACAGATCGGCCACGAAGCCACGGTGTCGAAGATCGCCGACGAACAACTCTTCTATTTGACGAGCCGCGGTCTTACGCCCGAGCAGGCAATGGGCATGGTCGTGAATGGTTTCATCGAACCTGTCACCCGCACGTTGCCCATGGAGTACGCCGTCGAGTGGAGCCGGCTCATCGAACTGCAGATGGAAGGCTCCGTCGGCTGAGCACGCCCTCAACAATGCGAGTCGATTGCAAACACTTCGAGAGCCGCACCTACAAGAACGGCGACACGGTGCGCGGTTGCAAGCTCGGTCTTGCTCCCGAGGCTCCGTGGCGCTGCCCGGCCGACTGCCCGAAGTTCGACCGTCGAGCTATGGACGTCGGTTGGACGCACGGAACCCTCGTGACGGGTGCGGCACCTCAAGCACCCTCGAGCCTCGATGATGGAACCGCCGCGGCAATTCTCAGTGAAGCCGAATCAATCATCAACGCGATCGCACCCGAAGTAGTGAGCGAACTGGAGCAGGGCAAGTCGAAGAAGTTCAAGCGCAGAAAGAAACGCAAGAAGTAGCCACTATGTCGACGCTTGCTGCAATCGTTCTTCCGACTCCCGAGGCGGAGTTGTGGCGGTACAGCCGCATCGGGGAACTGAACTTGGGGGAGTACCAACCGGCCGAGGCCACGACTCGCGTGACCGGGGCATCAACGACGAGCACGTCGCAGATCGCCCTAGATGCTGTGTTGGGCGAAGCTGCCGACGTCTTCGAGCTGTACAACGCTGAACACGCTCGGGTGTCACGTATCTCGACCAAGCGGGGAGAATTGGTGAAGACGCCAGTAGTGGTCGAACACTCGCTCGGCGAATCGGGCGTCATCTGCACGCCGCTGTTGGAGATCGACGCCGCTGAAAACAGCGAGATCACCGTGGTCGAGCGATTCTCGAGCGCCGATGATGTGCGATCACTTGTCATTCCGTCGGTGCGAATTCGGGCAGCACAATCAGCACGTGTCACATACGTGCAGATCAATGAACTCGGCCGATCCACTTGGTCCATCGGCTACCAGCGCGCAATCGGTGAACGTGACTCGAGCATCTCGACGAGCACCGTCGCACTCGGCGGCGACTACGTGCGCGTTCGAGCCGGCGTTCGACTCGTCGGCTCCGGCGCAAACGCCAAACAAGTGGCGTTGTACTTTGCTGACGGCAATCAGATGCACGACTTCCGCACATTGCAGGACCATGTAGCACCCCGTACGCGCAGTGACCTGCTCTTCAAGGGTGCAGTGAAAGACACTGCAAAGAGCGTCTATACCGGCCTCATCAAGATTCGCGACACCGCCGACAAGGCAGAAGCCTTCCAAACCAACCGCAACCTCACCCTTTCGAGCGGTGCGTGGGCCGAGAGCGTTCCGAACTTGGAAATTGAGACCAACGACGTGAAGTGCAGCCATGCGAGTACGGTCGGCCCCATCGACGATGAGCAACGCTTCTACTTGGAGAGTCGCGGCATCCGACCGGAAATCGCCGAACGTCTCGTCGTGTTCGGCTTCTTTGCCGACGTGATCGATCGTCTGCCAGCAGCAGCGCAACCCGACGTCCTGCGCGAGAAAGTTGGGGCTCGAATATGACGATGCACCGCCTCTGCTCGCTCGGTGCACTCGTGGACGGAGCGGTAGCGAAATTCGACGTTGGCCGCAACACCGTCGCGGTGGTGCGCATCGGTGACGTGGTCTACGCAATCGGCAATCGTTGCAGCCACGCCGACGTCGCGTTGTCCGACGGAGACGTCGACTGCGAGGCCAAAGAACTTGTATGCCCCCGCCATGGCAGCGCCTTCAGTCTCGAAACCGGCATACCAAGCACCCTTCCTGCCACCCAGCCGGTGCCGGTCTATGTCGCTGAGGTCCGCGATGGCGACGTTTTCGTTTCTGACAAGGCTTCCGCATGAGCGCTAGATCAAAAGCGGAGACGGCATGACCACGCTGAAAATCTCTGGCCTCACTGCAGAAGTGGGTGGCAAGCAGATCTTGAATGGCATCGACCTCGCGGTCAGCTCAGGTGAGGTGCATGCAGTGATGGGTCGTAACGGTGCAGGCAAGTCGACCCTGTCGGCGGTGCTCATGGGCAAACCGGGGTACACCGTTACCGGTGGAAGTATCACGCTCGACGGTGCCGACGTGCTCTCGATGCCCACGTGGAAGCGTGCTCGTGCCGGCATGCATCTGGTGATGCAATATCCGACGGAGATCCCTGGTGTCGGTATCGATGAGCTTCTCGACGAAGCACTCGCCGAGAGAGGCGGTGATCAAAGTGGACTCGATGCTCGAATCGCGAGCGAAGCAGCCAAAATCGGCCTGAACGAAGCACTCACACATCGCGCCGTGAACGTTGATTTCTCGGGCGGCGAGAAGAAGCGCAACGAGACTTTGCAGCTTGCAGTGCTCTCGCCGAAGATTGCGATACTCGACGAACTCGACTCAGGTCTCGACATTGATGCGCTCACTGACTGTGCTCGGCGTGTCGAACTAGCAACGAGCGAGACGAATCTCGGCGTGCTGGTGATCACCCACTACAGCCGGCTCTTTGCCGATCTGAGGCCCGACTTCGTGCACATCTTGTCGAAGGGCCGTATCGTCGCAAGCGGCGGGCCCGAGCTCGCTGATCGCGTCGAGCGTGACGGCTACGAGGCGTTCACCGCCTGACGCACGCGCCTCGAGTTGGTCAGCAGGCTCGGGGGAGTGGATACAAAACGAAAGGGCCGGCCCTTTCGGGCCGGCCCCGTCGTTACGACGTAAATCGTTGCTTACTTGGTGAAGCCGACCTTCGTCCAGTCAAGGGACGTGAAGCCGAACGCACCGAAGTTGGCGACGTTCTTCGGAACGCCGACCACGTTGTTGCGCTGGAACAGCGTGATTGAGTGCACCAACTCGAAGGCCTTTGCGTCAGCCTGGTTGGCCAACTCGCAACGCTTCTTCGGGTCGAGGATGCTGTTCGCCTTGGCGAACAGACCATCAATCTCGGCGGAGCCGATGTTGCCGAAGTTCTGCGCGGCACCAACTCGGAGAATGTTACTCACCGACGAGATTGGGAAGTTCGTTCCCACCCATGCGAAGAGCGCCATCTCGAAGTTCGAGACGAGCACGTACTTACCGAAGTAGTCGGCAGTCGGGATCAGGGTCGGAACCAGCTCGATGCCGGCTTCCTTGGCCTGGGCCGAAGCCAACAGCACGGTGTCACGACGGTTGTCGTTGTTGCTCGGGTAGATGAGCTTCACCGACAGGCGGTTGCCGCCCTTGGCGTAGATGCCGTCGGCACCCTTCACCCAGCCCGCATCGGTCAGCAGCTTCTGGGCTGCAGCGACGTCGCGCTTGCCGAGCTTGCCCGTGTTGTCCTGGTTGCACGAAGTGCCATCGAGGAACACGTGGTTGTTGTTCGGCTTGACTTTCGGGTCAACGATGCCTTGAATCGCCTTGGCGATGGCATCGCGGTCGATCGACAACATGATTGCCTGACGAACCGCGACTTCCTTCGTCACGACGGTCGGAGGACCGAAGGTGAAGTGCTCGTGGGTCGGGGCCTTGGCAACGCGAACCGAGATCTTCGAGTTCTCACGCGCCTGCTTCAAGGCGTTGATGTCATTACCGATGTCCATGTAGTCGATTTCGCCGTTGAGCAACGCAGCAATCTGCGCGGCCTGCGGGAGCGCCTTGAACACGATCTTGTCGAGGACGGGCTTGTCACCCCACCACTTCGGGTCGCGCTCGACGGTGATCAAACGACCGACCTTGTCGAGGAACTGTGAGGCACCCTTGCCGGAAGCCGGACGGAAAGGCCCAGCAGTGACGGTCGGGCCGTTCTTCCACGCATCGTTGAAGGTCGCGGCGTCCTTGGTGAGCGACGCTGGCTTCAAAGCGCTGAACAACGGCTGCCAGTCGGCGTAGGTCTCTTTGAACGTGACGACGACTTGGTTGTCGTTCGCGCCCTTCTTGATCGACTCGATCTTCTCGTAACCCACTGACGACGTGATCTTGTACGCCTTGTCGACGCCCTTCTGGGCATTCCACATGCCGACGAAGTCTTTGAGACCGATCGTCGTGCCGTCAGACCACTTGGCCTTCGGGTTCAAGTCGTAGGTCACTGTCTGCTTGCCGCCGACGCGCGAGGCCTTGATGCTCGTCGCGTAGTTCGTGTCGACTTGGATCTTGGCGTCCTTGTCGAAATAGATGTAGCTCGGAAGCATGGTTCCCATCACCTGCGAGCAGTTGAGGAGGTTGCCCTCAATTGCACTGGTGTTGAAGTTCGGGCAGATGTCCACCTGCACGAAGCGGAACGTGCCGCCCTGCTTCAATTCAGAGGCCGGCTTCTCGTTGATTTGACGAGAACCGCCCTCCTTCGCCGACGCCTGGTTGCCCAGACCCATCGGCGCGACGAGTGCCAGCGCAAACGCGGCGGCAATCGCCTTCTTCATGGTCTTCACTTTCACGTGATCCCCTCTCGGATGTGTTGATATGACACGCGAGCGGG
>JBEGRF010000017.1:0-26279 GCA_041180605.1 Actinomycetota bacterium | reverse complement strand
ATCGGGTCTTTGTCGTCGACCACGTAGAAAGTGACGTCTCCGGTGAAGGCGTCGACGACGACCTTCACGCTGTTTCGGGCGTAGTTGAAGGCCGCATTCAACCCGCTTCCCGGGGTGAGCTGGTCGATGTTCGCTTGCTGTGCGTAGGGGTAGCGATCGCTGATCGTGTAGGCGTCGAGCACCCACTGCACGGTTCCGTCGATGACGACCGGGTAAGGGTCAGCATCGAATCGTAGGAACGGTGCAAGACGAGCTGCCCGCTCCGTGACGTTTCGGTCGTGCAAGATGCGCGACTGCGAGTTGATCAGGCTTGAACCAAGGAGGTTGTACTCCCCGTACTCCACCGCGTACGCGATGCGACGGAGTGTCGACGAGAGCTGAACCCCGCCGGTCGTGGGTGCTGAAGTCGTGCTACCAGCACAAGGCTGTTCTGCCTGTTCGGTCTTCACAAGACCGTATTGGTCGACACCTTCGCCGAAATAAAGTTCGGGTCGCGTGACTCCGAGATCGACGTACACCGGGCGGCCATCGTCGGTCGTGGTGCTCGCAGGTGCGGCAATCACTCCGCAACCGTGCGTGTAGAGAAGGTGCCGTGACACCCATGTGCGGTTGGGGATGCCGGCCGAGTTGAGTTCGCGTGCCGAGACCATTACTTGTTGCAGACGACCGTCAAGCTCGTATCGGTCGACATCCAGGTCGCGAACCGCATAGAACGACGTCTGGCCTTCGTCGAGTATGAATCGGTCACGCATCTGGATGGGGTCAAGTTGTCGTACGTTGCGCAGCGGAGCCGGGTCTTCATTGAGCTCAGTTGCAGTGAGCGGCTGTAAATCGAGCAAGCTTCTCGAGATGTCTCCGAGTCCCATCGCGTTTTTGGTTGCCTCGATATTCCGCTCGATGAATGGCAGTTCACGAGTGCTGACGTTCGGTTGGACGATGAATCTCTGCACGACGGCTGGGTACACGCCACCGGCGGTCACGGCAATTACGACCCACAACACGGTCGCAAGAATCGGAAGTCGCCACCCGCGTTGACGGAAATTCGCGAGAAATAACACCGCTACAGCCAGCGACACCAGGATCATCAACTGCGTCGCGGGGAGCTGCGCGTTCACATCGGTGTACGTAGCACCTTGCACCACACTTCGAGTCGAACGTGTGAGGTTGTAACGCGAGAACCAGTAATCGACGGCACGGACGACCGAGAGCACGGCAAAGAGCACGCTCAGGTGCACTTTGGCGATCGGCGTGACCTTTCGGCCCTGGATTTGCATCCGGATGCCGCCGTTCAGTGCGTGAACACCAGCTGTGACCAGCGTGACTACGACGAGCGCGGCGAACGACCAGTCGACGACGAACTCGATGAAAGGCAGCCGCATCAGATAGAAGCTGACGTCTTGACCGAAGAGCGGGTCGACCACACCAAATGGCACGCTGTTGCGGAAGAGCAGCCAGTCTTGCCACTGGGCGGCAGCCGGCGAGCCGATCAGGAAACCGAGCAACAGGGCGACAATTACGCGAAATGTCCAGGCGCGCCCTGTCGAGAGCTGTCGATACCCGGCGAGTGCGCGTTCTTGCGGCGTCGTGGGTACGACGTCGGGGCGGATCCGGTCAGCGATCCAGATGTTGAGTGCGAGCACGAGTGCAAAGACGAGAGTGAACGTCGCCGCCAGCCCGAGACGCGTGAAGAGAATGCCCCAGAGCACGTCAGTTCGACCCAGCGACTGGTGCCATAGGACGTCGATGTAGAAGGAGGCGATGCTGCGACCTGACGCAACGATCGCGACGAGTCCGATGAGCACTGCCGACAAGACGATCCGACTGCGACGGGGGCGGCGAAACGTGAAGCCACCTCCGCCACGGAATGACGGGCGGCGGGGAAGATCACCTGGGATGCGCATGGCGCGGAAGGCTACTTGTCGAGGGGTACGACGAGGCAGCGACATCCGGCATGTGCCAAAGGTCGGTCATGTCCCGTCGGAAACACCTCGCCTCGACGCACGCGTCCGGCAAGTGCATTGTCTTCAGCGTCGGCACAAGCAGGACCGTCCGGGTCGACGGCCCAACACACATGTGACGCATGTTCGCAACCAAGGAACAAGCCGCGTGCATACGCGAGATGTGCCACATCGAGCACCACTGCTTCTAGGCGTCGTGCCTTCCACTCGGCAAACTCGCTGCGCACACGCTTGAGAAGATCGTCACGGTCACCTGACGATTGTTCGATCGCACTCGCGATTCGTTCGTGTAGCGGACGAATCAAGTCGTTGACGATGAAGTTGCCGACCGCTTCGAGCACGCCACCGCCAGTGACGCGCTTCAGGACGTCAGAGCGACGTGACTCAGTCAATGAGCGCGCACCATCGACGGCAATGCTCGTGAGTTCTTCACGAAGGGAATCGACGAAGCGTTGGGCATGCGCGGCGAGCTCCGGAACCATCGCCTCGAGCGTGAGTTCCGAACGCTTGCTGCCGACGTGTGTCAAGACTGCATTCTCATCGTCTGCCAAGACACGTTTGGCGGCTCGAGTCATCTTCTCCTTCATGGCACCTATCACCTCGTCGCGATGGCGGAAGATCGACGGATCGACGGGACGAGGACGGATTGCGTTGCTCTTCGAGTTCTTCGAGGCTGTTGAGGAATTGGTTGTCGACTTCGCTGACTTCGCGGAAGACGTCGTGCTCGACTCGTGCGCACTCTGGGCGAGGTCGTTCCCCGTGTCGGTGGCTACACGTTGGGTGCTCGACGAACGAAGTCGCTCGAAGATCTCGTCGACACGACTCGGGGTCGTCGGCTCAATGGGAGCCTCGGACTGTGCTTCGACGCGTTCAAATACGGGGTGCTCGGGCGCCATGGATGGCGTCGATGCATCAGCATTCTGCGACTTTCGTCGCTGACGGTCAAAGATGCTGACCACCGGTGCGATGCGCTCTTCGGGCTTCGACGCGGTCGGTTCAGACGGTGACGACCCCACCTCCTCGATCGTCACGCTGGTTACCTGGCTTGAGGTTTCAACGACTGCGTCACTTGAAGTCTCAACGGCCGCGTCACCTGGAGTCTCAACGACTGCGTCATTTGGTGCTTCAACGGCTGTGCCAAGTTCGTCCTCATATTGCTTGGCATCAAAAATCGGCGTCTCGCTCTTGCGGGAGGGTCGCGGAGGCGGCGGCGCGTCAGGCGGCACGAGCGGCGGCACGATGCCGTTCTCGCGAATCGCTTGATCGAAATCGACCAGGTCACCGACTACATCAGTGGCAGCATGCCTCGCGCGTTCAAAGGCCGAGAGCAGTCGTTCACGTTCGTGCACGAGGCGCTCAAGTTCGCGGCGAGCGTCGTCAGTGCGCTTGGCAAGGTCGGCCAGCACGCGTTCGCGGTACGCACGTACTTCGGCGACCATCTCCCGACCTTGTTGCTTGGCGAGTTCAAGTTCTTGCTCGGCTTCGCTGGAGATGTCAGAGCGACGTCGCGAAGACTCGATCTTCGACTCCTCCAACATGCGCGTCGCTTCACGACTCGCTTCCTTGACGATCTGCTCTGCGGACTCTGCCGCCCGGTCGCGCATCGCCTGGGCTGCCTCGCGAGCCGTGCTCAGCACCCGTGCGGCTTCAGCACCGAGCAACTCGGTGATGGTCGCCTCGTCGATCGTGGCGACGTCAATGGTCCCCCGGCTCTGCAACGCCTGCAACTCGTTCTGCAGGAACCGTTCGCGCTCAAGCAAGCGAGCTAACTCCACCGACACCTGGCGGAGGAAGTCGCGAACTTCTTCCTCACGGTAACCACGACGCGTCACCGTGAACTGCGCAGAGGCCACGGCGGCCGGCGACGAGGGATCTGGTCGCTGGAAGTCGAGGGCCATGCCCTAAAGAGTACGTCTCAACTATTCGTTGGTCGTGGAATTCGGCAGTGGTTCGCCACCGAGGCTGCGCAACACGTCAAGAGCTTCTTGCAACGTGGCGACTGTCTCTACTCGCATTCGTGATCCGCCGATTCGACGTGCTGCTGAAATATCTTGCGCACTCTGGCTCGCTGGTAACAAGAACAATGTCGCGCCCGAGAGGCGCGCAGCAATCGCCTTCTGCGGAATCGCGCCGACTGCCCCAATCGATTCGTCTCCGTTGATAGTGCCCGTGGCCGCGACTCTGGCTTTGCCGGTCAATGAACCTTCGGAGAGCTCGTCGAGCAAAGCAAGAGTGAATGCAAGTCCGGCAGAAGGTCCACCGATCGAATCGGTATCGATTCCGACCTCGAAAGGTGTGCGTACCGAACGTGTGTCGCGCGGCATCAAGCCCACGATCGTGCGGCCGCTACCGTCCGGGGCAGCTATCAGTTTGATCGTCACGTCCTCCACACTCTCGCTGCCTTCCCTTCGAATCCCGACGGTTGCAAGGTCACCCGGCTGTTCACCCGCAACAGCTTCGATCAGCGACGGAAGAGTTGGAGTCGGTTTTCCGTTGAACGTGACAATCTGGTCGCCTGGTCGCAAGAGCAAGCAGGCGCTCTGCGGATCGGGTTCGTTCTCACACACCACCTCGTCGATGACCACGTCGCCATAGATGAACTCCGACTCAATGCCGAGCCGAGTCAGCGCGACGTACTCGGCGATCTGTTTCGACGAGATCATTGCTTGTGAATTGCTCGCACGTTGCTGGCTCGGAGTTTGCGACCCGAACCGTTCTTCGAACGTGAGGATGTCGACGTCGTCATCCAGCCATGCCGCGATGACGTCGAGCAATGAGAGCTGGCTGCCGAGAGCAGTCACGAACATGACTTCACCGTCCGACTCATAGACGGTGACGAATTCGCGCGCGTCGTCACCGAACGTCATTCGTGGTGCGACGGGCTCGGCAGAACCTGGTGCCAATTCCCACAGGCGCACTCGCACGAGTGATGCTGCGATGACGAGCCCGATGAGCAGCCACGTCACCGTGAGCAACGGAAGCGCCCACCACACACGTCGTGATGCCAACCGTGCAGGAGGCGGCGGAGGAGGCAGGGGTACAATTGACGGCACCGTGCTGCTGTTGTCGCTCACGGTCTCCATGACAGTCACTGAGGTTACGACCAGAATCGCCGTTGTCGGCGCAGTTTCCTTGTTGGGACTGGTCCTCGTGGCACGGGCTCCAAGCAGCGTGATCTCGCAGGTCACGAAACGAAGCCAGAATGATTCCTACAAATCGGGCAGCTCGGTGCTGGTTGGCGCTCGCACCAGCCATGCCGCCGCAACCGACATCGATGACAGCAGTGCGGGACGCAGGGCGCAGAGCCAGGGGATGAGATTCGTCGGACTTGCGGTCACAACAGTCGTGGCCGGCGTTTCGCTCGGAATCACCCTTTCGTTGGCATTCCTCGTCGGGCTCAACTCGTTGAATCTCGGGTAGGGCTGGCACGGTCACCATGCGACTCGACTTCACATTTCCTCGGCACGTGCGCCTGGTGTATTTCGGACGCATCGGCCTCGGGATTCTGCGCAACTACGTGACAGAGACAGACGTCGCAATCTATGAAAACCCACGCGAGCGGCTCAACGTATGGGTAGCGCTACGCATGCTGCTCTCGCGCGATCTCTCGGAGTTCTCGTACTACCGCGCATTTCTTCGCTGGCGTAGACCGAAGTTCGTCATCACGATGGAAGACAACAACGTCACGTTCTATGCGACAAAAGTCATCATGCCAGAGTGCAAGACTCTCGCGATCCAGAACGGTCTTCGCAAATCGCTCTCACACTCGAACCAGACCAATTTTATGAAAGAACTACAGAAGGTCGATGTGCTTGGTTATGACGCAGATGTCATCGCCACTCTCGGCGGTCTCGGGACGGACTTTGTCAAGTCGTCAATGCCAAACTCCAAGGCCAAAATTGTTGAGCTTGGCAATCTCATGAACAATGCTCTACACCTGATGCCGAGAGTTTCTGCACGCCCACGAATTGTTTTCGTCTCAAAATTCCCTAACCGCGGTGCAAATGGAATCGACGCGAGCTGGGCCAGCGATATCTTCATCTATTCAGGAGCGGTCGGCTTCACGGCGGAGCAGTACTTCAGAGTCGACGCAGTCGTAGCACGTGAATGCGCGCTTCTGGCGAAAGAGTTATCGATTGATTTCGTCGTACTCGGAAAGCGACCGGCATGGCAGGTCGGTGAGTACGACTATTACTCCAAGCATCTTGATGGACTTCATTGGACTTACCTTCCGAGCAACAATCAAGCGTCCAGCTATTTACAACTTCGCGACACTGACTTCATAGTCAATGTAGACAGCACAATCGGTTATGAATTGCTTGCTCGCGGGCTACGAATTGCATTCATTACTGCGCGGATGAGCATCGCGGGCCATGACGAGATGACAGAGTACCGATTTGGACACCCGATTATTCAACATCCGTTTGGACCATATTGGACTAGTACAGCGACACCAAGTGAGATTCGTCGTGTAATCCAATACGTTTTGAACGTGACCGACCAGGAGTGGTCTGAGCTCTCCAAGAGAGCGAGAGATCTGCTTCTCCAATTCGACCCAGACAACTCAAAGCTTTGCAGCGAATTGGACGCACTTGGACTCCAGCATCGTGGACCTGGTTCATGGGCCCCCGATCTGATTCCCGAGAATTAAAGAATCAGTAGGCTATTTAAACCAACTTCCCATGAAAGTCGTCATCCTGTGCGGCGGCAAGGGCACGCGAATTCGCGGTGTCGACGACACCGTTCCCAAGCCGATGATCCCCGTCGGATCTCAGCCCATCGTCGTGCACATCATGGAGCACTACGCGTTCTACGGCCATCGAGATTTTGTCTTATGCCTCGGTTACTTGGGCAGCGTGATTCGCGAGTTCTTCGGTGCCTCTCCCGCTGGGAAGATTGAAACCGTCTCGTTCGCCCTCCCCCGTGCAGGTAAGGCAAGCGTGACGCTCGTCGACACGGGTCTCGAGGCGATGACCGGTGCGCGAGTGCGCAAGATTCGAGGGGTGGTCGGGGACGACGACTTCTTCCTCACCTATGGTGACGGAGTTTCCGACGTTCCAATCAACAAGGCCCACGAGTTCCATCAATTGCACGCTGCCGCAATGACCCTCACCGCAGTGCGTCCGCCGAGCCGTTTCGGTGAGGTCGAGGTCGACAATGCTGGAATCGCGACATCGTTCAACGAAAAGCCCCAAGCCTCTGCCGGCCTCATCTCCGGCGGCTACTTTGTCTGCCGGCCCAAGGTCTTCGACTATCTGAACGAACGCGAAGACCTCGTGCTCGAAGCCGACCCCATGCGACACATGGTGCGTGACCGCCAACTTGCCGCATACACCCACGAGGGCTTCTGGCAATGCATGGACACGTACAGAGACTGGGAGTTGCTCAACGATCTCGACCGCAAGAATGAAGCACCGTGGCGTCACTAGCAGCAGACCTCAAGCACTTCGTCGGTCGGCGCGTACTGATCACCGGCCACACCGGCTTTAAGGGATCATGGCTTGCTTTGCTCCTGACCCAAGCCGGAGCCACCGTGACTGGTATTGCATTGCCGCCCGAGACGACACCCTCGCACTTCACGCTGCTCAACTTGGAGAAGGAGATGGACAGCCGCGAGTGCGACATCCGGGATCTCTCAAAGTTGGAGTCCGAGTTCAGCAGAGCGAAGCCCGAAGTGGTGTTCCATCTCGCCGCCCAAGCGTTCGTCCGCAAGTCATATATCGATCCGCACACTACGTTTTCCACCAACGTGCTCGGTTCGGCGAACGTGCTGGAGTGCGTAAGCCGCACACC
Source organism: Actinomycetota bacterium (assembly GCA_041180605.1). Classification (GTDB taxonomy): domain Bacteria; phylum Actinomycetota; class Acidimicrobiia; order Acidimicrobiales; family Ilumatobacteraceae; genus F1-60-MAGs027. The sequence continues at coordinate 18,528 of JBEGRF010000017.1, read as the reverse complement.
ATCAGTTCAGACTCATGTGTTCGTCACGTCCGACAAGTGTTATAAGAACAAAGAACAGCAGCACGGCTATGTGGAGACTGACGAACTGGGCGGCATCGACCCGTACAGTCAGTCGAAGGCGGGGGCAGAACTCGTCTTCGCCGGCTACCGTGCTGCAAAGTTCAACCGCCCGGGCACGACTCGAGTCGCGAGTGCGCGTGCAGGCAACGTGATCGGTGGTGGCGACTGGTCACCTGACCGTCTGATTCCTGACTGCGTCCGCGCACTGGAGAGCGGGGATGCCATCGAGATCCGCAGTCCTCATGCCACGCGGCCGTGGCAGCACGTGCTCGAGCCGCTCTCTGGTTACGTTCGCCTGGCAGTCGCACTCGAAGACGGTTCGGCTGAGTCGGGAAGCTCGTGGAATTTCGGCCCGCCAGAAACTGCGGTGCATGAAGTACACGAGGTGGCCGGATATGTGGCGACAAGTTGGGGACGTCCAGATGCCGTGAAAGTCGGCAAAGATACGAGTGCGATGCACGAGTCGCAATTGCTGCAACTGAATAGCGCAAAAGCTCATGCTCATCTCTCGTGGTCAACGCGCTGGGATTTCGCAGAGACGATGAACAGAACTACATCTTGGTACCGCAGTCTTCGCGACGGCGCCCAGGCAGCAGATCTGACGCGCGACGACATCAAGGCGTACCTCGCCCGATGATTGAAGGCGTTCAAGTCAGTCCGCGTCGCGTCATCTCCGATCCGCGCGGCGACGTGCTGCACATGCTGAAGTGCACCGACGAAGTGTTCTCTGAATTCGGTGAGGTCTACTTCTCGAAGATCCGACCGGGTCAACAAAAGGCGTGGCGACGACATCGCGAGGCAACTTCGCAGTTGGCAGTGCCGATCGGTGCCGTGCGCTTCTTGCTCTTTGACGACCGCGACAAGAGCGCGACGCGCGGCCAACGCAGCGACGTCGTCATTGGCGAAGACGACTACTACTTGCTGACGATTCCAGCAATGGTGTGGTACTCCTTCGAAAACGTGGGCGTGAGCCTGGCGCTCATCGGCAGTTGTTCGAGCCTTCCGCACGACCCGGGTGAGTCCGACAAGCGGGAACTTTCCGACCCTCGAATGCCGCGATTTCAAGGGGCCTGAGTGGCAGTGCGCCAACGGGTGCTGCTCACCGGGGCCACCGGCCACGTAGGCGGGCGACTGTTCTCGTATCTTTCGACGCAGGACGCAGTGGATGTGCGCGCGGTGGTGCGGTCATCGCATCAGTTCCCGCAATGGGCCGCGAAGTCCGAGATCCTGAGCGGCGATCTCAAAGAGCGAGAGACACGTCGCGACGCTCTTCGTGGTGTGGAATGTGTCGTGCATCTCGCAACTCGCGGATTCTCGTCTGCGAAAGCGCCTACGGAACGGGAATTGGCCTCCGAAGAAGAAGTGACGTTGGGTCTCGTGAGGGATGCACTCACGTCCGGCGTCTCGCGTCTCATCTACATCTCGTCGATTCACGTGTATGGTCAGGCGCTCATCGGACGCGTCGACGACCTGACGCCGACTGCTCCAAACACCCCTTACGGTCGTTCACGACAACGAATCGAACAAGACATCCTCGAACTCTCTTCATCATCTCAGGCTCACGTAACCGTCGTGCGGCTCACTAACTCGTTCGGAGTGCCAGCTATTCCGCGAGACGAGACATGGAATCTGTTGATGCACGATCTATGCCGACAAGTCGTGCAGTCTCGGTCGATGGAGTTGCGGTCAGATGGTCGGGTATCTCGTGACACGATGGCTCTCCGAGACGTGGTCGAGGTGCTGTTCCAGATCATCACGACTGCGGCAGACCTGCGGGGAGTGTGTCTGTTGGCGTCAGGTCACACGATGCAGCTCACCGAGATCGCAGAATCGGTGCAACGGCACGCAGAAGAAGTGCTCGGCATCACCACGAGCATCTCTGTGCCGACCTCTGAGTCGGTGCAGCCGCCCTCGTTCTCGCTGCACCCCGCAAAGTTGCTTGGCGCCGGCATCACCATCCCCCAGAACCGCGACGCCGAGATTTGCGACTTGCTTCGTTACGCGCAACAGGAGTTCGGGATGGCGAAATCATGAGCAACTTCTCGGCGAAGGTTGAAGTCATCATCCCGACCTACAACCAAGCCGACTTTCTTCGCGAGGCGCTGCAGTCGGTGCTCAACCAGGACTTCACCGACTGGAACATCACTGTCGTCAACAACATGTCCACCGACCACACTCATGCGGTGGTTGCACAATTCGCCGACCCGCGGATTCGAATCGTCGACTTCGCTAACCACGGAATCATTGCTGCGTCACGCAATCGAGCACTTCGTGAGTCGACCTCTCAATATGTCGCCTTTCTCGACTCCGACGACTGGTGGTATCCGCAAAAGCTCAGCAAGTGCGTGTCTCGACTCGATCACGGCGCGGACCTCGTCTGCCACGCCGAAGAATGGAGGTCGGAAACATCTAGTCGAATAGTGCGCTACGGCCCGCTGCGCCGCACGAGCTATCGCGAGATGCTGCTCGGTGGAAACTGCCTCTCAACGTCGGCAATCGTCGGGCGGACTCGGATGTTCCAGCAGGTCGACGGTTTCTCTGAACGCCCCGACTTCATCACGGCAGAGGACTATGACCTCTGGCTGCGACTGTCGCGAAGCGGCTACAAGATCTCGCTCATCGATGAAGTGCTCGGAACATTCCGTATCCATCCATCAAGTGCGAGTTCCTCGATTGCTCGCAACAGTGCAGCAGAGAAGGCCGTCGTGGCGTCGCATCTCGAGAGTGGCAAGTTTGCGTCATCCACGAAGCGTCGTCGCCTCGGCAAGTCACATTACGGAGCGGCGCGCGCCTACCAAAAAGCCGGCGACTACCAGAACGCTCGGCGGGAATTCGCCCGGGCTCTTCGGCTTGCGCCGCTCTTCTCGCGAACCTACGCCGGCTTTGCACTGCTCTTGCTTGAGGCGTTGCGTAAACAGAGAGCCTCGAGGCAGGCGTGAACGAAAACCGCCTCTACTACGCGTACGCCCGGCATGCTCTGGTGACGGCGATGCGTCTGGTGCGCGTCGGCGGTCGGAGCGTCGTCTTGATACCTGACTTCATTTGTCGTGACGTGTTGGCCCCGCTGGCCGCACTCGGAGCTGAAGCGGTGTTCTACTCGATTGATGACGATCTGCAAATCTCGACGAGCAACTCGTTGCCCGAGGCCGATGCGATCATCGCCGTCAACTACTTCGGGTTCCCGGCCGACCTCGCACGGATTCGTAAGCGGCTTGCATCGCCGCGAACTGCGATCATCGAAGACAATGCTCACGGTTGGTTGAGCAAAGACCGAGACGGGTCGCCTCTCGGCTCGCGCACTGACGTGGGCATCACGAGTCTTCGAAAGACGATCCGGCTCCCCGACGGTGCCTGCATCGAATGGCGCCTCGGTGCCGATCTTGACGTGAAGGCACTGCACGACCCGCTTGCACCCCGCAATGAGAGGTTGCCACTCGGGTTCATGTTCCGTCGCACCGTTCAGCGGCTCGATCTACTGTCGCCGATATCGCTGATGGGTCTCGGCCGCCGGACCGTACGCTCGCTGCGACGACTGCGGGGCAATCCGCCGGTCGACGAGCGACCGAGCGAAGAGTGGGAACTTCCGCTGCACCGCGCAATTCATCGAAGAAGTCTCGATCTGATCTCCCGAGTCAATCAGAATTCTGAAATTCAGCGTCGCCGTGAACTCTTCACGCGATGCATGTCTGCCGCACAACGACTCAGCATCGAGACGCCGACGCCAGAACTTTCGACAGGTGTGTCACCACAAGGCTTTCCGTTCTTCGGCGACTCTGGAGACGTCGCAGCATTCATCAAACTCGTCCGGCGCGAACGTCTCGGCGAGACGATCGCCTGGCCGGCGCTGCCGAATCGCTCTCCTCTCCCCGCGACATCTCGGCTTCGCACGCTTCGCTTGGTCAACTTTCTCGCATGACCTGGCAACGCTTCGATGGCACCGCCAAGCAATGGGATGACGTTGTCGAGCGTCTGGGGGCGACCACGCCATTCCAGTTGTCTGCGTGGGCGGCTTTTCGCCAGTCATTCGGCTGGGACTCTTTGCGCCTCGAGACGACCGACGGATCAGCGGCTATTCAATTGCTCATCAAATCAATCGGACCAGCACGAATTGCGTGGGCTCCAGGTGCGCCGCTCGGGGACGTTTCAACCGAACAGTTGCGCGAAATTGCAGGAGCAACAAGACGCCTGATCGGCGGCGCAGTCACCTACGTTCGAATCGCCGACCATCATCCCCAAGATGCGAACCGGATTGAGTCGTTCCGCAACGCGGGCTGGAGCAGATGCTCTGCTTCGCTTGGTGGCTCCGAAACACTCGTGCGATCGCTAGATCTACATTCCGGACCAATCAGCGACTCGTACAGCAGCAACTGGTCGCGCAACCTGCGACGTGGTATTCAGCGAGAGATAACTGCCGATGTCTGGGATTCGCCAGAGCCCGATCTCGTCGCGCGAATACACCGCGACGTCGAAGCCGCAAAAGAACCGTTCCGCGCTGAATGGCGTGGTGAGAGCTCTTCCATCGAGCGACTCATTGAGACGTTCGGTGAGAGGCTCATCGTCGTCAAAGCGCAAGACAAGACCCGAGCCGTCCTGGCGCTGCGCGCTGCAGTAATCGTCGGCTCGAATGCGTTCGATTTTCTTGCCGCCACGTCGAATGTCGGCCGAAAGCTCTACGCATCAAACGTCGCCCTTGATGCACTGCTCGGAGCTCTCGCTGCACGAGGCATCATGAGATACGACTTTGGTGGTGTGGATCGAACGAACAACAAGGGAGTGTTCGATTTCAAGCATGGCGCCGGCGGAACTGACTTCGTCTACACCGGCGAGTTCGAGACCGCAGTTCCCCGTCTTGCAAAACCTGTCGTCAGTAAACTGATGTCATTGCGCCTCTGGGCCTGACTCACCAAAGTTTCACTCTGCTGCGAGCAGACCGATGAATCGGGGCAAGTTCCTGCTCGCCGAAGGCGCATCGACGCTGAACGGCGTCGTTCGACGCCTGGATGCACCGTCTCTCGGCACGCGCGTGCTGATGTATCACGACGTGAATGAGGACGGCCGCGTGGACGACATTTATTCGATGCCGTTCGCTTCCTTCTCGCGAGGAGTTTCCGCAGTCGCTGCATGGGCGAAGGAGCGGCGTCACAGTTTCGTGACGTTCTCTGCGGTAGCCACGCCGGGCATCGCGGTCACATTCGACGACGGCTACAGCTCGACGCTGCGCCTTGCGGCGCCAGTGCTTGCCACTCATGCAATCCCCTTTCATGTGTTCGTCACCAAGTCGTACGTCGAGAGCGGCAACTCGCTCTACCTTTCGCCCAAAGACGTTCGAGAATTGGCGGGCTTCCCTGGTGCAACGTTCGGGCTGCATGGAGCATCACATACCAAGTTTTCTGATCTCGGCGATGTGGAACTGCGCCGAGAACTTGAGGAGTCGCGTGACTGGCTGGAGCAACTGACCGGGCAATCAATCGACTCTCTCTCCTACCCGCACGGTGACTTCTCTCCGCGCGTGAGTGCTGTCGTGGCACAGTGCGGAATCGCGGCGGCCGCATGCAGCAAAGCTGGAACGTTCTCTGACGCGACGCAGGTTCTCTCGATTCCCAGACTCGACTTGTGGTCGCTCGACTCACATCGGACGACAGTGGCGAAAGTTCGCGGAGACTGGGACCTGCTCTTCCAATTCGTTGGCAACTAGCGTCGTATCGGAACGCAACTTCATCATTGCATTGGCAAACGCATGACGACCACATCACCACTCCCTCGGGCCATCGTGTTGTGCGGCGGCAAAGGCATCCGGCTACGACCGCTCACCCACGACCTCCCCAAACCGCTCATCCAGGTGCGAGGGCGCCCAATCATCAATTTCATCGTCGACCACTTGGTTGCCCAGGGGGTACAAGACATCACTCTCGCCGCGGGTTACAAAGCTGAGATGCTCGTCGAGCACTTTCGTGGGTCGAACGTGAGCGTCGTCGACACCGGGGACCAAGACATCGCCAAGAGAATCCGGCAGCTCGACCGCGGTTCCACAGACGACGTGCTCGTGCTCTACGGCGACACGCTCTCCGACGTCAACTTCGCACAACTCATTGGCTCTCACCGCGCAGCACAGCTTCCTGCGACCGTGACGGTATGGCCGCTGCGCTCAAATTTCGGTTTGTTCTCTCTTGATGAGTCGTCTCGGGTGACGAAGTACGAAGAAAAGCCGGTGCTTGATCGGTGGATCAACATCGGATACTTCGTGCTCTCGCGCGGCGCACTCGACACCGTGTGCAACGCACCTTCGTTCGAAGCGGCAATTCAAGAACTCGTCGCGAGCAAATCGCTAAATGCATTCGCTCACCACGGTCTACACGTCACCGTCAATACGCGATCAGAACTCGAAGAAGCTGAGACATCGCTTGCGAGTTGGACGTCCGTAGGCTGACAACTTATGTCGTTCTGGCGAGGCAAGCGAGTTCTCATCACCGGAGCAAACGGGTTCATCGGCGGCAATCTCACTCACTTCTTCGTGAATCAAGGTGCCGAGGTAACGGGGCTCGAGCGCAACTTAGAGCGACGTTCATATCTCCACTTCGAAGGTCTGGACTCCAAGATGCGTACCGTGCGGGGCGATCTATGCGATCGTTCGTTCCTCGAACGAGTGATGGCCGAGGGAGACTTTGAGTTCTGCTTCCATCTCGCAGCACAAGTAGAGATCGGTGTCGGCTTGAAGAGTCCGTACACCACGTTTGAAACCAACGTGCGAGGCACTTACACCTTGCTCGAAGCTCTGCGAACTCATGCAAAAGGATTGCGAGCAGCGGTCATTGCGTCCACCGACAAGGCGTACGGCGAGTATCCCGTGAGCGATATGCCGTATCGCGAGCACTATCCGCTGAAGCCGCAGTATCCATACGACACGTCGAAGGCTTGTGCCGACATGATCGCGCACAGCTACGCGAGCGACGTGTACCAATTGCCGGTCGTGGTCACGCGATTCTGCAACATCTACGGACCCGGCCAGCTCAATTTCAGCGCACTCATCCCGGACTCCGTTCGGGCCGCCATCGGCAAAGGCACGTTCGTGCCGCGCGGTGACGGCTCGCACATCCGCGACTTCATCTACGCAGGCGACGTGGTATCGCTCTATGCGCGCATCGCCGAAGCATTGAGCAGTGAACCTGCACGGTTTCGGGGAAAGGCGTACAACGCTGGTACGAATGAACCCCGCACGGTGCGAGAAGTCATCGAATTGGTATTCGCCAAGTGCGAGAATCCAGCGGCTCTCCGAGTGATCCAAGAGCAGATGCGATCGGCTCGCACCACCGGCGAGATCACCGTGCAGTACATGGACTACGACGTCGTGCAGAAAGACTTCGGTTGGAAACCTTCAACGAATTTTGGCGACGGAATCGATCACACGATCGCTTGGTTCAAACGATTTCTCGCTGATTGAACGTGACTCGTTCACTTGAGCAGGTCACGGTCATTGTGCCGTACTACAACGAACGCGACAACCTGCCGTACTTGCTGCAACAACTTGCTGAACAGACTCTCCCCCCACATGAAGTGATCCTCGTGAACTCGGGTGGCAGCGACGGCAGCTCCGAGGTCATCGACGAATGGATACGCACGCGCCGGCCAATCATTCGTTTTCAGAATCTCCATGCATCCACCACTACACCTGGCGGCTCAAAGAGCGCCGGAGTGAGGACCTCGCAAGGAAATCTTCTCGCCTTCATGGATTGTGGGCTGACTTTTCCGAAGGACTGGCTGGAGCGCCAGGTGACTGTCCTTCTGAACGATGACGTCGACTGGGTGTCGGGCGTGTGTCTTACCAAGGGTACGACGCTCGTTGACAAGGCAGCAATTGCTCACACGTACGGCTACATGTCTGCACGTCCAGTAATCCCTGGCAGCGTCGTTCGGCGCAGAGTATTCGACCGCATAGGCCCCTTCAAAGACTTGCGGGCTGGCTACGACGCCGAGTGGGCACGTGCCTCTGCCCGTGCGGGATTGAAACGTGATATCAACCACGACGTCGTCATCGAATATCGCGGAGTCAACTTCGCTGAAAACCTCGGCGGAGTATTCCTCAAGTCGTTGCGCTACGCGCGACCATCCGTCGGCAGGGACGACACCATCGTGCCGTACGTATACGTGCTAGCGACGCTCTTCGGATTCGTCACTTTCGTGGCTGTGATCGCTGGCGCGCTACCACTTTCTGTGCTCCCAGTCAGTTTCTCTCTTTATTTGCTCGCGCGACTTGCAATCGCAGCGAAGAAAAGCAATGGATTCACCTTCTTTCTTCGTTCTCCCCTGCGACTTTTCCCGTTGCTGTTCGTCGGTTTGGTGATGGATCTCGGAAAGATCTGCGGCTTTGTGTCAGGGTTGCAACTTCGTTTCGTTAACCACTCACATCCCGTAGCATGACGATCATGCACCTTGCAATAAATGCAATTCAAGGAATCTCTATTTGGAAATTTGCGTGTCTGAATCAAGTTTGACGTACTTCCTGCAGGCAGTACTCATTGCTGGAGCCATCTACACAACCGTGTGGTGGCGCCCAGTGATTCTTAGATTGCAAGTTGTAGGTTGGGCAGTTGCTGTCAGTGCAATTGCTTGGAAATACGGAATCGAAGCACAACTCGGTTTCTACTCAAATGATCAAATTCAATACGCATCAACTGTCCGAACACTTCTTAATTGGAACTGGGGAACAGGCGAAAGTGCCACTCTTTTCTGGTGGCTTGAATACTCCAAGATTCCATATCCAATGGCGGCACTCCCACTCGCGCTCGCAGGAGTCCACGTCGCACTTGCCCTCAAAACTGTCTCCCTGATATTCTTGCTTGCACTCTCGAACGACCTTCTAAGGCGCTACAGATGCGAGGGAGGGTACGGCCAGTTTCGAATTCTTTACATCACTGGCTGCGGCTTTATTGGGGGCTTCTTCTCCTTATTGGCCTTACGCGACACCATGATGATGTACTTCGTTTATCGATTCGCTACAGACCGAACCCTCACTGGACGACTGATCTCCTTTGCGGTCATTCTCCTCTTACGTTCCCACTTGGCTGCTGCACTAATCGCTGCTGAAATTATGGTGGCCGCCTGGACATGGGTCATGAGTCGCCGAAATTTGGCATACATTGAGGCTCCCTTGTTGATTTGTGGTGGTGTTCTTGTTGGGATAGGACTTTTCTACTGGAATTTTGGCGCTCTTCAGACTCCTGGCTACGGAATAAGTGAGGTAAAGGAGATTGTTTCTAACTTTGTCGGACTTCAATTCCTGACGCAACAAGAGAAATTTGTAAGGCTATCAGTTGGCGAGCTACTTGCTTCGCGACTCCTTTTCAGCGATACGGTCGTGATACCAATTGCTTTCACCGTTATTTGTTTGTTGTGTGGGGGAATTTTCACTTATCGGCACCGACTTGCCCTGGTTGCATTTTCTGTTTACATCGGAATTGTAACGAATACAGACTTCAATTCATTTAGGCAGAACATCCCCCTTATGCCATTGATGGGAATGCTCATCCTTGATATTTACCGAAGTAGAGAATCTAGGAAGTTGGGGATGCGAGCAAGCGGAGAACTAGGCAATTCTCCCAATCCCACGGTGGCCGACGGCAGGCATTGGTATAAACATGCTGGCTATCGCGCAGCCCGGAACGTGAGGTTGTAGCGCACGGCGCCGGTCAATGGGTGCGCACCCTTCCCCAAGGTACCAACGCCGTGAAATGCCAGTCGCGCGGCTCCGCCGAACACCACCACGTCACCATGCATGAGTTGCACCTTGACCGTCTCCCCGGTACGGCTAGCTCCTCCGAACTTGAACGTGATCGGCAATCCGAGCGATACCGAGACGATCGGCTGCGCGAAGTCCCGTTCGTCTCGGTCTTGGTGCATTCCCATCTTGCTACCGACTGAGTACCTGTTGATGAGACAGGTGTCTGGAACGTACTTGTCGTAGCCCGCTGTTGATGCTGCGCGAGACGCAACCTCTTTGAACACAGCGGGCATCTGCGGCCAAGAGTTGCCGGTAATCGGATCCGTCGCCTCATATCGATAGCCCCGACGGTCTGACACCCATCCGACTTCACCGCAACTGGTGATCTCGACCGACATCCGTTTTCCGCTCGGCGTCACGACGTTGCGAAATGGCGAGATTTCCGCAATTCGTGGAATCTCGGTCAGGAGCATTTCGTCGTCAGCGCCAACTTCGCCCCGCAACAACACCATGCCTGGTGCCAGCTGCGTCGTCTCCCTTTCAGCGAACAGCATCGCTTGAGAAAGCTCGGTGGTAGTCGACTTCAGCGCTGTACACACTGTATTCGGCATACAACTCTGACCTGCCTACCGATTGTGCCTGTCGATGACGTTCATGGTCGCGCCATTTCTCATGTGACGGGCGATCGGCAAACAGCACGATGGTGACTCGTTCGCCGTCGTCAGCAATGTACGTCTTTTCTTCGACGAAACCCATCATCGCGTGGGCCAGAGCGGACATCTCTTTGGCTAGCGACTCGTACTGGGCATGCACACCCGGCCTGAGCCTGCTGCGAAAAACAGTAATTATCGGCATGTCAGGCCAACACGGCTACAACTCGTAACGGTACACGTTGGTCTCGCGGGCCACGAAGCCGATGTGCTGGTACAAGCGGTTTGCGGCGGCACGCGAAGGTCGCGAGGTCAAGTCGACGGTCTTTGCACCTCTGCGACGGGCTTCGTCGAGAGCTGCTCGACTCAGTGCTTCCCCGACACCCTTCCCACGTGCCGACTCGTCGACGACCACATCTTCAATCCACGCGCGCAGAGCGGTGGGGATGCGGAACAGGACGAGAGTCAACAAGCCGACGATCTTTCCGTCAACCCGCGCAGCCAACAGCACGGATGCATCACTCGAGATGAGCTCACGAAGTTCGTTCTGCGAGATTGGCGCACTCGACGAAGAGAGTTGTGGAATCAATCGGTGACATGCGGCAAGTATTTCGTCGTCTGCGGTCGCGACACGTGCGACTGAAACCTGCGACATCGCAGACTTACTGTATCCCTTCGAGTCCGTTGAACGCTGACCGTCGCAATCCGATGCTTGCACCACGCCAGAGACCAGAGTTTCGGCATGTAGCGCGCGGCATTGCTCGGATAGGGTTCAGGTCGTAATGGCAACTCCGGCGTCAGTGAACTGGTTGTCGAAGCCGTCTCTGCGACAACCCACCTTCGTCAGTGCATTCACTGGTTGGAACGATGCCGCCGACGCTGCTTCGAGTGCGGTTCGCCACCTGATCGAAGGCTGGTCAGCCACACCGCTTGCCGAGATCAACCCAGAGCCGTACACCGACTTTGCGACCATTCGCCCGCAGGTCAGGCTGGGCGACAGTGGCGAGCGGAAGATCATCTGGCCGACCGTCACCCTGTGGTACGTGAGCGGTGCCGGCGGTGACATCATCCTCTCGCTCGGACCGGAGCCCAGTCTGCAGTGGAAGCGCTTCTCGCGCGATTTGCTCGCCGTGGCAGAACATTTCGAGTCGAAGATGTACCTCACGCTTGGGGCGCTACTTGCCGACGTTGCCCACCGCCGACCGGTACAGCTCATCGGCACCGCCACTGACGCAGATCTGATTGAGCGGTACAACCTGCGGCGTTCCCGCTACGAGGGCCCCACCGGCATCATCGGCGTGCTGCACGACGAGTTTTCGCGCGCGGCGCTGCCGTCGGCATCATTGTGGGCAGCAGTGCCCGCGTATGCGTCGCAAGTGCCTTCACCCAAAGCCTCGCTTGCACTCATGCGGCGGGCCTGCGAGATGATCGGCACGCCAGCGCCGGTTGGTGCCGTCATGCACCTCATCGAAAAATATGAAGAGCAGGTCAATTCGTTGGTCAATGAGGACGAGGACCTCGTCGAATATGTTGAGCGACTCGAGAATGTCACCGACTCCGGGATGATGCTCAGCGATGAAGTGAACGACGACCAGTTACAGATCGACTTCGGAGGCGACGCATCCGACAAAGATGCTGCCGAGCTGGTTGACGAGGTCGAACGTTTCTTGCGTGAACAAAACTCCGAGTAACTAGACCTCACCGTTGCTGCGCCACACGGGCGAGCGCGGAGCATCAAACGATGCAGAAAATCTTTCGCCGTCAATGGCCGCAAAGGCGCGCTGAGCCCACCATTCCGCCCCGACGCTCGGGGTCGGAAGCTTGCTTCTTGAGAACCATCCACAACCGTCCGTCTCCAGCGGATGCGGTACGAGCTCGCCGCCGGCGGCACGGCAATGGAAGAGAAGCATGTACATACCGAACTTGGTGAACCCCATCCGCATACCATCGACGACTCCGAGCAGCTGCACTGGCTCGGCGTTAATACCAGTCTCTTCGCGGACTTCTTTCACGACGACTTCTGCCGCCGAGTATCCGACGTCGGCCCAACCGGACGGGAACAACCACACACCGCTCGGCGCGCGCTTCACCAGCAAGATCTCACCGGCGTCGTTGCCGACAATCGCTCCGATTGCGACCTTCGGAGTGACGTAACCGGGAATCCCCTCCCCGATGTTGTCCATCCACTCCTGCACGTAGTGATCGCGTTCTCGATGCGACTCAGTGGCTTCTTCGAGCGCCGACTTGATGTCGGCAGCGACGTGCAATACCTCTTCGTAACGTTCGCGTTCATAGAGATTCTGGGTGAACGCCAAGCCGGTCCGCGCAATCGATGCCAACGTCCCTCTCCAACGGACCAGTTGTATATCGAATGACTCGTTGTCTTGCTGCGGCATCGAGCCGAGGGTACCTCAGTGTCGCTAGGAGACGGCTTTGAGAAGCAGCTTGGACAGGCTTGTGCGACGTTCAGCGCCTGCAACGAGCTCGCCTGAAGCTTCGCGCACGTAGAAGGTGTCGACGACGTTGTCGCCGAGAGTCGCGATTCGAGCATGTCGAATATCAATCTGTTCGTTAGCGAACACCTTCGTGATATCGCGCAGCAAACCGACTCTGTCTGGTGCGTGCACCTCGATCACGGTCGCATTCGACGACGCTCGGTCGTCGAACCGCACTTCCGGCGGCTGCGGGCCACGGGCAGACTCGCGACGCCGTCGGGAATAGGTCGCAGCACGATCTCGCAGGCGGGCATCGATGTCGAGCCGTCCGTCGAACGTTGCAGTCACGTCACGCAACACTTCGCCCCAGCCCGAGAGCGGCGGCGTGCGCAAGTGAAACCGTGACGCAGCCATGCCGTGCTCGTCGCTGTGAGCTTCAGCACTGAGAATGTCGAGCCCGTGCACGGACAGTACGCCGGCCACGGAGGTGAAAAGCCCTGGTCGATCGGGGCTCACCACGGTGATGCTGTCGTCGGTGACGCGTATGTCTTGTTCGCCACTCGCCATCATTGCGAGTGTGTCCGCCTCGGGGAAGAGCCTCCACGTCGACGAGTCGACGTGCTCGCCGGAGAGGCGTGCTTCGACGCGGGCCACGAGTGTGCTGACGAGCTCTTCCTTCCAGCCGCCCCAGGCGGTCGGTCCAGTCGCCAACGCATCCGCACGGGTGAGTGCCTGCAGCAGCCGCAACGTGGTCGTGTCACCGACCTGTTCTGAGACGTAGTCGATCGTCGCGTCGTCGGAGACGTCGCGTCGCGTAGCTACGTCTGGCAACAGCAAGTGATGTCTGATCAGCGTCATTGTCGTCGCCACATCGCGGTCGCTCAAGCCCATGCGCGGGCCGATCGATGCGAACAATTCGAGTCCGGCATCGGTGTGGTCGCCCGGGTAACCCTTGCCGAGGTCGTGGAAGAGCGCGGCAATTACCAATAAGTCAGGCCGAGATACTTGATCGGCGAGTGCTGACGCATTCGCCACCGACTGCCACAAGTGACGGTCGACGGTGAATCGGTGAAATGCATTACGTTGCGGTCTGCACCGCACCGGCGTCCACTCGGGCAACACACGGCTCACGAGGTCGCGTTGTTCGAGTGCCTCCCAGACCGGGATTGCTCGCTCTCCCTCGAGAAGGAATGCGACGAGGGCTTCTTGTGCACCGGTCGGCCATGGTGCCGGCCACTTCCGCGAGAAGCGACCGAGCCTGTCGAGTGAGTCGCGGTTGATTCGTGCCTCCTGGCGGGCTGCTGCAGCTGCCACCCGCAGAACAAGCGTCGGATCTGATGCCGGGTCGGCGTCGTCCGCAAGGTGCACCTCCCCGTTTACGAGCGCAACTCCGGGTGCAAGCGGTCGCGCACTGCGCGACGCAACCGGCGGGTCGAGTCGTGCCCACGCTTCGTCGGTGATCCACATCACTCGACGTCCGACTGAGGCAATCGTCGCCATGAGTTCGTCATCATCCGCAAACCCGGCCTCGCACGCCACTGCGGATTGGTCTTGCAGGTGCAGCACGTCGCCAGGCCGCCCAGTCGTGCGGTGCAGAGCGACACGAATTCGAAGTAGTACATCGTTGCACTCGGCAAGGTCTCGCTGGTCGCGATCAGAAAGCTCGAAACCAGCCGCGCGTGCCCACCACATGGCATGGATATCTCGCAAGCCACCGAGCCCGTTCTTGAGATCGGGTTCGAGGAGGTACGCGACCTCACCGGCTGATCGATGACGTTCGACCACGCTCGTATGCAGTTGACGCGTCCACTCGCGACTGCGGCGGCGCAACTCCGTGAGCGACTTCGCGATGACCTTCTCGCCGAATGCTGCGTCGCCGGCGAGCACTCTGGCGGTCACGATGGCAGTGGCAGTGTCGAGGTCGTCGCACACCATCGCAACTGTCTCGCGCGGGGTGCGAACCGCGTGACCGACTCTGTGACCTGAGTCCCACAACGGATACCACAGCGCCTGGGCGAAGGCAGGTTCGAGCTTCTTCCTGTCGTGCAAGAGCAGCACGTCAAGATCGCTGAACGGTGCGAGTTCGCGGCGCCCGTAGCCACCAACTGCGAGCAGCGCTACGCAACCCTTGGGCGCGTGCTGCTGCACCGCCCCAGCGAATACACGACGCAGTTCGTCGTCGGTCTTGTCGGAGAGCACCTCCCACGACCGCGCGTGAGCGACACTTTGCACCAGCATCGACGACGGCACCGACGTCGGCATAGACAACGTCAGCCGATTTCGACGCGGAGACGCTTGTTGCCTTTGCCCTTGCTCTCCGTCTTCACCACCCGAAAGGTACCAACCTCGCGCGTCGAGCGCACGTGCGTGCCGCCGTCTGCTTGCTTGTCGAGCCCGACGATGTCGACGACCCGGATTTCTTTCACCGTCTCCGGGATGAGTGACACTTTGGTGCGAATGAGGTCCGCGTCGAGCACCGCGTCAGCCCGCGGCAAGAACGACACCTCAATCGGGTGGTCACGCTTGATGGCGTCGTTGACGAGCTGTTCGACTCGCGCTGCAAAGCCCTCGGGTAGCGGGTCGAACTCGAAATCCATCCGCGCCGAGAGGGGTTCCATGTTGCCGCCGGTGACGGGCACCTGCCACTCGTTCCAGATCACGCCGCACAACACATGCATCGCGGTGTGCGTGCGCATGAGTTTGTGGCGGCGATCCCACTCGACTTCGCCGCGCACCACGGTGCCTTCTGCCGGTGCTTCACCCGCGACCGTGTGCCAGACGAAGTCGCCTTCTTTGCGCACGTCGGTGACAGCAAGCGAGACGGCACTGCCTGACGCAGCGCCAGCCACGCTGCCGTCAATCACCGTCAGCGTGCCGACGTCGTGCGGCTGCCCGCCGCCTGTCGCGTAGAACGCAGTTTGGTCGAGCGCGACTGCAGCATGTCCGCCGTCAGTTGACGCCGGTCGACAAGCGACCACCTTCGCTTCGAACGACGCGAGGTATGCGTCGCGAAGGTAGAGCAGTTCGGTCAGTAGTCGTCCATGCCGTGGTCATGGTCGTGACCACCCGCGGCCGGCTCCTCTGGCTTGTCGGCGATGACCGCTTCGGTCGTGAGGAAGAGAGCGGCAATCGACGCCGCGTTTTGCAGCGCGGAGCGCGTGACTTTTGCAGCGTCGATGACGCCAATCTTGACGAGGTCTTCGTATTCGCCAGTGGCCGCGTTGAGACCTTCGGGGCCTTTTAGGCCCTTCACGCGCTCAACGACCACGCCACCTTCGAGGCCAGCGTTCTCGGCAATCTGCTTGAGGGGAGCCTCGAGCGACTTGGCAACCATGCGTGCTCCGGTGGCTTCGTCACCAGACAGCGACTCGACGGCCTTCAGTACAGCAGCCTGGGAGCGCAGCAACGCCACACCGCCGCCAGGCACGACGCCTTCTTCGATCGCTGCCTTCGTGGTGCTGACGGCATCTTCGATGCGGTGCTTCTTCTCTTTGAGCTCCACCTCAGTGGCTGCGCCGACCTTCAAGACAGCGACGCCGCCCGACAACTTGGCGAGGCGCTCTTGCAGCTTCTCGCGGTCGTAGTCGCTATCGGTGTTGTCGATCTCGGTCTTGATCTGGTTGATTCGACCGTTGATGTCGGCTTCGTCGCCTGCACCCTCGATGATCGTGGTCTCGTCCTTCGTGACGACCACTTTCTTCGCGCGACCGAGCAGGTCGAGCGTGACGTTCTCCAGCTTGAGACCAACTTCTTCGCTGATGACCTGTCCCTTGGTGAGAATTGCCATGTCTTGCAGCATCGCTTTACGACGGTCGCCGAAACCTGGCGCCTTGATGGCGACGCTCTTGAACGTGCCGCGGATCTTGTTGACGACGAGCGTGGCGAGCGCTTCGCCCTCGACATCTTCGGCGATGATGATGAGCTGCTTGCCCGCCTGCATCACTTTCTCGAGCACAGGCAGGATGTCGCGCACTGCCGAGATCTTCGTGCCGAGGAAGAGAATGTACGGGTCTTCAATCACGGCTTCCATGCGATCGGTATCGGTGACGAAGTATGGCGAGATGTAGCCCTTGTCAAAACGCATGCCCTCGACGAGATCCATCTCGATGCCGAAGGTCTGGCTCTCTTCGACCGTGATGACACCGTCCTTGCCCACCTTGTCAATGGCTTCGGAAATGCGCTGGCCGATCTCGGTGTCTGCGGCGGAGATCGACGCAACTTGGGCGATCTGTGACTTGTTGTCGACTTCTTTGGCGAGCGACTTGATGCTCGCTACTGCTGCTTCGACACCTTTCTCGATGCCGCGCTTCAGGCTCATCGGGTTGGCGCCGGCTGCAACGTTGCGCAGGCCCTCGTGCACCATCGCCCAGGCGAGCACGGTGGCCGTGGTGGTGCCGTCACCTGCGACATCGTCGGTCTTCTTCGCGACTTCCTTCACCAGTTCTGCGCCGATGCGCTCGTACGGGTCTTCGAGTTCGATTTCTTTGGCGATCGACACACCGTCGTTGGTGATAGTGGGTGCGCCCCACTTCTTGTCGAGCACGACGTTGCGACCCTTGGGTCCAAGCGTCACTCGCACAGCGTCGGCGAGTTGGTTCATGCCGGCTTCAAGGCCGCGGCGGGCTGCTTCGTCGAAGAGGATGATCTTTGGCATCGGCGTCTCCTTGTGTGATGTAAACGGGGTTTTGGGGTGCCTTTCCCGTCGAAAGGCGTTAGCACTCTACCGACGAGACTGCTAACCGCCTACCGTACGCTGGTCACACCCCCACGATGGGGCGTAGCACCACGTCGGTACGAGTGTCGACCGCCCCCTGTTTGTGCAGCCACTGCAAGAACTGGTCGAGTCCGTCGGTGCCGTCGCACGCCACCATGATCTTTACGTCAGGAACCCCCGTGACGTGGGCCGCCCACACCACGTCGTCGCGTTTGCGCAGGGCGTCATCGAACTTTGGAGTGGTCTCGACACGGGCGTCGATAATGGCGCTCAACGAACGGCCAAGCCGGCGCTGGTCGACCACGGTGGTGAATCGTGAGATCACCTTGCGACGCATGAGTTTTCGAACTCGGTCGGCGGCGGCGTTGGCAGAAAGACCGACCCGGTCGCCAAGTAATTGCCATGGGATTCGAGCGTCTTCTTTCAGAACACTGAGAATTTCGCGGTCTTTATTGTCAATAACTTCTGTTTCGTCAGCCATGAGCTCACTCTAGGGCACAAATCTGCGGTTTTCGCACCGAGATTCTCGCCAACATGAAGACCATGAATACGACGAGTGCGTCTCTCCATGACGACACCACTGCATCGTCTCGCGCACGCAGTGAGGTGTTGCGCAGCGCAACGTCGGCGATCACGCTCATCCCGAAGTACTTCAACAGCGTTGTGCCACCCACACCACTTGTTACAGATACCGAGATCGACGCCTGCCCGGCAGCCACACGCGCGTTGCTGCGCTTTGCTGACGACATCGGTCGTGCGGTTGGCTACGACCGCGAGCAGAACGGGCGACTCATCCAAGACATCTTCCCCGTCAAGTCATCCGAGCGCGCGCAGGTGTCGACATCGTCCAAGGTGATGCTCGGCTCGCACACCGAGACCGCCTTCCACCCGCACAAGCCGCGTTACGTGGTGCTGTTGTGCTTGCGCGGTGATGCACTGGCAGCAACCACCTAT
>JBEGRF010000016.1:0-125560 GCA_041180605.1 Actinomycetota bacterium | reverse complement strand
TGCAGCGAGTGGAGTGGCTGACCGACACCGCGCCCGCGCACCAGGTGCGCCTCTCGCTCTCCATCACCACCTTCAATCGGCAGTCGTATGTGATACCAACCGTCAAGAAAGTGCTGTCGCTGGTGCGTGGGCTCGACGAGTTGCGTGGCCGAGTGCGCGTGCTCGTCGTCGACAATGCTGACAACGTCGACTTCGGCGAGGCACCGAGTGATGACCTCACTGTCGTGCCGAATCGCAATTTGGGCGGTGCGGGAGGATTCGCTCGCGGGCTCATGTGGTTGCGCCACCAGGGTTGGGCCACGCACGTTTTGTTCATGGACGACGACATCAACCTCGAGGCCGAGTCACTTGTGCGCACTGTGTCGCTCTTTGCGTATGCCCGCGACCCAAAGCTCTGCGTGCACGGCGCAATGCTCAGTGAGGAACGCCAGTGGATGCAATTCGAGGCCGGCAGCAAGTACTTGTGGCGTTCGCTGTACCCGCTTCGCGCGCTCGGACAAGAAGATGACTTACGCGACCGTCGACTGGCGGTCAAGGATGCAAAAGAGCGCCGATTTGCGTATTCCGCCTGGTGGTACACGGCGTTTCCGATCGGCATCACGCGTGACAACCCGATGCCCGTCTTCGTGCGCGGTGACGACGTCGCGTTCGGTCTCATGCACACCGGGCGCCACACGGTGACATTGAACGGCATCATCGTCTGGCATGCCGACTTCCACCTGAAGAACAATCCCTCGAGCCTGTTCTACGAGATGCGCAATTTTGCGACCATCGACACTCTCGTCTTTGACCGCCATCGCTGGTGGCACCTCGGCCAGCGCTTTCTCGCGCTGAGTTTCCGCAACTTGTTCGGGTTCCGCTATTCGAGCGCGGAGTACATGATTCGAGGCATGCGCGCCTATCTCGCCGGCCCGGCGGCTCTGGCCGAAGTGGATCATGCTGCGTTGCACGACGAACTGCGTCGCGTCACGGAAGAAAAGCCGGCGCCGCTGTCTCCCGAGCATGCGGCAGTCCCTCTTTCTCAGCCGTTGCCCAAGCCTGTACGTCTGATTGGATTCCTTCTCTCGCTGCCGCTGCTCGGCGGGTTCTTCTTGCCTTCGGCGGTGCGCAGCAACGCCTTGCGAACTGCGCCGATTGACTCGCGTGCAGTCGGGCTGGCTCTGCGCCACGAGCGAATTCTCTATCGACACGACCGATTGCCAGAGGGGTTCGTCTGCGAACGTGACCGTGCGCGCTTCTTTGCGTTATGGCGCGACGTGTTCGCAGTGCTCGGCACCTTGATGCGCAACTACGGTCGGCTGAAGCGCGAGTACCGCGCCGCCTATACGTCGCTCGTCAGCGACGAGGCATGGCAGCGACAGTTCGACGGCGTCAGCGTTGCGCTGAAGCGCTGAGCAACGACATCCACGTCACACGATCGACGACGCCCTTCGTCGGCAGGCCGACGGACTTCTGGAATCGCCTCACTTGTTTGTCGGTGCCGCTTCCGAACACGCCGTCAGCAGCGATTTTGACACCGAGCACGTTGGAGAGCGCCTTTTGAATCGACACCACGGATGACTGCTTAGCCCCGCGCCCGAGTGTGAACACAGTGTGATCGATGCCGAGTGCGGCGATGACTTGCTGGTCGGCGATGCCATCGACGGGCAATCCCGAAGCCTCCTCGAATTTCGACACTGCGTTCGCCGTTCCCTTGCCGAACACTCCGTCTGCAGCGATGCGCTGCTTCTTTTTCAGGCCGAGCGCCGCATTGAGGGCAGTTTGCAGAACCTTGATCGGCTCGCCGCGCTCGCCCTGAATCATCGGAACGGCCATCGGGATGATGCCTCCCGCACCGACGGTGATGAGGCCGGCACGACGCAGTTCGTCGAGTTGGTTGCGCAAGAACAAGGCGAACTCGACGCGACCGGTGTTCGTCAAGTGCACGGCGTCACTGAACCATCGCGATTTGTCGGGGCCCGAACTGTAGGTGTTCCAGTCGAGCACCGTCACGTTGGGGTAACGCTGGGTCGCGGCGACGAGTGCGGCATTCGAAGCGGAATAGTCCACTGACGGGCGGCGCGTCGAGAGATTGACGAATATGATTCGCTGCACCGCGCGAGCATTGAGGGCAGTCACGACTTGGTCGATGTCCTGCGCGAACGTCGCCGGGTTGTCGTTGTAGCCGAGTTGCAGCAAGGCAACGGTCGGCATTGTTTCGGCTGTCAACGCGTTGATTACCGCTGGCGCATCCGGCAGGCCGACAGACGGTTCCACGCAGGTGGATCCGACGAGACATCGATTCGGTACGGCCTGAAAGTCGACGTTGGTGTAGGCCGGACCGACGATGCTCGAGAATTCCGACGCGACACTGGCACCGATCGAATCACCGATGAGCAGGATTCGTCCGACTGGTGCGGCCTCGAATTCAGCCGGGAAGACGGGGGTGACTCCGTACCACGGCGCTGGCAGACCGAAGGTGGTGCGAAACGACCAGCCAGACACCTTCACCGATCCGTTGGTGCCAGAGATCGTGACTTCCGTCGTGTAACCGTTCCAGTCGCCGCCGAGGCCGTCGTGTGCGGTGGTGATCGATGTGAGCGTGCCGATTTGCGGGAAACGCTGTTGTACTTGGACGGCGCTCACGTTGCGAGTCCACACCATGAGCGACGAGTTCGCAGCGAGGTCTCCTGGGTCGGCTTGGGCCGTGAACACGCCGCCTGCAGTTCTGCCGCCGTTGCTCGAGGAAAATTCGGTGCGCACTACCGCACCGTTGCGACCGCGGATGACCACGCCTGAGGTCTCTGCAATCGCCAGGTCAGTGCGCGGATCCTCGAGGCTGTAGGACTGTTCGCTCACGCCTTCTCGCAGGCCGGCCCCGCCGTAGACCTGGCAATCCATCGTGTCGCAGGTGTGGGCAAGACCGGGGTAGCGGTTCTCGGTCGCTGCGTAGCTGCGCGCAGCAACGGCCTGCGCACGCAACGCGTTCATCCCTGCGCCACCGACTGCGTCACCCCAGCCGGCAGGCGACTCTCGCGGCACGACGCCGCGCAGGTACGCCTCCATGGTCACGGTGTTGATGGTGCGGTTCTCGTTGCGCGAGTTGTTGACTGCGCGAATGATGCCGCGGTAGTAGCGCACGCGGTGTGAGCGGTCGGTCTTTGGTTCGCATAACCCGATCAATTGGTTGTGTGCCGCCGCCGGATCGGAGCCGACCTGCGTGGTGAACGACGCTGCATCGGCGACGTCACCGATCAATTCAAAGCCGACACTGACGGGGTCTTGACTGGGCAGCGTGCATCGCCTGGTGGTTGAACCCCATATGCGGTACACCTTTTCGCTCACCTCGCGCGCGACGAGCGACGTCCAGGTGCGGCCGGGGACTGGGTCTTCGAGGAAGACGGCGTTCTGAACGTCGGCGACAACCCCCGTTTGATAGGTGCCCATCGCACTCAGCCACACGCGGATGATGTCGTTGGGGTTGTCAATCGGGGCGATGACGTTGCCCGTTGCCCCTCCGTAATAGAAGTCAAGAATCTGTTGCCACGACCAGCCGTGCACGGTCGCCCAGCCGTAAGCGCCGAATTGGCTGAGACCGCGGCCGTGCCCGAAGCCGCGCCCATAAATGAGGTAACTCGCCGGCAGCTGGCCTTCGGCTGCCTGTGCAGGTGCGACGAGCGGGGAGGCGACCAGGGTCGAGACGGCGACGAGCACAACGCCGAACAAGCGTCGTAATTGGGGGGAACGCATGGTGAAGTAGAACTCTCCTTCGCCCGCTTCGTAAGCAGTCTACGGACGAAAGGAGCGATGCCTCGCTGCGTGCCCGCGCGGACTCCCGTTAAACGCGCGGCTCGTCGTGCGTGGGCTCGGTGCTTGGCAGCGTGTCGCGCTGCTGGATGACCACGCCCCCGAGCACGAGCACGATTCCGACGAGGTCGGCGAGCGACGGCGTTTGTTGCAGGAAGAAAAATCCGAACACTGTGGCAGTGACCGGTAGCAATGCGAGCAAGAGCGAGAACCTTCGCACCGGAATGCGGCGAAACGTGAATTGATCTATGCCGTAGGCAACGGCGTTGGAAAAGAGTCCGATCAAGAAGCACAGCCCAATGAGTGACGGGTTGCTCCATGCAGGGCCGCTCTGCGCCGCTCCGAACGGTGTCAGCACCAGCGCGCCGATGATGAGGCCGACCCCGAGACCCGCTACGCCGCGGTTGTACTGCGCCACCCGCGCGCCGATCACGATGTACAGGCCCCAGCACAACGCTGCAAGAAAAATGAACACGAGGCCGAGCGGCTCGTCGTCCACTTCGATGCCCGAAAGCACGACGACGCCGATCGTGGCGAGGCCGAGTGCGGCAGCGTTTCGCTTCGTTCGCGTCGTGAGCGCAGCGACGGTGATCGGCCCGATGAACTCGATGGCGACCCCTTTGCCCAAGTGCAGTCTGTCGATGGCGAGATAAAAGGTGAGGTTCATGAACGCAGTCGCCACGCCAAAGAGCGTCGCTGCTCTCAGCTGTGCTCCCGTGAACCTGCCATTGCGCCGCAGGTCACCGGCGGAGAAAAGAAGCAGCCAGCACGCGGCGCCGATGACGCGGAACCATGCGGATGGCGCGGGCGCAAGTTGTTCAAAGAGACGCACCGCGATGACCGCGCCGACGTACTGACTGATGCCGGAGACGACGAACAGCGCCTCGGGTGGCGCTGTTTCCAGCGGGTTGCGGCGCTGAGTCAGTCGAACAGATCCGGGTCGGTGCGGCAGATCTCCTGCCACAGCGGCTGGAAGTTCAACCACCCGGCCATCGGGTGCGCGGTGAGGTCGCGGGTGTATGTCGCCATGTCGTGCGGAATCAGCTTGGGAGTGCCGACAGACTCAGCCATGATCTGCGCCATGCAGGTGCGTTCCATGGACAAGAACCAGTAAGCGGCCGCATCAACCGTCGGCGCGACCGTGAAAAGACCATGGTTTTGGTGAATCGCTGCTTTGCCCTGCGGGAACTTCGACGCGATCTCACGACCGGCCTCCGGCTCGAAGACGACCGCACCGCCTTGTTCGGTGATGACGACGTGGTCGTCGTAGAAGTAGCAACTGTCTTGCGTGATGGGGTCGAGCTTGCGGCCGAGCGACGCCCACGCTTTGCCGTACACGGTGTGCGCGTGCGCGGCCGAAATGACGTCAGGTCGCGCCTGATGGATGGCTGCATGGATGCAGAACGCGGCGCGATTCACGGGATGGTTGCCGTAGACGACGTCACCGTCATGGTTGACGAGGATCAGGTCGGAAACGCGCATGAGTCGGAAGCTTCGCGCGAACGGATTCACCCAGAAGTGATCGGGAAACTCCGGGTCGCGCACCGTGATGTGGCCGGCGACGCCCTCGCCGAAGCCGAGTCGCCCAAAAATGCGCAGGGCACCGGCAAGTTTCTGCTTGCGCTCCGTGCGTTCTTCTTCGATAGAGCGCCTCGGTTGCGGGCCGATGTCGACGAGATCTTTGGGAGTGAGCGGGACGCCGTCGATGGACTTCGTGGCTCCAGCATGTTCGGTGATGGCCATGAGACCAAGGCTACGCAGTCGCCCGAAGAGGGCCCGGCTCGTAGTCTGAGACAGCAATGACCGAGAAACGCACTGACTCGGGCATCGAGGTCCGGCCGCTTTACGATGCTGAGTCGCTGTCGGCCTTCGACGCCGCCAACGAGTTGGGTTCACCCGGCTCAGCCCCATACACCCGAGGCATCTACCCCTCGATGCACCGTGAGCGTCTCTGGACGATGCGCCAATACGCCGGTTTCGGTACGGCGGCCGACACCAACGCACGCTTCAAGTTCCTGCTCGAAGCGGGCCAGACGGGCCTTTCCTGCGCATTCGACCTGCCCACGCAGATGGGTTATGACAGCGATCATTCACGCGCTGCCGGCGAGGTTGGCAAAGTCGGCGTCGCGATTGACTCGCTCGACGACATGCGCACCTTGCTTGCTGACCTACCGCTTGACAAGGTCACTACTTCGATGACCATCAACTCGACCGCGGCGATCCTGCTGCTCATGTACGAGTTGGTTGCGCAGGAGCGGGGAGTGCCGGCGAGCGCTATCAGCGGCACGATTCAGAACGACCTGCTGAAGGAATACATCGCCCGTGGCACCTATGTGTACCCGCCCCGACAGTCGATGCGGATCATCACGGACATTTTCGCGTACTGCGCCGAGAACGTTCCGAAGTGGAACACGATCTCGATCTCGGGTTATCACATTCGCGAAGCCGGAAGCACGGCCGTGCAGGAACTCGCGTTCACCCTTGCGAACGCCATCGCCTACGTACAAGCGGCGGTCAATGCCGGTCTCGACGTCGACACGTTTGCTCCGCGACTCTCGTTCTTCTGGAACGGTCACAACAACTTCTTCGAAGAGGTCGCGAAGTTCCGCGCCAGCCGGCGCATGTGGTACCGCATCATGACCGAGCGCTTCGGTGCAAAGAACCCAGCCAGTCAGTTGATGCGCTTCCACACGCAGACAGGCGGCGCCACGCTCACCGCTCAACAGCCGCTTAATAACGTGGTGCGCGTCGCGGTGCAGAGCATGGCAGCGGTGATGGGTGGCACGCAGAGCCTGCACACGAACGGCTACGACGAAGCGCTGGGGTTGCCGACGGAAGAGGCGGCCCGTATCGCGCTTCGCACCCAGCAGATCATCGGCTATGAAAGCGGCGTCACCGACACGCCCGACCCGCTTGCCGGTTCGTATTACGTGGAGTCGCTCACCAATGAAGTCGAGCGTCTCGCTTGGGAGTACATCAAGCGCATCGACGAGATGGGCGGTGCGGTGAATGCCATCGAAGCGGGATTCCAGATGGAAGAGATCGAAGAGGCCGCCTACGCGTACACCAAGTCGATTGATGACGGCTCCCGCACGATCGTGGGAGTCAACAAGTTCACCTCGGATGAGGCGACCACTGTGCCGGTCTTGAAGATCGACGCCGAGCGCGAACGCAACCAAGTAGATCGCCTCAGGCAGTTCAAGCAACGGCGCGACGGGACACAAGTCGCGGCCAGGCTTGAAGACCTTCGTGCAGCTGCGCGCGGCAGTGACAACCTGCTGTACCCGATGCGGGAAGCGCTCAAAGCCAACGCGACGCTCGGTGAAGTGAGCGACGCATTGCGCGACGTGTTCGGCGTGTACCGCCCGAGCTAATTCCGCTGCGTGATGCGCGGTGCCGGTCGGTCGAAACCTTTCGGGTCATCCGTCGGCCAACCGAGATAGATCATCGCCACCACGGTGGTGCCAGCCGGAAAACCGCAGAACGATGCGACTGCGTCGTTGGCACCGGTCGGGCATGACGACCAGAAACTGGCCAGACCGAGCGCAGTCGCCCCGAGCAGGATGTTCTGCACGCCCGCCGACACGGCGTCGCGATTTTCCGCAGACCGCAACTCTGAATCACCTGATTCGCTACCGACCACGAGCACGACGGGCGAACGCTCGAATTTCCCGCGCGTCTTTTGCACGCGCGGCGAGGGTTCGTTCTGGGCGGCCATCACGTCGGCACACGTGTCACCGAGTTGTCGGCGCGCCGCGCCACGTACTTCGCAGAATAGCCATGGCCACGTCAGCTTGTGGTTCGGAGCCCACACCGCGACGTCACACAGTCGTGCGACCGTCGCAGCATCAAGCTCGCGTTCCCGGTCGATCATCAAGTTCGTGCGGCGACTGCGAACGAGTGCCGCAAAGTCGTCGAACTTCATCGTCATCTGCGGTCGGCCCTGCTCAGTTCTTGTGCAAAGCGGCGTTGAGTCCGCCCCAGCTGCCTTTTCGTACGACGGCTTCGACCGCACCCGTCGAAGAGTTTCGTCGGAAGAGCATGTTCGACACCCCGCTCAACTCGCGTGCCTTCACTGAGGTGCCGTCGGGCAGGCGCACGAGCGTGCCGGCGGTGACGTAGAGACCTGCCTCGATGACCGAGTCGTCACCGAGGCTGATGCCGAGGCCGCTGTTGGCGCCGAGCAGGCACCTCTCGCCGATCGTGATCATTTCTTTGCCGCCGCCCGAGAGCGTGCCCATGATCGACGCACCGCCGCCGATATCGCTGCCATCACCGACGACGACACCTGCCGAAATGCGGCCCTCGACCATGGAGGCACCGAGTGTGCCGGCATTGAAGTTGCAGAATCCTTCGTGCATGACGGTGGTGCCTTCGGCGAGATGGGCACCCAACCGTACGCGGCTCGCGTCGGCGATTCGCACGCCGGAAGGCACGACGTAATCGGTCATCCGCGGGAACTTGTCGATGCCGTGCACCGTGAGGTGTTCGCCCTTTCGACGCAGCGCTTCGCGCACTTCGTCGAGCACGTCGAGCGCGACCGGGCCGATGCTCGTCCACGCGACGTTGGCGAGCAGACCGAACGCACCGTCAAGGTTCAGCGTCCGTGGTCTGGCAAGTCGGTTCGACAGCAAGTGCAGGCGCAAGTAGACGTCGGCGGCGTCGCGCGGAGGCGCCGATGTGTCGATCTCGGTGACGATCGGAGTGATGTCGACCCCGCGCCGTGCATCGGTCGCAGACGGCGCGAGGTTCGCTCGCTCGGATGCGGGGCATGCGTCGCCCCAGCCAAGACGCCGGTAGTGCGCGTCGAGCACGACGCCACTGGAGGAGACCGTCGCCGTGCCAAGTCCCCAGGCGCGTGTCGCCTCCGCTGACGTGCGGCTCGTCACTCCGTCACCTCAGGGCGAAGCGTGGGGAAGAGGATGACCTCGCGAATCGACGACACGCCGGCGATCAACATCGTGAGTCGATCGATGCCGATGCCGAGGCCGCCAGTTGGTGGCAGACCGAATTCGAGGGCTCGCAGGTAATCCTCGTCCACCGTGCCCGCCGTGACGTCGCCAGCTTCCTTTGCACGTTGTTCGGCTTCAAAACGTTGGCGCTGCTCGACTGGATCGTTCAGCTCGCTGAACCCGTTCGCCAACTCGCGCGCTTGCACGAACAGCTCGAAGCGCTCGGTGAGGTGCGGATCGTCTCGGTCGACGCGTGCGAGCGGCGAGATTTCCACCGGATGGCCGGTGACGAAAGTTGGCGTGATCAGATCGGCTTCGGCTTTCTCGGCGAAGATCTCCTCAATGATGCGACCAGAGCCCCAGTGCTTCTCCCACTTCACGCCGTGGTCGTCGGCGATCTTGCGCACGGCTGCCGCTGGCTGCGAGGGGTGCACTTCACAGCCGACTTTCTCGCTAGCAAGGTCGATCATCCGCTTGCGGGGCCAGGGTGCGGAGAGGTCGCACGGATTGCCACCGATCTCGATGGTGGAGGTACCGAGCGCGTCGCGGGCCGCGTTGACGATGATGTCTTGGGTGAGCTTCATGATGTCTTGGTAGTCGGCGAATGCTTCGTACGACTCGAGCATCGTGAATTCAGGGTTGTGCCTGGTGGAGATGCCCTCATTGCGAAACACCCTGCCGATCTCGAACACGCGTTCCATGCCGCCGACGATGAGTCGCTTCAGATGCAACTCGAGGGCAATGCGCAGGTAGAGCTGCATGTCGAGTGCGTTGTGGTGCGTGGTGAACGGTCGGGCGTGGGCACCGCCGGCTTCGACGTGGAGCATCGGGGTTTCGACTTCGACATAACCTCGCTGGCGGAACGTGTTGCGCACGCTGCCGATGATTGCGTGGCGCACCTCGAACGTTCGTCGTGCGTCAGGGTTGACGATCAGGTCGGCATACCGCTGGCGGAATCTGGTGTCGACGTCGTTGAGACCGTGCCACTTGTCGGGCATCGGCCGCAACGCCTTGGAAAGCAGTTGTACTTCGGTGGTCTTCACGCTCAACTCGCCCTTGCGGGTGGTCATGACCGTGCCGCGTGCACCGACCCAGTCGCCCATGTCGAAAGCGTTGATGGCGTCGAACGCGTCATCGCCGACGACCGATTTGCTTACGAAGAGCTGGATCTCGTCGCTGCGGTCGCGGACGGTGATGAAGATGAGTTTTCCTTGGTCGCGCTTCAGCATGACGCGACCGCAAACCGCGACGGTGTCGGTGGTCTCGGTGCCTGCCGCAAGCGAGCCGTGTTTCAGACGTAGTTCTCCGAGCGTGTGCGAGCGATCGAATCGGTATGGATAGGGGTTGACGCCCTGCGCACGCAGGTGGTCGATCTCGGCGAGACGGCGCTCGCGATACGCCGCGAGGTTGGTTCCGACCTCTTCGCCGGTCACGTTTTCTTCGGTCATTGGATGACGACGAGCACGTCGCCCGAACCGACCTTGTCGCCAGGCTTCACGTTCACCGATTTGACGGTGCCTGCCTTCTCGGCCTGCAACTGGTTCTCCATTTTCATCGCTTCGAGCACGATCACCGGATCGCCGGCCTTCACCTCCTGACCCACTTCCACGAGCACCTTCACGATGGTGCCCTGCATCGGCGCGGAGACGCTGCCCCCGCCGCTTCCTGCGCTGCTCGCCGATGATGTGCGCGGCGTCCGGCGCGCGACCGGTGCGGCGCCACCCGACTCTGGCACCCAGGCCTTTACTTCAAATCGCTTGCCGTTGACCTCGACGGTCGTCGTCTTCTCCACGAGTCCGGCGGCCGGTGGTTCGGCGGGTGTGACTTGCGAGGAGACTGCGCTCAGATCGAGACGTTCCTCCACCCACTTCGTGCTGTGCGTGACATTCGCAAAATCTGAGTGGCGCAGGATCGCCAAATCAGCCGGAATCGTCGTGTGCACGCCGTCGATCTTCATCTCCTCGAGGGCGCGAATCATGCGGGCAATTGCCGTCGGTCGATCCTTGCCCCACACGATGAGCTTGCCGATCAAGTTGTCGTAGTACTGACTGACGGTGTCGCCCGCCTCGTAGCCGCCGTCGAATCGCGTGCCGAAACCGTCGGGCACTTTGAGCGTGCTGATCGTGCCGGGCGAGGGGAGAAACTTGCCGCCGGCAGGGTTCTCGGCGTTGATGCGCACTTCGATGGAGTGGCCCCGACGCAGCGCATTGACCTGCTGTTGCGTCATCGGGAGTTTCTCGCCGTCGGCGACGCGAATCTGCCACTCGACGAGGTCTATTCCCGTGATCATCTCTGTCACCGGGTGCTCCACCTGCAGTCGCGTGTTCATCTCCAAGAAAAAGAAGTCACCGTCTTGGTAAATGAACTCGACGGTCCCAGCGTTGTAGTAGCCCACCGCGCGCGCTGCTTTGACCGCGGCCTCACCCATTGCCTCTTCGACACCGTCGGGAAGCCCCGGCGCAGGCGCTTCTTCGATGAGTTTCTGGTGTCTGCGCTGTGCGGAACAATCGCGCAGCGACACCCAGACGACGTTGCCGTGCTTGTCTCCGACGAGTTGCACCTCGATGTGTCGCGGCCACGTGAGATATCGCTCGACGTAGATCTCGTCGCGGCCGAAGAACGCCTTCGACTCGCGTTTGGCGGAATCCATGGCTTCTTGCACTGAGGCAGCGTCTTTCACCACTTTCATGCCTCGTCCGCCGCCGCCGAATGCCGCCTTGATCGCGACGGGCCAACCGTGCTCCTTGCCGAACGCGACGATCTCCGATGCACTGCTGACGAACTCCGTCGTGCCGGGCACGATCGGCGCTCCGCCGCGCAGCGCAGCCCTGCGCGACGACACTTTGTCGCCCATCTCGACGATCGCGGCAGGTGGAGGCCCGATGAAAGCCACCCCGAGGTCGGTGATCGCCTTGGCGAAGTCGGCATTCTCGGAGAAGAATCCGTAGCCCGGGTGTACAGCGTCGGCGCCGCTCTTTCGGATGGCGTCGAGGATGGCCTCGGTATTCAAGTAACTCTGGGCGGCAGTCTCTCCGCCGAGAGCGTAGGCCTCGTCGGCGAGGCGTACGTGCAGGGCGTTGCGGTCGAGTTCGGAGTACACCGCGACGGTGGCGATGCCCATCTCGCGGGCCGTTCGGATGACTCGAACGGCGATTTCTCCGCGGTTGGCGATCAGAATCTTTTTCGGCACGAACACCTATCTTGTTGAGGCAATGACGCCTTCGAATCCTAGTTCGGTGCCTATTTGGCCGATCGGGTGGACGGTTCGCCACCTCGCAGAAACAGGTTCGACGAATGACGACCTTGTCGCAGCGGCGCGTGACGGCGCAGCGGACCGCACGGTGATCGTCGCCGATTATCAGACCGCCGGCAAAGGGCGTCTTGATCGCACATGGGAAGCGCGTCGCGGTAGCAACCTGCTCGTGTCGTTGCTGTTTCGATACGAATCAGAAGACCCGTCCCGTTACTCCCGCATCGTCGCTCTGGCGGCGCGGGCAGCATGCGAACGTCTCGGCGGCGTGCGCGTCAAGTTGAAGTGGCCCAACGATCTCGTCGTTGGCGACCGCAAGCTCGGCGGCCTGCTGGCGGTTGGTGTTCCGCGCGAGCGATTCGTGGTGGTTGGCATCGGCGTGAACGTCGGCTGGGCGCCGGACGATGCGGTGGCGCTCGACTCGGATGTCACACCGCTCGAGCTCTTGGCTGCGATGCTGCGGGAAATCGATGTTCGACTCGCAAAGAGCGACGACGTGCTTTGCGACGAGCACAAGTCGGCGCTCTCGACGCTCGGCTGCCGGGTGCGAGTGGAACTTCGAGCTGGTGAGTTTCTCGTCGGTGTGGCCAAAGACCTCGACGGCGCGTCGCGGCTGGTGGTCGTTGATGATGCTGGGCGGCAACACGTGATCGATGTCGGCGACGTGGTGCACTTGCGCGCGCACTAGTCGCACTACCGTCATACGAGCAATGAATTCGCAATCCACTGCACGTCGCCGCCGCGAGCGGAAGCAAGTCTGGCTCGTCGCAGCAGCGGTGGTCATCACTTTGAGCATCGCCGGCTATGTCGGCGTCGGACGAGCACTCGATGCGCGGTTCTCCGACGTTCGTCGCGAACTCTCACTGGCGTCGACGCTCGCCGAACCAAACGACCAGTTCGTGAATTTCTTGCTCGTCGGCTCAGACTCGCGTGCTGGCGCGAACCCCGATGACCCAGACTTCGCGAACGTAGGTGGCGAAGGAGACGTTTCTGGACGCCGCAGCGACACTCTCATCGTGGTGAACGTCGAGAAGTCGTCCGGCATCATCTCGCTGCTCTCGATTCCTCGCGACTTGTGGGTCACGATCGGAGACTCCGACAACACCGAGCGCATCAACGTGGCATACAGAGAAGGTGCACCGGTCGTCGTGCGCACCGTCACGCGCGCGCTCGGCATCCCAATCCACCACTATTTGGAAATCGACTTCCAAGGTTTCAAGAACCTCGTCGACGCTGTCGGTGGCGTAACCGTGTGCGTCGAGCATCCGACTCGTGACCGCAACACCGGGCTGTACATCCGAACCGGCTGCAAGAACTTGAACGGCGTGCAATCTCTTGCGTATGCCCGCAGCCGCTACTTCGAACAAAAGATCGACGGACAGTGGAAACTGGACGGTACTTCCGACATCGGTCGCGGCAAGCGGCAGCGGCTCTTCACTGCATTGCTCATGCAGACAGCAGTGAACCGCACGCTGGGCGACCCGTTTCGTGCCGGCACGATCATGGGTGGCGCAACTTCGGCCTTGCTGGTGGACGAGCGACTCGACATGCTCGAGTTCGCCCGCTTGATGCGACCGGCTGCGACCGGAAAGTTGCGTCGTTTTGCGCTCGAGACCTACGGCGATACGGTGCGCGGCAACTCCGTGTTGCGTCTCGCCGACTCGTCGGCGCCGGTCCTGGATTTCTACTCGGGCAGGGGACCGGCGCCAGTTCCGCCGGAGTGACGCGAGCGTTCTGACGCAGCCGCGCGTCGCGCGAACTCCCTCAGGTCGCCGACGCTTGTCGGTTCGCAAAGATGGTTGCCCTGTGCATGGTCGCAACCGAGCAGACGGAGTCGTTGCAACTGTTCAGCGGATTGCACCCATTCCGCCACGACCGACATGTCGAGCGAGTGCGCGAGTTGCACGATCGAGCGCACGATCGGGTCATCGGCGCCGTCGCGTCCGACGTTGCGAATGAAGGTGCCATCAAGTTTCAGTTGTGCTGCACGGAAGTTGCGCAGGTGGGCGAGCGACGAATACCCCGTACCGAAATCGTCGATCGAGAGTCGCACGTCGAGTCGCGCGAGCGCGTTGAGGCTGCGCGTGACTGCAGGGTTGCCGGCGAGAGCCGTCGCCTCGGTGAACTCAAGGACGAGTTGACGAAGGTCGACCCCCGCAGCTGAGAGCGCGTTGGTGGTGCGTTCTACGAAGCTCGCATCGCTCAGCTGACGCGCCGAAACGTTCACGTGCAGCGTGACCGAGCGTTCGAAGGTGCCGTCGTCGATCAGTTCGCGCAATGCGCGAGCCGAAGTTGCGGTGACCCAGTCGCCGATCGGTCCGATCGCGCCGGTCTCTTCGGCGATGTCGAGAAATGCAGGCGGCGTCAATACGCCTCGCTCGGGGTGGTGCCATCGCAAGAGAGCTTCGACTGCGACTACCCGGCCGGTGTGAATGGAGACGATCGGTTGGTACACCACTGCAAGCTCAGACTTGGCGAGCGCTCGTTCCAGTTGCGAGCCGAGTGCCAGTCGGTCGCGGGCTTGGGTGCGCATCGCCTCGCTGTAGATCTCGCAGCGACCTTTGCCGCGTTGCTTGGCGCGGTACATCGCTGTGTCGGCATTGACGAGCAGGGTGAGCGCGGCGTCGTTGGGTGACTGCTCGATGAGCAAGGCTGGCGTGGCGATCGCGATGCCGACGCTGGCACCGGAATTCACCTCGACCCCGTGGATCACGTGCTGACCGGTGATGCTCGCCCGCAATCGTTCGGCAATCTCCAGGGCGAGGGATTCGTCACCGACGCCCTCGGCGAGCACCGCATATTCGTCTCCACTCAAGCGCGCAACCACGTCGGATGGTCGGGTGGCGTTGACGAGTCGCTTGCCGACACTGACGATGAGTTGGTCGCCGAACCGGTGGCCGATCGTGTCGTTCACGTTCTTCAAGCCGTCGAAGTCGATGAACATCACCGTGACACCGCGCCGCAGCGTGCGACTGCGGTCGAGTGCTTCGCCGACGCGTCGCAGGAAAAGGGTGCGGTTGGGCAGCCCGGTCAACTCATCGTGCGTGGCCTGGCGTTGCAGCTCGGCTTGCATCTGCTTGTGCTCAGTGACGTCGCGAGCGATGACGGAGTAGTGGTCGACCTGAGCGTCGGGACCGCGCACAACGTGCAGTGTGAGTGCGAGCGTGCGCATAAAACCATCGGGGCTGCGGTGACCAAGCTCACCCGACCACGAGCTGCGCGCCGAGTCCGAGAGCACTTCGCGCGGCACTTGGTTGCGCACGGCATCGAAAAACGTCGAAGCCGCCTCGTGGCTCGCCTGGGCCTCCTCGGAGATTCCGAGCATGTCCGCCGCTCCGCGATTGGCAAAGACGAGGTGGGTTTGTGCGTCATAGACGACGATTGCGTCGTTGGCGGCGTCGAGCGCCCCGACGAGCTGGTCGTTCAATTCGTCGTTGGTAACGAGGGCCGTCATGTCGTGCGCCGTGCCTACGTAGCGAGCGACATTGCCGACACTGTCGTGCACCGGATGCGCGGCGAAGGCGACGACGACGTCCGTGCCGTCGGTATTGGTCACGCGGAAGTTGGCGACGAACGAGGCAGCGTTCGTGCGCGCCGCCAACCACTGCGACTCCAACTGTGCGCGTCGGGCCGGCACTGCATGTGACCACGGGGCAACACCGAGCGTGAGCGGAGCACCACCGAGAGCAAGAGCACGAAAGGCATCGTTGGCGGAGGTCAGCCGGCCGTCAAGGTCGGTCTCGCACAGGGCGACGGGGAGCGAAGCGAGCGCGCGGTCGATGCGTCAAGTCTCACATGTTCGGCGCATGCGATGGGGGAGCTTGCGCTGCGAAATCGGGGGCTTGCTCGTGGAAGGAGTTACGGGGCTTGTACGTAGAAGGTCGTCTCGGCGATGTCGAAAGCGCTCATCTCTACGGCGGTGAGCAACGCATCGGCGGTAATCGTGCCGTCAGCCTCGGTGATCGCGGGTGCATTGATGACGGCATCGAGCGCAAACACGGTGAGCAGATACTGTCGCCGCTCTCCGCTCGACGGACACGGCGGTTGATAGCCGAGGTTGCCGTCACTATTCGTGGCGACGACCACGTCAGGTGGTGCGGCCCCCTCGCCGATGGCGACGGTGCCGGCGGCGACGTTTGCCATCGTCCAGAGCAATACGTCGGGTGTTTCAACGTCGTGCAAGACCAGGGCGAGAGTGACGGTGCCCGGCGGTTGACCAGAAATCTGTAGTGGTGGCGACACGTTGCGGCCGTAACAGGTGAACGAGAGGTCGATGTCGCCCCCATCCATCCACGGCCCGGTCACGGCGAAGGATTCGCTGGGCTCGAGCGAGACGGTCGTCAGGGTTGGTGCAATGGCGATGCTCTCGTTCTGTTCGGGCAAAGCGGGTGCAAGG
This sequence comes from Actinomycetota bacterium, assembly GCA_041180605.1. Lineage (GTDB taxonomy): Bacteria > Actinomycetota > Acidimicrobiia > Acidimicrobiales > Ilumatobacteraceae > F1-60-MAGs027. Next base: position 109,176 of record JBEGRF010000016.1, on the reverse strand, counting down.
GTGCGGCCGTCACGCGAACATGCCGCAAGCAACCCCGACAGCAAGATGACCGCCACCGAGACAGCCGATTTGCGCTTCGTACGTTCGTACATCGATTACGAGAGTACGAGATGAGCGCGAGTAGCCTGCGCTTTGCGAATGAATGAACGGCTGGGCATCCTCACCGTGCACGCGCACCCTGATGACGAGGCGTCGAAGGGTGCGCCCACGCTTGCGAAATATTCGCGCGAAGGCATCCACACAGTGCTCGTGTGTTGCACGGGCGGCGAAGAGGGAGACCTCAACAATCCTGCACTGAAGGAGCCCGGTCAGCCCTTCCACGGAGTGGAAGGCGAAGCCGCAAAGCGACTGCTCGCCGAGCTGCGGCCGCGCGAACTAGCGGCATCGGCCGAAGTAATCGGGTTCTCGCACGTTGAGATGCTCGGCTATCGCGACTCGGGCATGCCTGACTCGCCGGCCAACTCGCATCCCGAGTGTTTCCATCGCGCCGACCTCGACGAGTCCACCGGACGCCTCGTGCGCGTCATACGCCAACATCGACCGCAGGTCATGATCACTTATGGAGATGACCAGCGCGGGTATCCGCACCCCGATCATCTCAAGGTGCACGACATCAGCGTCCTGGCATTCGATCGTGCGGGGGACGACGAGTGGTATCCCGAGCACGGCCCGGCATGGCAGCCGCTCAAGTTGTATTACTCCGTGTGGTCTCGCTCGCGACTCACTGCCGTGCACGAGGCGCTGATGCGTCTGCGCGGGTCGTCTCCCTACGACGAGAAGTGGTTCGATCGTCCGAACCTCGACCATCGCATCACTACTCGCCTGCACATCGGTGACTACCTCTGGGCTCGATCTGGTGCACTACGTGCGCACAAGACGCAGGTCGACGAACGCGAGCCGTTTTGGTTCGGGTTAAGCGACGAAGAGTTAGCAGAGGTGTATCCGTACGAAGACTGGGTGCTTGCGCGGTCGCTTGTGCCCGGTACGAATCGTGACGGCGAGGTGGAAGACGACATGTTCGCCGGAATTCGCTCGTCGGCACGGCGATGAGCTCGGTGCAGTACCGGGTCGTCTTCGGCAAGAAAGACGAAGTTGTCGAGGGTCCCGAAGACGCAACGCTCGTCATCACGGTGGCTGCAGCTGACGCAGGCGGCGATCCGACCAGCCTCTACATGCAAGGAAAGTTGAAGGCTGCTGGCAGCAGCGGTGAATTGTTCGCTCTGCTGCGTTCCGGCGAAGTCAGCCGCGTGCTTGCGCGGCTCGCATCGCGTTCCTGACGTCGCGGTAGCCGATCATCACGGCGCCTGACCGTCGCAGGGCGTCTCGCAGTTCAGTGCTCGTCGACAAGGCGAGGTCGTCGATCCAGCCCTCGCTCGCGTCGCCGATTGCGCGCACCTCGGGAGAGTCGATCACCGGTTGCACGTGGATCTCCGTCACGCCCGGTCGAAGATTCTCGACTGCCGACATCACCCGACTGCGGCTTCCCGACGACCAGTCATGGTCGAAGTGGTCCGGAAAGAACACTCCCTCGTCGCGGGCGAGACCGCGAAAGTCGAAGCCGGCATCACTGCTCGACACCGACGACGGCAAGCGGATCGGGAGCTTGTACTCCACCGCGAGCTCGAGGTAGACGTCGAAGAACTCCGGCCGCAACGTGATCGCGGTGAGGTGTGGCGCCAGGTGCGTGACATCGACACCCCACATCAGCGCGCGGTCGATCTGGGCGCGACACTCGCGCAGTACTTCGTCGCGATCGGCGTGCTCCCACAGGTCGTCGAGCGTGCTCGGGAAGCCGCCGTCACCAGACTGTAACGACGGCGCATAGGTGAGCGGACCCCAGCGATAGTTGGAGTGCTCGGAGACCAGCGTCAGGTGAACGCCGATGTCGTCGGAGGATCGAAGATTCGCCACTGCGTGCCGCGACCACGGTGCCGGCACCATGAGCGACGCGCACGTTGCGGCACCTTCATGGAGAGCTCGCAGCACCCCGACGTTCGAAGCGTGGAACGCCCCTAGATCGTCGCAACTCAAGATGACGAGACGAGCATCCTCCGGGTGGCCGAGCGCGTCATTGAGCGACGATGGTGGGCGCAATGGCATGATTCTGACGCTACTTAGGCGCACTCGATGTGGCGTCTCGAGAGCAGCGACTCCACATGCCGCGAGAGTGCTGTTGAGCGTCGAAGGCGGCGTCGACGAAGAATTCTCGGTAACGGGTGTTCGGTTCGATCGAGAGCGGCGTGGCAAACCCTCGCGCGACGAGTTCGAGATTGACGAAGCGTTCGCCGGATGGCGTATCAAGAAAGACGTACAGCAGCAGTCGTCGGTATGCGTCACGGGCCTCGAGGTCACGCTCCACCCGCACGGTGGTGCCGGGTCGCAAAAGACGCTCCAGAAATGCTGAAGCTTCAGGACCGAAACATTCCACGCCTTTCGTTGGGTGCTTGGTCTCGGGGGTATTCACGCCGATGAGCCGCACGTTCTGGCGCGATCCACCAAGGTCGAGACGAATCGTGTCGCCGTCGATCACCTCGAGCACTTCGGCCCGCTCGCGCCCATTTGGGCCAGACGTGCCGAGTTCATTGGAAACGGGGCTTGGTGCGCCAGGGTCACTAGTAACGGGGCGAGGCGCCTCGCACGAAGTCGCGGTCCATGCTGCCGCTGCGCACGCAACGATGGCGAAGAGTCGTCGAGAAGATGTGGGCAGCATGTCGGATCTCTCTGGTTCTTGCGGTCAGGTTGCGCCGTTTCTGTGATGTGTGCACGATTGCGCACGGCTCGGAGCCGGTCGGCATTCGACAACCACCGGGGCCGCGTTTGACAACTACGGTGGGAACATGGCTAGTGGCGTGCGCGATCATTTCGGTTTGGGGCGCGTCGGAGTGTGGACGTTCGCCCTCGACCTCCAACCGATGCGCAAGTCGCAAGAAGCCGCGCAAGAACTCGAGGACCTCGGCTACGGATGCATCTGGGTTCCAGAAGCAGTTGGCCGGGAACCGTTTGCATCGTGTGCGTTGCTCTTGGCGGGCACCAAGCGCATCGGCGTGGCGACAGGCATCGCATCGATGTACGCGCGCTCGGCGATCACGATGCAGGCTGGTTTGAAGACGCTGACCGAAGCGTTCGGAGAGCGATTCACGCTTGGCATCGGCGCAAGCCACGAACATATGGCGACCAAGTTGCACAAGGGCAGCTACGACAAGCCATATTCGACGATGGTGACGTATCTCGACCAGATGGATAAAGGGATCTTTGCCGCGGCACCCCCGACCACCACTCCGCGTCGCGTGCTGGCGGCACTCGGGCCGCGCATGCTCGCACTTTCCGCACAACGCGGTCTGGGTGCCCACCCGTACTTCGTGCCGCCCGAGCACACGCAGATGGCCCGTCAAGTGTTGGGTGATGGTCCGCTGCTTGCGCCCGAGCAAGCCGTGCTCTTGGAGACCGACCCCGCGAAGGCACGCGAAGTTGCCCGCAAGTTCATGGCGACGTACATCCGCCTTCCGAACTATGCCAACAACCTGCGTCGTCTCGGCTACCAAGACGCTGACATCGGTGACGCAAACACGCCGCCGAGTGATCGAATGGTCGACGCCATCGTCGCTTGGGGCACGCTCGACCAGGTGGTGGCACGAGTGAAGGCGCACTTTGACGCAGGCGCGTCACACGTGAGCATCCAAGTGCTTGACGCCGATCCGATGGCGCTACCGATGCGGCAGTGGCGCGAACTGGCTGACGCGACGAAGCGTCTCTAGAACTACGCGCTGTGCGAAGTTTGCATCGTTAGATACCGAGTACCCGCCGTTGCAGCTTGCGCATGCCGCCCATCCAGCGCGCGTGCTCGTTGGCTTTTACCTTCATGTAGTCGGCAACCTCGGGGTGCGGGAGCACGAAGAAGCGTTCTTCGACGAGCGCATCGTGCGTGAAGTCGGCCACTTGTGCCGGCTCGAGCACCGCACCCACTGCGCGAACCACGTTGGATTCGTTCGGCTGTGAGTCGGGTCGGTCGCCGGTGCGGAGCATCGCAGTGTTCACACCTTGCGGGCACAGGCAACTCACGACGATGCCGCGCGAGCCGTAGGTGATGGAAAGCCACTCGGCGAAGGCCACGGCAGCGTGTTTGGTGACCGAGTACGGCGCCGATCCGATCTGCGCGAGCAGGCCTGCGGCACTGGCAGTGACGGCGAAATATCCTTTGCCGGCAGCCAGCCACTCAGGCAACAGGTACTTGGCTGCCCAACGGTGAGCGTGCACGTTGACGTCGAACGATGTGTTCCACTCTGACTCGCTCGCCGATAAGTCGCCGCCCATCGCGACGCCAGCGTTGGCGAAAAAGAGGTCGATTCGGCCACCAAGGCGCCGAGCCTCGCTGACGAGTCGAGCGTTTTCCTCTTCGTGCGCGACGTCAGCTTCGACGGAATACGCCGATCCTTTGCGTCGTGCGTTGAGGCGGGCAACGAGCGCAGCGACATTCGTACCCGGTCGGTCGCTGAGTACGACCGTTGCTCCGGCATCGTGAAATCGTTCACCAAGTGCCGAGCCGATTCCGCCTGCCGCGCCGGTGACAACAGTTACTGCACCGGCAAAGTTCACAGCACGATGTTACGCCGAGCGTGCGTATCCGACAGAGTGGCACAAGCCGCGTGTAGCCTCTCGCGTCAACAACAAAACGGAAGGAATCCGCAGTGACTGAGACGATCCAACGCAACCCATCTCACGACGTGGTCGTCTTGGCTGAAGCCATCGAAGTCATCGATAAAGCACTCGCAGAAATCGGTCAGCGTCAGCTCGTCACGACCACCGAGGTGGCTGACGTGTTGCTCGACGTGCGGCAATTGCTCAGCGAAAAAGCCGATTCCACCACTTCGACTTCGAAGTAGCCGGCGTAGTCGCCGCCTGTCGCGGTGCTGAATAAATCAACCGGTTGAGCGAACGCTCGATCTCGTCGCGCAGGAGTTCCGGATGCTCGACGGCGGCGCTATCGACGTTGATTCCGATGTCGAGCGAGCCGTTGTAAGAAAGCAGCGTCGCGTTGAATGCGACTCCGCCAAGCGGCCCGACGGGGTAGTTCTCGGTGATCAATGCGCCAGCGATATACAGCGGCACCCCGCCGCTGCGCACGTTCGACGTCGCGAAGTCGACCGACTGGCTCTGGGTGCGGGCGATGCGTGTGAGCACCGACGTGGGCAAATTGGCTGACAGCGTCGCAAGCGTGTCGAGTGACGCGCTCTTGGCGCCGTCACGGGCCTGGTTGAGCGCCTCATTGACGGCCGCAAAACGCTCGACGATCGGCATGTCGCTCGTCGGTACGAGCAGTTTTGCCAGTGAGAATGCGTTGCTGCCGGACGACTCGGTTCGAGTGCTGATTGCAATCGACGTGCGAAGAGATTCGACGGGTGCCCCGAGCGCACGGTGATAAGTGCCGGCACCGTCGGCGACTGCAGTGACGAACGCGGTGTTGAGTTTTCCGCCGAGTGCACGGCTGGCTTCGAGAAGTTCGCGGTAGGGCACGCGCACGGTCTCCAGTCGGCGCTGCAGTGATCGCCGCTTCCACAACGGTGAGCGCGCCGCATCGACCTCGCCCAGTTGCGCGAGAAGACCGCGCAACGAGTCATTGGCCTGGGTCGCAAGTGACGGCAGTCTCGTGGGTTCGGTCAGCACGTCGCGCACTTGTTTGAGCAGGCCGAGCGGTACGCGCAGTGCGTCGGTCATCGACGAACGGAGCAAGTCGACTGGTTCGTCGCCGTCGAGGCCCGGCTCGAGGGCGAGCGGCTCGGGCAAAGGTGGAGGCAATGGAGCATTTCGTTCGAGATCCACGAATTGCAGGGACAAGAGCACCCCGCCCTGGCCGTCGGCGACGGTGTGGTGCAACTTCACGATCAAGGCACCGCGACCGCCGTTCAGGCCCTCGACTGAGATGAACTGCCAGAGCGGTCGTGTTCGCTCGAACGGGTCATTCACGATGAGGGTGGCGAGATCGAGCAGCTGTCGAAGTGATCCGGGCTCGGGCAGGCTCACTCGTCGCACGTGGTAATCGATATTGAACTCCGGGTCGTCGACCCATTTCGGTGCGCCGAGTGCAGCGGGCGTCGGGCGAACCTTCTGTCGCAACCTGGGCACGGCGATCGTCGCTCGCTCGAGGCGTTGCTTGAACGCAGAAAAGTTCAGCGGACGGTCGAGCACAGTGACGTTGCCGAACGTGGAGCTGAGGAAGGGATCCTTCTCCAGCCGCCACATCAACCCTTCGGCGTCGCTCATCCGCCTGTCGAATCGAGGAAGCTGGGCCTCGGCGTCGGTGGGGATGGGGTCAGTGCTCACGAGATGGTCGCGGTGAACTGCAAGGCAAGCGTGCCGAGCAGCGCACCGACGACCGAGCCTACGACGATGTCGCTGACGTGGTGAATTCGAACCACGACGCGGCTCAACGCGATGATGACTGCAAAGACGAAGAATGCGATGGTCCAACCGTTGCTGGCCCACCCACTCAAGACGACCGCCGCAAAGAACGCCGACGACGCGTGACCGCTCGGGAAACTGCTCGTAAGCGGCCGCCTCACGGTGAAACGATCGTCACCGGACACGGTCGGACGGCTGCGACGAAAGAATCGTTTTACGCCCTGGTTCAAGAACAGGCTTTCGGCACCCATCAACGCAGCAAGGACGATTGCCTGGCTCCACGAAAGGGCGCCGTTGAGTGCACCGACGACACCGACGACATGCCAGATGGCACCGAAGTCGCCGACCGCGCTGGCCGTGTTGAAGAGGTAGACGAGCAGTCGCGCGTTGCGAAGAGGTTCGAACCAGTCGTCGAGACGTTCGTCGAGGCGGTCGACGCGCGCGACAAACGAGCTCATGCGGTCTCGGACAATCCCACTTGGCGTCGTCGAATCTGCACGCGAACGCTGGCCTCGGGTTTGGCTCTGGCGACGTCGCCGCCGTGCGCGGGACACCACTCTTTGAAGTCGCACCACTCGCAAAGTTTGGTGACGTTGGTGTTGAACTCACCCGAGACCTTGCCTCCTTCGATGGCACCGAACACTCGCCGTGCGGTATTGCGCGCGTCCTCGAGCGTGTCGGTCGTGATGACTTGCGAGACGACTCGCTGCTGGCGCGTGTACTGGTCTTTCGGGCCGCCCAAGTAGTAGAGACGCACGGAGTGGGGCGTCTCGTCAAGTTGCGTCTCGCACATGAGCGCGTAGTACGTGAGTTGACGGAAGTAGTCGGTGGAGTATTGCGGACTCTTGGGTGCACCAGTCTTGTAGTCGCTGACGACGAGACCCTGCTGGTCGCGCTCGAGGCGGTCGATCAGTCCGGCGATCTCGAAATCCCCCATCGGAGCGCTCACCCATTTCTCCAGCTCCACCACGTGGGCCTCGGAAGGGTGTTCGATGCGGTAGTAGGCGCGCACGCACTCGCGGGAGGACTCCCAGAACTGCTCCTCGTCGCTCCCGTCGAGGGCGAGCATTCGCCAGTCATCGCGCAGACGGAATTCGCGCTGCGCGCTATCGAAGTCTTGGCGCGCCGCATCGTTGGTGCGCTGGTCACGCTCTCGGGCAAGAAGTAGTTCGAGCACGCGGTGTACGAATGAGCCGCGCACCATCGCCTCGCTCGGGAGCGTCGGCACGGACTCGAGGTATTGGAAGCGGTACTTCATCGGACAGCTGACGAAGGTATTGATGCGCGACGGGGACAGCCGCGGCAGTTTGGGCTTCGGCGAATTCTTCGGGGCGGGCATGTGCTCGCCAGATTAGGCGCGCGGTGTGCTACGACGCTGAGATGCCCGCCGCAACCTCGCCCACGAATTTTGCGAACCGCGCGGGGGCGTCGAGGGGCCCGAAGTGGCCGACATCTCGCCATTCCACGAAAATGCAACCGGGAATTTGTTCTGCGATGCGCGGGGCGATGCCCGCCGGCGACATCTCCGCGTGCGCTCCAGCCATCACCCAGGTTGGTGTCGAGAGATCGCCGAGATGATTCCAAGTGTCGTGCATCGCCCCCATTTCGTAGGTCTGCGCCTCGAACTCCGGGTCGCACTTGATCTCGACGCTTTCGGCTCGTTGCGCGAACCCGTGCCGCACATATGCATCGAGCGAGTCGGGATGCAACGACGACAAGGGCGGCTTGGACGAGAAGTTGGCGAGGGCGTCGGCGTAACTAGGGAAGCTTCGGCGCCGGCGGCGGGTTACGTCGGCGAGTGGATTCGCCCTGCCAGACTGCGAACGTGATTCCGGCGGGAAGATGATCGGCTCGAAGACGATGAGAGCCGCAAACAGCGATGGCTCACGGAGAGCCGCCATGACGAGGCCCGCTCCGCCCATCGAGTGACCGATGCCGATGACTCGCCGTCCGGCGCTTCGCTGCACGGTGTCGCGCGCGACGGCCAATGCGTCGTCACCGAACCCGTCCCACGTAAGCCGCCAGTTCTTCGGCGCGATGGTGTCGCCGTAACCGCGATAGTCGAACGTCGTTCGATCAAACAAGGGCAGGTGCGCAGCAATCGGCGCGAAGACTCGACCATGGAAACCCGTGGCGTGCGAGAACAGCAGCGTCGGGCGGCTTGCACCATCCGCACGTTCGTCATACACCGCGACGCGCACGCCATCGGTGGAGTCAACGAGACGTGTAGCGCGGTCGAACACGTTGCTCAACCTATGCGAAGCATCGGTATGCTCGCCGCATGACGGACATGGCGGCATCGCTGCTGCCGGGCGATGATCACCCGTTTCGACGAGAGATACGAGAGTGGTTTGCCTCTCACATGAAACCGACCGGCGAACAGTTGGCACGTCGCGGCCTCGTCGCACCACACTGGCCGCGCCCGTGGGGTCTGGACGCATCGCCAATCGAGCAGTTGATCGTTGACGACGAGTTGCGCCGTGCCATAGTGCAAAGACCCACGAACCCGATCGGCATCGGCTGGGCCGGCCCCACCATCGTGCTTGCCGGAACGCAAGAGCAGAAGGATCGCTACCTGTTCGACCTGCTGTCAGGAAAGCACTTCTGGTGCCAACTCTTCAGCGAGCCAGAGAGCGGCAGCGATTTGGCGAGTCTGCGTACTAGCGCGGTTCGAGATGGCGACGAATGGGTGATCAATGGTCAGAAGATCTGGACGTCGGTGGCGCAGTACGCCGAATACGGAATTCTGCTCGCCCGCACCAACCCGCAGGCCGACAAGCACCACGGCATCACGTACTTCATTTGCCCGATGCGAAGCAAGGGGATCGAGATCCGCCCGATTCGGGAGATGACGGGCGGCGCGACATTCAACGAAGTGTTCTTCACCAACGTGCGCATACCGCACGCGAACGTGGTCGGCGAAGTGCACGACGGATGGCGTCTCGCGAGAGTGACGCTCAGTAATGAACGTGTGTCGTTGTCGACCGGCGGGGCACTGTGGGGACGAGGCCCGACGGCGAACGATGTCGTGAACGCCGTTCGTTCTCTGCGCGCGACCGGAGCATCGCTCGACGCGTCCACTCGTCGCGCAGTCATCCGGCTGTACGAGCGCCACGTGTTGCTCGAACTCATCCGCATGCGCACGCTGGTGCAGCGCATTGCCGGTACCGAGCCCGGCCCAGAAGCGAGCGTTCGCAAGATCTTGGCCGATGAACACGGTCAATACGTCATGGACGTAGGGCGACGGCTCGTTGGCGCAGCCGGGCTTCTGATGGGCGGTGGAGACTCTTTGCTGCCCCCGGAGACGGCAATGTTCGCTGGTCGTGAGTGGTCAGAAGGCGCCTTGTTTGCTCGGGCGCTGACGATCGGAGGTGGTACCGGCGAGGTACAGCGAAATATCCTTGCTGAACGCGTCCTCGGGTTGCCCCGCGACGCCGCACCAACTACCTTTTCTGCCCATGGCAACCAAGCGTCGTAAACCCGCGAAGAATCGTAAACCCGCGAAGAAGAAGTCGACCCGCAAGAAGGCCGCCAAGAAGAAAAAGCCAGCCAGCAAGAAGGTGGCCAAGAAGAAAAAGCCGGCTCGCAAGAAGAGAACGACGACGAAGAGGGTCTCGCGCACACCTGCGAAGAGGAAGCCCGCCAAGAAAAAGCCCGCCAAGAAAAAGCCCGCGTCGCTTGGCATCGCGACGGTCGCCGGCATCATTCGCACGCACGCAAAGAACCTCTCCGGCAAGGTCTCCCTCGTCCAGGGTGACCGAGTGCAGACCTGGCAAGAGCTCTACAAGCGTTCGTCCCAAGTGGCGCAGGCCCTGAGGGCCGCAGGCGTCGGCAACCAAGATCGTGTCGCCTTCCTCGACAAGAACTCCATCGAGCACTTCGAAGTGTTCTACGGATGCGCGTTGCTGAACGCGGTCAGCGTCGACATCAACTTCCGTCTCGCGCCACCCGAAGTGGCGTTCATCGTCAACGATGCGCAGGCGAAAGTCTTCGTGGTCGGTCCCGATTTCGTGCCGGTGCTCGATGCCATCGTCGGCGAATTGAAGCACACCAAGAAGATCGTGGTCATTGGGGGTCATCCGACGCACGAGTCGTACGAGTCGTGGGTCTCACGTCATCAAGCGGTGGATCCAGGGACGGACTCGAAGCCACACGACGTTGCCTTCCAGTTGTACTCAAGCGGCACGACGGGTCGTCCAAAGGGCGTGATGCTTACGAACGACAACTTCCTCGGCATCCTGCCGAGCGCTCGCGATTTGTGGGGCATGAACGAACACGCGGTGAACCTGGTGGCGATGCCGCTCTTCCACATCGGCGGGAGCGGTTGGGCAACGGCCGGCCAGTACAACGGCTGCAAGTCGATCATCGTCCGCGAAACCACTGACATCGGCGGCATGGTGAAGATGATCTCGCAGCATCGCATCACGCACGCGTTCATGGTTCCTGCTCTGCTCGCGTTCATGCTTATGGTGCCAGACATCGACAAGGCCGACTTCTCGAGCCTGAAGCTCATCGCGTACGGTGCGTCGCCGATCTCCGAGCAGGTGCTCGCGGCGTCGCTCAAGACGTTCAAGTGCGACTTCGTGCAGGTGTACGGCCTCACGGAGACCACCGGCGTGGTCACCATGCTCATGCACGAGGACCACGACGTGGACGGACCGCGGAGACACCTGCTGCGGTCATGCGGCAAGCCATCGATGGGCGTCGAGTTGAAGATCGTCAACGAGCAGGGCAAAGAGTTGCCGGCCGGCGAGGTGGGCGAGATCATCATTCGTTCGCGCCAAGTGATGAAGGGTTACTGGAACATGGCGCAGGAAACAGCGAAGGCGATTCGCAACGGTTGGTTCTACACAGGTGACGCCGGCTACAAAGACAAAGAGGGCTACGTCTACATTCACGACCGCGTCAAAGACATGATCGTGTCGGGCGGCGAGAACATCTACCCGGCCGAGGTGGAGAACGCGCTGATGAAACACCCGGCAGTCCAGGACGTCGCAGTCATCGGTATACCCGACGACCGCTGGGGCGAAGTGCCGTTGGCGATCGTCGTTCGAAAACCGAACGTCACGGTCAGCGAAGACGACATCGTGGCTTTCGGGCGCACGCAACTCGCCGGTTTCAAGACACCCAAGAAAGTGGTGTGGACAGACGCGCTGCCGCGCAATCCGAGCGGCAAGATCCTGAAAAAAGATCTCCGCGCGCCGTATTGGGAGGGTCGCGCCCGCCAAGTCAACTGAGCGGGGTCGGTCGCCTCAGCGCGGCCACCCCGTTACATCATCTCACGCACTAGGTTCTCTTCACCATGAAAATCAGCATGATGATGGGGTACGCCGGTGGTTTCGTCGAGGGCGCCAAGCGCGTCGTCGAGCTCGAAAACGCAGGGCTCGACGTCGTTTGGATTCCAGAGGCGTACAGTTTCGACGCGATTTCTCAGGTCGGCTATCTCGCTGCCGTCACCAAGCGGGTGGAGATCGGCACCGGCATCATCAACGTGTATTCGCGCACGGCGTCTCTCACTGCGATGACTGCTGCCGGTTGTGACTTCGTGTCGAACGGCAGGTTCATCCTCGGGCTCGGCGCATCCGGCCCGCAAGTGATTGAAGGCTTCCACGGCATGCCCTACGAGAAGCCGATGCAGCGAATCAAGGAGTACATCGAGGTCTGCCGCCAAGTGTGGAAGCGCGAAAAGGCGCTCACATACGACGGACAGACCGTGAAAGTGCCGCTTCCCGCCGGCGAGGGCACCGGCCTCGGCAAACCCCTCAAGCTGATCAATCATCCGGTGCGCGCCGACATTCCGGTGTGGTGGGCGTCGCTCAAAGGTTTGAGCGTCGAAGCGACCGCAGAACTCGCCGACGGTTGGTTGCCGGTCTTCTTCGTGCCCGACAAATTCGAGAAAGTTTGGGGCAGGGCGCTCGCAAAAGGTCGGGCCAAGCGCGCGGCCGGATTGAAGCCGCTGGAAATTTCCGCCGGCGGGCTGTTGGCAATCGATGAATCGCTGGTCGGCGAGGCGAAAGACAAAGTGCTGGACATGGCCCGACCCAACGTTGCGCTCTACGTCGGCGGCATGGGCGCGCGAGGAAAGAACTTCTACAACGACATCTGCCGCGAGTACGGCTACGAGAAAGAAGCGACCGAGATCCAGGATCTCTACCTCTCGGGCAAGAAGGAAGAAGCCGCGCGAGCAGTGCCACGCGAGATGTTGGAGTTATCGAACCTCGTCGGCCCAGCCAGCTATGTGAAAGAGCGGGTCGCTGCGTTTCGAGCTGCCGGCGTCACGATGCTCTCGGTGAACCCAGTCGGGGCAAACGCGACCGCAACGATGTCGAAACTGCGCTCGCTTATCGACTCCTGAAGTAGTTGCGCGGATTGCGGCGAGCTAGGCGCGCAGCCCGGCGCGCACGCTTCGCGTCAGCAACAGATAGACGAGAGATGCCGCTGCGGCGATCGCGCCGAATATCGCGACCGTCGCCCTTGCACCGACTTGTTCTGAAACGATTCCTGCCGCCACGCTGCTCAGCGCGAGCGACAGCGTGATCAGTGCAAAGTCTCCCGCCAAGACGCGACCACGCATGTCGTCGGGCGCGCGAACTTGCAGACCGTAGGTGGAGAGCGTCCACTGTGCTCCACCGCCGAGGTGGGCAAACATCACGCTTGCACTGGCGAGGAGAAGGACGGGTGCCGCGGCCGCAGCCAAGTAACCAGCAGAAAAGACGAGACCTGCCACACCGCACACGAGCAACACGCGCCGCAGATCGCCTTTGGCGAATCGCGCACCGATGATCGGTCCGAGACCGGAACCGACGCCGCGTGCGCCGAGCAAGAGCCCCCGACCGGCATCTCCCGACGAGAACGCGTCGGCTGCATATACCGCCAACTGGCTGACCACTCCGGCACCGATGGCGAAAGTCATCTTTGAGGCGAGCAGCGCAAGGATGGTCGAGTCACGGCGCGCAAGTTCGATCGCCTCGCGCATGTCGGCGATGGGTCGCACGGGTGGACGCGCGGTGCCACGGTCTTCTTGCATCGGACGCTTGATCAACGCGATGAGCCCTGCCGCGACGACGAACGTCGCGATGTCGGCGATGAAGGCAGCCTGTCGACCGAAAGCTTCGGAATAGATGCCGCCCAGACCGGCGCCGACTGCGAGCATGACGCCCCAGCTCGAACCAAAGAGCGCATTCGCACGACGCAATTCGTCGGGGTCGCGCGCGAGATTCGGCACTGCCGCTTCGACCGCCGGCCGCACGAATGCCGCGAACGCGGCGATGAGGCCTTGCGACACGAACGCCAACCAGATATGCGTGGTGCCGATGAAGAGCAGTCCGCACGCAGAAATCGCCTGCAAGATCGACACTACGACGAGCACCTGACGGCGGTCGTATCGGTCGGCGACGGGTCCACCGAGCGGCGATGCGAGGAACGACGGTAACGAGAACGCCACGAGCAGGAGCGACACCAAGAAAGCGGAGTCGGTGACGTCTTGCACGAGTCCGGCGAGCGCCACGAACGTGAACCAGTCGCCCATGTACGACAAGTTCTGTGCGACAAAGAGCAGTCGCAAGTCACGGTTGTCCCGCAACACGTTGGGTTTGCGCACGACGGGTGTCAGCGTCCGGACAGCTTGCTGACGCGCGCCAGCACTGCTTCGGCTTCGTCGACGATGCGTCGGACGAGTTCGCCGGCGGGCACCAACTCATTGATGGCACCGACGCCTTGACCGGCGGGGTAGAACTCGCGCGACGGGTCGGTTTGCGTGCCAGTCGGATACCCGAGGTGGTTGACGCCGGCTTGCATCGAAGCCACCGCCTGTTGCGGGAACGGCTTCAGATCCGCAGGGTTCTTGTCGTAGTGACGGGTCCAGTCGTTGGCGACCACCCTGCACGTCTTGCCGGTGTATGCGCGCGAGATGGTGGTGCCGTCCTCGGTGGTCGCGAGCAGCGTGTCTTTGTATCCATTGACGGCGCGGGCTTCCGGCGTCGCGATGAACCGTGTGCCTATCCAAACTCCGTCGGCGCCGAGCGCCAACGCCGCAGCAAGGCCGCGACCGTCGTAGAGACCGCCGGCTGCGACGACCGGGACTTTTTCGCCGACGGCATCGACGACCTGGGGTACGAGGGCCATGGTGGCGACGAGCCCAGTGTGCCCTCCTGCTTCGGTGCCTTGCGCGACGACAAAGTCGCAACCGCTGGCGACTGCGGCACTCGCATGTTTTACTTTGCCGCACATCGAGCCCACGAGGACGTTGCTCTTGTGCAGCAGATCGATTACCTCGCGCGGCACACCGAGCCCGGCGACGAAGATCGAGGCACCGCCTTCGATCACCGACTTGATGCCAGCGTCGACCTGGTTGGGGAGCGCGGTCAGCAGGTCGACGCCGAAGGGTTTCTTGGTGCGTTCGCGCACGAGCCGCATCTCCTCGGGCAATTCATGGTCGCGCATCGTCGACGCGCCGAGCGTGCCGATGCCGCCTGCCTCGCTGACTGCCGCCACGAGCTCGTGATACGACACTCCACCCATTCCCGCGAGCATCACCGGATGGTCGATGCCGAGCATCTCGGTGAGTCTGGTTCGCATGGAGGCGAGATTAGTTGGAGTACGCGCCGCGCGACGAGAGATAGCCGCGGTGCCACCGACGCGGGGTGAATGCGCTCGCACGTGCCTCGTCTTCGAACATCCAGCGCACGAACTTCTCCTTGCGCCAGTCGCCGCCGTCGATGATTCGCATGGCGCCGCGCGCGAGACGTTCGTTGGCGAGTACCCGCCCGAGTATCGCCGACATGCGATGGTCGGCGAAGAAATTCTTCCGCATCGCACGCTCATACGACCTTGCCGGTTGCGTGGTGGCCGCTGCTTCACCCGCAAGTATTCCCGACAGCAACGCTTGACCGATGCCTTCGCCAGTGAGTACGTCGGTGGCGCGTACGGCATCGCCGACGAAGAGCACGCGGCCATGTGAGAGCGCGCTGCTCGTCACCCTCGCCGGAATCGGCCAGGACATGAATTTTTCCTCGACGACGGCGTTCGGCCCGAGGGCCTCGCGCACGTGGTCGCGCTCGAGAATCTTTCGCCACAGAGCCTTGGAATCTGCCGTGCGCACCGTGCCGCCGCGCAAGATGCCGTAGCCGAGATTCGCCCGCCCGCCGTGCAACGGAAACGACCACGCGTATCCGGGCAAGAGTTCAGGTTCGAACCACACGAACAATCGGTGCGCTGCAGGACCCGTCACGTTGTGCGCATATTGGCGTGCGGCGTGCCATTCGCCGAGGTACGCGCCGTCTTCCGGTGCAACAGCCTTGCGGACGGGCGACCACATTCCGTCGGCGGCGATCACCGTGCGAGCTTCGATGGATCCACTCGAGGTTTCGACATGGATGTATTCGACCGGTGTCGATGTCGTGGCGGTCGGGGAGGCCACCCCGAAGAGTCCGGGGGTCGCGCCGAGAAACTCGGTCGACTCGCGAACCGTGATGCCGAGAAAACGTGCATGACGCACGAGTGCGAAATCGAGATCCTCGCGAGTTGCAATCGCGGCAAACTGACCGTCATGAGGCAACTGAAGTTCGATGGTTCGGCCCGACGGCGACCGAAGCGTGACATCGTGGCAAGGTGTCCAGCTGGGGACGGTTGAAGGCGGTAGCCCGAGTCGGTCGAGCAGCCGCAACGCGCCAGTGGTAAGGCCGTCGCCGCAGCACTTGTCGCGCGGGAACGTCGCTTTGTCGATGACTTCGACCGACAGACCCGCGCGCTTGGCCGTGATCGCCGCGGCGACACCGGCGGGCCCTGCACCGACGACGAGCACGTCCGCGTACTGTGCACCAGTTGCATCGACCCGACTTGTCACGCGCGCAAAGGCTAGATTGCGTCGGCGTCGAACATCCGACGAACGAGTCGGGAAGGAGTCACAGCCATGGCCAAGTTGTGTGAAGCAAGAGTCGCAGTCGTCACGGGAGCAGGACGCGGAATCGGGCGCGAACACGCGCTCAGCCTCGCTCGTCACGGTGCCCATGTCGTGGTCAACGACCTTGGTGCCGGTGTCGACGGCAGCGGAGGCGACGCATCGCCCGCCAATCAAGTGGTTGCCGAGATCGAAGCAATGGGCGGCAAAGCGATCGCCAACGGCGACGACATCTCCACGTTCGACGGTGCCGAACGACTCATCAAGGCTGCAGTCGACACGTTCGGCGACCTGCATGCCGTCGTGAACAACGCCGGCATCTTGCGCGACCGCATGATGGCGAACATGAGCGAAGCAGAGTGGGATGCGGTCATCAAGGTGCACCTGAAAGGCACCTTCGCGCCGGCGCACTTCGCCGCGGCGTATTGGCGCGACCGATCGAAGGCGGGCAAGCCCGTCGACGGGCGCATCATCAATACGACGTCGGTGTCGGGCATCTACGGCAACATCGGCCAGGCAAACTACGGCGCAGCCAAGGCTGGCATCGCTGCGTTCACCGTGATCACCGCGCTTGAACTTGCTCGCTACGGCGTGACCGTCAATGCAGTCGCCCCCGTTGCGCTCACGCGAATGACCGAGAACTTGCAACCGACGCCGCCGACCGACGAAGAGCGCGAGGCACAGTCACCGCGTTGGATCGCGCCGATCGTCACCTGGCTCGCGTCGGGGGAGAGCAAGGGCGTGACCGGTCGCGTATTCGAAGCCAGCGGCCGCACGTTCGCTATCGCCGAAGGCTGGGTGCGTGGCCCATCGCACGCTCCCGTCGACGACCCGACACGACTCGGCCCGATCGTCGAGGAATTGCTCAGCAAGGCACGATTGAACTCCGGCATGGACGGAAAGCCAGGCAGCTGGCCACAACCACAAAAGAAGTAGTCGCCCTCAGTTCTGCGGCGCGCCACTTTGCCCGCAGTTCCGCTGTGGTGTCGTTTTAGTCGAGTCGTTTGGCGAGCATCGCCACGACGAGTCCCGGCTTTGACTCTTGCTCGCCGACTTGCTCGAAGCCGAGCCGCGCATGAAAGCGCAATGACCCGTCATTGCGCGGCCGCAGATTCACTTCGCACGCGAAGAGCGAGGTCGCGCCTTCTTCGAGAATGCGACGTTCCACCTCGGCATAGAGCAACGCGCCGCGCCCGCCGGAACGGAACGGCTCGTCGACCACCACTCGGTCGAGATACACGAAGTCGGGGTAGCGCGCGGTGAACCATGCGTAGTTGACGCCGAGATCACGTTGCAGGCCGCTCGCGAACGTTGTGCAGAAACCCTCGACCCGATGGCCTCCGATGACCAGAGCATGCTTGGCGACGGCGAGATCTGCTTCGAGTTCTTCGCGCTCGAGCCACGAAACCGCGGGGTCGTTCTCGTTGTTCATCCGCAGCACTTCGTCGAAGTCGGCTGCTCGAAAGTCGCGGATAGCGCTCAGAAGAGCCTCAATTCGTCAACTCGTTTGCCACGTAGTTCGTCGTAGTCCACTTCTTTCCACGCGAGGCCGCGCGTCTCGGCGAGTGTGCGTGCCTGTGGTTTGATCGACTGCGCGACGAACACCCCGCGCAAGAGCCCGAGCGAGGAATCGGCCCGCAGATACTCCAGGTAACGAGCGAGTTGTTCGACGCCGTCAATTTCTCCGCGGCGCTTCACTTCGACTGCGACGGTCGTTCCGTCGGCGGCGCAACAGAGAAGATCGACCGGGCCGATCGCCGTCGGATACTCGCGCGAGATGAGGACGAGTCCGCCCTCGATCACGGTCGGGTCGGCGGCGAGCAGTGCTTGCAGGTGGGCTTCGACGCCGTCTTTGGAGAGCCCAGGGTCGTCGCCTAGTTCGTGTTGAGAGTCGCTCAACACTTCGTGCATCACGATGGTGAGGCGCTCACCTTTCGGGTTGGTGATCTCCCAACGGTCCGGGAACTCGCGGATGTCGTTTGGTGCGTTCATCCAGTTGAGTGGTTTGTATGCACCGCCGTCGGCATGGATGGCGACGCAGCCGTCGGATTTCACCATGATGAGCCGCGTGGCCTCGGGCAGCGTTGACTCGAGTCGTCCCGCATAGTTCACGGAGCATC
The DNA here is from genome assembly GCA_041180605.1 of Actinomycetota bacterium. Taxonomy (GTDB): domain Bacteria; phylum Actinomycetota; class Acidimicrobiia; order Acidimicrobiales; family Ilumatobacteraceae; genus F1-60-MAGs027. The sequence goes on along the minus strand of JBEGRF010000016.1, from coordinate 90,762 downwards.
GGGCGACCACCAAGCGCATTTCAAGTAGCCCTCACTCTGAAGTCACTAGAAGACTAAAACACTGAAGTTGGGCGACCATTTAGAGCTCTATCCTCGGTTAGTGCTCGCTAGCGGGCGCTCATAGCACGACGTACTGCGACGAAGTACTGGGCTCCGAGCGGACACCACTGCAAATACCGCTCGACCCTGAGCAGGGGTCTGAGCAGCGGCGGGAAGAAGACTGTGTATCGACTTCGCTCCACTGCAAGGCGCGAATCTCGAGTCAGGAGACCTTCAACTTCAGATTTTCGCATGAGAATTGCATCGTTGTCGAATGGGCACATACGCACGAGATGACGCGTCACCGGATTGAGTGGATTTAATTCAAAGAAGACGGCAAGTCCTCCCGGCTTGATCGAGTCTGCAATCCGTGTGACAACGGCGCTTCTCTTGAGTGGTTCGACATGGTGGAGCACTCCCGCGATGAAGATGACATCAAAGTGGTCGAGTGGGAGTTCGTCAGGCGTCACAGCTTTCACAGAGGGGTAACGAGCTGTCGCAACGTCTAGAGATTGAAGAGACTCATCAGTGATGGTGATTTCGGACGTCGGAAATCGCTCCCTGAGAAACGGGATTGCCAATCCAACGCCGGAACCAAAGTCCAGAATTCTCTTCGGCGACGCAGATTGCCCAAGACAATCTGAGAGAATCTTGACTCGATTTTGAAAATAGTGATCGATGCCTCCAGGAATAGATCGAAGATTCTTTGAAAGAGCTCGCTCGTACTCTGTGGCAAAAGAATCGAAAGTTGACATCGACCAGACTTTACTATCGTGCTCGTGAGATGAGAGCACTGGTTCAGCGGCCGACGTGTTCGCGCATGCGCTTCTGGATGAGCTCGCGGCGCTTCTGCAAGTCGCGGTACGTCATGCGATTGGTGTCGGAGGTTACGCCTAGCCCCGCCTTCACGCTGTCCAAGTTGATCTCCACTTGCGTGTGGTCAATACCGAGTTCGCGACCGAGTCGCTCGCCGTGGCGTTGGGCAAACAGCATCGAGATTTGCGCGATCTCGCCGAGGAGGTCAAGGTCTGGTGCGAGGCGCGCTATTGCACCATCCAAGAACACCATGTTCTTCACGTAGAGCATCAGTTCCTTGGGCATGCGCGCGCCGTAGGCAAGCATCGCCTTCACGACGCGCTGCACTTCTTTGACCAATTCTTCGCCGGAGAGCGTGGTCGGGTCGATCGTCGGTTGGTCGAGTCGCAGATCCTTGATGACGGCGTCGAGGTCGGTGTCCATCGGAAGCGCGCCGAGATCGCGCAGCGCAGTGATCTGCCCCTTCACGTCGTTGGTCGTCGCAGAGAGCATCAATCGCAAGAACGCGAGTCGTCGTGCACCGGTGAGGCGACCCACGATGCCGAAATCGAGCAATGCGGTGCGACCGTCGCGCATCACGAGCAAGTTGCCGCCGTGCAAGTCGCCGTGGAATACGCCGTACAGGAGCGCACCTTCCATGAATGCCACCATGCCGGTCCGGATGACTGCTTCGGTGTCGATTCCGGCACCTTTCATGCCCGCGACGTCGTCGAACTTGAACCCTTCGAGGCGTTCCATCACGATCACGCGTCGAGTCACGAGCCTCGGGTGCGGACGTGGTACGACGTAGCCGTCTTGCTTCAAGTCGGCGAGGATGCTCGCGATGTCGAGCATGTTCGCTGCTTCGAGTCGGAAGTCGAGTTCTTCGACAATCGTCTCGGCAAATAGCTCGACGAGTGCCGGCGGGTTGGCGAGCGCAGCGATTTTGATTCGCCCCACGAGGAATGGTGCGAGCCACGACATCACTTTCAGGTCTTTGCGCACGAGAGTATTGACGCGTGGGCGCTGCACCTTTACGACGACTCGTTCTCCGCTGCGCAGCGTCGCTGCATGCACCTGGGCGATTGATGCCGCAGCGATTGGCTCGCGACTGAATTCGGAGAACGCGTCCTCGATGCGCGCTCCGAGATCGTTCTCCACCACTCTGCGGACGTCGGCGAAATCCTCGGCGGGCACTTGGTCGCGGCAGCGCTTGAACTCCTCGACGAGTTCGACGGGGAAGAGGCCTTCGCCGCTCGAGATGATTTGCGCCAGTTTGATGTAGGTCGACCCGAGACGCTCGATAGCGGTACGCATGCGCAACGACAAGTCGGTGCGCGACGCCTCGGGGCTTGCGTACTTGCCGCGGCGGCGACGCCACCACCACGGCCCGAGTGCCCAGCCGAGTCGCGCGACTACGACAATCAATCGAGCGATCGGTGGAACGCGCGGAGGTGTCATGAGGGACGGAAGTTCGGCGCGGGCTCGAGTGCGGATGTCGTCGACGAGTGGCAGCCACTCCGTCGTTGCGCGAGTGAGAATCCACGGCGGATTGTCGCTGAATGCTGCCCAGTCGCGGTCGACGGGTCGCACCGCTACGTTTTCCACCCCCGCAGTCTGCCCAGCCGAATCGGTCGGTCGTCGCACCGAGCGCGTCAACCGGCTGTGAAGTTGCGCACTGCCCGGAGGATGTCGGCGGCCAGATGGGGCTGGCACACGAGCAGATCAGGCAGCCACGTGTCGCGCGAGTTATAGAGGAGTGGACTGCCGTCGATGCGGCTCGTGTGCAGTCCAGCCGCGCGCGCGACGGCGATCGGCGCGGCGGAGTCCCACTGGTACTGGCCTCCCGCGTGCAGGTACACGTCGACGTTGCCGAGCACTACCGCCATCGTCTTGGCGCCGGCAGAGCCGAGTCGCACACCGTCGAACCCGAGCTCGGTTGCAACTGCCGCTGCGACGGCCGGGGTGCGCGAGCGTGATACCACCATGAGTGGAGTGCGCTCTTGTCGCGGCGGTTGCGCGGGCGCCGGAAAAGTAGAGAGCGTTCGTTTGATACTCGGCAATGCGACGGCCGCCGCGGTCAGGTCGCCGTGCGGACCGGCTTTTCGTTCCCACAACGCGATGTGCACCGCCCAGTCGTCGCGATCACCTTCGCCGAACTCCGAGGTGCCGTCGAGTGGGTCGACGATCCAGACACGTTCTGCATTCAGCCGTCGTGGATCGTCGGCACCTTCTTCGGAGAGCACGGCGTCGTTAGGTCGTGCGCTGTGCAGCGTGTCGACGATGAATCGGTGCGCGAGTGCGTCGCCAGCGTCCATCATGTACCACGGCGAGGCATCCTCCCGCAGCATTCGATCGCGCAACTCGACGAGCAGTTCGCCGGTTTGTCGCGCGAGGTGTGTGGCGAGGTCGGCGTCGGAGAGCGAAGCAGAAATCATTCGGGCGTGCGCCGACCGAGTTGTATGGCGCGCCGCACGAGTTCACGCACCGCGGATTCGTCGGCGCCCGAGTCGACCATGCGCTGTATCCCGTGCTCGAGAATTTCGGCGTCGGCCTCGTCAAACTCCGGCGTGCGTCGCACGGTGGTGACCGTGCTGACGGCGAGCAAGACGAGGGCGGCCATCACCGTGACGACACCGGCGGTCAAGACTGCCTCGATGTTGTTGTCGGCCAGTGAGGCGACGATCATCCCCGCGATGCCGCCGACGAAACAGACCACGCAGGCCACGCGAATCGTGCGCATCGCGGCTGAGGTGGGCGCCGCACTCATTTGCGGATGAGCGGCTTGTAGCGCAAGCGCTTCGGTTGGTCGGCGTCGACACCGAGTTCTTTGCGGCGCCAGGCCTCGTAGTCCTGGAAGTTGCCCTCGAACCAGCGCACCTGGCTGTTGCCTTCGAATGCCAGCACGTGGGTGGCGATGCGGTCCAAGAACCAGCGGTCGTGGCTGATCACGACGGCGCAACCAGGGAAGGCCTCGAGCGCGGCCTCGAGCGCACGCAGCGTGTCGACGTCGAGGTCGTTGGTCGGCTCGTCGAGCAGCAGCACGTTGCCGCCGCTCTTCAGCAGTTTGGCCAAGTGCACGCGGTTGCGTTCACCGCCGGAGAGTTCGCCGACCTTCTTCTGCTGGTCGCTGCCCTTGAAGTTGAAGCTCGCGACGTAGGCACGACCGTGGATCTCACGTCCGCCGACTTTCAGCGTGTCGGCGCCGCCAGTGATCTCTTCGTACACGGAGTTTTCGGCATTGAGGGAGTCTCGGCTTTGGTCGACGTAACTCAGTTGCACAGTGTCGCCGACGGTGACGGTGCCGGCGTCGGGTTTTTCTTGGCCGGTGAGCATGCGAAAGAGCGTGGTCTTGCCCGCGCCGTTGGCACCGATAATGCCGACGATGCCGGCCGGCGGCAACGAGAACGAGAGATTCTCGATGAGCAGTCGGTCGCCGTAGCCCTTGGAGAGATTCTCCACCTTGATGACGGTGTCACCGAGTCGCTTTCCGGCAGGAATGGTGATCTCCAACTTGTCGGGCCCGCGCTCGGCGGCCTGCGCCTCGGCGTGCAACTTCTCGTACGCAGCGAGTCGCGCCTTACCTTTCGCCTGGCGCGCTTTCGGGGCCATTCGCACCCACTCCAACTCGCGTTGCAAACTGCGACGTCGCACCTCGTTCGACTTCTCTTCTTGAGCGAGACGCTCTTGTTTCTGTTCGAGCCAACTGGAGTAGTTGCCAGAGAATGGGATTCCACGACCGCGGTCGAGTTCGAGGATCCACTTCGCCACGTTGTCCAAGAAATAACGATCGTGGGTGATGGCGATCACGGTGCCCGAGTACTCCTGCAAGAAGCGCTCCAGCCAGTCGACACTCTCTGCATCGAGGTGGTTGGTCGGCTCGTCGAGCAGCAACAAGTCGGGGCGCGAGAGCAATAGGCGACAAAGTGCGACGCGTCGACGCTCGCCGCCCGACAACTTGGTGACGTCGGCGTCGTTGGGCGGGCAGCGCAACGCGTCCATCGCAATCTCCACGTTGCGCTCGAGGCTCCAAGCGTCGGTGGCAGCAATCTTTGCTTCGAGTTCGGCCTGGCGTGCACCGACTTTTTCGAAGTCCGCTTCCGGCTCGCCCCACATCGCGGTGACCTTCTCGTATTCCGCGAGCAGATCACGAATCGGCGCCACTCCGTCCATCACGTTGCCGAGTACGTCCTTCTTTGCGTCGAGTTGCGGCTCTTGCGCGAGGAGACCGACGCTGAAACCAGGCGTGAGGCGCGCCTCGCCGGTGTAGCCGTCATCGAGCCCGGCCATGATCTTGAGCAGGCTCGACTTGCCGCTGCCATTGGCGCCGAGCACGCCGATTTTTGCACCTGGATAGAAGGAGAGCGAGATGTCGGCCAACACCTGGCGGTCAGGCGGATAAAAACGCCCGAGTTTGTAGCAGGTATAGATGAATTCGGCAGTCATCCCCGTACAACCTAGTTTCCACTACCTTCGTATGCGCAGCGACGTTCGTCGTTCGCACCACGTATAGCGACTGGGAGGTCACACAGTGGAACTGTTCTCAGGGGATTACTTCCTCAATTTCTTCATGCGCTACCTGCACGTGCTGGTTGGTATCACCTGGATTGGGTTGCTCTACTACTTCAACCTCGTCCAAGTTCCTGCGCTGGCTGCGTACGGTGACGAAGCAAAGGCCCGCAGCATCACACTCGACAAGCTGGCTCGTCGCGCCCTCTGGTGGTTCCGCTGGGCGGCGATCATGACGCTTGGCACCGGCATCCTCATCACCGGCCAGCCGTCGTATTACGACAACTTCCTCAAATGGGAGGGCGGTAACTCGCTCAATGCGAAGAACGCGTCGATCACCATCGGCATGCTGTACGGCTTGACGATGGCTGCGAACGTCTGGATGGTCATCTGGAAAAACCAGAAAGTCGTGCTCGCCAACGCGGTGAACGTGCTCGGCGGAGGCCAGGCCGACCCGAACGCGGCAGCCGCCGGTCGCCGCGCACTTCTTGCGTCGCGCCAGAACATGATCTTTTCGGTCTCGATGCTGTGGTTCATGGTCGGCACCGCCCACTTCTACGGCGAGAGCTTCAACGAGGCCACGAGTTCCAATGCGCTCACGTACTTGATCGTTGCGTTGGTGCTCGGTGCGATCTTGCAGTTGAATGCGCTCGGCAAGCTCGGTGGCACCGCCGCTACCAACAAGTTGTTGTGGCCGTACGAGTCGCACAAGAACGCGCTCATCACTTCAGGCGTTCTGTGGCTCGTGTTGTACGTCTTGTCGGAGGTCTTGTTCGCCTGACGCGGTCGTCGCAAGACACCCGCGTGAAGCGGATAACTACGCTGTAAAGCGTGAGTTCTCCCGCGAATACGACGTCAGGGTCGCCCTCGGGCGACGACTTCGGTACGAACTCCTGGCTCGTCGAGGAGATGTACGAACGTTTCCGCGACAATCCGGCAGCCGTCAGCGAGCAGTGGCGCGAATTCTTCAGCGACTACAAACCCGGCGAGGCGCCGAGAGCTGCTTCGCCGCAGAACGGCGACGGTGCCACAAGATCCGACGGTGTCGCGCGCTCCGGCAATGGCGGCGTGCCGGCGAAGCCAAGCAGTGCCAAGCGCGGGTCGGACGACACGTTTCCCATGCGTCGTCCTGCCGGCATCGTGCCGACACAAGAGTCGCCAGCACCTGCACCGGCGGAGTTGACGCCGCCCTCTGACCCCGAACCGATTCGTGGGGTCGCTGCCGCGATCGCTACGAACATGGAACGCAGCCTCGGCGTACCGACCGCCACGAGTGTGCGGCAGATTCCGGCGAAATTGCTCGAGGTGAACCGCCGGGTCATCAATGGGTACCGTTCGCGTACCGGCCAGTCGAAGGTGAGTTTCACTCACCTCATCGGTTACGCGGTGGTGCGCGCCCTCGTCGATGCGGTACCGAACATGAAGAACGCCTACGTCGCCGACGCAGACGGCAAGCCGCAGTTGCAGCGGCACACCAACGTGAACCTCGGCCTCGCTGTCGACGTCGACAAAGGCGGCGGCCAGCGCACTCTCGTGGTGCCCGTGCTGAAGGGCGCTGACACTCTCGACTTCATGGGCTTCTTGCTTGCGTACGAAGAGATCATTCGCAAGGTGCGCGCCAACAAATTGACCGTCGATGACTTCCAGGGTGCGAACGTGAGCCTCACCAACCCGGGAACGATCGGCACCAACCAGTCGGTGCCCCGCCTCATGGCCGGACAAGGAGTCATCGTCGGCGTCGGCTCGATCGACTATCCCGCAGAGTTCCAAGGCAGCGACGAGCGAGCACTCGTGCAGTTAGGCGTGTCGAAAGTGGTCACGGTCACCAGCACCTATGACCACCGCATCATCCAGGGAGCAGAGAGCGGTCTTTTCCTCAAATACGTCAATGAGTTGCTGCTCGGCGAACACGGCTTCTACGAGCAGATCTTCCGCAGCCTCGGCGTGCCGTACGAGTCGGTCAAGTGGCGCACCGACAGCAACGACGTAGAAGACGTCGACATCCAGGCGCACAAGCAGATGCAAGTCGCGACACTCATCCGTGTGCACCGCGTGCGCGGTCACTTGATCGCTGACCTCGACCCGCTGCGCTGGAAAGAGCCGAAGATGCCAAAGGAGCTCGACCCGCTCACGTACGGCCTCACCATCTGGGACTTGGACCGCGAATTCGCGACGGGCGGAGTCGGGGGAGTACAGCGCTCGACGCTCGGTGCGTTGCTTGGGGTCTTGCGTGACGCCTACTGCCGCACGATCGGCATCGAATACATGCACATTCAGCACACCGACGAGCAGCGCTGGGTGCAAGAACGAGTCGAGAGTCACCGTGACGAGGATTCGGCGCTCGACCCGCTCGTAGTGCTTGAGCGACTGAACGCGGCAGAGGCGTTCGAGCGATTCCTCGCCACGAAATACGTCGGCACGAAGCGCTTCGGCCTCGAAGGCGCAGAGTCGGCGATACCGATTCTCGACACGATCCTCAATCTCGCCGCTGACCATTCGCTCGACGGCGCCGTGCTCGGCATGGCGCACCGCGGTCGGCTCAACGTGCTCGCCAACGTGATGGGCAAGAAACTCGGCCAATTGTTCGCGGAGTTCGAAGGTCACGTCGACCCGCACGCGGTGCAGGGTTCTGGTGACGTCAAATACCACCTCGGCGCGAGTGGCAAGTTCCAGGCACGCAGTGGTGCGCTGCTGCCTATCGAGCTCGCATCGAACCCAAGCCACCTCGAGACGGTCGACCCAATCGTGCTCGGCATGGTGCGCGCGATGCAAGACCAGATCGAACCGCCCGGTGCGTTCAGCGTGTTGCCGCTGCTCATCCACGGCGACGCGGCGTTCGCGGGTCAGGGTGTCGTGGCTGAGTGCCTCGCCATGAGCGACACGAGCGGTTATCGCGTCGGCGGCACGATCCACCTCATCATCAACAACCAGATCGGCTTCACCACGTCGCCTGAGTACGCGCGTTCGTCGCAATACTGCAGCGACGTCGCGAAGTCTGTGGGTGCGCCGATTTTCCACGTGAACGGTGACGACCCCGAGGCGTGCGTGCGAGTCGCGAAGATGGCGTTCGACTACCGCCAGGCCTTCCACAAAGACGTCGTGATCGACATGGTGTGCTACCGACGCCATGGCCACAACGAAGGTGACGACCCGAGCTACACGCAACCGCTCATGTACAAGGCGATCGCCGAACGCCGCAGCGTGCGCAAGCTCTACCTCGAGGCACTTGTGAAGCGTGGCGTGGTGACGATGGAAGAAGCCGAGCGTGTGCTGGCTGACTACCAAGCCAAGTTGCAGTCGGCGCTCGATGAGACGAGAGCGCATGCTCGTGACATCATCAAGGTGCCGCCGCCGCCCACGCCCATCGGCGTGCTGCCGCATGTGATGACCGGCGTGGATCGAGGTGCCCTCGACCGCGTGTACGCAGCGATGAACCGATATCCCGAGAACTTCATGGTGCACCCAAAGTTGTTGCGCCAGTTCGAACAGCGCACGGAGATGTACGAACGCGACGGCCAAGTCGACTGGGCGACCGCAGAAGCGCTGGCGTTTGGTTCGCTCGCACTTGAGGGCTCGCCGGTGCGCCTCGCAGGCGAAGACTGCCGCCGCGGCACCTTCAGTCAGCGGCACGCCGTGCTCGTCGATTTTCTGAACGAGACGAAGTACGCACCGCTCGCCAACTTGGGTACCGGAACCGGGCGATTCTGGGTGTACGACTCGTTGCTCTCGGAATATGCAGCCCTCGGTTTCGAATACGGTTACGCACTCTCGAATCCGGCCGCGCTCGTTCTGTGGGAGGCACAGTTCGGCGACTTCGTCAATGGCGCGCAGGTGATCCTCGACCAGTACCTCGTGGCCGCCGAGGACAAGTGGGGTCAGCACAACGGCCTCGTCCTGCTCCTGCCGCACGGCATGGAGGGCCAGGGTCCGGAGCATTCGTCGGCGCGACTCGAGCGCTTCTTGCAAATGTGCGCCGAAGACAACATCCAAGTCGCATACCCGACGACGGCGAGTCAGTACTTCCACATGCTGCGCCGCCAAGTGCGTCGCGACGTGCGCAAGCCGCTCGTCGTGATGGCCCCCAAGCAACCGCTGCGCATGAAAGAAAGCCGGTCGAAGATCGACGAGCTCACGCGCGGCTCCTTCGAGGAGGTACTCGACGACCCGTTCGTCATGGATCGAAACTCCGTCACCCGAGTGGTTCTCTGCTCGGGCAAAGTGGCGTGGGATGCGCTGAGCGAACGCACGAAGCGTTCGGCACCCGTCGCGGTCGTTCGCGTCGAGCAGTTGTATCCGTTCCCTGAGGCGCAGATCAACGACGTGCTCGCGCGGTACCCGAACGCCAAACAAGTGATCTGGCTGCAAGAAGAACCGGAGAACATGGGCGCCTGGTACTTCGTCGAACACCGCATCTGGCGATTGAAGGATCGCGGTTACGACCTGCGTCACGTCGCTCGAGTCGAGTCAGGCAGCCCGGCCACAGGATCAAAGGTCGTGCACGACCAAGAACTCGCCGGGCTGATGGACTCGACGTTCGCTGCGTGGTAGCGACCAACTCGTGAGAGCCGTATCCGCGTGGTGACGTCGAAGGTGAAGATTCCTGCGCGCTCGGTGCCTGACCATGTCGTCGTCGACGGCAGCAACCTGGCGACCGAGGGGCGCAGTAACCCGAGCCTGAAACAACTGAACGAGGCCGTGCTCGCGTTCATGAAGGAGTACCCAAAGACACAAGTGACCGTCGTCGTCGATGCCAGTTTCGGGCACCGCATCGACAAGAAAGAAGCCGCAGAGTTCTCCGAGGCCATCGCCAACGGTGAGCTCGTCACGCCACCTGCAGGCGCCGTTGGACGCGGTGACGGATTCGTGTTGATGATCGCCGACAAGGTGAATGCGACGATCCTGTCGAACGATAGTTACCAAGAATTCCACGATCACTACAAATGGCTGTTCGAGCCCGGTCGCTTGATGGGCGGAAAGCCTGTGCCACACGTGGGGTGGGTGTTCGTCGACCGTCTGCCGGTGCGCCCGAAGGGTGACACGGTGCCGCGTCGTGGCGTGCCGAACAAGACGGCGCCAATGCCGCGACCAACGCGTCCTCCGCAGCGATCCGCACCGACTCGCGCTGGTTCTTCGTCGTCTTCGTCGGCGCCCGTGCCTTCGGCGGTGAACTCGGCCGAACAATACGAGGCGTTCGTCGCAAAACATCCCATCGGCACGAAGGTGAAGGGTGCAGTGGAGTCGTTCGCGTCGCACGGCGCGTACGTACGCATCGGTGACGTCGCCGGCTACCTTCCGCTACGGCTGATGAAGTCGCCCGCTCCGCGCACGCCGCGTGATCACGTGAAGATCGGCGAGCCACTCTCACTCGCGGTAAGCGGCTTCAATCCGGCGCGGCGAAGCATCGAAGTGAGTCTTCTGCCGGTGGAGAAGCAGACGCCGAGCAGACCGTCGCGCGCTCCCAGGCCGCCGAGTCGCAGTGCTGCCGCCCGACCGGCGACAAAGTCGGGCGATGCCGCCCGACCGGCGGCAAAATCGCGCATCGTGCGCGGCCTCAGGCGCCGCCGTCGTCCGGACTGATCTCTTCCAGTTCGCGGTGCGCGGTCTCCGGAAAGCTCGCGATCACGATCACAGACACGACGAGTGGTGCGAGAACGAGCATCCCCATCACTCGTCCGTAGCTCCAGCCGGCATCGAGCAATCGACCAGTGATGATGAGTCCAACGCTGCCGCCGATCAGATTGCTCGCGGTCACGGTCGCAGCACCGCCGCCGCGGCGAGCGGTGGGGAACATCTCTCCGCGGTACACGCCGAGCGCCGGATATGCGATGCCAAGACACACGCCACCGAGCATCTCGGACATCCACATGCTCGCGCCGTCGGTGGCGAACGAGAGCGAAACGAGTACGGCGCCCAAGGCGAGCGAGGCAGCGCCAGCAATTCGACGACCGCGTCGATCAGCAAGACGCCCGCCGATGATGAGCCCCGCGCCCGCTGGCAGGGCAGTCGAGATCGTGAAGATGCTCACACCCACTGCGTCGTAGTTGCGTACGTCGCGGAGATAGTTCACCAAGTAGACGCTCGCCGATCCGACGAACACGCTGGTGAGAAAGCCGGCAACGATCTGGATCGCGAATCTCGAGCCTGACATTCGCGCCGGTCGCACGACGACAGAGCTGATGTGCACCTGCACGAAACGTGAAGTTTCAGTCACGCCACGCTGCAGCACGTACGCAACGGGAAGCCACGCGAGGGATGCGACATAGAGCACTCGCCAGCCTCCCGCGGTGAAGTCGGCCAGTGGGAGAGCCGCGACTGCGACGCCGGCACCGAAGCTGCTGGCTATCGCGACGATCCCCAGTGAGCGCGCACGAGTTTCGCTCGACATCTCCTCGGTCAAGATGACGAGGATCATGACGTTGATCACGAGTGCGAGCGGTCGCGCCAACGCCTGCGAGGCGACGAGCCATTCATAACTCGGGGCTAGCGCACCGAGTGCGGCCATCACAGGGGCAGCCCACGCAGCCGACACGAGTACGGTTCGACGTCCGTAGCGATCGGCGAGCAACGCAATCGGCGGCACGACGATGACACCCCAGCGCACGACGGCAGCACCAAAACCGATGTCGGAGTCGCTCCGCCCGAATTCGTCTGCTGCGAACGACACAGTTTGAGTGAACAACGTGTTGACGTATGCAAACGGGATGGAAGCGAGCGCCAGCAGAAGAAGCGTCCGACGTTCACCACCTCTCGCCACGGCGCGAGCATACTGAGAGTGGTGAAAATCGAGTCTCCGCGTATCGTCGTGCGCCGAAGCGGCCCCCTCTCCGGCGCCGTCAACGTTCCTGGCGCAAAAAACTCGGTGCTCAAATTGATGGCTGCAACGTTGCTCGCCGAAGGCGACTACGTGCTCACCAACGTTCCTGCGATCACCGATGTGCAGAAGATGTCAGAGACGCTCAATTCGCTGGGTGTCGCGACGGAGTGGATGGGTCCGCACGAGCTCCACCTCGTGAACTCCGGCAATATCACCCCGGAAGTTCCGTTCGAAAAGTTCGACAAGATGCGCGCGAGCATCAACGTGTTGGGTCCGTTGCTCACGCACTACGGTTCGGCTCGTATCAATTGGCCCGGCGGCGACGACTTCGGCGGCCGACCGATCAACTTGCACGTGGAGGGCCTGCGCAGGATGGGCGCGACCATCGAAGAGGGCCTCTACGACATCTTTGCCCACGCCGAACGGCTGAAGGGCACGAACATCGAGCTGGCTTTGCCGAGCGTCGGTGCCACGGAGAATCTCCTCACTGCGGCCGTGTATGCAAAGGGCGTCACCGTCATCGACAACGCAGCTCGCGAACCAGAAGTGCAAGACCTGTGCAACATGTTGGTCTCGATGGGCGCCGACATCGAGGGCATCGGCACGTCGCGACTGGTGATTCACGGTCGCGAACGGGGTTCCTTGAGCGGCACCCGCCACACGGTGGTGGCCGACCGCGTGCAAGCCGCCACGTACATGGCTGCCGTCGCCGTTGCTGGCGGCGACATCGTCGTTCGTTCGGCACGAACCGAACACATGGAGGGTCTGCTCAATCTCTACGCGCGAATGGGGGTTGCTGTCACGCCGCAACGTGACGGTGTGCGCGTCACTTCGCACGAGCGACTGCGGGCCATCGACTTCATTACCGAGCCGTATCCGGGCATTGCAACCGACTACAAGCCGTTGCTCGTCGCCATGCTCTGTGTGAGCCGCGGCGAGGGCTCGGTGACTGAGACGTTGTTCCCCGGTCGTTTCAAATACATCGAGGAGTTCCGCCGTCTGGGCGCGTCCATCGCGATCTACGGCAACAAGGCAACGGTGCGCGGCGTGTACGAGCTCATCGGCAGCGAGGTGAAGGTGCCAGACATCCGTGCGGGTGCTGCACTCGTCGTTGCCGGTCTCGTCTCGAGCGGCGAGACGACCGTGAGAGACATCTTCCACATCGACCGCGGGTACGACGACTTGGTCGGAAAACTCAGCGGTCTTGGTGCTGACGTGACTCGCGCTTGACGCGCGACGTCGCACGCCAGAGCAAGAGCGCGATCACGACGATCGGGCCGACGACGAGCAAGATTTCGTCCCAGCCGCCTTGGTGTGCGAACACGCACCTATCGTAGAAGGGGTTCGCGAGAAGTTTTCTCGCGCGTCAGACGAGGTAAAAGTGTCAATCCGCAGTCAGGTCGAAGAAACCATTGAAGTCATACGTCCGGCCCTGCAGGCTGACGGCGGCGACATCGTCCTGCAAGATGTCTACGAGTCGACGGGCATCGTCAAAGTCACGCTGGTCGGTGCGTGCGGCACGTGCCCGGCGAGCGACCAGACTCTCAAGGCGGGGATCGAACGCATCATGCGTGACCGTGTGGATGGCGTCACCGAAGTAGTCGCCGTCTGACAACATGGCGACTCGCTCCGACGATCCCGCCGAACTTCTCTCTGCGGCGAGCGCAGGCGATCGTGGGTCGCTCGCCCGTCTTCTTTCTTTCGTGGAACGTGGCGGCAACGCGGCGCGCTCGGTATCGCGGCTCGTCAGTCCGAAGGTCGGGCGAGCGTACGTGGTGGGCATCACGGGAGCACCAGGGGCCGGCAAGAGCACGCTGACCTCCGCGCTCATCGGCGAGTTGCGCTCGCGCGGTGCACGGGTCGGAGTATTGGCAATCGATCCGTCGTCGCCGTACACGGGGGGAGCGATCCTCGGCGATCGAGTGCGAATGCAAGACCACTCGCACGATGACAAGGTGTACATCCGGTCGATGGCCACCCGCGGCCATCTCGGTGGTCTCGCGCTCGCCACTAGCGAAGCGATCCGTGTGCTCGATGCCACGGGGCACGACTGGGTGCTCGTCGAGACCGTCGGCGTCGGTCAAGTCGAAGTCGAAGTGGCCGGAAAAGCAGACACGACCGTCGTCGTCGTGAACCCCGGCTGGGGCGACGCAGTCCAGGCGAACAAGGCCGGGCTGCTCGAAGTTGCTGACGTGTTTGTGATCAACAAAGCCGATCGCGACGGTGTCGAAGGCACGCGCCGCGACTTGCAAGCCATGCTCGACCTCACCGAGTTCGCCGAGGGTGAATGGCGCCCGAGCGTCACCGCCACCGTCGCCACCACGGGCGATGGTGTGGCGGCCTTGCTCGACGCCATCGTCGCCCATCGCAGCGCGGCGGAAGCCTCGGGAGACTTGGCTCTCCGCCGTGAAGTTCGCCGCCGCGAGGAGCTGCGCGAGATCGTCGAGCGCCGTCTCGAATTGCGCGCCCGCGAGGTGTGCAGCGGTGATGGATGGGATTCGCTCGAACGTCGTGTGATGCGCGGGGAAGTCGATCCGTGGACTGCCGCCGACGACATGCTGCGCGGTATCTCAGCGTGACGGAATCTGACACGGTCGAACGCAAGCGCGTCGTCAACGCAAGTCTCACTCTCGGTGCTGCCGTCGGTGTCACCGCATTGTCGTTCGGCTTGGCGGCGGTGTCCGCAGGTGCGTCCGTGTGGCAAGCCTGCACGCTCTCGTTCTTCACGTTCACCGGGGCGTCGCAGTTTTCGGCGATGAGCGTGGTTGGCGCCGGCGGATCACCCGCGGCGGCCTTCGGTGGAGCCGCGTTACTCGCAGTACGCAACTTCGTGTACGGCCTCGTGCTCGCAGGTCGCGTGTCGACCAACGACGCTGGTCGTCGGTTGTCGATTCCACGGCGGCTGCTCGCAGCACAGTTCGTGATCGACGAGACGACGGCGATGACCACGGCACAGTCCGAACCCCGACTGGCGCGCACCGCGTTTTGGGTGACGGCGCTCTCGCTTTTCGTCACGTGGAATCTCGGCACGGTGGTGGGTGCCCTGGCCGGCTCGGTGCTCGACACCGAGGCACTGGGTTTCGATGCGGCGTTCCCGGCGGCATTTCTCGCGATGCTTCCTTCTCACCTGCGAACGTCGCGCGGGCGGGCAGCCGCGGCGACGGGTGCAGTGATCTGCCTCGCGCTCACTCCGTTCGTGCCCGTCGGCGTCGCCATTCTTGTGGCCGTCGTGGCGATTCTGTTCGGGGTGCGGCCATGAACATGACCGGCAATCAACTGTGGTGGCTCATCATCGTGCTCTCGATCGTGTCGTACGGGTTGAAGGCGGCAGGCTTCGTCTTCGTCGGCGGTCGCACGGTGCCACCCACGCTCGAGCGTTGTATGGCGCTCATCCCAGCGAGTCTCTTGTCGGCACTCGTCGTGAAAGACACGTTTACGACAGCCCAAGACCTGGTCCTTGATGCCCGTGCCGCGGGCCTCGTCGTCGCCGTCTTGGCGGTGTGGCGCAAAGCGCCGTTCATCGTCGTGGTGCTTGCAGCGATGGCGGCTACCGCCCTTGTTCGCGCCGTCAGTTAGCTGATTCGCACAGCGCCGCGAGCCGTCGAAGGTTGCCGCGCCAGATTGCGCGCAAGACGAGTTTGCCGCCGACGAAGGCTCCGAGTGGGCCGCCGAGCCACCACGGGAAGACCAACCGCTCTTCCCAGACGAAACGTGTCGTTGCTGCACTGGTCGCCTCGAGCGTGAAGACTCCGGTGCCCGTCACGATGCCGACGTGCTCGACGCCCATCGCTCGTCGCGGCTCCCACTGCGTGATGCGCATCTTGTCGGTGAGCCTGATCGGCCCGACTTTGGTGACGCACAGGAATGCGGTGCCGACACCGCGCCGTTGGTCGGTGACGAACTCGATGGATTCTGCGTCTGCCATCCAATCGACGTGGCGCTCGACGGGCTCCACCACTTGCCAGACGCGGTCGACTGGAGCATCGATGTCGATCGAGACTCTGATGCCTGCCACGGTCGTTCAGCGTAGGTTGCGATAGACGCTCACGTGGCGCGCAGAGAGGTCGCTGAAGTCGGTCTTCTTCCACGAACCGTACCGTGCGACCCGCGTGAGCACGGCTGAAGCACACATGGCGTCGATCTCTTCAGGTGGTGAATACGTGATGCTGAAGGGCCTCACGGCGACGCGACCGTCGGCGTGGTTGCTCGTGATGGTGCCGGTGATCCTTCCGCTTGCTGTATCGAAGATCGTTTCGGTATGCACATGCCAATCACCCCGCTGCACGCTGCTTGAACCGTGGGCAGGGTCGTGAGCTCCAACGTGCGCCTCTGTGTCGATCACACACGCATCGAGAATGAATAGACCGTTGTTTCCGAGGCGCGAGGCTGCATTTGCGATGCATTGCCGCTGGCGCGCACGGTCGACGAGGTTGAACAAGGTGTTGTAGGAGACGAATACCAAGTCGAACTCGCCGTCGGGTTGATCGTCGACCATGTCGCCCTGCACCACATGCACCACGTCGTTGAGGTCGTTTTCGGCGAGTCGCGACAGCATCTCGGGGGACTCGTCAACACCGACGACGATCGTTGCGCTGCTGGCGCTGTCGGCCGCACTCCTGCAGGTCTCGAGGAGTCTTCGCCCGAGCGGAATCGCCACTCGTCCCGTGCCTACACCGAGCTCGAGCACCCTTCGCGGGTTCGATTCGGTCAAGAGTGCCAGCACGTCTCCGAGATCGTCGCTTGTGCCGTACCACTCGTCGTAGACGTCGGCAAACGCAGCGCCATAGCTGAGCTTCTTTGTCATCATCTCCAGTTGAGCACGAACCTGCGATTCACGGTGCAAAGTAGCCTCGGATGCAAATGAGCACGAGTTCGGTTGCGTTGGCGTACTTCGACCACGCTGCAACGGCGCCGATGCGGCGAGAGGCAATCGAGGCGATGCGTCCGTACCTCGACGATCAGTTCGCGAATCCCTCGGGCAGCCACCGTTTTTCTCGCACTGCACGCCGTGCCGTTGACGAAGCTCGCGACGACGTCGCCGACGTGCTCGGGTGTGCGCCGGGCGAGGTGGTCTTCACGAGCGGCGGCACCGAAGCCGACAACGCGGCGATTTTCGGCGCCGTTCGTCGCCACGGTGGTGTGGCGGTCTGCAGTGCAGCCGAACATCATGCCGTGCTGCATTGTGTCGAACACCTCCGTGGCGAGGTGGTGGCCGTCGACCGAAATGGCGTCATCGACATCGATGCACTCTCTGCGACGCTTTCCGAAGTTGTCGACCGAAACGAGCGCGTGAGCTTGGTGTCGGTGATGGCAGTGAACAACGAGGTCGGCAGCATCACGCCGATGCGCGACGTCGCACGAGCGGTTCGTGCTGGCGCGCCGGGTGCCGTGCTGCACTCCGACGCAGTGCAAGCCGCATGTTGGCTCGATCTGCGGGACATCGTCCTCGTCACCGACGTGGTGTCGCTCTCTGCCCACAAATTCGGGGGGCCAAAAGGCATGGGGATCATGGTGCAGAAGGCGGGAATCATGCTCGAACCGCTCATCATGGGCGGCGGGCAGGAGCGCGATCGACGCAGCGGCACGACGAACGTCGCGGGCATCGTTGCCACCGCCGCAGCACTGCGTGCGACGACGACCCACCGCGAGAGCGAAAAGCAACGCGTGGGCGGGCTGAAATCTCGCTTGGTTGCAGGCATCACCTCGCAGTTACCCGACGTTCTGCAAACGGTGCCGTCAGGTTTGAGCGTCGATGGCATCGCCCACTTCTGTATCGCCGACGTGGAGAGCGAGGCAATGTTGTTCTTGCTCGACGAAGGTGGTGTCTGTGCCTCGGCCGCATCGGCCTGCGCCAGTGGGGCGATGGAGCCGTCACACGTCTTGCGTGCCATGGGCGTCGAATCACGCTTCTCCAAGGGTGCGTTGCGATTGAGTCTCGGGCACACGACCACCGTCGCCGACGTCGAGCGCGCCATCGAAGTGATCCTGGCGAGCGTGAAGCGTCTACGACGCTGAACGCTTCAGCACGTGAAGCGTCTACGACGCTGACCGCTTCCGCAATAGCCTGCACGTTGTGAAAGTGCTCGTCGCAATGTCCGGTGGCGTGGACTCCTCCGTGGCCGCTGCCGAATTGCGCCGCGAGGGCCACGATGTGGTCGGGGTGACGATGCGACTGTGGGGTGGCGAGAGCGACACCGGCTGTTGCTCCGTGAGCGACGTCGACGATGCTCGGCGAGTGGCGCAGCAGTTGCGCATCGACCACTTGGTGTTCAATTTCTCAGAGGAGTTCAACGACGCCGTGGTCGCTCCGTACGTCGATGCACATCGCAACGGCGACACCCCCAACCCTTGCATCGAATGCAATCGGCACCTCAAGTTCGACCGTCTGTCGCAGCGCGCACGCCTGCTCGGATTCGATGCCGTCGCGACGGGGCATCATGCGCGCATCGAACGTCAACCAAGCGGTGTGTGGCGCGTCGCCCGCGGCGCTGACTCGGCCAAAGACCAGAGCTATGTGGTGCACATGCTCGACCAGCGCGAACTGGCGTACACGCTGTTTCCGGTCGGTCACCTGACGAAGTCGCAAGTTCGGGAGCGTGCCCGCGAACTGGGGTTGCGAACTGCTGCCAAGCCAGACAGCCAGGATGTTTGCTTCATCAGCAAGACAGGCGGGAGAGAGACCTTCCTCGGACATCGCATTCCGTTTCGTCGCGCCCGCGTCATGAACGAATCTGGGGAGCAACTCGGCGAGGTTGATGCAGTCGAGCTCGTCACCATCGGTCAGCGTCGCGGGCTGCGACTGCCAGGCGGGTCGCCGAAGCAGTTCGTGCTCGACGTCGATGTGCATGCCGGCACGGTGGTGGTGGGTGACGAGTCGCGCCTTGCCCGTGACGTCATCGTCGTGCGGGGAATGTCGTGGAGCCACGAGCCCCCGGCCGTTGGCGCGAGCGTGAAGGTGCAGACGAGTGCACATGGCGCGACCCGCGAAGCGGTGCTCGAAGAGATCCTCGAAGAAGATGGTCGTTCGTCTGCCCGTGTGGTGCTGCGCTGGCGCGAAGCACAGCGTCGAACCGCGCCAGGCCAAAGCGTCGTCCTGTACGACGAGGGGGATCGCCTCGTTCTCGGCGGTGGAATCGCGGTCTAGCGCCGCGCGAGACGGTCTTGTAGCGCCTGCTCGGCTCGCGACGGGGCCACGAGAAGCGCGGTCACATGAATGCGGTCGAGCGTGTCACTGATGCGTGCCCCGAACTCGCTCAGCGACAGATCGTGCGGATGCGCGAGAACGAGTTCGAGCGGGCTTCCCCAGGTCGTGCAGGTCGCGTCGAAAGCCTGTGTCTCGTTGTGCGACGCCCGCAGCTCGCGCACGTCGTGGTCGCGCACCATGAACGTGTCACGCAGCACCAAAGGATCGTGCACCGCGATGCCAGCGGGAACGAAGACGAGCCACCGACGAGCCAGCAGCAGGGCCCGTCGCAGCGTGAAGTAGCAGAGAGCTGCCCACACCACGAGCGCCGCGACTGCGACTGGGAGGCTGGCGGCGTACATCGCAAACGCGCCTGCGACGACGGCGAGTAGCCAGAGAACGGCGAGCGGAAGCAAGACGGCAACGGGCGGTCGCAGCAAGTGACGTCGCTCGTGTCCGTACGCGGATGCTTGCGCGTGCACCGTGCCGTAGCGAGAACCGAACATGAGGATGGTCGAGATGGCGAGCACGGCGAGCCCTGCGACTGCCGCCCAGTTCACTTCATCGGACGACGCGACGTTCCAGGCGGCGTGGAGTGTGAGCGCAGGGGAGAAGAAGCGCGCGGCCGTGAGCGACAGCGGATGCAAAACCAAGACTGCAACTGCGACCGTCGACCACACCAGCCACATGACCCACATCGCGAGAGCGGAGCCTTCGCGAACGTCAAGTGCGCCGGGCAGCAGGGCGACCAACAGCCAGAGCGCTCGCACCGAGTTGGTCACGCAGGAATCCTACGAATTACGTGATGCCCGAGCGATAAAGTTCAGGCGTGGCAACGTCAAAGCGCGTCGTTGCTCGCGCCGCAGAATTGCGCGAGTTGATCGCTTATCACAACGACCGCTATTTCGGGGCAGACGACCCCGAAATCTCCGATGCCGAATACGACGAGATGGTTCGCGAACTTCGTCAGATCGAGACGGAGTTTCCCGAGTTGAAACCAGAGCAGTCGGTGCTCGACCTGCCTGGCTTTGCGTCGACGACGACGTTTGCACCAGTCGCACATCGTCTGCCGATGATGAGCCTCGACAATGCGATGGACGAGCTCGAATTACGGGCCTGGGGGGAGCGCGTCGCCAAAGGTCTCGACAATCAGCCGAGTCGGTTCGTATGCGAACTGAAGATCGACGGTCTGGCAATCAGTCTGCGCTACGAGAACGGTTCGTTCGTGCAAGCGGCCACGCGTGGAGACGGCAAGGTCGGTGAAGACGTCACGCCGAACGTCGCCACGATTGCCGAAGTGCCGAAGCGGCTCGGCGGCTCCGCACGGCCCGCCGTGCTTGAGGTGCGCGGCGAGGTGTACATGTCGAAAACGGCGTTCGAACGCCTGCGAACGGAGAAAATGCGCGAGAACGAGTCACGTGTCGCTGCCGGCAAGAAACCGCAGCCGGTTCCGGCCAACCCCCGCAATGCGGGTGCTGGAAGTCTCCGCCAAAAAGACGCCGCAATCACGGCCACTCGCGAGTTGTCGTTCTGGGCGTACCAACTTGGCGAAGTGGATGGTGTGCCGCAGTTCGACTCTCACCACCACACGCTTGAGTACCTGGCAAAGTGCGGGTTTCCGATCAACCCGGAAGTCCGCGTTCTCGACTCGCTCGACGAAGTCGTCGCCTTCTGTTCGCACTGGCAATCATTGCGCAACGACCTGCCGTACATCATCGACGGGGTAGTGGTGAAGGTGGACGACCTCGGCCAGCGCGAACGATTGGGGTTCACTGCAAAGGCTCCGAGATGGGCAGTGGCCGTCAAGTTTCCCCCGGAAGAGCGCACGACCATATTGCGCGACATCATGGTGTCGATCGGCCGCACCGGTCGAGCCACGCCGTTTGCGGTGCTGGAACCCGTCGTCGTAGCAGGGAGCACGGTGTCAATGTCCACCTTGCACAACCGCGAGCAGGTGCAACTCAAAGACGTGCGACCCGGCGACACCGTCGTGGTGCGAAAAGCCGGCGACGTGATTCCCGAGGTCGTCGGCCCCGTGCTCGCGCTTCGACCCAAGAACAGCAAACCCTGGAAGTTCCCCACCAAGTGTCCGTGCGACCTGCGCTCGACGCTCGTTCAAATCGAAGGCGAGGCTGACACGCGTTGCGTCGAGCCCGAGTGCCCAAATCAGCGCGACCAGAAGATCATCCACTTCACATCTCGAGTCGGCATGGATATCGAGGGGTTCGGCGAGAAGACCGTCTACAAACTGAGCGACGCAGGAGTCATCGAAGATGCCGGCGACATCTATTCACTCACGACGAAAGCACTTCTCGCGCAGGGCTTCGGCGAGGTGCAGTCTGCGAACTTGCTGAAGTCCATCGACGAGTCGCGAAGCCGACAACTCGAAAAATTGCTCGTCGCTCTCGGCATAAAGCATCTCGGGCCCGCTGCGGCGGAGTCGCTCGCTCGCCGCTTCGGTTCGCTCGACGCCATCGCCAAGGCCGGCGCGGAAGAACTCTCCGCAATCGACGGCGTCGGGGAGGTCATCGCCGAATCGGTGGCTGGCTGGTTCGCGACCAAAGAACACAAGGCACTCATCGGCAAGTTGCGCAAGGGTGGTGTCTCGTTCGACAACGTCGTCAAGGTCGACGCCCCGCAGACGCTCGCCGGTAAGACGGTGGTGGTCACGGGAACCCTCGAGCGATACGGTCGCGAAGACGCACAACGCGCGATCAAAGATCGCGGAGGCAAGAGCGCAAGCAGCGTGAGCGCCAAGACGTTCGCCCTCATCGTGGGCAACGAGCCGGGTGCGGCGAAGGTCAAGAAGGCCGTCGAACTCGGTGTGCCTCAGTTGGATGAGCAGGGCTTCGAGCGACTGCTCGAGACCGGTGAGCTTCCGTGATTCAGTCGGTGGTGAAGCGCCACTGATACGTGCGCGATTTTGCGGGGCCGTCGAGAATCTTCCAGTAACGAACGATCGCGACGTGCTCGCCTTGCGTGAACGACTCGATGACGGCGCCGGATTGAGGCTGAAAACTGACGACATTGTTACCCGGATCGAACACCGCAGTCGCGGGGAGTTCCACTTGGGCGCCCGGGGCGGGTTGTGCTCCTGAAGAAGTGAGTTCGTCGAGTCGCGTCACTGGTAGGTCGATGCCGTCGATCGAGAGCGCCGCTTCGTATCCGTCGGCGAAGTCGACGATGATCTGCGCCTGACGAAGCACGCGGTCTCCATCGGCTGGCGTCATGCGTTCGATGGCTGAGGGAAACGTTCGCGTCTCGTCGCCGGAGAGGCCGCGCGAGAACCCGACGCCGATCAAGACCAAGCCGAAGGAGATTCCGATGCTCGCGATGAGCCGCGACCGTTCAACCCGTTTTCGCACGGCTCCATTCTCGCTGCTAGACGAGGTCATGCACCGCTAGTTTGATTCAGTCAATGACCGACCGGGATGACCTAGCCGGCGCGATCGTCGCTTCGCGTTACCGCCTGCATGCATTGCTTCGCGGTGGGGCCGATTCGACGAGTGTGTTCGAAGCCACAGACTTGCGCGGCGGCGGGTCGGTGGTCGTGCGTCTCGTAGCAGTCGGCCAGCAGTCGCCTGAATCAACCGAGGCCCTGAAGCGCCACTTGCTCTCGGTGGCCGGCGTATCTCATCCGGTGATCGTGTCGCCCCTCGACTGGGGCGAAGACGAAATTCACGGTGAGCGGTTCGTCTTCGTGGTCACCGAGCGAATCGAGGGCGTGTCGCTGCGCGAGCTGCTCGACCGGGGCCGTCGACTCAGTGTCTCGCAGGCGGTGGTGCTGGCCCTGGATGTGTGCCGCGCGCTGCATCACCTGCACCAACTCGGTATCGCTCACGGTGACGTGCGGCCGGCCAACGTCTTTGTCTCACGGGAGTCACGGGCGCGACTCGCCGGTCTCGGGGTGAAGGGAGTCGTTGGTGATGTCGCATCGATGAGCATCGAGCGGGCACGATACGCCGCACCAGAGTTCGCGACTGATGCCTCGCCCACGCCGCAAAGTGACATGTACGCCCTCGCGCTCATTGTGCTGGAGACGTTGACGGGAGAAGTTCCGAACGCCGCAGACTCGGCCGCCGTCACCCTCGCGAATCGGGCGGGAAAGCTATTGCCGGTGTCCGCAGACATCGGGCCGATCGCGGTGCCGATCGAGAAATCCGCCCGACCCGAACCGGCGGATCGTGCGACGGCACTCGAGTTCGGTCAGGCGCTTGCGCAACTGGCGACGAAACTGTCGTCGCCCGAACCGCTCGAGTCGCTGACGGGAGAGTCGTTCCGCGACACCATCACAAGGACGCTCGAAGCAGTCGCGGTTGCTCCGCCCGCCGCCGAATCCGTCGCCCCGCCGGCTCCCGCTGCACCGATCAGCGTCGATGTCGCAATTGCCGCGGCTCCGGGCGAGCGACGCAGCTACCGATGGCTCATCACCGTGGCGGTCGTGATTGCGGTTGTCGTTTCGGGGGTGCTCGTCTTCCAACGTCTCACGGTGAAGTCGTACGAGGTGCCGCAGTTGATCGGGGTCGCCGAGGGCGAAGCACGAAACGGAGTGGCGCTGTTTGATTGGAACATCGTCATCCGGGCAGAGCGTTCAGACGACGTTGAACTCGGTGCCGTCATCCGCACGATTCCTCCCGCTGGGACCACCTTGCGCGAAGGCAGTGACTTCACGATCGTGGTCTCGGAGGGTGCGACCCTGGCCGTAATACCCGATGTGACCGGACTGGCACGGCAAGATGCCGTCGCCGCACTCACTGCCCAAGGTCTCACCATTGCCGAGACCGTTCGCGACAGTGACGCGGTACCGGCCGGTCGAGTGATGTCGTGGATCGTCACGGAGCAGCCGAACCTCGTTGCCGGCAGCCAAGTGCTGAAGGGCACACAAGTGAGCATCGTCGTATCGGGTGGCCCCGTATTACGACTCGTTCCGAATTTGATCGGCCGCAGCGAAGACGACACACTCGTGCAGCTTGCGGCAGTGCAACTGGTCGGACAGCGCAACGACGACGTGTACAGCAGTGAGATTGCCGCAGGACTCGTGGCATCACAAGAACCTGCGTCAGGCCAACCGATGTCTCGCGACGGCATCGTGGCGTATTCGTTGTCGAAAGGTGTCGAGCAAGTGCCGCTTCCTGCCGTGGTCGGACTGACGCTCAACGAGGCGCAGAAACTGCTCGGCGATGCGGGCATTGGTGTCGCCTCGATCACGGGTCGTTCGACCAGTCGCGTGCGTGCGGTCACCCTCGACGGCGTGACGTTGAAAGTCGGGGATCCAGTTCCCAAAGGCAGTGCAGTCAACCTGGTGTTCCCGTGACGACTGGAGTCGACGAAGTCGGCGTAATGCCGCTGCGCGAACGGATGCGTTCGGCGCTCGCGGAACGCGTCGGCATCTCACGGCGCAAGGCGACGATGGCTGTGCTGCTCTCCGGTGCGTTCACCGTGAGCTTTGCAATCACCTTGCTCGTGGTGGTGCTCGACACGGTGGCTCGGGACCTCGACTCGACGGTCAGCGTGGTGAGTTGGTCGATCACCGCACCGATGCTCGTCTTCGCGGTGGTCGGACCGGCTTTCGGCACGCTCGGTGACCTGCTCGGCCACAAGCGCGTGTTCGTGTTCGGCTTGCTCGGCGCGGGCGTCTTTGCGGGTCTTGCATCGATGGCGCCGAATGCGCTCATGCTCATCGTCTTGCGCACGCTTTCGGCGGCATGCGGATCGGCGATCGGGCCCGCAGGTATGGCGTTCACGAGTCGTCTCTTCGAACCCCATGAACGAGTGCGCCCGCTCGGAATATGGAGCTTCGTCACCGCAGGTGCGCCGGTGCTCGGTGTCGTGGCCGGGGTGCCGTTGGTGTCGAGCGTCGGCTGGCGGATCATCTTTCTGGTGCAAGCGCCCCTGTGCGTGCTCGGCGCCGTGGTGGCGTGGTGGCTGTTGCGCGACACCGAGCGCCAGACCGCCGCAAAGTTCGACTTCGGTGGCGCCATAACGCTCGGGCTCGGCACTGCGCTTGTCTTGCTCGGTGTCAACCGTGGCGGCGCATGGGGCTGGACTTCGCCATCGATCATCGCGACGTTGCTCGTCGGCGCGGCGATGCTGTACGCGTTCGTGCAAGTCGAACACCGCGTCGCAGCACCGATGGTGCCCCCAGCATGGTTTCGTACGCGCAACGTCGCGTTTCCTGTGATGAGCCAATCGCTCGCCAACTTCGGCTACATGGGCGCCTTCATGATCGTTCCGCAGATGTTGCAGCAGGGTGCCGGTCTCAGCCTCGCGACCGTTGGATGGCTCATCATTGCGCGTCCGCTCACGTTCGCGATCGTCGCTCCGATCGGTGCGAACGTGACGATTCGTACGGGCGAACGTTTCGCCGGCATGTTCGGTTCAATGACCGTGTTCATGTCGATGGTGATTCTCTCGACGGTTCGAATCGACACACCGCTGTGGCTGATTGCTTTCGGGTTGGCGCTATCCGGGCTGGGTCTCGGCTTGGCCTCGCCGGCGATGACTTCCCTCTTGGCGAACGCCGTCGATGACAATCAACTCGGCGCTGCGAGCGCGATGCAGCAACTTGTCTCCCAGATGGGAGCGTTGCTCGGGGCAACGGTGATGATCACCGTGCAAGAGGCGACCGCAGATCAGGGAATCTTGCCGAGTTATGCGAATTCTCTCGTGGTGGGAGCATCCGTGTGCGTCGTCGCCGGTTTGCTCGCATCTGAGGTGCGCTCGACCGAGCGAACTCCTACTCGGTGATCTCGCGAATCTCGGCGGCAACGACGAGCGACATGTCGGTCTGTGGCATTGCAGTCTGCATCGCCATCAGTTTGAGCATGTCGCCCTCGACTTTCACTTTGCCAGTGAGGAACGCCTCCATCGCTTTTTGAGGGTCTTGCTCGACGAAGATCATCCGGGCCGTCGTGTAATCGGTGGTGAGTGTGGCGTCGACTTTCTCGAGGTGGCCGAGATCCATCACGACTTCGCCGCTCGAGGTGTCCATGTGACTGTGTATTGCGCCCTCACCGAACGGAACGCCCGTGACCACTTGATTGAAGCGGACGGTCACTGTGACGCGAGGAGCGTGCTCGCGGTACTTCTCCCGGATCGCTCGGGCGGCGATCATCCACTCGGGGGAGAGGAATGGGTACGGCATCGGTCGACTTCGCAGCACCGTCACGATAACGGTTTCTCGCATGGCCTTGGGTACGACATCGGATGTGAAGTTGGTTATGCCGTGTCGGCCACGCCACCATGTAGGTGTGGCACGCGTGCTCGTTACCGAGGAAATCGCCGAACGGGGCCTCGAACGTCTCCGAGCGGCGGGACACCAAGTCGACGTGCGACTGGGCGTGAACGGCGCCGAACTTGTGGCCGCCTTACGCGGTGCCCAAGCACTGATCGTGCGTAGTGCCACCAACGTGGACGCCGCCGTCTTTGCTTCGGCGAGCGATTTGATCGTGGTCGGTCGCGCCGGAGTCGGCCTCGACAACATCGACGTCGAAGCCGCCACGAAGGCTGGTGTGATGGTCGCCAACGCCCCAGAGTCAAACATCGTGTCGGCTGCGGAGCACACCATCGCGTTGCTGCTGGCGATGGCGCGAAACGTGCCCCAGGCCCACGCCGCGCTCGTCAGCGGTCGCTGGGAGCGCAGCAAGTGGGAAGGCGTCGAACTCGCCGGCAAGACGCTCGGCATCGTCGGCCTCGGCCGCATAGGCAAGCTCGTCGCACACCGAGCGATCGGCCTCGGGATGAAGATCGTGGCCTACGACCCCTACATTTCCTCCGAGCGCGGACGCCAGTTGAACGTCGACATGCTGCCACTCGACCAACTAGTGGCTGCAAGCGACTTTCTCACGGTGCATCTCCCGAAGAACAAAGAGACACGCGGCTTGATCAATCGCGACTTGTTGTTGAAAGCCAAGCCCGAGTTGCGCGTGATCAACGTGGCACGCGGCGGCATCGTCGTCGAAAACGACTTGGCCGAAGCACTGCGCGACGGCCTGATTGCTGGTGCAGCGCTGGACGTGTTCGAGACCGAACCGGTCACCCAGTCGCCGCTTTTCCAACTGCCCAATGTCGTTGTCACGCCGCACCTCGGGGCCAGCACTCGCGAAGCCCAAGACAAAGCAGGAGAAGTGATTGCGGACATGGTGCAGCTCGCACTTGCCGGCGACTTCGTGCCCTTCGCAGTGAACGTGAACGCATCCGAGGCGAACGAGACGTTGAAACCGTTCATTCCGCTCGCCGAGCGTTTGGGCGCCCTATTCGCCGATGTCGTGGGTGCGACCCCGACCGATTTGGAGGTCGAGGCGAGCGGTGAAATTGGCGCCTACGACACTCGCATCCTCACGCTCGCCGCGCTGAAGGGCTTTCTCGCGCGCCGAGCGGCCGAGCAGGTGACCTACGTGAACGCCCCTTCGCTCGCCGAAGCACGTGGCATCGCCGTGCGGGAGCAGCGCAACGACGAGGTTCGACACCAGGACTACGTCAACCTCGTCACGTTGCGCTCAGGTACGCACAACGTTTCGGGCACGCTCACCGGTCGACGTCGCGAAGCCCGCATCGTGCTGATTGACGACCACTTGAGCGACGTTCCGCCGGCAAAGTTCATGCTGATTGTGCGCAACGACGACCGCCCGGGTGTGATCGGTCGCGTCGGCACGCTGCTCGGCGACTCCGGCATCAATATCGACAACATGGACGTCGGCAAGACAGTCAAGGCCGGTAGCGCGATGATGGTGATTGCGACGGCTACCCCCACGCCGCCCGAAGTCGTCGAGCGTTTGCGCCAGATTGCCGGCATCACCGAAGTGATTACCGTCGGCTGATTGCGTTGCGCGGGGTGACTCGCTCGCGGTCAACGGGCGGCGTTCAGGTCATCTCGCAGCGCCGTAGCTGCGGCTCGCGCAGCTGACGCAAAGTCGTCGCCATCGGATGCGTACAGCACGGCGCGCGAACTATTGACGATTAGTCCGGTGCCGTCGCCTGTCGCTCCGTTGCGCACCACGGTGGCCGCGTCACCGCCTTGGGCACCGACGCCAGGCACGAGAAGCGGCAGGTCGCCTGCAATCTCGCGCACTCGGCGCAGTTCGTCTGGCTTCGTGGCGCCGACCACGAGTCCGACTGACGCCCGTTTCGACCACTCGCTCGCGGCGCGCCTGGCGACAGCCTCGTACAGCGCCTCACCACTCGCGTCGTGCACGCCTTGGAACTCTCCCGAGCCAGGGTTGGAAGTTCGGCAGAGCACGAACACTCCGCGGTCGCGGCGCACGAAAAACGGCTCGAGCGAATCGGTACCGAGCCACGGATTCACGGTCACGGCGTCGGCCCCGTATCGGTCGAATGCTTCGCGAGCGTACATCTCGGCAGTATCGCCGATGTCGCCGCGCTTGGCATCGAGAATCAGCATCACGCGCGGATGATCACGACGGATTCGCGTGCAGAGGTTCTCCAGTGCCCGTTCTGCACCGTGTGCCGCGAAGTACGCGATCTGTGGTTTGAATGCGCACACCAAGTCGGCGGTTGCGTCGATCACCGTGTTGCAGAAGAATTCGATCGAACCTGCGTCGCGACCCACGGAATGCGGAAACCGAGAGGGGTCTGGGTCCAGCCCCACGCACAGCATCGATTCCGATGCCGCCCATGCGGCAGCGAGGCGATTGCGGAAGGTCACGCCGTCAGTCTTCGAGCGCTATCGCACCAGTTGGGCACAGATCGGCGGCTTCTTGCACCACGTCGTAAAGCTCGGGTGCTGGTTGCTCCTGCAGAATGTGGAGGTACCCGTCGTTTCGCACGACGAACACTTCCGGCGCCACTTGCGCACACGCACCAGTCGAGGCACACAGATCGAAATTGACTGTGACTTTCACGACAACCTCCGCGCATGACGCTAGTTCAGGTCACGAACCCACCTAGCCTCGGTCGGCCCCATGTTGAAGCGAATCGGTACTTTCGCACACTCGCGCCGTCGCGCAGTCGTCGCGGCGTGGCTCGTCGTGATCGTCGCACTTGCCGGCGTGATGAGCAGCGTCGGGAACCAGTTCTCCACGCAGTTCAACTTGCCCGCAGTGGAGAGCGCCCAGGGTTTTGACCTGTTGGCCGACCGGTTCGGCGGTGAAGAGAGCGGTCGCGGCGGCACGCTCGTGCTGCGCGTCGACGAGGGTTTTACTGATGCGCAACGAGCGACGCTGAACGACTTCTTCTCGCAACTCGACGCCCGTGACGACATGAGAGTCGTAAGCCCGTTCAGCAAAGAAGGTGCACGACAGGTATCGCCTCGCGGTGACATCGCTTTCGCGACCGTCACGTTCGCCGCCGAGGTCGACGCCATCGAAGAGTTCGCTTCGATCTATAGGGAAATGAAGGAAATCGAGCCTGAGGTTGAGGGTGTGCAGATTGAGTACGGGGGCGAGGTGTTCGCCGAGTTCGAGGCGCCGACTTCGGAAGTCTTTGGTCTCGCATTCGCGATCGTCATCCTGATTTTCGCGTTCGGTTCGGTACTCGCCATGGGCCTGCCCATCGGTACGGCATTCGGCGGCATCGGCGTCGGTGTACTCGTGGTGACGATTGCCTCCAACGTCCTCACGATCCCCGACGTGGCGACGACGCTCGGGGTGATGATCGGTCTCGGAGTGGGCATCGATTACGCGCTCTTCATCGTGACCCGTTATCGCGAGGCACGTCGTCGCGGCGAGACATGTGCTGCGGCTGCTGCAGAGTCAATTGATACCGCTGGTCGAGCCGTGCTGTTCGCCGGTACCACCGTCGTGATCTCGCTGCTCGGCATGTTGATCATGAACGTGTCGTTCATGAACGGCCTCGCCGTCGGCGCATCGATCACGGTGCTCTTCACGATGCTCGCCTCGGTGACGTTGCTGCCGGCCTTGCTCGGCTTCGCGGGAGATCGGGTCGAGACCACTCGCTGGCGCGGCATCGTGGCGGCGGGCCTCATCGTTGTGGCCCTCGTGGGTTACGGATTGAAACAACCCGTGTTGATGTGGGCTGCGCCCGCCGCTGCATTCGTGCTCGTGGCCGGCTCGTTCGTGCCGGCACTCAAGCGACCGCTTGCACCTCGGCGCAGCAGACCGATGCACGAGACCACCGCATTTCGCTGGAGCCGTGTCGTGCAGCGTCGTCCGTGGTTGTCGCTCGTCTTCGGCACGGGTGCGCTGCTCTTCTTGGCGGTGCCTGTGCTCGACTTGCGACTTGGCTTTGCTGACGAGGGTAATTATCCCGCCGACACCACCACTAAGCGCGCCTATGACCTGCTCGCCGAAGGCTTCGGCGCCGGCTTCAACGGACCACTCACTCTCGTCGCGGCAATTGACACGACCGCGCAACTCGCGGTTGCCCAGTCGCTCTCGCAGTCGCTCTCCTCGGTGCCGGGAGTCGCGTTCGCGTCACCGGTGATTCCGAACGATCCAGCCGCACCGAGTGCCGTGCTGTGGACGCTGTATCCCGAGAGTGCGCCGCAGTCACGAGAAGCCGCGGATCTTGTGAAGACTTTGCGTCAGTCCGCGCTGCCGCAAGCCGCAGGCGACAGTGGTCTAGCCGTCAAGGTGACGGGAAGCGTGGCCGTCAACGTCGACTTCAGCGGTTACCTCGCCGATCGACTCCCGACGTTCTTCGCAGTGGTGCTCGCGCTCTCCTTCGTGTTGTTGATGGCAGTGTTCCGGTCGTTGCTCGTGCCGTTGAAGGCCGTGGTGATGAACTTGCTCTCGATCGGGTCAGCGTACGGTGCAGTCGTCGCGGTCTTCCAGTGGGGCTGGGGCGCGTCGCTCGTCGGGCTTGGCGGAAGCGCGCCGATCGACCCTTGGTTGCCGGTGATGATGTTCGCCATCGTGTTCGGCTTGTCGATGGACTACGAGGTGTTTCTCTTGTCGCGGGTGAAAGAAGAGTACGACCGCAGCGGTGACAACGAGCTCGCAGTCGCCGACGGTCTCGCCAACACGGCGCGAGTCATTACGGCGGCCGCGGCCATCATGGTGTTCGTCTTCGGCAGCTTCATGCTCGAGTCGGAGCGAAGCATCAAGATGTTCGGCTTCGGTCTCGCCGTCGCGGTGCTACTGGACGCCACCATCGTGCGAATGTTGTTGGTGCCGGCGACCATGGAGTTGCTCGGTGACCGCAACTGGTGGCTGCCGCGCTGGCTGGATCGTCTGCTGCCCACGATCGCAGTCGAGACCGTGCTCAGCGGCGACGTTGACGCTCAAAAGCGCTGAGCACTGCTCGCAGCGACGCGGTGATGGTGCTTGGATGCACTCCGACGCCCCAGCACACGTCGCCTGACTCGTTCGCGCTCTCGATGTAGGCGACCGCCGTGGCTTCGGAGCCCTGGCTGAGGGCGTGCTCCACGTAGTCCTTCACGTCGAACTTGACGCCGAATTCGCTGCGCAGTGCCTGTACGAACGCGTCGATCGGGCCGTTGCCGTCACCTTGCAAAGTGACGCGCTTGCCTTCGACGTCGAGCTGGGCGGTGATGCTCGTCGTACCGTCGCTCGTGCTGCGCATCTCATGACTAGAGAGCGAGTATCGCGGCGCATTCGGCAGGTATTCCTGCTCGAATGCCTGCCACATCACGTCTGGGGCGATCTCGGTGCCTGAGTCTTCGGTGATGTTCTGGATGGTGCGCGAGAACTCGATTTGCAGGCGGCGCGGCAGTTCGAACCCGTGCTCGGTCTTCATCACGTAGGCGACGCCACCCTTGCCTGATTGGCTGTTCACTCGGATGACCGCTTCGTACGTGCGACCGACGTGCTTGGGGTCGAGCGGCAGATACGGCACTTCCCACTTGGAGTAGTCGTCGGGCAGCGCGTCGAGCCCCTTCTTGATGGCGTCTTGATGACTGCCCGAGAAGGCGGTATACACGAGGTCACCGGCGTACGGCTGGCGCTCTGGCACCGGCAAACGATTGCAGTACTCGGCGTCGCGGCGCAGCGCATCGATGTCGCTCATGTCGAGCATCGGGTCGACGCCGTTCACGAAGAGGTTCATCGCCAGCGTGATCACGTCGACATTGCCGGTGCGTTCACCGTTGCCAAACAGCGTTCCTTCGACGCGGTCGGCACCGGCCATCACGCCGAACTCTGCCGCGGCGACTGCGCATCCGCGGTCGTTGTGCGGGTGCAGCGAGAGCACGATGCTGTCTCGCTGCTTGATGGTGCGACCGAACCACTCGATGACGTCGCCGTACACGTTGGGGGAGTAACACTCCACCGTGGCGGGCAAGTTGAGAATCAGCGGGTTCTGCGGCGAGGGCTTGATGACGTCCATCACCGCTTCGCAAATCTCGATCGCGAACTCCGGCTCGGCGAGCGTGAAACTTTCCGGCGAGTACTCGTATCGCACCTTCGTGCCCTTCACGCTCGGCTCGAGCGACTTGCAGTGTTTCGCCGCGTTGACGGCGATGTCGACGATGCCGGGTTTCTCCAACCCGAACACCACGCGGCGCTGCAGCGGGTTGACCGAGTTGTAGAAGTGCACGATGGCTTGCTTGGCGCCGCGGATGCTTTGGTAGGTACGTTCGATGAGTTCGTTGCGTGACTGCACCAGCACCTGGATGGTGACATCGTCGGGGACGAAGTCGTTGTCGATGATGTGACGTACGAAGTCGAAGTCGGGCTGGCTGGCAGAAGGGAAGCCGACCTCGATCTCTTTGAAACCCATCTTGACGAGCGTCTTGAACATGCGCAACTTTCGCTCAGGGTCCATCGGGTCGATGAGCGCTTGGTTGCCGTCACGCAAGTCGACGGAGCACCACAGCGGCGCCTTGTCAATGGTGCGGTTGGGCCACGTGCGGTCGGTGAGCACGATCGGCACGTACGCCGCGTACCTCTCAAAGGGCATCTTTTTCGGGTTGCTCGGTTTCGGTGCCATGTTCTCTGTCGTTCCTGTTTCGTTCCTGTGTCGTTGCTGTGTCGTTGCTGTGTCGATTTCGTGTGACTCGTGTGGGGATGGCGGTGAGGAGAAAAGAAAAACTCCCGGCCAGGTGGCTCGGGAGTGGTCGCGACGTCGGCGATATGCGGCCGACGCCGCTAGGTAAGGAGGAGGCTCAGAGCTCGTCGCATCGCAAAATCAGCGTATCGGCGCGCCAGCCCCGGCAAGGCTCAGACGGCGCGCGGGGTGGGCACGATGAAGTTGGCGAACTGCCACGGGTCGGTGGTGTCGAGTTTCGTCGGGCCATTGCCGAAACCGGGGAAGAGGTCGTTTCGGTTCTTCAGCGGATCCCAGTCGACGGCAGCCGAATGGAACGTGCCGAGGTATGGGTAGGCGACCTTCAGCACTTCTTCGTACGGCAAGTCGTCAGGCACGCGGATGCCGGCTGACGGATTGTTCATCATCCAGCACGCCGCAGCGACCACCGAGCAGGCAACCTGCAACGTGGTGGCGCTCTGGTTGGGCAGGATGGCGCGCGCTTCGTCGATACTGAGCAATGATCCCGTCCACCACGACTTGTAGTCGTGACCCATCAGCAGCACTCCGAGTTCGTCGCGACCCGACTCGATCTCGTTGTTCAAGATTCGCTGACCCGACTGCATCTTCCAGTTGCGCATGCGCAACTCGTGCACACTCATGATCGCCGCATCGGTGGGGCAGTACGAATAGTGCACGGTCGGGCGGTACTTTGCGGTGCCGTCGTCGTTCCACACAGTGAGGTGGTCGCTCATCGTGTAGGCCTCGCCATGGCGGATCACCATGCCGAGAATTTCTCCCGCCGGCACCCACGAGCGCACCCACGTTTCCATGCCTGGTTGGGCGAGAGCGATCTGGTTGCACGGGCCGTCATCGTTGTGCACGTGCGCATTGTGCGGGAGGTATCGCTCGTGCGTGCCCCAACCCATCTCCGCCGGAGCGACACCTTCTTCGTAGAAACCCTCGATCGACCACGTATTGACGAACTCGTCCACTCGCTTGGGCTGGCTGGTGATCTGCGTGTCGCGCTCGCTGATGTGGATCACTTTGGTGCCAGTCAGCATCGCCAACGTGTTGTAGCGCTTGTCGGCGAGCGCACCCTCGATGAACTTCGCCCGATCGCCGGCCTTTTTGTCCTTGAGCAACGAGGTCGCGATTTCGGTGAGTGCCCGCTTGGCGAAGTGGCTGACGAGGCCGGGGTTTGCTCCGTGCTCCAGCACCGCCGAGGGGCCGTTGTTGTCTGGCCACGACTCGATCATGCGTCGGATGCTCTGGTGCCGCACGTAGAGCGTGCGTTCAAGCGGCGGGGTGTTGTGCATGTCGTAGTACGGATCCCACAATTCGACGCTCGTGTTCAGGTAGCGCACGCCGTGGTCACGGCACCACGAGAGAATCGTCGGACAATCGATGTTCCAGGCGAGATCCAAGATGAGGTCGCCTTGGCTGACGCGTGCGGAGAGGAACTCGTCGAGGTTCTCCTTGGTGACGCGACCGTTCTCGTACTTCACGCCCGCAGCGAGCGCATCGGCCACGCGGCTGCGGTTGTCGACGAAGTCGACGATGGTGATGCTCTTTGGCGGCAGTTTCACGTCTCGAATCAGGATCGGCACCGTGGCTTGAGCGACGGAACCACAACCCAGAACGAGCGTGCGACCCGGCCGGTGAGTACCGACCTTGGAGAGATCGATGGTCACGAGCGACGTCGCGTCTTGCGAGTGCGGTTGACGAGCGGCGCGCTCTCGAGCATCGTCTGCAGCGACGCCTCGAAGACTGGTTCGCTGGGGATCAACAGCGCCTGCCAGTCGTACGACTGGCCCTTGCGTCCGTTGCCTTCGTCGTCGAGCACTACATGGCCCAGCGGGATCCCGGTCGTATTGGATCGTGAAGTCATCGTGGCACCCCCGTTTCGTAGCGGTCGTCGTGTTGGGGTTGTCGCCGCGTGCGCTGCAACAACGAGGTAGCAAGATAGTCACTTTCGTCGTCGCTGTCCACTGGCTGACCTGTCAGCCGATACTGACTCAAGAGTCAGTATCTGGCGACAACGAGCGACCGATGCCGGTAGCTCTCCGCCGGTCGCGAACTTGGCGCTCGCGGCAACCTGCGCACACAACACTCGTAGCATGAGTGCAGTAGATGACATCCCCCACAGCATTCGCCGCTCTCGGCGTGCCACCCCAAGTTGATGCCGGTCTAGCCGCCGCCGGGTTCACCGCCCCGTTCGCCATTCAAACCGAGGCAATTCCCGTCGCATTGACTGGCGTCGACCTGTGCGGCCGTGCCCGCACCGGCTCGGGCAAGACACTCGCCTTCGGGGTGCCGATGCTTTCGCGGATGGACGTCGCAGCTCGTCCGCGCGCACCACGCGGTCTTGTCCTCGTGCCAACCCGTGAACTCGCTTTGCAGGTGGCCGAAGTGCTCGCCCCGATCGGCGCCAAATGCGAGCGCCGGGTGCTCGCGGTCTACGGCGGTGCCTCACGCGACGACCAGATCGCGGCCCTGAAGAGCGGTATCGAACTGGTGGTCGCCACGCCGCTGCGACTCATTGACCTCTTGAAAGAAGAAGAACTCACGATGTCCGACGTGCAAGTCGTGGTGATCGACGAGGCGGACCGCATGGCCGACGAAGGATTCATGCCGCAGGTCGAATGGGTGCTGCGCAAGGTGACGTCACCGCACCAGACGATGCTCTTCTCCGCCACGCTCGACGGCCAGGTCGGCAACCTCGTGCGTCGCTACATGAACGACCCGCGCGAGGTGTCGATTGATGCCCCCACCGCCACGGTCGGCACCATGCGGCACCTCTTTTTGGCGGTGCACCGAATGGACAAAGACCGAGTCGTCGCCGCCGTCGCTGATGGTGCCGGCAAGACGGTGGTGTTCTGCGACACGAAACGTCTGTGCGACAAGGTGGCGGAATCGTTGCAGAAACTGAATGTGAAGGCGTCGGCGCTGCACGGTGACATGTCGCAGGCCGCCCGAGAGAAGTCGCTCGCCAAGTTCGCCGACGGCACGCTCAACGTGCTCGTCGCCACCGACGTGGCAGCCCGCGGCATCGACATCGACGACGTCGCTGCGGTGGTGCACTACGAGCCGCCAATCGACGTGAAGACGTATCTCCATCGCTCGGGTCGAACCGCCCGCGCCGGCCGTGACGGTTGGGCGGTGACGTTGGCGGAATACAACCAGCACACCACCTGTCGCATCATCCAACGTGGTTTGCGTCTCGAGCCGCAGCCGCCGATCGAAGTGTTCTCCAACGACAAGCGCCTCGCGGATTTATCGTCGTTCTTGGCGCCAGTCACCGCCTAAATTCTTGGCGCCAGTCACCGCCTAAATTCTTGGCGCCAGTCGCCGCCTAGTTCGGGTCAGGGCTGCGGCGCAGTTACAACCAGGCGGGGCGGCGCGACTCGTAGTCGCCGATCGCCGACTCGTTCGCGAGCGTGATGCCGATGTCGTCCAACCCGTTGAGAAAACGTTCGCGTGTCGACGCATCGAGCACGAACGCGTAGGTGAGCCCGAGCGACGGCACTTCGACCGAGAGTCGTTCGACGTCGACGGTGATCTCGGTATTCGGGTCGGCCTCGATTGCCGACCATAATGACTCGACCGCTTCGTTGCCGAGCACGACAGGTACGAGACCGTTCTTCGTGCAGTTGTTTCGGAAGATGTCGCTGAAGCTCGGCGCGATGACGACGTCGAAGCCGTACTGCTGCAACGCCCACACGGCATGCTCGCGCGACGAGCCGACACCGAACGACGGCCCGGCAACGAGGATGCTCGCACCCGAGTAACGCTCGTCGTTGAGCACGAAGTTGCGGTCGTCGCGCCACGTGGAAAAGAGACCCTTCTCGAAACCGGTCCGCTCGACACGCTTCAGCCACTCAGCGGGAATGATCTGGTCGGTATCGACGTCGCTGCGCTTGAGTGGCACGCCACGGCCCGACACGATGCGAACCTGCTTCATCGTCTGGCGGCTTTCGTTGCGAGCCGTATCATCGCAGATCTTTCGGGGTGGCGAAACTTCCGGTCAGAGCAGTTGCTGCGGCAACGGCAGGTGACACGAGGTGGGTGCGACCGCCGCGACCCTGACGGCCTTCGAAGTTGCGATTGCTTGTCGACGCCGCTCGTTCTTGCGGGGCGAGCTTGTCGGGGTTCATCGCCAGGCACATCGAGCACCCCGGCTCGCGCCAGTCGAAGCCTGCGTCGATGAAGATGCGGTCGAGACCCTCGCGCTCTGCTTGCTGCTTGACGGCGTGGCTGCCAGGCACCACCATCGCCCTCTTTACCTTGACTTTGCGACCCCTCGCGACCTCGGCGGCGGCGCGCAGGTCTTCGATGCGGCTGTTCGTGCACGAGCCGATGAACACCGTGTCGACCGCGATGTCGCGGATGCGTGTGCCAGCGGTGAGCCCCATGTAGTCGAGTGCCCGGGCGACGTTGTCGCGCGCGGTGGCGTCAGAAAAATCGTCTGGTGACGGCACGCGCGCATCGATGGATGCGACTTGCGCAGGGTTGGTACCCCAGGTCACATGCGGCGTGAGCGAAGCGGCGTCGATCGAGACGCTCTTGTCGAAGTGCGCCGAGTCGTCGCTGCGCAACGTTCGCCAATCCTCGAGCGCGGCTTCCCACTTCTTGCCGCTCGGCGCATGGGCACGACCCTCTAGATAGGCGAACGTCGTGTCGTCGGGCGCGACGAGCCCGGCACGCGCACCCGCTTCGATCGACATGTTGCACACGGTCATGCGACCCTCCATCGAGAGCGCGCGAATCGCCGAACCGCGGTATTCGATGACGTGTCCGATGCCGCCGCCGGTGCCGATGCGACCGATGATCGCGAGGATGATGTCTTTGGCAGTCACGCCCGCGGGCAACGCGCCGTCGACCGACACACTCATCCACTTGGGTCGCGACTGCGGCAAAGTTTGAGTGGCGAGCACGTGCTCGACCTCCGACGTGCCGATGCCGAAGGCAAGTGCACCGAATGCGCCGTGCGTGGCGGTGTGGCTGTCACCGCACACGATCGTCATTCCCGGAAGTGTGCGGCCTTGCTCGGGGCCGATGACGTGCACGATGCCTTGGCCGGCGTCGCCCATCTTGAAGAGCGTGATACCGAACTCGGCGGCGTTCTTGCGCATTACATCGAGTTGCTTGGCGGAGATCGGGTCGGCCACTGGAAGGTGGATGTCTTTGGTCGGCACGTTGTGGTCCTCTGTAGCGACCGTGAGGTCGGGGCGACGCACGCGGCGGCCGTTGATGCGCAGACCGTCGAATGCCTGCGGGCTCGTCACTTCGTGCACGAGATGCAAGTCGACGTACAGCAGCTCGTTGCCGTTGCCGTCGCGGTGCACCACGTGGCGGTCCCACACTTTTTGCGGGAGGCTCTCCGAAGTCACCGTCCCATTCTGCCGAGACGGGCGTGTCGTGCACACACCCGAGTATGAACACTTCCACCGTTACACCGGTTGCCTTGGCGACCTGCGTCGAGCACAGCCTGAATCTCTCGCTCTCGGGTTTCGACCTGAAGCGAGCACGCCTCTACGGCATCAACGTCGTCGACCCACTCGGAGTGGAGAAGCAATCCGACGGGGCGTTGCGCATCTCGTTTCTCGCCGAGCACGGCGACGTTTACGAGTTGCTCGAGGCGCGCGGCAGCGCGATCGCGCGAATGTTCGATGCCGCCGCAGTGCTCACCTGCGGGTGGGCGGCCCCCGTCGATGACGGCAATGACGACGACGTGCCGCCGAGCGTGCATCCGCGCCGCCGCCGCGTGCGCCTGCTCGTCGTCGTGGGTGACGGGGGTGTCGGTTCCGTGCTGCGTTTCGCCGACAAACCAGAAGAAGTGGTCACCGACCCAGGAAATGCGAAAGGTTCACTTGCTGACGCCGTCGAACAACTCTGGCGCGACGCCGTCACGGCGTCGGTCGACACGAGTGGTGACGCTGGCGGCGACGAATCACCTACACGATGACGGAGCGTCGCACGACGTGGTGACACGCGTCGATCAACAACGGCACGAATCGATCCCTTGCTGCGAACACGGCGTCGTGGCCGGCATCCACCCGGTGCGTCACCGTCGGTATCGCGAGCGACGCCGCCAACTCTGCCTGGCGTTGCGGCGCTACGACCTTGTCGTTGGTGGTGATGATCATCGCGCCGGGCATCTGCAACTCGTTCAGCCAGGGCCGGGAGTCGAAGTCGCCGATCGCGCTGCCGGCTTCGAGTATGTGGCGCCAGTCGTGGCTCGCGATCTGTCGCGCCGCCCAGTCGGCCAGAGAGTGCGTCTTGCGCTGCAGATAGATCTGTTCGGTCACCCACGACCGGGCTTGGGCGGTGGTCAGGCGCGACAGACGTGCCAAGCCGGTGAGACCGAGGAAGTTGAGGCGCTCATCGCGTGACGAAGAGAAGTATCCGGAAGTGGCTGCCAGCACGAGACCGCGCACTCGTTGCTCGTGACGCTGCGCGACGAGCTGCGCGATTGCGCCACCCATCGAGTAGCCGACGGGGATGAACGTGCCCACGCCGAACACGTCGGCGATGGCGGCGACGTCATCGGCGCAATCTTCGAGGCGAAATCCTTTCGCCGGACGCAGACCCTTGCCGTGACCGCGGTGGTCGGGTGCAAGCACCCGGAAGTGTTCGCCGAGGGCGTCAAAACAGGTGAACCAGTTGAGGTCGGCGGTCGCCGTCCAACCGTGCAACAGAATGAGCGTCGGGGCACCGCGTGGCCCGGCGACCTCGCGTACGAACGTGCGGCCACGGCCGATGAGTTCGACTTCGTGACCTTGCGGAAACCCGTCTCGGGCGGGGTGAGTGCGGCGAATCACGTCAGCCGCCGGCCTCCACGCTGATCACCTTGACAGAGAGCATCCCGTTTGGTGCTTTGTACTTCACTTTCTCGCCGACGTCGGTGCCGAGCAACGCAGCGCCAAGCGGCGACTTTGGGCTCATCACGCTGACCGTCGGGTCGGCCGGTTTTTCTTCCATGTGGCCGATGAGGTAACGCTCCGCCTGGTCGGCGGAGTCGCCGTCGTAGAGGATCGTCACGATGCAGCCGACCGCCACCTTGCCGTCGTTCACGGCTTCGACGATCTCGTGGTCTTCAAGGATGGCCTCGATCTGGCGGATCCGGGCTTCCATGTGGCCCTGGTCGTCTTTGGCGGCGTGATAGTCGCCGTTTTCTTTGAGGTCGCCCATCTCTCGCGCGCGCCCGATGCGCTGGGCCACCTCGATGCGACCACGAGTGGTGAGGTCGAGGTGCTCGGCCTTTAGTCGCTCCAGGGCGAGGGCAGAAACGCGATGCTTCGGCACGAAGTCAGGTTACCGATGCGCGGTGTTCGGACGATGAACTTCTGGTGCTTCCGTAGCCTGAATGAAGTGAACGGTGTCGCATCCCGCTCGTCGCGCTCAGCATCACACCGAGTTGCCGTCATCGGCGGCGACGGTATCGGCCCCGAAGTGCTCGCCGAAGCACTCAAGGTGGTGCGCGCGGCTGGTGTGGAACTCGACACGACGTTCTTTGATCTCGGTGGAGCGCGATATCTGCGCGACGGCGAAGTGCTGAGCGACGAGACGCTGGAGAAGTTGCGCGGCTTTGACGCAATTCTGCTCGGTGCAGTCGGCACGCCCGGTGTGCCGCCGGGCGTCATCGAGCGCGGACTCTTGCTCAAGCTGCGATTTTCTCTCGACCTCTACATCAATCAACGACCGTTCGCTGGTACCGCGCCGGGCCACACCAAACCCCACGAGTTCGTCGTCATCCGCGAGAACACCGAGGGATCGTATGCGGGCGAAGGCGGCGTCTTGCGCAAAGGCACTCCGCACGAGGTGGCAACCCAGGGAAGCGTGAACACTCGTCATGGAGTAGAGCGCTGCGTTCGCTACGCATTCGATCTGGCGCGCGGGCGCCCGCGCAAGCACGTCACCCTCGTGCACAAGACGAACGTGCTCACGTTTGCCGGTGACCTCTGGCAGCGAACGTTCGACGCAGTCGCAGCCGAGTACAAAGACATCGCCACCGCCTACAACCATGTCGATGCGGCATGCATCTATTTCGTGCAAGACCCGCATCGTTACGACGTGATCGTGACCGACAACTTGTTCGGTGACATACTCACCGACCTCGGCGGGGCAGTGAGCGGCGGTATCGGCCTTGCGTCGTCGGCGAACTTGAATCCGGCCCGCACCGGACCTTCGCTGTTCGAACCTGTGCATGGCTCGGCACCCGACATTGCCGGGAAGGGCGTTGCCAACCCGATCGCCGCGATTCTCTCGGCCGCCTTGATGCTCGATCACCTCGGCGAATCGGCAGCCGCCGACAAGATTCGCGCTGCGTGCACCGACGCGCCGCCTGGTTCGACGATCTCTGTCGGCGACGAGATCTGCCGTCGCTTGCACGGCTGACCGACGCCCGCGCGACCATCCACAGATAGCGTCAAACAGCACCGCAAGGAGCCTGGATGCCGATCACAACGACACCCAAAATCTGGATGAACGGCTCGCTCGTGGATTGGGCCGACGCCAAGGTCCACGTGCTCACGCACACGCTGCACTACGGCACCGGCACCTTCGAAGGCATTCGCGCCTACGAGACCGACAAAGGCCCGGCCATCTTCCGACTCACCGACCACATCAAGCGACTGCACAACAGCGCACAAATTCTCGGCATGCCGATGCCGTACTCAGTCGACGAGCTCGTCACCGCGACGAAAGAGACGGTTCGTTCGACTGGCATGTCGTCGTGCTACGTGCGCCCCATCGCGTACTACGGCTACGGCGAGATGGGCCTCAACACGCTGCCGTGCAAAGTCGACGTCGCTATCGCGTGCTGGCCGTGGGGCGCATTTCTCGGTGACGACGCTTTGGAAAAGGGCGTGCGCGCCAAGATTTCGTCGTGGACACGTCACGACCACAACATCATGCCTCCGGCTGCCAAGACCGTCGGCAACTACGTCAACTCGTCGCTCGCCAAAGTCGAGGCGCTGAAAGCCGGCTACGACGAAGCGATCATGCTTGCACCGAACGGCCTCGTCGCCGAGTGCACGGGCGAGAACATCTTCGTCGTGCGCCACGGCAAGATCCTCACACCGCCGCTCTCGGCCGGAGCTCTCGAAGGCATCACGCAGAACAGCGTGATGACCATCGCTCGCGACCTCGGCTTTGACATCCGCGTCGACAACATCGCGCGCAGCGACCTTTACATTGCCGAAGAAATCTTCGTATGCGGCACCGCTGCCGAGGTCGGCTCGGTGCGCGAAGTGGATGACCGAGCGATTCCGTGCCCGGGCCCGATGACGATGGCAATCGGTCAGGCGTACCGTCGCGCAGTGCGCGGCCAAGAAAAGAAGTACTCCCACTGGTGCGAGCTGGCCAAGTAGTAATCGAGCGCACCATGCCCACCCGTCTCGTGCTTCCCACCAACCATGTCGAGGTGTTCGACACCACGCTGCGCGACGGCATGCAGGTAGAAGGCGTGTCGGCGAGCGTCATCGACAAACTGCGGATCGCCGAGCAACTCGACCACCTCGGCGTGCACTACATCGAGGGTGGTTGGCCCGGCGCCAACCCCAAAGACGAGGAGTTCTTCGCCCGTGCCAAGCGCGAACTGAAACTCGGCACCTCGCGCCTGGTCGCCTTCGGCAGCACGCGTCGACCAGCAGGCAAGGTGGATGACGACGCAACCCTTCGCAACCTGATCAATGCCGAGACTTCGGCGGTGTGCATCGTCGCCAAGTCGTGGGACTACCACGTCGAAACCGCGCTGCAAACCACGCTCGACGAAGGCGTGGCGATGGTCGCCGACTCGGTGAAGTATCTCGGCAGCCACGACCGCATGGTGATGGTCGACCTCGAGCACTTCTTCGACGGCTACAAGCGCAACCCCGAGTTCTCGCTGCGCGTGCTCGAAGCCGCAGTCGTCAACGGCGCGACGCACCTCGTCTTGTGCGACACCAACGGTGGTTCGCTGCCGCACGAAGTGGAGTCCATCGTCGCCGCGGTTGCACAGCATGTCGGCAACGATGCAGTCATCGGCATCCACTGCCACGATGACACTGGTTGTGCGGTGGCCAACTCGCTTGCTGCAGTGCGCGCCGGTGTGCGCCACGTGCAGGGCACGCTCAACGGCCTCGGTGAGCGCACCGGCAACACGAACCTGACGACGATCATCCCCAACTTGCAGTTGAAGATGGGTTTCACGTGCCTGCCCGAGGGGCACCTCGAGCGTCTCACCGCGGTGAGCAACCATGTCGCCGAAGTGTTGAATCGTCCGCTCAACCCGCAGGCGCCGTATGTCGGCGCCTCGGCGTTCGCGCACAAAGCCGGCCTGCACGTGTCGGCCATCGCGCGCGCCAAGGATGCCTACGAACATGTATCGCCCGACTCGGTGGGCAATGGCACGCGTTTCCTGGTGTCGGAGATGGCTGGCCGTGCGACGATCGCGATGAAGGCCGAAGAGCTGGGCTTGAAGGCTGACGGTGCGGTGCTGAGCTCGATCTTGGACGAATTGAAGCGCCTCGAGTTCGAGGGCTACCACTTCGAGGCAGCAGACGCATCGCTTGAGTTGCTGATGCGCCGAGCCACGGGCTGGCAGCAGGAGTTCTTCAACGTGGAGTCGATGCGCGTCATCACCGACGAGTCGACCAACGGCACGTTCACCACCGAAGCCACCGTCAAGGTGTGGATCGGAGAGCAGCGCGAAGTGCACACGTCGGAAGGCAACGGTCCGGTCAACGCGATCGACACTGCGCTGCGTGCGTGCCTGGTGAAGAAATATCCGCAGCTCTCGCGCGTGCACCTGACCGACTACAAAGTGCGCATCCTGGATTCGTCGTCGGCGACGGGTGCCGTCACCCGCGTGTTGATCGATGCCACCGACGGCGACCGCACGTGGACGACCATCGGCGTGTCGCCGAACATCATCGAGGCCTCGTGGCGGGCGCTGGAAGAGTCGCTCGTCTACGGTTTGCTGCACCTCGCTTCATAGCCCCGCACATAGCCGCACCGCAGCGCCGGAACATCGCGCCCCGTGGCGCCTGAACATCTCGCCCCGCAGTGTTTGCTGCGTAATTGCGTCCCTCGCTGGGGCGAACACCTGTTCGCTATGGTGAGGGGGTGACCACCGACCTACGAACCCGTCTCGGCGCCCCCACGTTGCGCGCCCCGTTGCCCGTCGTCGCCCCGCTTGCCGAACTCTTTGCCGAGGGCGGCTTGGTGCGCGGTCGCACCGTCGCCTGCAGCGGCGACGCTGCGTTGAGCACCGCGCTCGCGTTGAGTGCCGCGGCGACTCG
This sequence comes from Actinomycetota bacterium, assembly GCA_041180605.1. GTDB lineage: Bacteria > Actinomycetota > Acidimicrobiia > Acidimicrobiales > Ilumatobacteraceae > F1-60-MAGs027. The sequence goes on along the minus strand of JBEGRF010000016.1, from coordinate 46,235 downwards.
TGCAGGTTCGTGGTTGGCGATCGTCGACGTGCCCGCTCTCGGGGTCGCTGCCGCCGTCGAAGCAGGCATCGCCGTCGAACGAATCGTGCTGGCGCAACCACCGCGTGCCAGTCGCGAGTGGATCACCACCGTCGCCGCGCTCGTCGAGGGGTTCGATGTGCTCATCGTTGCGCCGCCCGCGTCGTTGAGCGCGAGTGATGCACGACGTTTGCAGACGCGCATCACGGCGCGACAAGCGGTGTTGATCGTCGTCGAACTGCCGACGTTGTCGTCACCTGCCTCATCTGACGTCTTTGCCCTAGATCTCTTCGCTGCAGACCTCGACGTGCACGCCGACACCGTCGCCTGGTCGGGCATCGAGCAGGGTGGTTCGCACATCACGCAGCGCACCGTGCAGGTGCGCTGCGCAGGCCGGCGCTGTGCTTCGCCGCGCGAACGAACAATCATGTTGCCATGCTCGACGTCGTCGGGCACGCCATCGCCATGCTCGACGCCCCCACGCGTGTCGTAGTCGTCCAGTTTCCGCACTGGTCGTCGTTCGCGTCCGCGCTCGGTCGCGGTGCACGCAGCGCGTTCGAGCCGATCGTTCGCGCGGTCGTCGCGCACGCACCGCTCGTCGAAGTCTCCTCGCCCGGTGTGATCGTCTTTGCGACGCGCGGGCCATCGCGATATGTCGGTGGCGACCAACCGCTTGCTGCGCTCATCCACTCGGCGGTGACGAGTGCGGTGGGTGCGGTGCTCGGCGCAGGCAACGATTCGGCCCGTGATGCGTCTGCGGCATTCGGTGTCGGTATCGCCGACGGTCGGCTTGCAGCCGGCATCGCATCGCAACATGCTCTGCGTGCAGGGGAACCGGTCGTCGTGCCGGCTGACGAGTCGCCGCGCTGGCTCGCCACCGCACCGGTTCGCGCACTCATCGACTGCGTAGAAGTAATCGGCACGGTCGGTACTGGTGTTCCGGGCGCTGACGATGTCGCGTCGTATCGCGACGTGGTGTCGCTGCTCGAGCGTCTTGGTTTGTATCGCTTTGGTGACGTTGCCGCACTCGAAGAGGCGCATCTCGTCGCCCGCTTCGGTGCGTTCGGTCGCGATCTCTCGCGGTTGTCGCGCGGGCTCGACCGTCATCCGCCGTTGGCGGGGGAGCCGCCGCCTGATCGCGTGTGCCTGCTGCAGTTCGACGGGCCGGTCGAATCACGCGACACGGTGGTGGATGCCACCGAAGGATTGGCCGCGCAGTTGATCGACCATCTATGCGTACAAGGTGTGGCGATGGTGCGGCTGCACGTCGTGATCGAGTCCGACCACGGCGAACGCAGCGAGCGAATGTGGTACCGCTCCGAGGGTTTCTCGGCGCGGGCAGTCATCGAAAGCCTGCGCTGGCAGCTCGACGGGTGGATCCTCCACGACGCGCCGACGAGCGGCGTGGTCATGGTGCGCTTGTCACCTGAACAACTCATCGTGAACGCAGGTCGCCAGTCGGCGTTGTGGGGTGGCGAGCGCGACGGTGACCGCCACGCCCAGCGCGCGGTGCGACGCGTGGCCGACATGAACGGTGCCGACTCGGTGACGGTGCCGGCGTGGCGCGGTGATCGCGACCCTGCCCGAACGTTTCAGTTCGTGCGCAGCGACGCGGTGGATCTCGAACGACGCACCGCCGGTGATGCCATCGATCTTGTGGCGGGGCAGTGGCGCGGTGCCTTGCCTTCGCCTGCGCCGTCGCTCGTGTTCGATGCGGCAGCGAACGCCCCGCAGATTCGTGTGCTCGATGCGCTCGGACGCACGGTGGTGGTCGATGCGCGGCACGCAATGAGTGCCGACCCTGCGCGTGTGTGCATCGACAACGACACCTACGACGTGGTGGCATGGGCCGGGCCGTGGCCCGTCGAAGAACGATGGTGGGATTCCCGCCGTGCACGACGCGCGGTTCGGTTGCAGTTGCTGGTGCGGCAACGAGACGATCGGCGCGGTGATGCGTCGATGCCACAGGTCGCCGTATCGCGGGCGATGTTGGCGGTGCTCGAGCGGCAGGTGTGGCGACTCGCCGCCATCTATGCCTGACGCGCGAGCGTCACCACCCACTACCTTGACTGCCGTGGTTGCCGGCACTCCTCGCACGGTGAGCGAATTGTGCGCCCACTTCGCGCGGGCGACGCCGATTGATGATCGCGAACGAGAATCCATCGCCGAGTTTCTTTCGGTCGTTCCGACACTTGCGAATCCGTTCGATGAGCACACTGACGCGCGTCATGTGACGGCGTCGGCCATCGTCGTCGGTCGCCGTGGCGTGGCGTTGCACGTGCACAAGCGTCTCGGGCTGTGGCTGCAACCCGGCGGGCACATCGACGCCGGCGAAGAGCCGTCTGCCGCCGCGCTGCGCGAGTCGGTAGAAGAGTTGGGTCTCGCGGTTGTGCACCCGCATGACGGGCCGCAACTCATCCATCTCGACGTGCATCCCGGGCCGCGCGGGCACCGGCACTACGACGTGCGGTATTTGTTGCTGGCCGGCGACGATGATCCGCATCCGGGCGAGGGTGAGAGTGCGCAAGCGCGGTGGTTCTCGTTCGAAGAGGCGTTTGTCATCGCCGACGTCGGTTTGCTCGGCGGTCTTGCGATCGCTGAGCGAACATATGTTCGCTATCGTGAGTGAGTGTCGCTTGCGCCGCCCGACGATGCCGAGTCGTACTGCTATGCCGAGTTGCACTGCCGTTCGCAGTTTTCGTTCCTGCACGGCGCATCGTCACCCGAGCGACTCGTTGAAGTAGCCAGCCAACTCGGGCTCGGCGCACTCGCGCTCACCGACCGCCACGGGTTCTACGGTGTGGTGCGCTTTGCGCAGGCGGCACGCGAAGCAGACGTGCGCACGGTGTTCGGTGCCGAGATCTCGTGCGGTGGCATTCGCCCCATGAGCACAGACATGAGCGGCGAAATCGTCGTCATCGCCGACGGCCCCTCTGGCTATGTCGCCTTGTCGCAGGCCCTGACCGACGGCCAACTCCGCGGGTCGAAGTCGCAACCCGTGTTCGACGTCGAGTCGCTCGCGCAACGCGTGCGCGGCGAGTGCTTCGTGCTCACTGGGGCGCACGACGGCCCGTTGGTGCGCGCGTTGCACGAGTCTGGTCCGTCGTCGGCGCGTCGCGCGCTGCAGTCAATGATGGATGCGTTCGGTCGCGATCGCGTACTCGTCGAAGTGTGGAACCACGGTGACCCGCTCGACGTGTGGCGCAACGACGCACTCGTCGCACTCGCCGCCGAATGTGACGTCGGGGTCGTCGCCACCAACGACGTGTCGTACGCCGTGCCCGCCGATCATTCGCTGGCGTGCGCGCTCGCCGCAGTGCGCCATCGCTGCAGCCTCGACGAACTCGACCCGCGCCTACCGCCTGCCGCCGGCGCGTGCTTGCGCAGTGCAGCAGAACAACGTCGTCGGTTTGCTCGTTATCCGGGTGCGGTGGAACGTGCCGCCGAAATCGGTCGTGCTGCTGCGTTTGACTTGTCGCTCATCGCGCCGCGCCTGCCGCCGTATCCGTGCCCTGACGGGCTCTCAGAGATCCGGTTCTTGCGACGTCTCGTCGCAGAAGGCGGCCGTCGCCGCTACGGCGAGCGTCCGTTCGGTACGCACGAAGACCTTTCGTTGCGCTCACGCGCATGGCGCACCATCGACCACGAACTCGACGTCATCGAGCAACTCGGTTTCGCTGGTTACTTCCTCGTCGTGTGGGACATCGTGCAGTTCTGCGAACGCAACGACATCCTCTGCCAGGGTCGCGGTAGTGCAGCAAACAGCGCGGTGTGTTTTTCGCTCGGCATCACTAAGGCCGACGCCGTGTCGCTCGGGTTGTTGTTCGAACGGTTTCTGTCCGCCGAGCGTGACGGGCCGCCCGACATCGACCTCGACATCGAGAGCGATCGCCGCGAAGAAGTCATCCAATACGTGTACGAGCGCTACGGCCGCCTGCGTGCCGCGCAGGTCGCCAACGTCATCACGTACCGTGCACGTTCTGCGGTGCGTGACATGTCGCGCGCCCTCGGCTACTGCGCCACCGACCAAGACGCGTTCAGTCGCCGTTTCGACTCGTGGAGCCCAGTCAAAGACCAGCGCGAAGTGACCGTGCCCGATCTGGTGGTGCAGTTGGCGCAACGAGTGCAAGACGCACCGCGCCATCTCGGCATCCACTCCGGAGGCATGGTCATCTGCGACCGACCCGTCAGTGAAGTGTGCCCGGTGGAGTGGGCGACGATGCCGGGCCGCAGCGTGCTGCAGTGGGATAAAGACGACTGTGCGGCGGTGAATCTCGTCAAGTTCGACCTGCTCGGCCTCGGGATGCTCTCGGCGTTGCACCGCGCCATCGACTACATCGCAGAGTTCCGCGGTCGTCGCATCGACTTGGCGGAGATTCCGCAAGAAGACGAGGTGTACGCGATGCTGTGCCGCGCCGACAGTGTCGGCGTGTTCCAGGTGGAGTCGCGCGCGCAAATGTCGACGTTGCCGCGCCTGAAGCCGCGCCGGTTCTATGACCTCGTCGTCGAAGTTGCGCTCATCCGCCCGGGGCCCATCCAGGGCGGCTCCGTGCACCCGTACATCCGCCGTCGCAACGGACAAGAACCCGTCACGTATCTGCATCCGCTGTTAGAGAACAGTCTCGGCAAGACACTCGGCGTGCCGCTCTTTCAAGAACAACTCATGCAGATGGCCATCGATGTCGCCGGCTTCACGCCGTCTCAAGCAGACGAGCTTCGCCAAGCGATGGGGTCGAAGCGCTCGCGGGCGCGCATGACGCGGTTGCGCGACCGCCTGTACGCCGGCATGGCGCAGCGCGGCATCACCGGCGAGATCGCCGACGAGATCTACGACAAGATGGCGGCATTCGCCAACTACGGCTTCCCCGAGAGCCACTCGGTGAGCTTTGCGTACCTCGTCTATTCGTCGTCGTGGATCAAGTTGCACGAGCCGGCGATCTTTTGCGCCGCGCTCATCAACTCCCAACCCATGGGGTTCTGGTCGCCGCACACGCTGGTGCAGGATGCGCGGCGCCACGGCGTCGTCGTGCGCACGCCCGACATCAACGCATCGCGTGCCGGCGCGTGGCTCGAGCCCGATGCGCATTCGACCGGTGGTCTCGCGGTTCGGCTCGGCATCGGTTCGGTGCGCGGCATCGGCGACGATCTCGCCTTGCGCATCGAAGCGGCGCGACCGTACAACGACGTCGAGGACCTCGTGCGTCGCGTGCCGGGGATCTCCGTGAAACAACTCGAGGCACTCTCCACTGCCGGGGTGTTCGGCGAGTCGTTCGACGTGTCGCGACGCACCGCGTTGTGGAACGCCGGCGCCATCGTGGAGTCTTCGCCCGACCGGCTGGCGGGTGTCGTCACCACCTCGACGCCGCGCCTGCCCGGTATGCAACCGGTGGAAGAAGCAGTCGCCGACTTGTGGTCGACAGGGGTGTCACCCGACGGCCACCCGACCACGTTCTTGCGCGACTCGCTGCGTGAACTCGGCGTGCTCACCGCGCAAGAACTGAACGAACTCGCCGCCCGCGAACGGGAGGCTCGTGTGCTCGTCGCCGGCGTGGTCACCCACCGTCAGCGGCCGATGACCGCCAAGGGCACTACGTTCTTCAGCCTCGAAGACGAGACGGGGCTCATGAACGTGCTGTGCTCGCGCGGTTGCTGGGTGCGCCACGCGGAGGTATTGCGGCGGGCGAGTGCGCTGCTCGTGCGCGGTCGTGTGGAGTACGCAGAAGGCGTGGTCAACGTGATCGGGGAGCAGTTCACTGAGCTGCGCGTGCCGATTCGCATGGCCTCGCGCGATTTTCGCTAGTCGTTGGTTGCTAGTCGCTCGGCGTCTCGTTGAGGCCGTCGTTGAAGGCGCGGTATGTGTCGTAGATGTCCTTGCACTTCGCACACAGCGGCAATTGTTTCGGGTCGCGCGACGGAACCCAACGATGACCGCACAATGCTTCGAGAGGCGTGCCTTCGATGCGCGCCTGCAAAACTTTCGCCGCGGCCGACTCGTCGTCGTTCGTCTTCACGATGTGCGCGCACTCCGGATCTCCGGTCTGCGGGATGCGTTCGACGTCGGGGCGCGTCGTCTCGACCGGCGCGGTGGTCGATGTCTGCACGGTCGACGCCACAATGCTCATGCGCTCATCCGACGACGAACGCGACGGCGACGGCGACGCACGCAGCACTCGCCGCGAGCGGCACGACGATGCTCGCCCATGCCGGTACGCGCCACGACCGCGGCGCCAGCGAGAGCGCGCCGACGAGCGCACCGACGGCTGCGCCGCCGAAGTGCCCGCCCACCGACACGCCGGGCACCGCGAGGGTGAAGAGCACGTTGATTGCAAAGGTGACGCCCAAGCCGGTGCGCAGCGGGTTGACACCGCGTTGTCCGACGCCGACGACGCTTGCTGCCATCAGGCCGAATACCGCACCCGACGCACCACCCGTTGCCGCATCGGGCGACAAGAGCAGGGCACCGAGCGAGCCGCCGAGCAACGAAGCGAAGTACAGCAACGAGAATCGAAACGACCCGATGACGGGTTCGAGGAGACGACTGAGCTGGTACAGCAGCAACATGTTGAAGCCGATGTGGATGACGCCGAAGTGCACGAAACCGCATGAAATCAGGCGGTACCACTCACCTTGTACCAAGAACGCCCGCGAAATGACGAAACTCATCGCACGGTCGCTCTCCGTGCTGCCGAACATGACCGAGCCGACTTCGCCGAGGGTCATCCAGATGAAGATGCCGACGTTGATGGCGATCAACATGTTGCTCGCGACGAACGGCGGAGCCGAAGTGAACCGTCGCGACGGACGGTGCAACTCGAACGGAATTCGCGGCTCTTCTCGCCTCGCGCGCCGTTGCTGCCGTCGCGATCGCGGTTCGCTGTACGGCAAGTCGTGCTGCGGGTCGGGTGGCGGAAACTGCGACGGAGGAAGACTCACGTCAGCGTGGGGCGGCTTCGGCGAGCGCGCGATTGGCGAGGTACCACGCGACCGTCTCGCGCAGGCCGTCTTCGAACGACGTGTTCGCGTGCCATCCAATCGCAGATTCTGCACGTGACGCATCGACTCGCCGGCGCGGTTGGCCGTCGGGTTTGGTCGAGTCCCACACGAGGTCGCCGTCGAATCCGACGACTCGGGCAATGGTCTCGGCGGTCTCCCGGATCGTGATCTCGCGGTTGTTGCCGAGGTTGATCGGCTCCGTTCCGTCGTGCAGCTCGGCCGCGAGCACGATCGCCGAAGCGGCGTCGCTCACGAAGAGATAGTCGCGGCTGGCGGCTCCGGTACCCCAGACGTGCACCTTGTCGACACCGCGCTCCTTTGCCTCGACGCACTTCTTGATGAGCGCAGGGATCACGTGCGAGACGGACTCGTGGAACTTGTCACCCGGCCCGTACAAGTTGGTAGGGATGACGAACGCAAACCGCTGACCGTACTGCTGATTGTTCACCTGTGCGTGCACGAGCAACGCTTTCTTGGCGATGCCGTACGGGGCGTTCGTCTCTTCTGGGTAGCCGTCCCAGATCGATTCTTCGCGGAAGGGCACGGGAGTGAACTTCGGATAACTGCACACCGTGCCGAGGATCGTCGTCTTCTCGACGCCGGCGGAGCGCGCCGCTTCGATCACGTTCAGGCCCATCTGCAAGTTGTCGAGAAAGAGCGGCGCAGGCTCGGCTTGGTTGTACCCGATTCCGCCGACGCGCGCCGCGAGGTGAATGACATGGCTCGGTCGGTGCGAAGCAAAGTACCGCTCTGCCACGCCGTGTTCGGTGAGATCGTGCTCGGCATGGCGTGGCACCACGACCTTCGCACCGAATGACGTGAGTCGCCTGACCACGTGGCTGCCGAGAAATCCGGCGCCGCCAGTGACGACGACGGCGCGGTCTTTCCAGAACGACGGATTGGTGCGCGGAACGCTCACGGCGACTCCAGCGTATGCGAGCGACCACCGACAGAATGGAGTAGATGAGTCGTGTGCGCGTGGCGCTCACCTTCGAGCAGTGCTGGCGCGAGAGTCCGGGCGGTACGGGCATCGCTGCAGTCGAGCTCGGTCGGGCGCTGGCCGCGCGCGACGACGTCGAAGTGGTCGGTGTCGCTGGGCGTCATCGTTCTCCCGCGACCCAGGGTTACGAGCCTTCAGTCGAGGTGAAGCATCTCCCCGTCGGCGGGCCGCTTCTCGTGGAGACTTCGTTGCGACTTCGTTGGCCACGCGTCGAGACCGCCACGGGGCCAGTCGACGTGCAGCACGCCTCGAGCATCATTCCATTCGCGTCGTCGCCCGATCTTCCCCTCGTCGTCACCGTGCACGATTTGGCGTTCTTGCGCCATCCGCAGTTCTTCACTGCTCGTGGGCAAAGAGTGTTCGCACGTTCTCTCGATGTGGTGCGCCGACGGGCCACGCTGGTCTTGTGCTCGTCACGCGCCACCCTCGACGACTGCGCAGCGAACGGTTTTGCCGTCGATCGCCTGCGGTTGGTGCCGCTCGGTGTGCGCATGCAGGCCGCGTCCATGACTCAGGTCGCAGACCTACGCACCAGGCTCGAACTGCCTGCTGAGTACCTGTTGTTCGTCGGCACGCTGGAGCCGCGCAAGAATCTGCCGCGCTTGCTCGAAGCGCATCGGTCGCTCGGTTCTGGTGTGCCCCCGCTCGTCGTCGCCGGTGCCGCCGGTTGGGGAGATGAAAATCTTGCCGCACGAATGGCGGCGTCTGCCAATGTGAAGTTCATCGGTCACGTCGAACCGCGAGATCTGAGCGCTCTGTATGCCGGGGCGACGGCATTGTGTTATCCGTCGCTGATGGAGGGTTTCGGTCTGCCGGTGCTTGAGGCGATGTCGCAAGGCGTGCCCGTCGTGACGAGCAGCGGCACCTCGACAGAAGAAGTCGCCGGAGGCGCCGCGGTGCTCGTCGATCCGCTGCACGTCGACTCCATCGCCGCGGGTATCCAAGATGCGTTGTCGCGTCGCAGCGAGTTGTCACAACTGGGTCGCGAGCGCGCGAAAGGTGCGACGTGGGACGCAACGGCGAGTCTCGTCGTGCGCGCATATTGCGATGCCGTGCAGATTGGTGCGCGACGATGAAGTTGCACTGCGCTTGCGGAGGTGCACGGTGAAGCGAGTCGCAGTGAACATGTTGTGGTGCCGTGCCGGCAAGGTCGGCGGCTCGGAGCAGTATCTCGTGCGACAACTCTCGGGCCTCCGTGAGGCGACGAACGAAGAATTCGCCGTCGACGTCTACGCTCCGCGTGGTTTTGCGGCATCGCACCCACAACTTGCTGACGTTGCATCTGTCCACGAGTCCAATTCCGCGCAGGGCATCCGTCCTCTGCGAGTGCTTGCCGAGTCGACCTGGCTCGCGTCGCACGCTCGCGGCGCGCATATCGTGCATCACGGCGGCGGAACGGTTCCGCCGAGAAGTCCTCAGCCGGTGCTGCTCACCATTCACGACCTGCAATACCTCGAGTACCCGCAGTATTTCTCCCGCGTGAAACATGCGTACCTCTCGTCGCGCATTCCAGCATCTGCCAAGCGGGCTCGCCACGTCGCTGTGCCTAGCGAATTCGTGCGCAGCACCGTCATCGAACGGCTCGGAGTGCAGGCGGGAAAGGTGAGCGTCGTCCGCCACGGCGTAGAAGCGCACCTCGGCACCGCGCGAACGAGCGAACAGCAACTCCGGTCGCGCTTCGGTCTCACCGCCGCCCATGTGCTCGCCTATCCGGCGATCACTCACCCGCACAAGAACCACCTCTTTCTCTGCGAGCTCCTCGCCGGTCCGTTGCGCACTCGCGACGTGCAGGTGGTGTGTGCCGGTGGACAAGGTCGTGCCCATGAAGCGTTGGAACGACGGATTGCCGAGACGGGGCTCGTCGATCGCATGAAGCTCGTCGGTCGACTGAATGACGCAGACCGAGACGGTCTATTGACGATGTCTGCTGCGCTCGTCTTTCCGAGTTCTTACGAAGGTTTCGGTGCGCCCGTCATCGAGGCAATGGCACTCGGCACGCCGGTGATCGCGTCGAACCAGACGGCGCTACCAGAAGTCGTCGGTGACGCCGGTCAGGTCGTGCCGCTGGAGGTTGCCGCGTGGGCTCACGCCGTCGACGAGGCTCTCGCCCATCGCGACCTGTGGCGCACCCGCGGCATCGCGAGGTCCGCACACTTCCGGGCAGTTGACTCTGGTCGCGACCTCGCCGCGGCGTACCGCATGACCGCAGGGGAGACCGCGTGAACGAGCGACGGAAGCAAGCATGAACCCGCGACCGAAACGCTTCGTCGTGCTGTGCCCGCACTTTGCGCCGGATATCGCGCCGACGGGCAGGGTGATGACCCAACTCGTCGCCGAGTGGGCGGCTCTCGGTCACGAAGTGCACGTTGTGACCGCGCTGCCGTGGTACCGGAATCACGAGGTCGAAGCATCGTGGCGCGGACGACTCGTGCGGCGTGAGATCACCGACTGGGGCTCGATCACGCGAGTACATCCGTTTCCGGCGAAGTCAAAGTCCAATCTGGTGGCACGAGCTGTGGCATTCCTCGCGTTCAGCGTGATTGCAGGTGGCTGCGCGATGGTCGCCAGAGGCTCGGGTCGGCGCTTTGCGCGAGTCGATGCGGTCATCGCCATGTCGCCGCCGCTGACCCTCGGTCTCGTGGGCTGGTTGGTGGCACTCGCCCGAAGAACTCGGCTCATCTTCAACGTGCAAGACGTGTTTCCCGACGCCGTTGTGAAGACGGGAGCAGTGAAGAACCGAGTGCTGATCGCGCTCGCGTCGTGGCTCGAGCGTTTCACATATCGCCGCTCGTCGGCAGTCGTGGTGTTGTCGTCCGACCTGCAACGCAACGTGCAAGCGAAATTGTCGTCTCGGTACGTTCGTCGCGTGCACGTCATCGAGAACTTTGCCGACACCGTGAACGTCACGCCTCTCGATCGAATGACCTCGTATCGAAAACAACTCGGTTTGGGTGACGAGATCGTCGTGATGTACGCGGGCAACGTCGGTTTCTCGCAGTCGCTCGAGACGCTCGTCGAGTCAGCGCGACGCTTGCCCGATGTGTCATTCGTGATCAACGGCGCCGGATCGGCACTCTCTGATTTGCGGGTCCGCGCGCGCGACGTGCACAACCTGCATTTCGGTGATTACCAACCAGAAGTACGTCTGGCGGAAGTGCTCGCCACAGCCGACATTCACGTAGTGCCGCTGCGTGCGGGCCTCGCTGCCGTGAGCGTGCCGTCGAAGGTGTACGCGATCCTCGCAGCGGGCCGGTGCATCGTGGCGGCAGTGGATGCCGGTTCTGAGATCGAACGCACCGTCGTGCGCGCTGGTGCCGGCGTGTGCGTGAAGCCCGACGATGTCGAGTCGCTCTCCGATGCACTCGCTCGACTGGTCGCTGATGCTGATCGGCGCGCCGCATACGGCCGCGCGGGTCGTACGTTCATTGAGCGACATCCCAGTGCTCGCGACGCGGCGCAGGCGTATGCGCGTCTCGTGCCCGATAGCCTGACCAACTCGTGACGTCGTCTGCCAAGAAAATCGCCCGCCTCGCCGAGAAGAGCAAGACCCGCGGTCCGCGCGGCATCCGCCTGAGTGGCGGCTCGGTGTTCCCGACCGTCATTATCGTGGTGCTCGCGCTCGGCGCGGCGCTCATTGCATACTCCCGTCAGACCCTGCAGGACCGTTCTGCCGCCGATATCACGAATGCGACCTATTTCCTGTCGTTCGGCGTCTATGTATGCGATGACTGGGTTTCATTGCCGGACTCCGCGGTGCTCAGCGATCTTGCCGAAGTGCAGGAGGGTGCCTCGCTCGTCAGCGGCAAACCTGGCGTCGTTGAGTGGCAGCCGCAAGTGTTGAGCGGCCAGCGCCGCGCCCGTTTGTCGGCCGTACTCGACTTGTATTCGATCAAAGTGACCGGCGACTCGTTGTCGTTCCCCGAATCCATCAACGGTGGGGCGAAGCTGACCGAGTCCACTGATGCATGCGACGGCAAGGGCGGTTCGCTCTTCGTCGACACATGGGATGTCGAAGGAACTGATCCGTCCCGCAAGACGTCCATCGCCAACCTTGACTCGGTGCGACTCAATAACGACGGTCTCGCCGTCGCGCTGGTGTTTGCACCAGACGGCACCGAAGTCGACCAGCCGCCGGCAGCGAGCGAAGTGGCGCTGCTCGTCAACTCCGGCGAGTAAGACGCCCGCGGCATGCACGCCGTAGTCCTCGTCGGTGGTTTTGGCACGAGGCTGCGACCGCTCACCAACACGATTCCCAAACCGCTGTTACCGCTCGGCCAGCGCACGATTCTCGAGTGGTTGATGGTGCACCTTGCGCGCGGCGGTGTCACTGAAGCAGTACTCGCGCTGGGCTTCAAACCTGAGCCGTTCATCCGAGCCTTTCCCGAAGCACGTTGTGCAGGTGTGCGGCTTACCTACGCCATAGAAGACTCGCCACTCGACACCGCCGGAGCCATCGGCTTCGCGGCACGCACCGCCGGTCTGCACGAACGCGGCGAGACGTTCGTCGTCGCCAACGGTGACATCGTCACGGACCTTTCTGTCTCCTCGCTCGTCGCGCAGCACGCACTGAACGTGCACGAGGGTGCGATGGCGACCATTCACTTGACGCCTGTCGACGACCCATCTCAATACGGTCTCGTCGAGTTCGAAGCAACCGGCAAGAGTTCCGCCGCCGCGAACGTTTCGGGTCAGAAGTCGGCCGCGCACAAGGTTCGCGGGTTCGTCGAGAAACCGGCTCCCGGCACGTCGACGAGCCGCCACGTCAACGCCGGCACGTATGTGCTCGAGGCGTCAGCGCTCTCGCTGATGCCCGGTGATGCGCCGCTTTCCATCGAGCGTGCGACGTTTCCGGAGATGGTCCGCCGCGGGGCGCTCTTTGCGTACCCGACTGACGACTACTGGCTCGATGCTGGTCGCCCGGACTCGTACCGACGCGCCAACCTTGATCTCATCGATGGTCGACGCCACGACCGCGAAGACGCAGTGCACGTTGCGGCTCGCGTCGCATCATCGGCGCGAGTGACAGAGAGCGTCGTCGGGGCCGGCGCGCAGATTGCTCCCGGAGCGATCGTCTCGTCGTCGGTCATCTTCCCGAATGCGGTGATCGGGGCGAATGCTCGAGTCACCAACTGTTCGGTGATGGGTGCAGTCGCAGAGAACGCAGTCGTGAGCGACCAACTCATCGCTGACTGAGGCGCTGCCGCGCGCGGGCTGATTGCGCGAAGGGTCAGCGGAACAAGTCTTCTTGCGGCGGTCGCACGAGTTCTTGCACCGACGCCTCGCGGAACCACGAGGCATCTGCACCGCGCACCACGGCTACTGGTATTCCTGCTGACTTGCCCATCACCAATTCCGCGGCACTCGCTAATTCGTCGGCAATCGCGACCTCAGTCACCTGCATCACCCGCCCGAGCGCGTCGGGTGTGCCCCGCAAGTCGAGCACTGCGGCAATGCCTGCGACGCCGATTGCCACGTCGGTCAGGCCCTTTCGCCATGCCCGCCCGAACGTGTCGCTCACGATGACGCCGACCTCGACACCAAGCCGGGCTTTCACCACGTCGCGAATGCGTCGCGCGGAACGGTCGGAGTCTTTCGGCAAGAGAGCCGCTTGGCCGCGTTCGACGTTGGAGAGGTCGACACCGTTATTGGCACACACGAAGCCGTGCTCGGTCTCCGTGATGATGAGGTCGCCGCGCCGCCGCACGATGCGAACGGCTTCTTGTTCGACGAGTGCCTTGTGGCTGAGCGGGTCATCGGGATTGACTGCGACGATTCGTCCCTCGGCTTTGCTCACCACTTTTTGCGTTACGACGAGCACGTCTCGGTCGAAAAGCGGGCCGTTGGGTTCGGCTCGGCATGCGTCGACGATCATGTCGGCGAGCAGGTCGCCTGGCTTCACCTCAGGAAAGCCGACGACGCCCCAGGCCGTGAGCCGTGACATCAGGCGACCGAACCGAGCACGGTCAGCGCGAGTGCGCGAGCGACTGAATCTTGCTTCATGATCGTGTCGGTGACGATACATCGCATTCCGAGGGCCTCGATCTTCGGCTTCAACGCTGCGTCGACCGAGTCGATGACGAAGATCCCGCAGATGTCGGCGTACAAGCGGGCGACTCCGAGGGCGCTCGGCTCCATTCCGAGTTCGCGCAGCATGCGGTCGGCCGGGCCTTTCAGCGCAGCGCCACCGATGATCGGAGAGATGCCGACGACAGCACTGCGTCGTGACGCGAGCGAGTCGTCCACCCCGCGCAGCGCTCGCACGGGGCCGATCGACACGACCGGGTTCGACGGTGCGATGACGATCAGGCCCGAAGAGCGGATGCCGTCGATGCAGTTGGCTCGCGCCGTTTCGATGCCGTCGAACACCACGCGTTCCACCGCCACGTTGTGCCTCAGCCGCACGAAGTATTCCTGAAACGAGATCGTCTCACCTTTTCGGTAGGCGTGGCCGTCGTATGAAGTCGCGTCGTGTGCAAGCACGACCCGAGTCGAGACCCTGTCGTTGGTCATCGGCACGATGCGAAAGCCGACGTTCCACGCCCGGGCAATCTCGCTCGTGACTTCGCTGTGAGTCGCGCCTTCCGCCAAGCGCGCGGTGCGGTACAGGTGAGTGGCAAGATCGCGGTCGCCGAGGTTGAACCAATCGTTCGGTGCAGATGAACCCGCGCTGCGCGCCGCTTTGTAACGGGGGAGCGCCTGCATCGCTGTCCAGGATTCGTCGCGCAGACCCCAGCCGCGCTCGGGGTCGATGGCGTCCGCCAAGGTGTAGATGACGGTGTCAATGTCGGGCGAGACGTGCAATCCGTTCACCACGGTGTCGTCACCGGTATTCACGATCGCTGTCACCCCGCGTGCAGCACTGCTCAGTCGCAGTGCGCGCAAGAATCGAGCGGCACCGACACCGCCCGCGATGACCAACACGTCGTCGCTTCGCGTCACCCGATTGAGCGTACGAGTAGCCTTATCGCAATGCCACGCGCGCTCATCACGGGCATCACCGGCCAGGACGGTCAGCACCTCGCTGAATTCCTCCACGAAAAGGGCTACGAGGTGTACGGCCTCATGAAGGGCCAGAACAACCCGAAGATCGGCCCGCTGCTCGATGAGTTCCCGTACATCCGCATCGTGAGCGGCGACCTCACCGACTTCGCGAGCCTCGTTGCCGCGTTGCGCAGCGTGCAACCCGACGAGATCTACAACCTCGGTGCCATTTCGTTCGTCGCAATTTCGTTCACGCAGGCCGAACTCACGTCGAACGTGACTGGTCTCGGCGTACTGCGCATGCTCGAGGCGATTCGGCTCGTCGGCGGCGAGAAGAACAACTCGATCCGCTTCTACCAAGCCTCGTCGTCTGAGATGTACGGCAAGGTTCGCGAGATTCCGCAGACCGAACTGACGGCGTTCCATCCGCGTTCGCCATACGGCGTGGCAAAAGTGTTCGGTCACCACATGACCGTGAATTATCGCGAGTCGTACGGCCTTCACGCATCGTCGGGCATCCTCTTCAACCACGAAGGCCCGCGGCGTGGCTATGAGTTCGTCACCCGCAAGATCAGCAGCTCAGTGGCCCGCATCAAACTTGGTCTGCAAGACAAGTTGTTGCTCGGCAACCTGGCCGCCAAGCGCGACTGGGGCTACGCGGGCGACTACGTGAAGGCGATGTGGCTCATGCTCCAGCAAGACGCGCCAGATGACTACGTCATCGCCACGGGTGAGACGCACGAGATCACGGAGTTCCTCCAACTCGCATTCGAGTGCGCTGGGCTCGGTGACTGGCGCAAGTACGTCGGACAAGACAAGCAGTACTTCCGCCCGGCAGAAGTCGACTTGCTCGTGGGGGACGCGTCAAAAGCCGAGAAGACGCTCGGCTGGAAGCGCGAAGTCGACTTCCCGACGCTCGTCGAGATGATGGTTCGTCACGACATCAATCTCGAAGCCAAGCGCGCGAAGTAAGTCCTCAATCCGGCGGCGAACACTGCGAGCGCCACGACGGCGCTGGTGATCAACGCAAGCTCCACTCGCAAGAACAAGTCGTCGCTTGACCACGCCGCTGTCGCGACGAACGCACAGAAGCTCGTCACCCAGCCGATCGCAACGTAGACGTGACCCGACATGGCGAGCACGGATTGTGCGCACGCAGCGGCGAGCATGTATGCAGCGCTCGCGAACGCGAGCAGCGTGATGGTGCGGCGGTCAATGCCGCCTTCATAGACCAGTTCGAGCACCCACGGACCGGCAACGAAGGCCCCGATCACGCCGATCGCGCCGACACCGCCCACCAACACGAACAATCTTCGCAAGACGGCACGAAACTCCGTCGAGTCGCCGAGCGCTGCAAGTCGGGCCAGCCGCGGCAACATGGCCGCCTGAACCGCCTGGAACAAAAAAAGGGGCACGCGCGCCAGCAACACGGCATTCGCGAATCTCGTCACGAGTTCTGGCTCGCTGCCCTCGCCGAGAATGTCGACGGTGAGCGGCCCTGCGTTGATGAGCGCGCCGGCGCATAAGGTGCCGAGCAGCAACCAGCCGAGGTTCGGGGCGAGTTCAGCCCATGTTGCAGGCGAGCCGTCGGTGCTGCGCAGGCGTCCCGAGCCGAACGCACCGAGCGCGATGGCGATTGGCACGACCGCAACCATCAGCGCATACGGGCCGACGTTGTCGATGCCTGCGAGGAGAAACGCCGCACACAAGACGACGCGGAGGAGTCCGTCGAGTGCAATCATCGTGCTGTAGGTGCGGAAGTGCCCGAGGCCCGAGCAAATGCCGCGCGCGATGTGGAACGGTGCGTATCCGACGAGTGCGATCATGAGCGCCAGCGTCACGACTGCAGAGCCCTCGAAAAAATCGTTGGTGAATCGATTGCGCAGCAACGCGGCGGTCAATATCAATGCACCAGTGATACCTGCTGCTACCGGCATGACTTTGCGGATGACGGGCCGCACGCCGTCGCCGAGCGCGCGCCGGTGGGCGACTGCGCGACTGATCTCCTGCTCGAGCGGCAAGAAGAAGCCCGGTACCAGTGCGAACATCACGAACCACAGCGAGACGATCGGCTTGAATCCGTCCTGTCCGAGTGCTTCTTGGCCGAGCCGGAAAAAGACGTAGATGGAGACGCCGCCGATGAGCAGCCCCGCGCCAATGGTCAAGCTGCCCGAGGGCAGTGCAGAACGGGCTGAGGCGTCGGGCGACACTTCCGGTGAATCGGGGGAGACGAGACCGCCGTCAGTCGATGATCGGGCCAGAAACACCAAGCGAGCCGAGGCTACTCACCTCGGCTCGCTCGATGTTGCGCCGCGTCGTGCGCGGCTGAAGTTGAAAGCGGTCTTAGGCGACCGTGTTCTCTGTGTTGGCGACGTGCTTGCGACGCTCGACCAACTCGCGAACCTTCTGGGATGCTTCGTCGATGACGCGCTGTGCAGTGGCCTGGGCCTCGTCGCGCACTCTTGGAGCGACTTCGCTGATGCGCTGCTGCACGCCTTCGACGCGCTCGCGCAAGTCGTAGCGGCGCGCGTTCACGCGCTGCGTTGCGATGACGCCGAAGCCGACGGCGACATACGCTGCGTCGCGAGCGATCTTGGCGGCCGGCGCGACAGCCTTGCGGGCTTGTTCGATGGGGAGGTGGCGGACGATGTCCTGGGTGATGTCTTCGGCGCGGTCCCGCACGTCGGTCGACAACTTGCGCACGTCGAGTTTGCGAACGTCGAACGCCGTGAGGTCGAGTGATTTGAGCGGGTTGCTGATCTTGAGTGCGGGCATGTGTTGCTCTTTCTGTTGAAGTGGGTCGACGACCCGTAAGAAACGCTAACGACATCTGCTAACTTTTGCAAGCACAGCGCATGCGGCTGTTTGTGACACTGGTCATCGGTAGAATGTGACCGTCGTGACGATTCCCACAGCGGAGCGCCCGACCGTTGCCCCACCGGTCGTGGCGGTCATGGTCGTCCACGAGCCAGGAGAGTGGCTCTCTCAGTCGTTGGCCAGCCTCGCCGCCCAGGACTACCCCGATGTGCGCCTCGTTGCCCTCCTGACTGGCACGACGTCTCCGACTGTTGGCGACCGCATTCGAGCCGAGTTCCCGTCGGCTTTGGTGCGAACGGTGGAGGGCAATCCAGGCTTTGGTCCGGTCGCCAACCAAGCCATGTCGCTCGTCGACGGGCGGGACGGGTTCTTCCTCATTCTCCACGATGACGTCGCCCTGCGACCTGAAGCCGTCTCGCGCCTCGTCGACGAAGCGTTCCGTTCGAATGCCGCCGTCGTCGGCCCCAAGTTGGTGGAGTGGGACGCCCCCGACGTGTTGCAGCATGTCGGTTTGGATTGCGACCGCGCCGGACGTCTCGTCGATGTCGTCGATCCGGGGGAGCGCGACCAAGAGCAGCACGATGCTGTTCGCGACGTTTTCGCGCTGCCTTCCGCCTGCATGCTCGTTCGCAACGACGTGTTCCGTGAAGTGTCGGGTTTTGCGCCCAACATCCCGTTCCTCGGCGAGGAAGTCGATTTCTGCTGGCGTGTGCACCTGCTCGGTGCACGCGTCGTCGTGAACCCAGGCGCCGTCGCGAGGCACCGCGACGCCTTCCACTTGCGCGGCACGATGCTTCATGCGGTCGCACGCGGCGAACGACACCGCGTGCGCACGGCGATGATCTGCGCGCCATTCGCACAGTTGCCGGCGATGCTGTTGCGCCTCGTCTTCGGCTCCGTGCTCGAGATGGTCGTCGGCCTGTTCGCCGGAAGGGGACAAGACGCGTTCGCGAGCCTGCGCGCCGTCGCGGCGATCACTGTCGACGCAGCGCTCATCGCAGAGCGACGTCGCGCCATGCGTTCGCTACGACGTGTGCCAGGCGGTGAAGTGGCGAGTCTTCAGCTACGCTCGAGTGCTCGCCTCGCCGCGTTTGCCCGACATCGTCGTGCGCTTCGCGAACAACATACGTCCGAAGTGCCGGTCGTAGGAGCACTCTCGGCTCCTGTCGCACGGGCCACGACATTCACGGGTCTTGCGCTGATCGCGCTGATCGTCTTGGGTAACCGTCACGTGATCTGGAGCGGTCTGAGCGGCATCGGCCAGACGATGCCGTTGCTGCCGCGAGACATGTCGCCGGTCGATGCGGCCCGCGCATATCTGGTCGGTTGGTCGCCCAACTGGTTTGGTGCTACCGGTGCGGCGCCGACGTACCTCGGTGCGATGGCAGTAGTCGGCTCGCTCTTTCTCGGCAACTGGGCAGGGCTCCTGACGGCGATCATGGTGGGTTCGTTCTTCGTCGCCACCGTCGGTGCATGGAGGTTGTGCGGCGCAATCGGCGATTCGCGAGTGCGCATGTTCGGCGCTGTGGTGTACCTGGCTCTGCCGGTCGGAGTGTTGGCGGCGCGCGATGGTCGTCGTGACGCGATCATCATGTGGGCACTGCTGCCGTGGATACTCGATTTTGCTCGTCGAGTCGCGGGCTTGCTTCGAGATGAACGAGACGTCGCCCGCGAAACGTCTGTGCGTTCGGCTGGAGGCCGGCGTTCGCAGTTGCTCGCGTCGCTCGTGCTGCTCGTGTCGGTTGCGTCGCTTTTTGCACCAGTCGCGGTGATCATCGTGCTCTTCGTAGCGCTGTTGATGACGCTTGCATCGCTGGTCACCGCGACGCCATGGCGTGCTTCGGGGTGGTTGGTCGCGTCACTGCTTGTCGGCGTTGCAGGGGCCTCGGTACTGCACGCGCCGTGGTCAGTTGACTTCGTCGGTGAAGGCTGGTGGGCGAAATTGCTCGGTGCCGGTCATCCGGCCACCGGTGCGTCGTTGCTCGACGTCGCATCGTTCGGGGTCGGCAACGTCGTTTGGCGCTGGATGATCATCGGCGCCTATCTACCGGTCGTCATCGGGGCACTCGTGTCTCGCGGTGCGCGCGCAGCGTGGCCTACCCGTGCACTGCTGATGGTTGCCGCTCCGCTGCTTCTGCAAGTCGCTAACGAACGTGGTGTCATCGATGTACGCCTGCCCGAGCCACTTATGGCGTACTGCGTCGTCTCGCTCGGCATCACGCTTGCATCGGCCGTGATGTTCGCCGATTTTCTGGTCGGGCGCACGAAATCTCTCACGTGGCGCCAACTGTTTGCCTCGGCGTCCGTCGTCGGCGCTTTGGCGGCGAGCAGTCCGACGTTGTTGGCGAGCATGAGCGGTCGTTGGTCGCAGCCTGATGACACGCTCGGTCGCCTCACCGAACAACTTCCAAGTGAGGCGACGGCTGCCGGCGTCTCTGAACTCAATGGCGACTACGACGTGCTGTACATCGGAGATTCGCGGTTGATTCCCGGCAACGCAGTGCACGCGACGCTCGTAGGCGAATCTTCGCGACAGTTCTCGGGGCTTGGCTACGGCATCCTGCGTGACGGTGGGCCCTCGGGTATCGACACGCTGCCTGCGTCATCGAGCACGATGACCGCGTCGCTCGAGCGCGCTGTGGATGTGTTGGTCACCGGTGAATCACTGCGGGCCGGGCGCATGCTCGCACCGCTTGCGGTTCGGTTCATCGTGGTGCCGCTGCGCGACGCCACCCGCTATGCGAGTCGCCCGCTCGGCGCAGCTGTCGGTGAGGGCTTGGTCTCACGAATCTCCGATCAGCTCGACTTTCGTCGCGTCTATACAGCGACCGACCTCGTCATCTTTGAGAACGTCGCGGCAATACCCACCGCCGCGGTGCTCGACGAGCGGTCGGCGGTCGCGAGCCAGCAGGCCAGCGAAGCAAGTCTTCTCGCTGACCCGTTGACGAGTCGCGGTGCGCTCGTGTCGGGCCTCACTCCGTACGCAACGAACACCGGCTCGCTCTCTGCCGGCACTGTTCACCTCGCCGTGCCGTTCTCGGACCGCTGGGTCTTGCGCGTGGACGGTGCGAGGATCGCACCACGAGTCGCCTTCGGAGCCACGACTGCATTCGATGCGCCGGTCGCCGGTGTCGCCACGCTCGAACTTCGTGCCAGCCTTGCCCATCGGCTTCTCGTCGGAGTTCAGGTGCTCCTGTGGCTCATGGTGCTGGCGGTCACGTTCAATCCGAGCCGATTCCGCGGCAGGGTGCGTGCTGCCCGAGAAGTGGTCGAGGTCTCGCTGCGCAGCGATGACCAGCGAGTCGGGGCGAATTGATGGTCGAGCAACGCCGAATTTCGGTGGGTGACTCGGTCACCCTGCTGCGTCGAATCGTTGTGGCACTCGTCATCGTCGTGTCCGTTGCCGGCTTCGTGTCGTTTGCTCGTCGCGCGACGACTCCGCTGGAGTCGGTCGTGGTCAGCCGGCAAGTCGTGCCGGAGTTTCGGTCGTCGGCAAAAGCATCGACGTGGTTTTGCCCGGGTGTTCCGGGCAATGACTCGTCGATCAGCGGTGCACTGTTCATCGCCAACGCAGGCGACGCCCCGGTCGGCGGCACCATCACACGGTTCGCGCTCGATGGTGCGGCCCGCCGCCAACGCTTCGCCGTGCCTGCTCGCTCGATTCTCGAAGTTGATGCGCTCGTCGGCACCGAGTCGCAGTTCGTCTCTGCGCTCGTTGAGTCTCAGGGCGCACCGATCGCGGTGGAACAACGCACGTCGCACCGGGCCGGAGACGCAGTCGCTTCATGTGCATCATCACCTGCTGGCGCGTGGTATCTCGCTGACGGGTTCACTGGTGCCGACAGTGTCGAGCAGGTGGTCGTTACGAACCCGTCGCTTGACTCCGCGATTCTCGACGTGTCATTCGTGACCGCGATCGGAGAACGGTCGCCTCAATCATTGAAAGGTGTCGTCATCCCGCCGGAGTCGGTGCGCGTGTTCGACCTCGCGGCTCTGGATGCGCGCAATGAAGCCATCATCGCCGTGTCGGTGAAGGCGACAGTCGGCAGGGTGGTGGTCGGGCGCTCCCAGCATTATCTCGGTCGAGGTCGTCTTGGGTACACGATGTCCCTCGCGGCATCGGGTGTGAGCGACCGTTGGTACTTTGCCGACGGAGACAAGAACGATGCCGTCAGCGAGGAGTTCGTCATCTTCAATCCACTGAACAACGACCAGCAGTTGACGTTCATTATCTCGGGCGACGATGGTGTGCCGCTCGATCCGCTCGTTGTGACCGCACCCTCCAAGCGAGTCACGAAGTTCGCTCCCACCACGCTCGGGTCGCTTGTCGCAGGTCGCTACTCGACGGTCATCACCGCGACTTCGGCGAATGCGGCGACCTCTGTTGGCGTGGTCGTGGAGCGCGTCAGCACCCGTCAGGTCGAGAAGTCGGTCGCAAGCGCGGTGCTGCTCGGAGCACCGAGTGCTTCTCGTTCGTGGATCGCTCCGTCGGGCGCCGCCGCAGACGTGCCCGGGTCGCTGCGGATCTTCAACCCGGGTTCGACGGAAGCCGTCTTCAGTGTCACGTATCTCGGGCCTGCCGGTGACGTTTCAGTCACGGGCTACGAGCAGGTGTCGTTGGCCCCGGGCGCCGGCGCGAGCGTGACGCTCTCCAGGCAAGTCGCGTCCGCGTCTGTCTCCGTTTCGGCGAGCGAACCTGTCGTCGTGCAGCGCAGCGTGCCGCGCGGCGCAAAGCAGTCGATCAATGGTGTGGCACCGCTCGTGCCGGTGGCAGTCGACTCGTGCGCAGGCGTTGAGGATTGCTGACGTGCAAGAACTCTGGTGGCGTCTTGCGATCGTTGCGGCCGTCGTCGCAGTTGGCGCAGTCGTCACTCGCCGCCGCCGGCGCACCCCGCAAGCGCCTACACAGCCGCGCGGCACGGTGCCGAACCAACTCAACCGGGCTGATTTCGTCGAGCCCTCTGCGCCGTGGCTGGTAGTGGCATTTACTTCTGCCACGTGTTCAACATGCGGTGACGTGATGCGCAGAGCATCCGTTCTTGCCAGCAAAGAAGTTGCGGTGCAAGAAGTGGAGTACTCCCGCGACCGAGGTCTACACGATCGGTACCATATCGATGCGGTACCGGCACTCGTGATTGCAGATTCGCTCGGCGTCGTGCGCTTCGGGCACCTCGGCCCGGTAACCGCCACCGATTTGTGGGCCGCAATGGCCCGTTGCAGGGATCCGCAACTCCCGACGGGGGAGTGCGGCCTCGCGGACTAGACGCGCAACCTAGGGAGTTTCGCCTGCTCGGTGGCGCGTAACCTACGGACGTTCGCCGTCGGGTCGCGCGTCTGGCGCCGGCTCGGCCGGTTTCTCTGGTGCCCGTTCTTTGATCGACGGGGCACCGAGGCCCTCCTGGATCAAGCGGGCGACTGCCGCACCCTCGATCGTCTCGTGTTCGAGCAGCGCTTCGGCGACGAGGTCGAGACCGCGACGGTGCTTGCTCAGCGTCGTGCGGGCTCGCTCTTCTTGTTCGCGCAGGATGCGGGCAATTTCTTCGTCGATCTTCTTCGCCGTCTCGTCGCTGTACTCGCGACCAGTCGTCATCAAGTCTTCGCCGAGGAACACCTGTTGCTGGCCCGACCACGCCATCGGACCGATGGTGTCGCTCATGCCCCACTCGCGCACCATGCGGCGTGCGATCGAGGTTGCCTGCTCGAGGTCGTTGGCCGCGCCGCTGTTCAGGCTGCCGAACACGATCGACTCCGCGACTCTTCCGCCCATCGCCTTGCAGATCATGTCGAGGAAGTATTCGCGGGAATAGGTATGTCGTTCTTCGGGCAGGCTCCACGTGACGCCGAGCGCCATGCCGCGCGGAAGGATGGTCACCTTGTGCAGCGGGTCGCTGTTGGGCAACACGGTGGAGAGCACTGCGTGCCCGCCTTCGTGGTACGCGACGGCACGCTTTTCTTCGGCGCTGAGCGCGAGACTCTCGCGTCGCGCTCCCATCACCACTCGGTCGCGCGCATTCTCGAAGTCGATTCGTTCAATTTCGGTCGAACCGCGGCGCACCGCGATGAGCGCAGCTTCATTGACGAGGTTGGCGAGATCGGCACCACTCATGCCCGGAGTCGCCTTCGACATCGTCTCCAAGTCGACGTCCGCACCCATTCGCTTACCCGTCGAGTGCACTTTCAGAATCGCGAGGCGCTCTTCTGCTTCTGGGAGCGGCACGATGATCTGGCGGTCGAAACGTCCGGGTCGCAGCAACGCGGCATCGAGGATGTCTGGCCTGTTGGTCGCGGCCATCACGACGACACCTTCTGACGATTCGAATCCGTCCATCTCCGAGAGCATCTGGTTGAGAGTCTGTTCGCGCTCGTCGTGGCCCCCACCTAGACCCGCACCGCGCTTGCGACCGATCGAGTCGATCTCGTCGATGAAGATGATGGCGCGCCCCAATTTTCGCGCCTGCTGGAACAAGTCACGAACACGCGACGCACCGACGCCGACAAACATCTCCATGAAGTCCGAACCAGTGACGGAGAGAAACCCGACCCCCGCTTCGCCGGCCACTGCACGTGCGAAGAGCGTCTTGCCGGTTCCTGGAGGGCCGACGAGAAGCACACCCTTCGGCACTCGCGCACCGATCTCTTTGAATCGCTCCGGCATCCGCAAGAAATCGACGACCTCACGAATCTCTTGCTTCACGCCTTCGTAGCCGGCCACGTCAGCAAACGTGGTGGACGGCTTGTCGGCTTGGTACGGCTTTGCCCTGCTGCGGCCGATCGACATGATGTTGCCTGCCTGGCCCATGGCGCGACGCTGCATCCACAAAAAGAACCCCATGATCAAGAAGAACGGCAACAGGATCGGGATGAGGTTCGTGAAGAAGTTGCCCGTCGGCGTGGAGTAGTCGTAGTCGACGCCCTTGGTCTTCAGCAGTTGTTCGTCGGCATCTGACAGTGAGATCGAACCAGTGGTGACGAACTCACGGCCGTCGCTCAGGGTGCCGGTGATCTGATTGTTCAGGTTGTTGATGGTGACGGTCTGCACTTCGCCGCTCTCGACGAGATCCAGGAATTCGGTGTAGGTGAAACGAGCCCGATCTGGCGAAGGGATGAGTCTCGGTCCCGCAATCAAGATCACTGCAAACGCAAGAAGCGCCCAGACCGCCCACCGCGGCATGCCTTGGCGTTCTCCGTCGCCGCTGCCGCGAAACTTGTCACGCGAAAATTTCGGTCGACGAGACGAAGGCGGCGGTGGAGGTGGGGGAGGAAGGTTCGCCATGTCGTCATGCTAAGGCGATTCACTAACGGGAAATCCACCGATGTTCCCCGCAGAATCGGTACTTTGGTCACATGCGCCGTCGTTGCTCGCGTGCCTGTTGCAGCGACACGGCGACGATGACGCTCACGTATCAGTACGCCACGGCAACGGTGTGGATCGACGACCTCGCTGACTCCGCCGACCCCCACGCGTACGACTTGTGTGAACGTCACGGGCAGCGTTTTGCGCCACCGAGCGGCTGGAGGTTGGAAGACCGACGCAACCGCTTCCGCGTGGTGTTGCCCAGCCAGCTCGCCGGCTGAACGCCGTGTCGAAGCCCACGTGGGATCCGCCGTTTGGGGAACGGCCGTATGGTGAGCGCATCTTTGCTCACGAAGTTCCTCATGCAGCGACGCCACGCGCGCGTTACAGCCTCTCGTGGGTGATCGGTGGCTGGGTCGTCGCGTACGCAGTCGCCACCGCGCTGCAGATGCTCATCATCTCTGCCTTCGACGTCTCCGAAGATGTCTCGTCTCAACCGGATTGGTTCTTGCTCGCAGGCGCGCTCACTTTGTGGGTGCCACAACTGACATTGCTGTTCTTGTTCAGTAAGCGGGCGGGCAGCGGTTCGTTCGTACGCGACCATCGACTGAAGTTTCGCCTCACCGACTTGTGGGGGGTGCCCATCGGCGTGTTGTCGCAAGTGCTGCTGGTCGGGCTCGTGACGTGGCCGTTCCGTGTGTGGTTTCCCGACACGTTCGACCCGCAAAAAGTCGAGGATCGCGCGAGGTCGCTTTATGACTCCGCGCAAGGCCCCTGGCTCGTCGTACTCGGGCTCGTCGTCGTGCTCGGCGCTCCGTTCGTCGAGGAGTTGGTGTATCGCGGGTTCGTGCAAGCCGGACTGCAGAGTCGCATCAATGACGTCGTCGCACTCGTCTTCACCGCGATGTGGTTCGCTGGAGTCCACGGTCGGGTTGCCGAATTGCCCGGCCTCTTTACTTTTGCACTCGTTCTGGGTGTTGCGTTCCAGATGACGAAGCGGCTTGGCATGTCCGTCGTCGCGCACCTAGCGTTCAATGCGACGGGTCTTGCATTTCTTGCGCTGACCTGAACCGCAACCGCCATGAGTACGCCCACCGACGAAACGATTCATTCCGACGACACGCCTCACGTTGACGAGGCGGTTCAGCAAGTGTCGCCCCGCGACCTCATCTATATAGAACGCCGCACGCAGATCGCTCTCGCCGCCGGCGTCGTCATCCTCACGACGCTGATGGTGTTCTTCACGCTGCAGCCGTCGCTCATCTTCCGCAACAACACCCCGACTGGCGGCGACATGGGTGCGCACGTCTACGGCCCGGCGTACCTCCGCGATCACTTGCTCACGTCGTTCCGCCTGACGGGTTGGAGCAACGACTGGTACTCGGGTCTGCCTATCTACCGCTTCTACATGGTGGTGCCGGCCCTGTTCATCCTCGCGCTCGACGTGTTCCTTCCCTATGGCATCGCACTGAAACTCGTCGCCGTCGCCGGATTGCTCGCGCTGCCGCTCGTCACGTGGTTGTTCGCCAAGCTGGCACGTCTTGCGTTTCCGATGCCCGAACTGCTCGTTGTCGCGAGCACGCTCTTTCTCTTCGATGAAAGTTTCACGATTTACGGCGGCAACATCGCGTCGACGATGGCCGGCGAATTCTCCTTCTCCATCTCGCTCGCGATCACGCTGCTCGCGTTCGGGGTGTTCATGCGCGGGCTGGAGACGAACTCGTATCGCATCGCCTCGACGGTGCTGCTCGCGCTCGCGGCCCTGTGCCACGGCATCGTGCTGATCTTTGCGTTCCTCGGCTTCGTTCTGATACTCGCGATGTATCGCGATGCAGCGAAGTGGAGGTTCGGGCTGCCGGTCATTGGCACCGCGATCTTGCTGTCCGCGTTCTGGGTGGTGCCGTTCGTGCTGAACCACGCCTACATGACCGACATGAAGTATGAACCTCAGCCGACCGGGTACGGCGAGACGTTCGTCGACATGTTCTTCCCACTGCACACGGTGTTCGACATCATCGTGAGCGGTTTCGCGGTCGTCGGATTTCTCTCTGCGCTGTGGAGGCGCAACCGGGTGGCGTCGTGGTTGGGCATTTATGCCGTGGTGCTCGCCATCGGCGTCTTCGTCGCCCGCGAAAGCTTGCCGATCATCGGCCTTTTGTGGAATCCCCGCATCTTGCCGTTCTTTTACCTCCTGCGCTACATGCTGATGATGGTCGGCATCTACGAACTGATCATCGCCGTCGTGCGGTTTTTCAGCCTGGAGCGCGCAGCTTCGCGAGTGGCACGAACAGGGGAGGTGCAGACGCTGTCGCCCTCGCCGCGCGGGCGGCTCAGTTTCAACGTGACAACGGCAGTGGTCGTCTCGCTCGTGTGCCTCAGTGTCATCGGCTTCAGGTTCCAGGAGCTTCCGTTTGCCCGGATCAGGACTTCGGCCGACGGCAGCGAGCGTTACGGCATCGGCCCGTTCAGTGTTCCGCGCAGCAACGACGGGTTCGTCGACGGTTGGGCGCGCTGGAACTTCTCGGGCTACGAAGGCAAGAACGCCTACGGCGAATATCGAGCGCTCGTCGAGACGATGAAACAGATCGGTGAAGATCCGCGGTTTGGCTGCGGTCGCGCACTGTGGGAGAACAACGGCGAGTTGAACAAGTACGGCACGACGATGGGCCTCATGTTGCTGCCGCACTGGACCGACGGTTGCATCGGCTCGATGGAGGGCCTCTTCTTCGAAGCTTCAGGCACAACGCCGTACCACTTCATCGCGGCGGCCGCGATGTCGAAACAAAGCAGCAACCCCGTGCGCGAGCTGCGCTACGACGACAACAATGCCGCACTCGGTGTGCGTTATTTGCAGGAACTCGGCGTTCGTTATTACATGGGATTCACGCCGGAGGCGATTCGTGAAGCGTCCGCCCAACCAGCATTGAGCGAGATAGCGCGCTCAGGCCCCTGGGTCATCTACCAAGTGGAGGCCAGCGACCTCGTCGTTCCGCTCGCGGTGCAACCTGTCGTCGTGTGCTGCCGCAGCGATGACGAGTCGAATCTCTCTCATGTGGGTGACGCCAAGGAGCGTTGGCTCGAGGTCGGCACAAGTTGGTTCCAGAATCCCAACGACTGGCCTGCGCTGCCCGCGGCTGATGGGCCCGACGAGTGGCAGCGCATCACCGTTGGTGTCGACATGAACCGGCGCATCGGTGAAGTCGACGAGCGTTCCCGTCGTGTCGACGTGGTGGTGCCGGTCGAACCCGTCACCCAGCGGGCGGTGGTACCCGCGACGGTTTCCGATGTCGTGCAGGGCCGCAGCAGCGTGTCGTTCCGTGTAGACACTCTCGGTACACCCATCTTGGTGCGCACGAGCTACTTCCCCAACTGGAAGGTGAGCGGGGCACAGGGCCCGTATCGCGTCGCCCCGAACATGATGGTCGTCGTTCCGACGGAGAACGAAGTGAAGCTCAGCTTCGGCTGGTCGTTGCTCGACATCTTTGCCTACGTGCTCTCGGCCGCGGGCATCGTCGTGCTGGTGCGCTGGAGGCGTGCACGACGAACGCAACGGCACGCAGCCAGCGATCTCGACAACTAGCCTGACCGAGATGCCGAATCTCGACGCAGTCGTGAAGGCCTATGACGTCCGCGGCACGGTGCCCGACCAGCTCGACGAGTCGCTCGCTCGGGCCTTTGGCGTTGCCTTCGCCGAGTACAACAAGGCGCCTCTCGTCGTGGTGGCCCACGACATGCGCCCTTCGGGGCCCGACCTCGTCGCTGCGTTTCAAGAGGGCGTCACATCGTGCGGGGTGTCGGTGGTGAACCTCGGGCTCGCCAGCACCGACCTCCTCTACTTCGCGAGTGGAAGCCTCAACGCCCCTGGCGCGATGTTCACCGCATCGCACAACCCGGCCCAGTACAACGGCATCAAGATGTGTGCCGCAGGTGCGAAGTCGATCGGTATCGACAGCGGCCTGAGAGACATCCGCGAACTCGCGCGTGGTGCGCTCGGCCGGGTCGTGCAAGGTGATCCCGGCAAAGTAAGCAAGCGCAACATGCTCTCGGAGTTTGCCGCGCACGTACTGTCGTTCATTGACACCTCTCTTCTGCGGCCCCTGAGAGTGGTCGCCGACACTGCAAACGGCATGGGCGGCCTCGTGGTGCCGGCCGTGTTCGACCGGCTGCCACAGTTCGAGGTCGAAGTGATGTACGGCGAGCTCGACGGAACGTTCCCGAACCATCCCGCCGACCCGATCCAGCCAGCCAACCAGCGCGATCTTCAGGCGCGCGTGCTCGCCGGCGGTTTCGACGTGGGTCTCGCGTTCGACGGCGACGCCGACCGCGTCTTTTTGGTCGATGAGTTGGGTCGCACGGTCTCGGGTAGCACCACGACGGCGATCCTCGCCAAGGTGTTCTTGCGTCGCAAGCCCGGCTCGATGATCCTCTACAACCTCATCTCCTCGCGTGCGGTGCGCGAAGTGATCCACGAGAACGGTGGCAAGAGCCAGCGCACGAAGAACGGCCACAGCTACATGAAGGGCATCATGGCGCAGACCGGCGCGGTCTTTGCTGGCGAGCACAGCGGCCACTATTACTTCGCTGACAACTATCGCGCCGACAGCGGTCTCATTGCCGCGCTCATCGTGCTGGAGGAAATGGGCCGCACCGGCCTGCCCCTCTCCAAACTGCGCGAGCCGGTCGAGCGTTATGCGAGCAGCGGAGAAATCAATACCCAGGTGAAAGACATCGACGCGGTCATCGCCAGAGTGGCCGAGAAGTATGCGAATTACCCGCAAGATCGCCTCGACGGGCTCACCGTCGACTGCGGCGACTGGTGGTTCAACGTGCGGGCATCGAACACCGAACCGCTATTGCGCCTCAACCTCGAGGCTGCGACGCGCGAGCAATGCGACACGCAGGTCGCCGAGTTGCTCCGACTCATCACCGCCTGATTGCCCAGTGCGCCAACTAGGTCGCGCCTAGCGTGGGGGCGATGACCAGCATCGACGCCCGCCTGCTCTCGATCCTCGCCTGCCCGCAAGACAAAGGCCCGCTCTATTTCGTCGCCGACGAGCAGATGCTCTACAACCCGCGACTGCACCGCAAGTATGAGGTTCGCGACGGCATCCCCGTCATGCTCATAAACGAAGCCACCACGGTGAGCGATGCCGACCACCAGCGCATCATGGCCAAAGTCGCCGCACAGAAGATCGCACCCACCTTCACCGAGTAACCTGAACAGCGTCGGCTGACCCGATCCGGAGCCAGCAGGCCCCAGCCCGACACGCAAGTTCGTCATTCGTCGCATACCGAAACGGGGTCAGCCATGTCAACGTCCACCTTCGCCCAGCGCAAGGATTATCGCGTCGCCGATATTTCTCTCGCGCCGTTCGGCCGCAAAGAGATCCACCTTGCCGAACACGAGATGCCCGGCTTGCGCGCCTTGCGCAAAGAATACGGCGCCCTCAAGCCATTGAAGGGCGCGCGCATCTCCGGCTCGCTGCACATGACCGTGCAAACCGCCGTCTTGATCGAGACGCTCGTCGAACTCGGCGCAGAAGTGCGTTGGGCGAGTTGCAACATCTTCTCCACCCAAGATCACGCCGCCGCAGCAGTCGCAGTCGGCCCGAACGGCACGGTGCAAGAACCCAACGGCGTTCCGGTCTTCGCCTGGAAGGGCGAGACGCTTGAGGAGTACTGGTGGGCGACTGACCAGATGATGACGTGGCCCGACGGCGACGGCCCGAACATGATCCTCGACGACGGCGGCGACGCCACGCTGCTCCTGCACAAAGGTGTGGAGTACGAGAAGTCAGGCAAAGTTCCCGACCCGACGACAGCTTCGAACCCGGAGTTGGCAATCGTGCTCGGCTTGCTGCAGCGCAGCCTGAAGAGCGACCCGACGAAATGGACGCGCATGGCCAAGGTCATCCGCGGCGTGACCGAGGAGACCACCACCGGTGTGAAGCGTCTTTACAAGATGGCGGAGCGCAAGGAGCTGCTCTTCCCGGCCATCAACGTGAACGACAGCGTTACCAAGAGCAAGTTCGACAACTTGTACGGCTGCCGTCACTCATTGATCGATGCCATCAACCGCGCCACCGACGTGATGATCGCCGGAAAAGTTGCGGTCGTCTGCGGGTACGGCGACGTGGGCAAGGGATGCGCGCAAAGTTTGCGCGGCCAAGGCGCCCGAGTGATCGTGACGGAGATCGACCCGATCAACGCGTTGCAGGCAACCATGGAGGGCTACCAGGTCGACACTCTCGACGACGTCGTCGGCGAGGCTGACATCTTCGTCACGGCTACCGGCAACGAGATGATCATCACCGTCGACCACATGGCGAAGATGAAGCACAACGCCATCGTGTGCAACATCGGCCACTTTGACAACGAGATCGACATGGCGGGTCTTGCTCGCAGCGGGGCCAAGCGCGACGAACTGAAGCCGGGCACCGACTTGTGGAAGTTCCCCGACGGCCACGCGGTCATCGTGCTCGCCGAAGGTCGACTCGTGAACCTCGGTTGCGCAACCGGTCACCCGAGTTTCGTTATGAGTTGCTCGTTCTCCAACCAGGTGATCGCGCAGATTGAACTGTTCAACAATGTTGCGAAGTATCCGGTCGGCGTCTACGTATTGCCCAAACACCTTGACGAGAAAGTCGCGTCATTGCACCTCGGCGCTCTCGGCGCCAAGTTGACCAAGCTCACTGATGGTCAGGCCGAGTATCTCGACCTCGATCCGAAGGGCCCGTTCAAGCCGGAGCACTACCGCTACTAGAGCGGTCACGCATCGCAAGACGCGGCAAGAGCAGCTGCACCAGCGGCCCGATGAATACGGCGAACGTGATGGTGCCCGCACCCACTTGTCCGCCGAGCAACCAGCCGACAAAGAGCACGGTGAACTCGATGCCGGTTCGCGCCACTCGCAGTGGCACGCCGCGCGAGGCGAGTCCGGTCATGAGGCCGTCGCGCGGGCCTGGCCCGAGTCCGCTGCCGATGTAGAGCGCCGATCCGATCCCCGTCACGACCACGCCGGCGAGCATCATCGGCACTCGAGCCGCCAGCAACTCAGGCTCCGGCAGCAGCTGCAATGCGATGTTGGCGACGAGGCCGATCTCGATCGCGTTGAGCACCGTTCCGATGCCGGGTTTCTGGCGCAGGGGAATCCACAACAACATGAGGGCAGCACCGGTCGCAATGATGACCGTGCCGATGCTGCGATCGACGCGGCCCGCAACGCCTTGATGAAACACGTCCCACGGCGGCACGCCGATGCGCGCATCGATGATGAGCGAAATACCGATGCCAAAAAGGGCGAGTCCGGCCACACATCGAGTGATGCGCTCCGGCAGTCGAGTCAACGACATCGGCGGAACTGCCGACGACCCGCTCACTGCCACCGAGCAACCGTACTTCACGCGCGCCGGATTCGACCCGCGCCCGAACTTCACCCGCGCGATGCTCGACGACCTCGTTGCCGCACTCCCCGCTGCCCGATACGACGGCAACGTACTGTCGCTCGGTGCGTATCGCGGTGAGTTGCGCCGCGCGATCCACCACATGAAATACCGCAACGCTCGCTGGATCGCGGCGTACCTCGGCAAAGCACTTGCGTCCGCGCACTCTTCCGCAGTCGACGCGGCTCACTGCACCGTCGCACGTGGCGACTCGTTTCGCCCACAGCTCGTGACATGGGCACCGACCACGTCGCGACGCATCAGAGCGCGCGGTCATGATCAATGCGGCGTCATCGCGTCGGCGTTTGCCCGCTCGCTGCGTGTTCGCTGCGCGCGAACACTGCGTCGTCTCGACCACAACACGCAGACGGGCTCGAATCGCGAGTCGCGAAAGCTCGGTCCGCAGTTCGTCGCACGTGCGCGAATGGTTCGCGGCCGCACGATCGTGCTCATCGACGACGTCACGACGACCGGCACCACTCTCGTTCGTGCTCGTGATGCGTTGCTCGCTGCCGGAGCACTCGAAGTGCGGTGCGCAGTGATCGCTCACGTGAGAGCGAGGCATCCCTCACGGGTAGGCTGAATTCCTCATGGCCGTGCTCGACCGCATTCTGCGCGCCGGCGAAGGCAAGAAAATCAAGGCGCTGTCGGCCATCGTGCCGGAAATCAACGCTCTGGAGCCCGCGATGGCGGCCCTCACCGACGATGCCCTGCGCGGGAAGACCGTCGAGTTCCGCTCCCGACTCGAGCGTGGCGAGGATCTCGACGACCTGCTCGCCGAAGCGTTCGCCGTGGTTCGTGAAGCCGCCAAACGGGTCATCGGCCAGCGCCATTACGACGTGCAATTGATGGGCGGAGCAGCGCTGCACGCGGGCTGGGTGGCCGAAATGCGTACCGGCGAGGGCAAGACCCTCGTCTCGACGCTGCCGATCTACCTCAACGCACTGTCGGGCAAGGGCGTGCACCTGGTGACGGTGAACGACTACCTCGCCCGCCGAGACGCGGTATGGATGGGACAAGTTCACCGGTGGCTCGGGCTGAGCGTCGGTCTCGTCGTGCCCGGCTCGCGCGGTTCGGCAAGTGAGAAGCGCGCCGACTACGCCTGCGACATCACGTACGGCACCAACAACGAATTCGGCTTCGATTATCTGCGCGACAACATGGCCGGCACGCTCGCCGACAAAGTGCAGCGCGGTCACAACTTTGCCATCGTCGACGAAGTCGACTCGATCCTCATCGATGAAGCGCGCACACCTCTCATCATCTCCGGTCGCATCGCAGACGCTGCCTCGCTCTACTACAAGTTCGCATCCATCGTGCGCACCATGGTGCGCGGCGTCGACTTCGAGGTCGAAGAAGACAAGCGCATCGTCGTGCCGACCGAGACCGGAATCAACAAAGTCGAAAAGCAACTCGGTATCGAGAACCTCTATGACGAAGTGCAGCGCAACTTGGTGCACCAATTGCAGGTGGCTCTCAAGGCTTCGGTGCTCTACCACCGCGACAAGGACTACATCGTCCAAGACGGTGAAGTGAAGATCGTCGACGAGTTCACCGGCCGCATCCTGGAAGGTCGTCGCTGGAGCGAAGGCATCCACCAGGCAGTGGAGGCAAAAGAAGGCGTCAAGATCAAAGAAGAAAACCAGACGCTGGCCACCATCACGCTGCAGAACTACTTCCGCATGTACAAGAAGTTGGCGGGCATGACTGGCACTGCGCAGACAGAAGCTGCCGAGTTGATGAACACCTACGGGCTCAACGTCGTGCCGATCCCGACCAACCGCCCGATGGTTCGTGACGACGAGTCCGACCTCATCTACAAGGGCGAGGAGGCGAAGTTCAAGGCCGTGGTCGACGACATCGTCGATCGAAATCAGAAGGGCCAGCCGGTGCTCGTAGGCACCGTCAGCGTCGAAAAGAGCGAGGTGCTCTCCCGCAAACTTCAGCAACGCGGCGTGAAGCACGAGGTGCTCAACGCCAAACAGCACACGAGAGAGGCGGCGATCGTGGCACAGGCGGGACGCATTGGCGCTGTCACCGTCGCCACCAACATGGCTGGTCGCGGCGTCGACATCTTGCTCGGCGGCAACCCGGAAGGCATGGCCCGCACCCAAGTGTTGAAAGAAGGCCACCATCCCGACACGCTCGTCGACGAGTTCGCATTGCCCGTGCCGCTCGAACAGATGCCGCTCGACTACATCAACGCGCGTCGCGAAGCGCATGAACGCCTCGGCGTCTTGGTGCGGGAGTTCACGCAGGTGTGCGAAGCCGAAGGTGCGAAAGTGCGCGAACTCGGCGGTCTGCACGTGCTGGGCACCGAGCGCCACGAGAGCCGCCGCATCGACAACCAGTTGCGTGGCCGCGCTGGTCGCCAAGGCGATCCAGGTTCGAGCCGTTTCTATCTCAGCCTCGACGATGAATTGATGCGACTGTTCGCCACAGGCGCGTTGTCGTGGGTGATGGGTCGCGCGCTGCCGGACGACGAAGCAATCGAAGCAAAGATGGTGACGAAAGCAATCGAGCGCGCGCAAAACACCGTCGAGCAGCGCAATGCCGAAATCCGCAAGAACGTGCTCAAGTACGACGAAGTGATGAACGAGCAGCGCAAGGTCATCTACCAGCGCCGCGACCAGATTCTCGAAGGCGGTGACCTGAAGGCGGCGGCGATGGAGTACCTCGCCGAAGCCGTCGACTCGCTCATCGAAACCCACTGCGTGTCGGAGGCCGACGACGAGTGGGACATCTCGGGCTTGGTCACCGAGCTCGGTTCGTTCTGGCCGCACGGCGTGACAGCCGAGCAGCTGTCGGCTTGCGCTACCACCGACGACATGTACGACGTCATCATGGCGGATGCTTCGGCGTACTACGCGCAGCGCGAAACAGAACTCGGCGAAGCGACGATGCGCGAGATCGAACGCCAAGTCATGCTTCGCATCATCGATCAACGCTGGCGCGAGCACCTCGAAGAGATGGACTACCTGCAGGAAGGCATCAACCTGCGCGCACTCGGCCAGAAGGATCCGCTGACGGAGTGGCAGCGCGAAGGCTTCGAGATGTTCGGAGCGCTCATGAAGGGCATCGCCCAGGACTTCGTCAAATACGTCATGCGCGTGCAGGTAATTCGCAATGACCAGTCGTCACAGCGAGCACAGGACGTGCAGAATGTGCAGACGTCTTCGGCAGAAGACGTCGAGCGCACACCCAAGACCTCTCGCAGCACACCAGCGGCCCGTGCGGTGATGCCCGGTGCCGAAGGTGCTGCTTCCGCCAAGCAGGGCACCGTCGTGAACTCGGCCGACGACTGGTCGAAGACCCCGCGCAACGCACCATGCCCGTGCGGTTCAGGCAAGAAGTACAAGCAGTGTCACGGCAAGGCGGGCTAGGCCAAGGACGGCCGGGCGATGCGCGACTTCACTTCTGACATCGCCGAGGTGGCGCGCCGCGTGAAAGAAGCCGAGGGCTACTTGAAGGTCGGCGAATTGCGCGTGCGACTGGGGGAGCTCGAGACTGAGGTAGCCAAACCCGACCTGTGGAACGACCAAGAACACGCCAAGCGCGTGAACAGCGAATATGCGAGCGTTCGCGGCGACCTCGCCGAGTTCGACCGCATCGCCCAGACGCTCGAAGACGTGCAAGTGCTGCACGAAATGGCGCGCGAAGTCGACGACGCCTCACAAGAGCCGGAGATCGAACAGAACCTTGCTCGCGCGCGAGCGGGTCTCGACGAAGTCGAGCTGCGCAGCCTCTTCATCGGCGAGCACGACGAGGCTGACGCGATCGTGCAGATCAACGCCAAAGACGGCGGCGTAGATGCGCAGGACTGGAGCGCCATGTTGCTGCGTATGTTCACCCGTTGGGCGGAGCGCCGCAACTTCGCAGTGGAAATGGGCGATGTCTCCGACGGCACCGAAGCAGGCATTCTCTCTGCCGACTTCACCGTGCGCGGACGTTTTGCCTACGGCCTCCTTACCAGCGAGCGCGGCACGCACCGCCTCGTGCGCATCAGCCCGTTCGACAATCAGGGTCGTCGCCAGACGAGTTTTGCGACCGTGCAAGTCTGGCCGGTGCTCGAAGAGGTCGACGTCGAGATCAATGACGCCGACATCGAGATGGAGGTTTACCGAGCGTCTGGTGCGGGTGGCCAGCACGTCAACAAGACGTCGTCTGCCGTGCGACTCATTCACAAGCCGACCGGCCTCGTCGCGGCCTCGCAGCAAGAACGCAGTCAGTTGCAAAACCGTGAGAACGCATACAAGAAGTTGAAGACGATGGTCGCGACGCGCATCGAAGAAGAGCGTGAGGCGGAGCTCGCGCGCATTGCGGGCAAGCAGGCGACGGTGGGGTGGGGTACGCAGATTCGTTCGTACGTGCTGCAGCCGTATCAGATGGTGAAGGACCTGCGCACCGATGTGGAGTCGGGTAATGTCACAGCAGTACTCGACGGCGACCTCGACGAGTTCATGGAGGGCTACCTCCGTTGGCGCCGCACTGAGGCCGGCCGCTAAATGATCACCCTCGAGAACGTCGTCAAGGTCTACGGCAAC
Source organism: Actinomycetota bacterium (assembly GCA_041180605.1). Taxonomy (GTDB): domain Bacteria; phylum Actinomycetota; class Acidimicrobiia; order Acidimicrobiales; family Ilumatobacteraceae; genus F1-60-MAGs027. The sequence goes on along the minus strand of JBEGRF010000016.1, from coordinate 9,146 downwards.
GACTCGGTTGCCGTCGACGACGTGTCGTTCGACGTCGCCAAGGGAGACTTCGTCTTCCTCGTCGGCCCATCGGGCTCGGGCAAATCCACGTTGCTTCGTCTCATGACTCGAGAGGAGATCGCCACAGAAGGCGACGTGTGGGTGGCGGGTCGCAATGTCTCCGACATGCAGCCTTCGCGGGTGCCGTATTTGCGTCGGTCACTCGGCAACATCTTCCAGGACTACAAGTTGTTGCTCAACAAGACGGTGTTCGAGAACGTCGCGTTCGCGCTGGAGGTGATCGGCAAACCGCGCCACGTGATCCGCGAGCAAGTGCCCTTTGTGCTCGAACTCGTAGGTCTTGCCGACAAGCACGAGCGGTTCCCGAATCAGTTGTCGGGTGGCGAGCAGCAGCGCGTGTCCATTGCGCGCGCTTTCGTCAATAGACCGCTCATCATGCTGGCTGACGAGCCGACGGGCAACCTCGACCCGGCGACGAGCGAAGGCATCATGATGCTCTTGCAAGCCATCAACGAAACGGGCACCACCGTCGTGATGGCGACGCACGACCACCGCGTGGTCAACATGATGCGCCGTCGAGTCATTCAGCTCGACCGCGGTGTCGTGGTGCGCGACCAAGAGCGAGGGGTGTACGAGTAATGCTCGCTCGCATCGAATACGCGCTGCGCGAGACGTGGGCGAGTTTCCGCCGCAACCTCACGCTCACGATGGCGGCGGTGCTTACGTCGGCGATTGCGCTGCTGCTCGTCGGCGCGACCTTCCTCATTCAGCGCGCATTCGAGAACCTGCTCGTCCAGTGGCGCGGCGACGTTGCGATGATCGTGTTCGTGCGCAGTGACGCGTCACCCGAGCAGATCTCGCTCATCGACAGCACGCTGCGCGCGGCGCCGAGCGTGATCGACGTCGAGAAGCTGCGATACCTCGACAAGCCCGACAGCTACGCCGAGGCGCAGCGAATATTCGCCGGCGACCCGGTCACGCTCAGCCTGCTGACACCCGAGACGATCCCCACCCAGTTCAAAGTGGTGCCGCTCACCGACGACACCAACCTCGTGCGCAGCCTGGCCGACCAATACCGAACGCTGCCGGGTGTCGAAGCAGTCGCGCTCGCCGAGGACGAATTCGAGGTCATCTCGACGCTCTCCAGTTTCGTGCGCAACGTGACGCTCATCATGTCGCTCGTGCTGCTCGCCGTCGCCATCGGTCTCATCTGGAACACCATCAGGACTGCAATGTTCGCACGTCGTCGCGAGATCGAAGTGATGAAACTCGTCGGCGCGACGAACTGGTTCATCCGCATCCCGTTCATGCTCGAGGGTTTGTTGCAGGGCTTGATCGGCGGCGTGGTGTCGTGCCTGGGCGTATGGGGGCTCAACAGTGCGTGGACGAACGGTGTCGCCACGTTCAAGCCAGGTACCGGAATCGCAAGCCTCGTCGTGCCAGGCGGGTATGTCTCCGGCGTGATGCTGGTGCTGCTCTTGCTCGGGGCAGCGGTCGGTGCCGTCGGATCGGCGATCGCAGCCTCGCGCTTCCTCGACGTCTAAGCCACGTCTCACGCCAGGACGTCTAAGCCACGGCTCACGCCACTGTCGCCGGCTTCTCTACACTCGGGCGGCGTGAGCACCTACACACAAATCCGTTACGACGTGATCGACGGCATCGCAACCGTCACCCTCCATCGCCCGGAGAAGATGAACGCCTTCACCGGCGTGATGATGAACGAGCTGCTCGCCGTCTTCGACGAAGTCGACGCGGACGACGCTGTGCGCGCCGTGATTGTCACCGGCGAAGGGCGCGCTTTCTGCGCAGGTGCCGACTTGTCGGGTGGCGCCAAGACGTTTGATGATGGCGACTGGTCGAACCCGAGCGAAGTCTCGACTCGTCGAGATGGCGGCGGTCGCGTCACACTGCGCATCTACGACTGCAAGAAGCCGGTGATTGGCGCCATCAACGGTGCAGCTGTAGGAATCGGTGCCACGATGACGCTGCCGATGGACGTGCGGCTTGCTGCTACGACTGCGCGTGTCGGTTTCGTGTTCTCGCGTCGCGGCATCGTGCCCGAGGCCTGCTCGTCGTGGTTCCTGCCTCGCGCGGTCGGTATCTCGCAAGCAGCCGAGTGGGTGTACAGCGGGCGGGTGTTCGACGCGCAAGAAGCCCTCCGCGGACGCCTCGTTCGCTCGCTTCACGAGCCTGCCGATCTTCTGCCCGCCGCGCGAAGCCTCGCCCAAGAGATCGCACAGAACACGTCGGGGGTCTCCGTTGCATTGGCACGTCAGATGCTGTGGCGCATGCTCGGCGCATCGCACCCGATGGAAGCACATCGTGCCGACTCGCGCGGCATCCAGTTGCGCGGTCGAAGTGCCGACGCGCACGAGGGAGTGACGAGTTTTTTGGAGAAGCGTCCGGCGAAGTTCACCGACTCTGTCTCGCGCGATCTACCCGACATCTTCCCCGATTGGGAAGACCCCGAATTTTCGTGACGATCTTCGAACGCGTCGGCGGGCAGCCGTTCTTCGACCGCCTTGTCGCAGAGTTCTATCGAAGCGTGCGCGGCGACCCCGTGTTGCTCGCGCTGTATCCGCAGCCCGACGATCTCGCCCCGGCTCAACGCCGACTGGCGATGTTTCTCGCGCAGTATTGGGGTGGGCCGACGGCGTACTCAGAAGAACGCGGGCATCCGCGGTTGCGCATGCGGCATGCGGCGTATCCGATCGATGACTCAATGCGCGATCGTTGGCTGTCGCACATGAACGCGGCCCTTGACGCAGTCTCGGCCGCAGCCTCCCAGAGAGTCGTACTCCCTGACGGTGGTCAGCCACCAGTCGCCAATGCCGACATCGTGGGGGAGATGCGCGACTACTTCGTGCGCGCCGCCGATCACCTGCGCAACATGTGACAACCGGCGCCAGTCAGCGCAATGTGTAGCAGGCGATCGCACTCGCCGCCGCCACGTTGAGCGAGTCGACGCCCTCGTGCATCTCGATGCGCACACGATGCGAGCACGCCGACATGACGTTGGCGTCGAGACCTTCGCGTTCCGAGCCGAAGAGCAACAGTCGCCGGGGCTGCTCGACGCGCACTTCGCGCAGCGGCACGGCGTCACCACTCGGTGTCAGTGCGATGGTCGCAACGCCCAGCTCGTTCAGCCTCGTGACGAAGCCGGCGACATCGCTCACGCGAGAGTGCGGCACGTGGAACGCATTGCCCATCGACACCCGAAGCGCGCGGCGGGCGAGTGGGTCTGCACTGTCGTCGTCGAGAAAGAGCGCGTTCCACCCAAGTGCCGCCGCATTGCGGGTTATCGAACCGATGTTCACCGGGTTGTCGACATGGTCGACAAGCACGCCGCGGGTGAATGTCGTGCTCAGCAAAGACAGTTCGGTCGGTGCCGGCCGTTTGAAGAGACTGATCACGTCGAGGGGCACGCCGAGTCCTGTGATGTTGCGTCGCAAGTCTTCGCTCGTGAGGTACGAATAGCGCTCGTATCCGGGCGCGAAGGCCGAGAGTCGCGACTCGCCCTTCTCGCTGCACAACACGGCAACAGGTTCGCAACCTGCTTCCATCGCCCGCTGCGTGACGAGGTCACCCTCGGCAATGAAGAGTGGTCCGCCCGCTTTTTGCTGCAGGCGTCCAATCAGGCGTCGCTCCCGCCAACGAAACGGGTCGAGTCGCTCGTCGTTCTCGTCGGTGATTTCGGTCAGCGGCACGGCGACACGTTGAGGACTTCAGAAACCACGGCTCAGAAGTGCCAGGGATAATTCGACCAGTCAGGGTCACGCTTCTGCAAGAACGCATCCCGGCCTTCTTGCGCCTCATCGGTCATGTACGCAAGGCGCGTTGCCTCGCCGGCGAACAGTTGCTGACCGACGAGACCGTCGTCGATCAGATTGAAAGCAAACTTCAGCATGCGTTGAGCGGTGGGGCTCTTCGCGTTGATTTCGCGCGCCCAGTCGAGTGCCACTTTCTCCAGATCTTCGTGGTCGACGACGGCATTGACCATGCCCATGCGCTGTGCCTCGTCAGCGGAGTACTCGCGGCCGAGGAAGAAGACCTCCCGCGCGAATTTCTGGCCGATTTGCCGTGCGAGATACGCCGAGCCGTAGCCGCCGTCAAAACTCGCGACATCGGCATCCGTTTGCTTGAACTTCGCGTGCTGTTTGCTGGCGATCGTCAAGTCGCACACGACGTGCAGGCTGTGCCCGCCGCCCACCGCCCAACCGGGCACCACGCAGATGACGACTTTGGGCATGAAGCGAATCAGTCGTTGAACTTCGAGGATGTGCAGGCGACCGGTGCGCGCCGCTGAGATCGTGCTCGCATCGTCGCCTTCGGCGTACTTGTAGCCGTCTTTGCCGCGAATGCGCTGGTCGCCACCACTGCAGAACGCCCAGCCGCCATCCTTTGGTGACGGGCCGTTGCCGGTGAGCAGCACGCAACCGACGTCAGGCGTTTGTCGTGCATGATCGAGTGCGGCGAAGAGTTCGTCCACCGTTTGCGGGCGGAACGCGTTGCGGACCTCCGGACGGTTGAAAGCGACACGCACGGTACCCGAGTCGACGCTGCGATGGTATGTGACGTCGTGAAAATCGAAACCCGGCACGCGCTTCCACGCTGCAGTATCGAACGGCGACGAGCCGGAAGACGGTGACTTCGCTGTCATGGGCACCCTTCAGTGTGGCAGCAGTGTTCCAACATTGCGCAGGCACGTGTTGGTGCTCACTAATATCTACGCCAACACGCCGAACCCCTCGTCGTTGGTCGTAACTCATGAAGTAGGAGAACGAAGTGGCGCAAGAGAGTCACGCCGGTCAGAGTGCGTCCGCCAGTCCCGTCGGTCCGCTGAAAGCATTTTTGCAGGCTGAGGCCAGCAGTGCAGCACTGCTCGCAATCGGCGCAGCAGTCGCACTGATTTGGGCAAATTCACCGTTCGCATCGTCGTATACGGCTCTGTGGTCGCACGAACTCGGCGTCTCGGTCGGTGACTGGGCGTTCACGCTCGACGTCCGGCACTGGATCAACGACGGATTGATGACGCTCTTCTTTTTTGTCGTCGGGCTTGAGATCAAACGAGAACTCACGCAAGGACACCTCAGCAAGCTGCGGGCCGCCTTGCTGCCCTGTATCGCGGCCGCGGGCGGAATGGCAATTCCCGCATTGCTCTATCTCGCTATCGCGGGATCCGTCGAGCCGCGTGGCTGGGCGATTCCAGTTGCCACTGACATTGCACTCGCAGTTGGTGCGCTCTCGGTGGCGGGTCGTCGGGTGCCGACCTCGGGCCGCGTGTTCTTGTTGGCGCTCGCCATCGTCGATGACATCGGCGCGATCGCGATCATCGCGATCGCCTATTCAAAAGGGCTTTCTCCGAGTTGGCTCGTTCTTGCGGTCGCCGGCGTGGTCGCGACGCTGGCATTGCAAAGAACTTCGATCCAGTCACCCGCGCCATACGTAGTGGTTGGAGTCTGCATGTGGTTCGGCCTGTATCAAGCCGGCATTCATCCGACGATCGCTGGTGTCGCGATGGGTCTCTTAGCCCCGTCGACTCCGCGCCACAAGGCTCAGCTCGTCGGCGAATCACGCAGCGGTGTCTCGGTCATCGAGTGGTTGCAGCACACACTGCATCCTTGGACAAGTCTCTTAATCGTTCCGATCTTTGCGCTCGCCAACAGCGGTGTGAAGATTTCCGCCGACGGAATGAGTAATGCGGTGCAGTCGCCGATTACGTGGGGCATCTTCTTCGGCCTCTTCATTGGCAAACCGCTTGGAATCACCGCAGCGACATGGCTTGCGGTGCGATCAGGCACCGCGGATGCCCCCGACGGAGCGTCAAGTCGCCATGTCGTCGGCATTGGTTCTGCAGCTGGTATCGGTTTCACTGTCGCGATGTTCATCACCGAACTGGCGCTGAAAGATTCTGCCGACGTGACGAACGCCAAGCTGGCAATTCTTGCCGCGTCACTGCTGTCGGCCGCGACAGCGATAACTCTGTTGAGAGGGCGTAGTTCATGACCGTGATGACGTACGTTTGGCTCGTCGTCGGAGTCGTGGCGCTCGTATTTGGGGCTGAGTGGCTCGTGCGCGGTGCGTCGTCAGTGGCCGCCAAGCTGGGCGTGGCGCCGATCGTCATCGGTCTCACGGTCGTCGCGTTCGGTACGAGTGCGCCCGAAATGGCGGTCTCCATCAGCGGCGCGATTTCCGGTAACGCTGACGTCGCCCTCGGCAACGTCGTCGGCAGTAATACTTTCAACATTCTTTTCATCCTCGGCTTGTCTGCGGCAATCAGCGGCCTGTCGATCGAGCAGCGCCTGCTCAAGTTCGATATTCCAGTGCTGATCGTCATCTCGGGATTCGTTTACCTGCTCATCCTCAACGATGTGGTCAGCCGACTTGAAGGCGCGCTGCTCTTCGTCGGCATCATCGTGTACACGGTCTGGTTGTTGCGTGGCGCACGAAAGGGTGAGGCGCCCGCAGTGGAGGCTGAGTACGAGTCGATGGCCGAGTCTGCCGAGGGCTCGAGCGTCACGCGGCCGCTCGCGTTTCAGGTCGGTCTCGTGATCGTCGGCCTCGGTCTCTTGGTGCTCGGCTCCCAATTGCTGGTGAACTCCGCCACGCAGATCGCCGAGTCGCTTGGTGTCAGTGATTTGGTGATCGGCCTCACCATCGTGGCGGCGGGAACTTCGTTGCCCGAACTCGCGACGTCGGTGCTCGCAGCGATGCGTGGTCAGCGCGACATTGCCGTCGGCAACGTGGTGGGCTCGAACATCTTCAATCTGCTCGCGGTGCTCGGAGCTTCGGCTGCGGTGTCGACGAACGGAGTGTCGGTGAACCCAGAGGTGATAAGGCTTGACTTTCCGGTCATGCTCGCTGCAACGTTCGTGTTGCTGCCGATTTGTTGGAACGGCTTCGTGGTCAAGAAGTGGGAAGGCGCATTGCTCGCTTTCTTTTATGTCGCCTACGTCGCCTACCTCGTGATGGATGCCGGGGACAGCACCGCGCCAGAGCTCTACCGCACGATGATGCTCATCGCGGTGCCGATCGTGCTCATCGTCTATTCGGCTGCGGGAGTGCAAGGTTGGCGAAAGTACAGCGCTTCACACGGCGGTTGACCGCATAGCGTTTCGGGTCGAGGAGACCTGAATGTCTGACGCGCTGCTGTTTGTTTCTGTCGTCGGCACGATTGCATTCGCGCTTTCTGGCGTGATGGCGGCGACCGAAGCAGGAATGGACTGGCTCGGCGGCGTCGTGCTCGCGGCGGTCACGGCGATTGGCGGCGGCACGTTGCGCGACATGTTGCTCGGCGAGACCCCGGTGTTCTGGGTGGCGGATGAATGGCCGCTCATCGTCGCACTCGCCACTTCGGTCGTTGCAATCCTCATCCTGCGACTTCGACCGTCAGTTGACCCGCGTCGCACCACGTTGTACGTCGCAAGCGACGCGGTCGGGCTCGGTGCCTTCGTGGTCGTCGGCACGTCGGTGGCGCTCGACGCCGGTGCCTCGTATTTCATCGCTGCTGTGATGGGTGTCATCACGGGAGTCGGCGGGGGAGTGTTGCGTGACGTGCTGGCACGACGAACGCCGATCGTGCTCGTCGGCGAGATCTACGCCGTCGCAGGTCTGGTCGGCGCGCTAGTGCACGTGGCATTGGTGGAAGTGTCGGCGGGGGACATCGCCACGCTCTGGGTGCCGCTGGCCGTGGTGGTCGGAGTCCGTACGGCGGCAATCCGCTGGTCGTTGCATCTTCCGCGCCTGACGCGCGAATAGCGATTTCGTGGAGCTGGGGGGAATCGAACCCCCGTCCATCAGCCGTTGAGCGCCCGTGATACGACCATCCCCGCTGTGGTGCTGTCGCAACACCGTCGGCGGGTCGACTACCTAGTTACCTAGGCCGCGTCTCGTCTTTCCGGGATGTCATCGGTCTTTCCCAATGTCAGCGTGCTTTCCCGCTGTCATCCTCCGCTTCTGTTGCCGGGCTGCGGTGGATCGGCCCCGTGCGACCTTGCGGCTCACGAGTGCTCTCCGACACCTAATGAATTAGGCGGCGAGAGCGAACTGCTTGTTGGCAGTTATGTGGTTGCCCCGTTTTTCGAGTCTGAGCAACTCGGGTCGCACGCTCGACCAGCGACACTGACGTCGAAACCTGTCAGCCCCGTTGAACTTGCGTAGCTCTCTCAGTGTACGCACGCATACAACGGGATTGTGCAGGCCGTAAGGCCTGCACCTCGACACGTGCACCTCACTCCGGTTTGCCGCGGCGCTGGCGACCCATCGCCCGACGCATCTCGATCTTCGATTCCTTCTCGGCGATGGCGGCGCGGCGGTCTTCTTTCTTGCGGCCTTTGGCGAGGGCGAGATCTACTTTCACCTTTCCTCCGCGCAGGTGCAGGTCGAGGGGCACCAGCGTGAGACGTTCTTTTGCCATGCGCTCAGAGAGCCGGCGGATCTCGGTGTGGTTGAGCAGCAATTTTCGCGGTCGCACAGGCTCGTGCGCACCGACGCCATGGCTGAATTTGTATGTGGCGACGTGCATGTTCTCCAGCCACATCTCGCCGTGTGACACATGGGCGTACGCCTCGGCGATCTGCACTTCGCCCGCGCGCACGCTCTTCACTTCGCTTCCGTGCAGCACGATGCCAGCCTCGACGATGTCGAGGATGGTGTATTCGTGTCGGGCGCGCCGATTGCTCGCCAGCACGGGGTTCTCTGCGTCTTTTTTCGCCATGTCAGTGAATTGAGCCTAGGTAGCGTCGTCACCGTGCAATCACAGCGTCTCGTGATCACCGACGAAATCGAGCAGCAAATTGTCGCACACGCTCGCGCGTGCAAGCCGCAGGAGATGTGCGGTTTGTTGGTCGGCAACGCGGGCACTGATCGCGCGCTCGAGTTTCACCCCTGTCGCAATGCTGCCGCATCCGCAATCGTCTACACGCTCGACCCGAAGGACTACATGCGCGTCGAGCGATCCGCCGACGATCGCGGGCTTGCTGTGCTCGGCGTAGTGCACAGCCACACCCATACCGAGGCCTTTCCAAGTGCGACGGACGTCGCCCAGGCGCCAGACCCCAATTGGCACTACACCATCGTGAGCCTGAAGTACGACCCTCCGCGCCTGCGCAACTTCCGCATCGTTGGCGGAGACATCAGCGAGACCG
>JBEGRF010000015.1:0-4336 GCA_041180605.1 Actinomycetota bacterium | reverse complement strand
AACGTGGCCGTGGCGCGCGAACGCCTCGGGCGGGCGCTCTCGCTGACCGAGAAGATTCTCTTCAACCACCTGGCCGACCCGCGCGGCCAAGCAGTGGAGCGCGGCCGCAGCTACGCCGACTTCCACCCCGATCGCGTGGCGATGCAAGACGCCACCGCGCAGATGGCGCTGCTGCAGTTCATGACTGCCGGCCTGCCCACCACCGCCGTGCCGAGCACCGTGCACTGCGACCACTTGATTATGGCCAAAGTCGGCGCACGCATCGACATGGGCGTTGCCATCGACACCAACAAAGAGGTGTACGAATTCTTGCGCAGCGTGAGCGCCAAATACGGCATCGGGTTCTGGGGGCCGGGCAGCGGCATCATCCACCAGGTGGTGCTCGAGCACTACGCCTTCCCGGGCGGCATGATGATCGGCACCGACAGCCACACCCCCAACGCGGGCGGCTTGGGCATGGTGGCCATCGGTGTGGGCGGCGCAGACGCAGTCGACGTGATGACCGGGTTCCCCTTCAACGTGCGATGGCCGAAAGTGATCGGCGTTCGTTTGACCGGTTCGCTGTCGGGGTGGTCGAGCCCCAAAGACGTGATTTTGGAAGTCGCTCGTGTGCTGACCGTGGAAGGCGGCACCGGCGCAATCGTGGAATATTTCGGGCCGGGTGCCGACACGATTTCTGCGACCGGTAAGGCCACCATCTGCAACATGGGGGCCGAAATTGGCGCCACGTGCAGCGTGTTTGGGTATGACGCGGAGATGGCTGCGTATTTGCGCGCCACTGGTCGTGCCGATATTGCGGCGGCGGCTGATGCGGTTCGCTCGGAGTTGAGGCCCGACGAGGGTGCCACGTATGACCGCCTGGTGGAGATTGATTTGTCTTCTCTGGCGCCGATGATCAACGGCCCACACTCACCCGACCGCGCGCACCGCGTGGGGGCCGAGGTGGGGGCTGCTGCGGCGTCGAATGAGTGGCCGGTGGAGATTTCGGCGGCGCTCATTGGCTCGTGCACGAATAGTTCGTATGAAGACTTGACGCGAGTGGCGTCGATTGCGCGCCAGGCGGCTGCGGCTGGGCTGAAGGCGAAAACAGAGTTGTTGATTACCCCGGGGTCGGAGCAGATTCGCGCCACCATCGAACGCGACGGCATCTTGGCCGACTTGGAGGCCATCGGCGCGACGGTGCTCGCCAACGCGTGCGGCCCGTGCATCGGCCAGTGGGAGCGCCCCGCGTCGGTGACCGGCAAGCCGAACACCATCGTCAACTCGTTCAACCGCAACTTCCCCAAGCGCAACGATGGGTCGGCGAACACGCTGTCGTTCGTGACCAGCCCCGACACGGTGCTCGCGCTTGCGTTGGCTGGCAGGTTGGACTTCAACCCTTTGACGGATTCTCTGACCGCGCCAGATGCGTCGTTGGTGCGGCTGAATGCGCCGGTCGGCGAAGTGTTGCCCGCGAAGGGCTACGACGCTGGGCAGAACACGTTCACCCCGCCACCTGCTGATGGTTCGGGGGTGCGTGTGGAGGTGTCGCCGACGAGCGACCGCCTGCAGCTGCTCGAACCATTCCCCGCGTGGGATGGGAAGGACTATGTGAAGTTGCCTGTGCTGATGAAGGCGAAAGGCAAGTGCACCACCGACCATATTTCCGCCGCTGGCAAGTGGCTGAAGTATCGCGGACACCTGGAGAACATCAGCGGCAACCTGTTCGAAGGTGCGGTGAATGCGTTCGGCGGGGCTGTTGGCGAAGGGTTGGATGTCACCGATGGTCAGCGCCGCAAGTATCCGGAGATTGCCAAGCGATACAGCGAGGCCGGCATTCGCTGGTGCGCGATTGGCGACCAGAACTACGGCGAGGGTTCATCGCGCGAGCATGCGGCGATGGAGCCGCGGTTCCGCGGTGGCGTGGTGATTTTCGCGCGGTCGTTTGCCCGCATTCACGAAACGAACCTGAAGAAGCAGGGGTTGGTGCCGTTGACGTTTGGTGATCCTGCGGTCTACGACGCCGTTGGCGAGGGCGACACCATTAGCGTGCTCGGCTTGCCGCCCGTGCCGGATAAGCCGGTGCGATGTGTGATTCACAAATCTGACGGTGCATCGGTTGAGTTTGAGGCGCTGCACACGTTCAGCCCCGAACAAGTCGAGTGGTTCAAAGCCGGCAGCGCGCTGAATATCGTGCGCAAGAAGGTGTCAAAGAAGAAGTAAGGCGGGGGCGGTAGGCCCCGTGGGGCATTCAGTAAGCCGTCACGAACCGATTACTTAAGGGTGGTCTTCGGACTCCGATTCCCCGAGGCGACCAATCGATACGACTCGCTTGATGCGGCCTCGCACTGCTTCAGCGCCGTATTTCTCTATGCGCAGCCGCTCAACCTCGGCACATCGTTCTGCCAACGTTCGCGAAAGCCAATATTTTCGAGACAACCGATTGTCGGTGGACTCTTTCGGAGACATTCTCTGGTCTGACGTCATGGCCGGAATGTATGTCGCAATTCCCAGCTTGGCAAGCATCCAGAGTCTTCAATTTTGTTTGTTGCGGTTGTTGCGTTTATTGCGTTTAGGCGATATCGTGCCTCGGCATGACGAGCACCCTTGAGATTCGCCCGAACAGCGTCGATCAGCGTGACCTTGAGATTCTCGAGCGAGCGTTGGCCAAACGTCGTGGCAAAACGGCGAAGCTCACTGGGTTCGACGGGCACAAGGTTGAGATCCCGAGCGACCTGGCCGAAGCGCTCCTCGCCATCGTGCAGCAACTCAAGACCGGTAACGGCGTAAGCATCGCGGCACTGCGTGCCGAGATCACTACCGCCGAAGCGGCAGAACTGCTGAATGTGAGCCGTCCGTTTGTCATCAAGCTTCTCGAAACAGGAGAAATGCCTTTTCGCAAGGTTGGAACCCATCGACGAGTGAGGCTCGTCGACGTACTTGAGTATCGCGACCAGCAAGATGTGGTCGCCAACGCAGCACTCGAAGAGATGGTTCGTCAAGCCGAGGAACACGGCTTGTACGACTGACGCGTGCGCTCGCGCATCGCTGTCATCGACTCCAACGTCTTATTCTCGATCGAACTCACCGATCTCTTCGTCACTTTCGCAAAGCGACGCCTGATTCAACTTCGATGGTCGGAAGACATTCTGAGTGAGGTTCGGCAGAGCCTTATTGCGTCTGGTCGTCTCTCCCCCAGTGCGATACATCGTCGACTCGCCGCCATGCAACGGGCACTTCCAGACGCTCTCACCGAGGCTTCGCCCGACGTCGCGGAGAAGATGGAGATTGATCCGAGCGACCGACATGTCTTGGCGCTGGCTGTCATCACCGGCGCCGGCTCCGTCGTGACATTGAACGTTCGTGACTTTCCATCTGAATACTGTCAATCACTTGGGGTCGTAGTGCTGTCGCCTGACAACGCACTCACCGAGATAGCCACTGAAGACTCACTCGGCGTCAAAGCGGCGTTGCAGGAGATCTCCCAGCGGAGACGTATGCCTTCAATGTCGGTCGCCGAGCTTCTCAATCGATGGGCGCCAAGTCTTCCTATGTTTGCGGAAGTGGCGCACGAGTTAATGGTGGACTAGTTCGCTTGTCTCGGTGGCCGCGGGGGGGCGGCCACCGAGACAACGCTGAGGTCTCCTACTTCAGGTCGAAGCGGTCGAGCTCCATCACTTTGACCCACGCCGACACGAAGTCGCGCACGAACTTGGCGTGCGCGTCATCCGCTGCGTAGACCTCGGCGATCGCTCGCAACTGCGAGTTCGAACCGAAGACCAAGTCGGCGCGCGTGGCGGTGTAACGCTCTTTGCCGGTCTTGCGATCGCGGCCGACGAACGTTTCTTCCGACTTGTCGATCGGCGACCACTCAGTGCGCATGTCGAGCAAGTTGGCGAACCACTCGTTGCTCAACACACCGCGCTTGCTGGTGAACACGCCGTGCTTGGTGCCGCCGTAGTTGGCGCCCAAGGTGCGCATGCCGCCGACGAGCACCGTCATTTCTGGTGCCGACAGGTTGAGCAGCGTCGCCTTCTCGAGCAGCAACTGCTCCGTCGTCACCACGTGGCCGGGGCGCACGTAGTTGCGGAAGCCGTCGAACGTGGGCTCGAGCACCGCGAACGATGCGACGTCGGTTTGCTCGATCGTTGCATCGGTGCGACCCGGGCGGAACGGCACCTCCACCTTGACACCGGCGTCTGCGGCGGCCTTTTCGACCGCTGCCGAACCGGCGAGCACGATGAGATCGGCCATCGACACTTGCGCGCCCTTCTTGTTGCTGGCGTTGAACGCGTCGCGGACCTTCTCCAGTGCCTTCAGCACCTTCTGCAGCTCTGCGGGCTCGTTGACTTCCCAC
>JBEGRF010000014.1:0-7274 GCA_041180605.1 Actinomycetota bacterium | reverse complement strand
CGCAAGACGCGATGAAACCCGGAAAGACCGGCTTTCGAGGAGCAATAGAGCGTCATCCCAGCGAACCCGCCGGCTGCTGCGAGCGACGAGATATTGACCACGTGGCCTCGGCCGCGCGGCTTCATGAGCGGTACTGCTTGCCGCATCAATTCGATCGGCACGATTTGGTTCACGGTGATCACCTTGCTGACGTCGTCGGAGGATGCGTTGGCGAACATGCGCGTGTCGTCGATGCCGGCGTTGTTGACCAGCACGTCGATTGGGCCGTGAATCGCCTCGAGTCGCCTGAGCAGGTCGGTGCGTTCGGACTCCACCGACAAATCCGCGGCGTACGCCACGCCGCCGATCGACTGCATCACGGTGTTCAACACACCTGCGCTGCGCGCAACGCCGATCACCTTCGCGCCGCGATGCGCTGCTTCGCGGGCGATTGCCTCGCCGATACCGCGCGACGCGCCAGTGACCAGCACTCGTGCCCCGTTGAGGTCCACGCCCTGAGAGTAGTGCCGCCTAGCGTGGCGAACATGGGTGAACCTGGCACAAGTAAGCCCGTCATCACGCGAGTGGGTGAGGTGCCGCAGCACGAATGGTCGAGCACGACTCGAGGCAGCGTGCGCTGGTGGGAGCTGATCGGCGGCGACACCATGCCAACAAAGGAGATGGTCGTCGGCGTCGCGGAAGTGCCAGTCGGTGCAATTCGGCCGACACGCGGGCACACGCACGAACCGGCCGAGGTGTATTACATCGTCTCGGGTCGTGGAGAAGTGATGGTCGAAGGTGAAACATATTTACTCGCGCCGGGTGACGCGGTGTGGATTCCGCCGAACGCAGAACACGTCGCATACAACGTGGGCGACGAACCGTTGCGGTTGCTGTACGTATTTGCCAAAGACAAGTTCAGCGAGATTACGTACTGCTTTCCCAGCGAGCAGTAGCGACGTCCTGCGTGCCACTGGTGAAAGTACGCACGAAGATGCGCGGTCGTGCATATTCGCACGAGCAGGTGCACAGCCCTCGGTAGCCTGAGCAGCCTCGGATGCCACCGCATCCGCTGTCTGCAAGGAACCCCCACTCGTGAGTCGCATTCTCGTCGTCGGAGCCGGCGGAGTCGGGGCCAGCATGGCATCCATTGCCGAGACGCGGTCATTCTTCGACCATTTCGTGCTTGCCGACATCAACGAGCAGCGCTGCGTCGATGCCATGAAGGCCCTCGACAACCCCGCCCGATTCAGCACCGCCAAGGTTGACGCCAGCAAGAAAGCCGACCTCGTGGCCCTCGCCCTCACGCAGAAAATCGACATCATCGTCAATGCCTGCGATCCCCGTCTGAACGACCCCATCTTCGAGGCCGCCTACGAGGCCGGCTGCACCTACGTGGACATGGCGATGAATCTCTCCAAGCCGCACCCGACCAACCCCTACAACGAGGTGGGCAAGCCGCTCGGCGAGGCACAGCTGGCGGCTGATCCGCGCTGGCGTGAGAGGGGTCTCTTGGCGCTCGTGGGGATGGGTGTGGAGCCTGGGCTTTCCAACGTGTTCGCTCGCTACGCCGCCGACCATCTCTTTGACTCCATCGACGAAATCGGTGTGCGCGACGGCTCGAACCTTTCGATCGACGGCTTCGAGTTCGCCCCCACGTTCTCCATTTGGACCACCATCGAGGAGTGCCTCAACCCGCCGATCGTGTGGGAAAAATCTCGCGGTCTTTTCACCACGGAGTGCTTCAGCGAGCCAGAAGTGTTCCACTTTCCGGCGGGTATCGGCGCGTACGAGTGCGTGAACGTGGAGCACGAAGAAGTGCTGCTCATCCCACGCGAGATCGAGTGCAACCGGGTCACGTTCAAGTACTCACTCGGGGCGGAATTCATCGACTGGCTAAAGACGTTCGCCTACCTCGGTCTTGATTCAACGGAGAAGATCCGCGTCGGTGATGCGTCGGTCGCGCCGCGCGACGTGCTTGCTGCCGTGTTGCCGAACCCCGCGAAACTGGGCCACCTCATGCACGGTCGCACGTGCGCGGGCACATGGGTGAAGGGCATGTCATACGGCGAGCCGCGCGAGGTGTATCTGTACCACGTAGCCGACAACGAAACCACGATGCGCGAATACGGCTCGCAGGCCGTGCTATGGCAGACCGCAATCTGCCCGGTGGTGGCGCTCGAGCTTTTGGCCACCGGCACGTGGAAGGGCGTCGGCGTTCGCGGCGCGGATGCATTCGACGCCGTGCCGTTTCTCAACTTGTTGGGCGACTACAACACGCACCACGGAATGATCGAGATGGGCCCGCGACTGTGGCCGAGCCCGAAGTCGACGGGCCAGCGCGGGTGGGATCGCCCGATTCGCCGCGCGATCGTGCCCAGCACCTAATTCTCTGGCGCCAAGCGCGTGACGCTTATGTGCTGCGGCCGGGCCGCGCGGAACTATTTGCCGGCGAGCGCCGCGACGACCGGTGCGAATGACTCGACGTCGTCGCCGCCGACGATCACGTACGACAGGCCGAACTGCTCGCGACGCTTCTGCAGCGTCTCGATGAGTTCGTTCGGCGGGCCGATCAACGCGAAGGGCGAGTCGTGGATGAGCGCGGGGTCTACACCCATGCCTTTGGCGAGTTTCTCGCGCGCCGCCTTCCCGTCGTCGGTGACGTTCACCAAGAACGTGCGGATATTGAGTTCGATCTTGTCGAAACGTGCGCCAGCTTTTTCTTTCACAACGGCGATCTTCTGAGCTACCGCCGCCGACGACATGTCGGCGATCACGTCGGGGCCGACGAAGCCCGGGGAGAGCGACGGGTTGATGCCGACGATGTCGGCTTCGCGCGCAGCGATGCCGAGCATGCGCTTGCCGCCGGCGCCGATCAGCACTGGAGGGCAGGGCTTTTGCACGGGCTTCGGCAAGCCGTTGTATTCGGTGATCTTGTAGTGCGTGCCGGTGAACGAGAACGCGCCGTCGGCCATGCAGCCGCGAATCACGTTGAGGCCCTCGACGAAGCGGTCGATGCGAACGCCGGGTGAGTCGTATTGCATGCCGGCCTGGTCGTAGTCGGTGCGCATCCATCCGGCGCCGATGCCGATGTCGACGCGGCCGTCAGAGAGCACGTCCATCGTCGCGAGTTCTTTCGCTAATACCACTGGGTGCTTGTAGTCGTTGTCGAACACGAGCGCGCACACGCGAAGTTTCGTAGTGACACTCGCAGCGACGGTCATCGCAGGCACCGGTGCGAGCTGGTCGGTGAAGTGGTCGGGCATCGTGAGCACCGCGTAGCCGAGGTCTTCGGTGCGCCGCGCGAGATCGGCCCACGCCTTGCCCGACGGTGCGGTGGATGCTTGGACTCCGAAGCGGAACGGACGGTGCTTGGTCATCTGCGAGAGAGTAGCAAGTAGCGTCGTATGCACGTGCGTCTAGCAATGTGGTCGTTGCGACTCGTCGTCGCCGTGCTGCTCTCCGCCCTTTTGGTGTCGGCACTTATGGTGGGCATGGCACCACGGGTGTGGGGCATCCTCAATGCGCACGAGGAGACTGCCATCTCGCTGTACAAGGTGGGCGGGTTCGCAGGTTTAGCTGAGCGCAGCGTGGTGTACGACGCAAAGGGCCGCCAAATCGGCGTCTTTCAGGCAGAGAACAGTCAGCAGACCCTCATCTCGGAGATACCTGAGCACGTCGTGAACGCGTTGCTCGCCATCGAAGACCGCAACTTCCGCTTGCATCGCGGGGTTGACCTGCGAGCCGTCGGTCGCCAAGTGCTCGCAAACGTGAACGACGGGGCTTCGGGCGGCGCATCGACGATCACCCAACAAGTGGTGAAGAACGAATTGCTTGCAACGCTGCCGCGCGACGGTCGCTACAAACTTCTGCAGATGCGTTACGCGGTCTTGCTCGAGCGCGAACTGAGCAAAGACCAGATCCTTGAGCGTTGGTTCAACACCAACTTCTACGGCTACAACGCGTACGGCATCAAGGCGGCTGCCGAGGTGTACTTCGGCAAAGACGTGAAGGATCTCTCCATCGAAGAGGGCGCATTTCTCGTCGGGCTAGTGCGCGCACCGTCGGCGTACGACCCGATCAACAATCGTTCGCTGTCACTCTCGCGATTCGTCACTGCGCTCACAAGGTTGCGCGACGAGGGCTTTCTCGCGTTGACCGACGACCAGATCGTGCGCCGTGCCGCCGAGAAGATGCCCACCGGGGTGCGCAGCCGGCCCGACCAACCTGTGCAGCGCACGCACTTCACCGAAATGGTGAAGGACTATCTGCTCAACCAGTCGACGATCCTCGGTGTCACGTACCAGGAGCGTTACGCCAAGCTCTTCCGCGGCGGCCTACGGATATATACGACTCTCGACCGAGACGTGCAGGCGAGCGCCGACGAAGCCGTGAAGTTGTTGCCCGACAACAGCGTGAATGCCCAAGCGGCGCTCGTCACCATCGACAACTCGACAGGGGCCATCCGAGCGATGGTGGGCGGCAAGCCGTTCAAAGCAGGGGAGAACGAGGTCAACCTCGCGATGCGCCGCCGCCAGACGGGCTCGAGCGTGAAGATGTTCATCCTCGCCACCGCTCTTGAAGCAGGCGTGGAAAGCGACGACCTCATCGACGGCACCCTGCCCTGCACGCTGCCCAACCCGGAGAACCCCGACGAACCGTTCCTCATCGAAGACGGCGTGAGCGAACCCGTCGGCTCGCTGCGAAGAATGACGTGGCTCTCCATCAACTGTGCCTACGCGAAGTTGTCGCAGATCGTCGGCCTCAATCGAGTAGTCGACCGTATCTATGCGATGTCGGCCAGCGAATGGCTGACGCCCGAGAAATACCCGGTGTATCCCTACGCATCGCTCGCCACCGGCGCCAATGAATTGAGCGTTGTCGACATGGCCGCCGGCGCACAGACCATTGCCAATCTCGGCATACACCACGAGCCCTATTTCCTGGAGAGTGTGCTGGAACGTGACAACACCACCGTGGTGTGGGAGCGCGAACCCAACGCCGTCGGCACCGAGGCTCTAACGCGGTCGTCAGCAGCAAAGACTGTCGACATCATGCGCGGCGTGTTGCGCAGCGGCACCGCTCGACGCACGCCGCTTGCCGACGATCGCCCCGCCGGCGGCAAGACCGGTACGCAAGCGAACAACACCAACGCGTGGTTCGTCGGTTTCACCCCGCAGTATTCCACCGTCGTGTGGGTAGGTGACCCGCGCGGCTACACGCCGATGCGCGGGGTTCCCGAGTTTCGCGACCAGATCGTCGGCACGTGGAAGTTCGCCCGCAACACCGTGACCGGCGCGACCTACCCTGCGCACATCTGGAAGCTGCACATGGACAAGATCCACGAAAGCCTCGATGTCGTCGACTGGGGAACAAAGAAAGATGACGAGGAATGGAAGACGCTCATTGCGCCGTCACGATCCGTCGCCCGGCTGTACCTGCCCGGTATGGAGTGCGTGGCACAAGTGATCTCAGGCGTGCCACCCGCACCGTCGACCACGCTCGCACCAGGCAAGACCACCACGACGGTGCCCGGCGAGACCACCACGACCATTGCATCGGGGCCGGTCATTGTTTCGGTGCTGCCGACCAGCACCACGATCGACCCGACGGAGAAGAACCCATTCGCACCGGTGCCGTCGATTCCAGCCGGAGGCAGCATCGTCTATGACTGCGAAAAAGGTCTGCCGAAATGGGCGCAGCCTTCGAGCGTGGGAGGCTGACGAGATGGATTTTCGCGCGCTCCTGCCGCTGCAAGCAGTCGACCAGCGCATCGCGCAACTGCAGCACAAGCGTGCGCAACTTCCAGAGCACGTCGCGGCTGCTACAGCACAGCGAGCCTTAGACGCCGCGCGCACCGAGGCAAAACGGTTGTCGAAGCGCCAGGGTGACATCACGGGGGAGATCGACCGCCTCGAGCACCAAGGCAAAGAGCTCGACGCAAAGAAGAAGAAATACGAGACTCAGCTGAAAAACGTCGTCGTGATGCGCGAAGTGGAGGCGCTACAGCACGAGATCGACACGCTTGACTCGCAGCACTCAAGCCTCGACGACAACGAACTGGCATTGATGTCAGAAAACGAGACGCTAGAAGCGTCGCTGGCTGCGAGCTTGGCAGCAATGCCGAGCCTCGAAGCCGCAGCGGCGCGGACGGCTGCTGAGTTGGCAGCAGTGCTCGAAGTGGTCGACCGTGACCTTGCGGCCGCCGCCGAAGAGCGAGCAAAGTGCGTCACTGCGGCAGATGCCGGAGCAGTCGAGCTCTACGAGTCGACCCGCAAGCGCGTGACGGGCCCAGCGGTCGCCGAGCTGTTGAAGGGTTCGTGCGGTGGTTGCCGCACGCCGATCACGCCGAAGGAACAGGCCGAAGTTAAAAGTGTCGCCAACACATCGGATGCGCGCTGCTTGTATTGCGGCTGCCTGCTCGTGGTCTGAGCACGGTGTAAACAAACAAGGTCTGAGCACGACATGTTCTTCTGGTTCATCGCCACCGCGGTGTTGACCATTGCGTGGGTGTTCAAAGATCCACGCTTCGACTACCGATTGCTCGCGGTGGGTGCCGTGTTGCCCGACATCGTCGACTGGCCGACGGGTTGGCGGTTGATGCACTCGGTGGTCACGAGCATCGCCGTGCTCGCGCTCGTGATGCTGGTGTCGATCGGTCGCAAGCCCTATCGCAAGATCTCGCTCGGATTGCCTATCGGCATGTTCTTGCATCTCGTGTTCGACGGTGCGTTCACTTCTGCGGAGATGTTCTGGTGGCCAATCGGTGGTTGGGAGTTCTCCAGCGGTGACTTGCCGGTGGTCGCGCGCGGATGGTGGAACCTGCCGCTTGAGGTTGTCGGTGCAGTTGCTCTGTGGCAATGGTGGGCGCGACGACGCGCACCAGCGTGACATCGCCGGATTGTTAAGTGCGAGTGTTGGGTGACGGCGAGTCGATCTATAAGCGGGATTCTGTACCGACGACCCTTACGAATCGTTGGCGGCGACCATCCATCTTGGCGATCTACCCGAAGGTTGCCTTGCGGCGAGCGGACCGCTCATCCCTTCTGTTCGATCTTGCTTCGAGTGCCGTGCCGCCGACCGACATCGCTGCCGACCGTGGTGCGCTCTTACCGCACCGTTTCACCCTTGCCTGATCGCGACCGAAGTCGCGCCATCGGCGGTGTGCTTTCTGTTGCACGGGATGTCAGGTTTCCCCGACCTGGCTCGCGCCAGCACTCTGTCCTGTGAAGTCCCGACTTTCCTCAACCGCGCGCTCTCGCGCGCAACTGCGGTCACCCGACCGACTCGCCGTC
>JBEGRF010000013.1:0-4508 GCA_041180605.1 Actinomycetota bacterium | reverse complement strand
CGATAGGGAATTTCACCCAACCCTGCAAGAACATTTCAGTTGTGTGCAGCACCTCCCGGTGTTGCATTAGTGAGGCTACCTGCGTCTCGTCGGGCCTCGCTGAGGGTCAGCACTACGACTGCGCCGACGACGAGCACTGCGCCAACGACGCTGCGACCCGTGAGACGTTCATCGAGAAAGATCGTGCCGACGAAGATCGTGACGACGGGTTCGAATGTCGAGGCCACCGACGTCGGCCCCGGCCCGACGCGTTTCATCGCCGCGAAGAAGGAGCCCATCGCGACGATCGTGCCGAAGGTGGAGAGCACTGCGATGTTCAACCACCCGGTGGAGGTCTGCGGAAACGTCACTTCCATGCCGAACGGTCGCAGCAGCCACAGCGTCAGCCATCCGAACATCGCGCCGAAGAGAATGATCGTGAGACCGGTGACCCCGTCGTAGCGCGGCATGACTCGCGACGACAAGACGACATAGAACGTGTAGGTCAGGGCGCCGGCGAGCGTCAAAGCGATTCCGACCGTCTCGCCTTCGGCAACTTCGCCTGCCGTGAGTGAGACGCCGATGACCGTCGCGACCAAGCATGCGCTGATGACTCTGCTCGGTTTGTGCTTGAGCAGCCACCATGCGACGAGCACCGCCATGATCGGGAAGCAGTAAAAGATCACCGAGACGAGGCCGGAATCCATCCGCTCGATTGCACCGAAATAGAAAAACGACTGGAACGTGAAGCCGAGGTAGCCGAACAGGAAGATTTCGATGAGGTCGCGGCCGTGCGGCCACTTGGCGCCGCGCACCGTCGCGAATCGGTATGCAAGCAACAACGGCGCAGCAATAAGAAACCGAGCCACCATGAGCCCTCGACTGTTGGCCCCGTCTTCGTAGGCATTCATGGAGAACAACGGGTTGATGCCGTACAGAGTGCACGACGCGATCGCGAGCCCGATTCCGATGAGGCGTTGATTTTGGCGCATTTGCGGACCGTCGACTATTTCGAACGCTCGGTTTGGGCGCGATCACGGCGCAGCACGTTGCGAAACACCACCGTGAAGATCACGGCAAGACCGACCAGGATGAGCCCGAACACGACATATTGCAATTCGCCGCCCCGGTCGCCTGCCTGGGAAGGTGCGACGCCGCATCCCGGCTTGGGCAGCAGGCCGATGCAGTCGTCTACATCGCCCTCCAGTGGATACACGTACACGGTCGTGTCGGTCGTTGAGATTTCGTCTTGCATCGGGCATTCAGTCTGTCAGGGGAGGGCTGCGGAACTACCGTTATTCACACGATGGCTGGCACGCGAGCAACGGTGTTCGTGGTCGACTTTGGCGCACAGTACGCACAATTGATCGCCAGGCGCGTGCGCGAGGCGCAGGTGTACTCAGAGATCGTGAGTCATCGAATCACGGCAGAAGAAGTCGAGCGCAGCAAGCCGGCGGCAATCATCTTGTCGGGCGGCCCGAAGAGCGTGCATGTCGCAGGTGCGCCGACCCTTGACCCGCGCATCTACGAACTCGGCATTCCGATACTCGGCATCTGTTACGGATGCCAATTGGTGGCACAACAACTCGGCGGCACCGTCGGGCGAGGTGACAAGGGCGAATACGGCCGTGCTCGCTTGCGCCGCGTCGGCGACTCCGCACTGCTCGGTGCACTTCCCGAGTCGTTCGACGTGTGGATGAGCCACTTCGACGCCGTGTCCGCAGTACCGGGGGGGTTTCGTGTCACCGCATCGACGGAGCAAGCCCCGATGGCAGCGATCGAGAATCCCGCGCGGAGTATCTATGCGGTGCAGTACCACCCCGAAGTAGTGCATACGGAGCACGGGCAGTCCATACTGCGACGGTTTCTCCATGATCTTGCCGGTATCGCGCCCGACTGGACGATGGCGTCTGTCATCGAGTCGCAAGTCGCGGCGGTGCGTGCGCAAGTTGGAGACGATCGGGCGATTTGCGGACTATCAGGCGGTGTCGACTCGGCCGTTGCCGCGGCTCTCGTGCACAAGGCGATCGGTTCGCGTCTCACCTGCGTGTACGTCGACACCGGTCTCATGCGCAAGAACGAGAGCGACCAAGTGGTCGAGACGTTCAAACGCAACATGGGTATCGAGCTCTTGCATGTCGATGCGTCCCAGGAGTTCTTCGACAAGTTGGAAGGCGTCACCGACCCGGAGGCGAAACGCAAGACGATCGGGGAGACGTTCGTTCGGGTGTTTGAACGACACACGGGCGGGATCACCGACGCGAAGTTTCTGGTGCAGGGCACCTTGTATCCCGACGTCATCGAGAGCGGTGGTCGAGACGGCTCGTCCACTATCAAGAGCCACCACAACGTTGGCGGGCTTCCCGACGACATGACGCTGCAGTTGTGCGAGCCGCTACGCGACTTGTTCAAAGACGAAGTGCGCGCCGTCGGCACCGCGCTCGGGCTGCCCGACGAGATCGTGTGGCGACAACCGTTCCCCGGCCCGGGGCTCGGCGTGCGCATCATCGGCGAGGTGACCCGCGAAAAGGTGGCGATTTTGCAGGAGGCAGACGCAATCGTGCGGGAGGAGATTCGCGCCGCCGGGCTTGAGCGCGAGATCTGGCAGGCGTTCGCCGTGCTCGCAGACATTCGCTCGGTCGGCGTGATGGGTGACGAACGAACGTATGCGCGACCAGTCATCATTCGAGCAGTCACGAGCGACGATGCGATGACTGCGGACTGGGCGCGCTTGCCGCACGACTTGTTGGCGCGGATGTCGTCGCGCATCGTGAACGAAGTCGACGGCGTGAATCGAGTGGTGTACGACGTGACTTCCAAACCCCCGGGCACGATCGAGTGGGAGTGATTGAAGCGAGCCGACACTCTCCGCAGCGGCACCGATACTTGCCCCTGTAACCAAACCGTAAAGATTGGTAGTCTGGGTGCACCGTGATCCGGACCGCCGATCGGCGTACCTCCCGTCCACGCACCCGCCTCGCTGGTGTCGTTCTGGCATTGGCGAGTTTGCTCGCCCCCATGACACAGACAGGACGTGCGTCCGCCGACACCATCGATGACCAGCGTCGACGGGTCGCCGCAATCGTCGACGAGCTCGAGCGATTGGCCACCGAGGCCGACTCCCTTGGTGAGCGGTACTCCGATACCCTCGCCGAGCAAGACGCCATTGAGGCCGAGATCGAACAGACCGAAGTGAAAATCTTCGAGTACCAGAAGGAACTGGCCGTCTTGCAGGCGAACTTGGTGAACTCCGCAAAACGTTCGTTCGTGTCCGGTGGTTCTGCCGGCACGATTTCCAGCATCCTTGGCGGAAGCGGCTCGCTTACCGACGCGATGAAGCGCGCCTACCTTGGTTCGGCGGCGGCAAACATCGGCGCGTCGAACACTGACGCAATGCAGGGTCTCATTGACGACATCACCGCAGAGAAGGCCAAGCTCGAACGGCAGAAGAAGCAACTCGCTTCAACTGCTGCCACTCTCGCGACTCGCCTCGCCGCGAGCGACCGTTTGCTCGAGCAGTACGAGAGCCTGCGGGCGCAATCGTTGCGCGACCTCGGCAACTTGTTGACCGAGGAGGAGCGTCGCCGCGCCGAAGAGGCTGAGTCACTCGCCAAGAGAGACGCCGAAAAATTCAAGGCCAGCATCAAGGTGGCGGCGCCGTCCCCACAAGCAGGTGTCGCAATCAAGGCGGCAATCTCGCAGCTCGGCATCCGGTACCGCTGGGGAGCCTCGAGCCCCGGCGTGGCGTTCGACTGCTCGGGTCTCACCCAGTGGGCGTGGGCGAAGGCCGGTGTGTCGATTCCGCGAGTTTCCCGCTCCCAGTACTCGGCGTTGCTCAGGGTTCCTATCTCTCAAGCACAGCCGGGAGACCTGCTCTTTTCGCAGACCACGTTCTTCCATGTCGGCATCTACATCGGCAACGGCCAGATGATCCACGCTCCGCGTACCGGCGACGTGGTGAAAATCAGCACCGTCACGTGGACTCGAGTGCTCGGAGTCGGACGCCCGAAGTAACCTTGCGACGATGAGCGATGTCGCCTCGATTTCGGAGTGGCGCAAAGGTTCGTTCACTTCTGGCGGCGTGACCCACGAGACGTATCGACGGGGTGCCGGCCCGGGCGTGGTGGTCATCCATGAGATTCCTGGAATCACTCCGCGAGTCATCCAATTCGCTGATCGCGTCGTCAACGCCGGTTTCACCGTCATCATGCCTCGTCTCGTCGGGGAAGTCGAACGCGAGCCGAGCGGTGGCTACATGGCGTCGTCCATGACCAAAGTGTGTGTGTCGCGGGAGTTCGCCACAATGGCGCTGCGCAAGACCTCGCCGGTCATCTCGTGGCTGCGCGCACTCGCCAAGAATCTGCACCAAGAACTCGGCGGCAAGGGCGTCGGTGCAGTGGGAATGTGTTTCAGCGGCGGCTTTGCCCTCGGCATGATGCTCGACGAGACGATGGTCGCACCCGTGCTGTCGCAGCCGTCGCTGCCGTTTGCGTTCGGAAAGTCCCGAGGCGCCGACCTGAACTTGTCGC
>JBEGRF010000012.1:0-23918 GCA_041180605.1 Actinomycetota bacterium | reverse complement strand
AGGGTCGAGGCAGTGGGTTTCATCGACTCACACCGTAGACCGTCGGTCTGCTGTGCGACCAGTTCGTGCTGCTGTCTTCGCGAGTCTGCCTATCTACCTGGCTTCGTCGTGGTGGTCGTGGACTTGACATTCTTCGTCTGAGTACTGCTGTTTGCGCGGATCGTGGTGGAAGTGGTGCGGCGACGTGTCGTCACGGTCTCGCTTGGTCGAGCCGCCTGTTGGCCAACAGATGCTCCCTCGTCTGCGGCTTGCACCGGGGTCGACATCACCTCGCCAGTCTTTGTGACGACCACGATCTGGACGTCTTCCGGTTTTGCACCGTTCGCGGCAATCGCGAGTGACTTTGCTTCGCCGGGCGTCACCGACGTGACGAGTTGACCGTCGCGGTACACATGTACGAGAGCGCCTTTCGGTGCGTCGAGCTCCACCCGAATCACGCGACCAACCGCGCGAATGGTGGCAGTGACGGATCGTACCGTCGCTGGTAGTGAGGGTGGCGGGGTTCCTTCCGCCGGTCGCACACCTGGTGCAGGCACTACGACGCGCGATGTGAGCACTGATGCAGTTACAGCCGTGGTCGTTGTTACGAGTTGTGCATTCGAAGGCAGTGTGGTCGTGGGTGCAGTCGTTGTCGGTGCCGACGTCGTTGCGGTAACTGGTGCCGCAGTGGTCGGAGCACTGGAACCGCCGCCACCACTCGAGCCACCGCCACCGCCACTCGAACCACCGCCGCCAGAGCTTCCTCCGCCGCCACTCGAGCCGCCGCCACTCGAGCCGCCGCCACTCGAGCCGCCGCCACTCGAGCCGCCGCCACCGCCGGAGGGTGGCGCGGTGGATGACGTCGAGCTACTTGACGTCGTTGACGACGTAGATGACGACGTGGTTGTCGACGACGTTGACGTCGTGGTCTCGGGCAGTGTTGTGGTGCTCGATGTGGTTGTCGTCGCTGACGTCGTCGTCGTGGTGGTGTCATCATCGGCGTTTGGTACCGGGGTGAGCAACGAGTAGACGAGTCGGTTGAGTGAACCCGTCCCTGGATTCGTCACTGCGTTTCGGGTTGCTGACGAAGCAATTGCCGACGCCACTTCTTCGGGCAACAGTGATGAATTCTGCGAGAGCGCAAGCGCCGCCACACCCGCGACATGCGGTGCGGCCATAGATGTGCCAGAAAGCGTGCGTGTCGCACTGTCGGAAGTATGACTGGCAGAAACGATGTTCGACCCCGGCGCAAAGACGTCGAGGCACGAGCCATAGTTCGAAAAGGATGATCGCTCATCCGTCGAAGTGGTCGAACCGACGGTGATCGCGGTCGGTTCGCCGGCTGGCGACACCGTGCAGGCGCTCACATTGGAGTTTCCGGCTGCAACCACGAACGTGACACCGTCGGACACGCCTCGGGACACCGCCAGATCGAGCGCAGCCGAACGCGGGCCGCCGAGGCTCATGTTCGCCACCGCCGGGACTCCGTCTCGGTGATGGGTGATGATCCAGTCGATGCCGGCGATGATGTCAGAAGTACTGCCGGACCCACTGCAGTTCATCACTCGCACGGGCACGATGAGCGTGGACGGTGCGACACCGTAATTGCTGCCCCCGATCGTGCCCGCGACGTGAGTGCCATGGCCGTTGCAATCGTTCGTACCTTGACCGTCACTGATGGTCGTGAATCCAGAGGCAACTCGGCCCGTCAGCTCGGCGTGGGTGGCGCGCACTCCCGTATCCACGACGTACACCGTCACGCCTGCGCCGGATTGCGTGCGCGAGTACCGATTGTCGAGCGGCAAACCTCGTTGGTCGATACGGTCGAGACCCCACGAGAGCGGCTCGACGCCCCCTGTCGGGTCTGAACGAGGCGTCACTGGTGCCGATGCGGCAGAGGCTTCGCTTGTCCCGGCACTGTTCGCAGCGGTCACCGTGAAGGTGTACGACGTACCGTTCGTCAGCCCGGTCACCGCGCAAGTGAGGGCACCTGCGGTCGTGCACGTACGGCCGCCCGATGAGGAAGTCACGTTGTATGCAGTAATCGTTGCGCCGCCGTCGCTCTCGGGTGCCGTCCAGTAGACAGTGGCACTCGAGTCTCCCTCTACCGCCCGAACGCTTCGCGGTGCGCCAGGCTTCACGGCAGGTGGAGCCTCCGTGAATCGCCAATTGAGAACGGTCGAACCCTTCTTGCCGCTGTATCCGTCGATCGCAAAGAAGTACGTGATCCCGACCGTTGGTGACAATTCGAGACGGCTCCAGTTGCCGCCTCCGGCGTCGTCATTCGTCGCGATCGTTGTGAGCGCGTTCACCGCCGCTCCGGTGTATACGCCAAGCAGAGTGTCGAAATCGCTTCCCATCGTGTCGATGACCACGGTGCCGGCCCGCCCGATGGAGAATGAGTACCAGAGCGATGCCGAAGGCGCATATCCGCCGTGCAGTGGTTCACCAACTTCGCGCGTCGCAGAGCGGGTGGAACTCGTGATCTGCACTGACGTGCCCGTTGCACAGTCAATGCCGCACACAATCGGCGTAGCCCCGCTGAACGGGTCGTTCTCCAGTGGCGGCAACGGTGTGATCGCCGACGACACCGAAGACGGGTCGCCTATCCCGGCCGAGTTCATTGCGCTGACACGGAAGACGTGGGCAACACCGGCGGTCAGCCCACGAAGCGATGCGAGCGTGGCGGTACTCACGCCGTCAGAGAACGTGGTCCACGAGGAACCGGAATTCGTCGAGTATTCGATCACATAGTCAGTGACCAATGCGCCGTTGTCGTTCGCCGGAGCCTCCCAATCAAGTTCGACCAGCGCTGGTGTGGCTATACCTGTCAAACCGAGTGGCTGCGAGGGAGGTTGGGGTGTCAGCGGTGTCATCGGGTCGGTCGGTGGCGACGGCGGGCCGGCACCGACGGAGTTGTGCGCCTTTATCCGAAAGATGTGTGCGATGCCATCCGTGAGATCGGTGACCGTTCTTGCCATGTATTGGCAAGTGCAGCCAATAACACCCGTGTTTTGTGGCCAAGTGGTCCACGAAGACCCGTTGTCGGTGGAGTATTCGATGGTGTATCCGCTCAACGCGACTCCGCCGTCTGAGAATGGTCGCTGCCAGCGAAGAGTCACTCGGCGTGGCCCGATTTCAGTCGCTCGTACGTCCTCAGGTTTTGCAGGAATACCTGGGGCACGCGACTCTGAGGCGCTCGAAGGTTCGGAATTACCCGCGGAATTCGTAGCTCGTACGCGGAATCGATATTCGCGACCAGTGACGAGCTCATACGCGGTGGTGAACCAGATTCCTCCGGCTCGGCCCCCTGTGCCGGTGACCAGCGACGTGGTCCACGTGGCGCCGTCGTCATTTGACTGCTCGACGACGTACCCGATGATGAATCCACCACCATCGACGGTCGGAATCAACCACTGAAGAGATATAGATGTCTCCATCACCGCGGTAATCGTGAGGTCCCGGGGCGGACTAGGAACATTCACCTGCCAGGGAACGGCCGTTGCCGAGCTCGAGACACCACCTGTGCCGATCGCGTTCACGGCGCTCACTCGGAAGGAATGGGTGACCCCGTTGGTGAGCCCCGTTACCGTCGCCGTCTCCTCGGTCGAGACACCGTCAGCAAACGTCGTCCATCCGGCGGCGCCGTCAGGCTTGAACTCAACGGCGTAGTCGGTGATCGACGATCCACCGTTCTGGGTTGGAGCGTTCCAACGCAGTATCACCTGCGCTGCGCCGGCAGTTGCGGTGAGTCCGGTGGGCACACTAGGCACACCGACCGTTGCGCGCGCGACGTCGCTCGCCGGGCTCGTCCCCGATGCGTTCAAAGCGCTCACTCGGAAGGAGTACGTCACCCCATTGGTGAGACCGAGCACGGTTGCATTCGTGGCGGTCGAGACACCGTCGTCAAAGGTGTTCCACATTGTTCCGCCGTTCCCTGAATATTCGACGAGATAGTCGGTGACTGTGCCGCTCCCGCTCTGGGTCGGAGCAGTCCAACTCAGCGCAGCCTGTGCGACTCCGGCTATGACGGTCAGTGCCTGTGGTGCGCTCGGTGCCTCGGGAGTCGGAGCAGTCCAACGCGCGCGAGTAAAGAGAAGTAGGTTCGGCGACCCTGCACCAGCGTCGGTGATGACGTCCGGAGTCGCGTACGAGGTCAGGTCCTTCGCGACATCTGACGGCGAGAGATTCGGATTCTCCTCGAGGAGCAGAGCCGCGGCACCAGCCACGTGCGGTGAAGCCATCGATGTCCCCGATAGACCACGCACGTCGGTTGACGAGCGGTAGTACGCCGAGGTGATGATCGACCCTGGCGCGAAGAGGTCGAGCGACGAGCCGAAGTTGGAGAACGGCGAACGCGAGTCGACCATCGATGACGCACCAACCGTGATGACTGATGGTTCCGATGCCGGCGAGTAGCCGCTCGCATCGCGGGTGTTGTTGCCTGCCGCAACCACAACCGTGATTCCGTCATTCACCGTGTTGGCAGCGGCTTCGTTCAGTGACGAGCTTCGAGTGCCACCGAGGCTCATGTTGGCGACTGCGGGCACTCCGGCGGCGTGGTGCGAAATCACCCAGTCGAGGCCGCTCAGCACGTCCCAGATGCTCCCGCTGCCGGTGCAGGTCAACACACGCACCGGTATGAGTGAGACTGCTTTCGCCACGCCATACGTCTGCCCGCCGACAGTTCCGGCAACGTGGGTTCCGTGACCGTTGCAGTCTTCGGTGCCGCGACCGTCGTCGATCTGGGTTCGGCCGGTGACAACTCGCCCACCAAAGTCTTGGTGATCACTTCGGATACCCGTGTCGATGATGTACGCATTCACGCCGGCTCCCGTGAAGTTGTACGTGTAGAGCTGATTCAGCGGCAACGCCCGCTGGTCGATGCGGTCGATACCCCACGACGGCGGGCTCGCTTGGTCGCCTTCGATGCCAACGATCGCGTTCTGTTCGATGTAACGCACGTTGGAGTCGGAGGCGAGTGCAGAGAGCTGCGACTTGTCAAGTCGCGCGGCGAAACCGTTGATCGCCGAACGAACCGTTCCGAACACTCCGATTCCAGCATCCGACTTCGCTGCCGCAAATGATGTGGCGTTCACACCATCGCGCAGCGCGACGATGTATTCACCTGGGATTGCGTCTCCGATTTTCAGTGAGTCGCGACTCGTCGGGACAGTGGTTGACGTGGTTGACGTGGTTGACGTTGTTGTCGTAGTGGTGCTTGTCGTCGTGGTGCTTGTCGTCGTGGTGCTTGTCGTCGTGGTGGTAGTTGTCGTTGTTGTCGACGTCGCCGCGGTGGTCGTTGTGCTTGACGTGGTGGTCGTCGTACTCGTTGAACTGCTCGAGGTCGTACTCGATGGCGGCACCGAAGTGGTCGTAGCGGGAGTGGTGGTTGTCGTGCTCGACGTACTGCTCGAGGTAGTCGTCGTGCTTTCGTCGGTATCTCGCACCGAGAAGTCCGCGTTCGGCTCGACGACGAGAACTTGCGGATCCCGCTTCAAACGTTTCACGTCCGATGCATCAAGTTCGGCAACAAAACCCTTCACTTTGCTTGAGAACACGTCATTCACTCCGTTACCGAGCGAGACTTCTTTGTTGACTTTGCTCGCGACGCTGGCAGTCTCCGAGAGAATCACGACGTAGTCCTTCGTCGGGGCTGCACTGTTCGGGGCTCCGAGTGACTCGACGGCGCCAACCAACTCCGGACCTGCGTTCGAAATCGCAGTCGCGGGAGCGGCTGGCAGCACGGACGCTGCGAGACATACCGCGAGGGAGAGGGGCAAACGCCCGACGTTGCGCACGACTAGGTAACGGCAGGGTACCCCCTGATTGTGACAAGATTTCGCGTTTCCACCTACTCTGGGGCGGTCATGCCCGACTCCCCCCAAGTAGCCGTTGTAACCGGTGCTAATTCAGGTATCGGACGAGCCACCACGCTCACCTTGGCTAAGGCGGGGTACCACATATATGCCACCGTCCGAGGCTTGTCCAAGGCCGACAAGCTCCTCGCAAAGGCTGGCTCGGAGGGAGTCTCCGACCGAATCACGCTCGTCGAGATGGATGTCGCCGACTCGGCTTCCGTGATTCGTGGCTTTTCAGAAATCCTTTCCGCAACCGACCACGTGGACGTGCTCGTGAACAACGCGGGTGTCGGAGGAAATTCGGTGACCGAAGAGTGTCCGATCGAAACCTACAACGAGGTGTTCAACATCAACCACAACGGGTCCGTTCGCTGCATCCAGGCGGTG
This sequence comes from Actinomycetota bacterium, assembly GCA_041180605.1. Taxonomy (GTDB): domain Bacteria; phylum Actinomycetota; class Acidimicrobiia; order Acidimicrobiales; family Ilumatobacteraceae; genus F1-60-MAGs027. The sequence goes on along the minus strand of JBEGRF010000012.1, from coordinate 17,691 downwards.
CTACCCGGCATGCGAGCACGGCGCAGCGGAACAATCGTGAACGTCTCCTCCGTCGTCGGCAAGATCACCGCAATCGCACAGTCGCCGTACTACGTGTCGAAGTGGGCGGTTGAAGGAATGAGCGAGGGGCTTGCACAAGAAGTAGCGCCGTTCGGAATACGAGTCGTGATTATCGAGCCCGGCGTGACCCGAAGTTCGATTTTTGCAAAGAACATCGACGCTCCGAACCAGTCAGGTGCCTACGATTCGCACTACCGACGGCTGTTTGCCTTCTATGCAGAAGGTATCGCGAAGGCGACTCCGGCCGAGGAGGCTGCGTCGACAATTCTCGAATCAATCACGACCGACCAACCGAGGCTCCGGTGGCGCTGTTCATGGGGTGCAGAAGAACTCATCGCGGCCCGCGAGAAGATGAGCGACGAGCAGTGGGTTGCACTCGGTCGACATCTCGATGACGACTCGTACTATGAGGAGTTCGAAGAGTTCTTCGGTCTCGATATTCGCCCCAAGGGCTGAGACCGCCTCGCTGGTGTTGAAATGCGAAAGTTCTTGGTAGCTTTAAAGTTGACAACACTAGTCAACATTTGATGTAATAAATCCCACGAAATAACCAAACACCAGCCACCAAAGAAGTGAAGGAATGCTCATGACCATCAGACTCGGCGATATCGCCCCCGACTTTGCGGCAGACACCACGCAGGGTCGCATCAACTTTCACGAGTGGCTCGGCGACTCGTGGGGCGTGCTCTTCAGCCACCCTAAGGACTTCACGCCGGTGTGCACCACCGAACTGGGTTATGTCGCCCGAATCAAACCGGAGTTCGAGAAGCGCAACGTCAAAGTAATCGGCTTGTCCGTCGACCCCGTTGACTCACACGTCAAGTGGGAAGCCGACATTGTCGAGACACAAGGCACGACCGTGAACTTTCCGATGATTGGTGACTCCGACCGCAAGGTAAGTGACCTCTACGGAATGATTCATCCGAACGCCAGTGACACTCTTACTGTGCGCAGTGTGTTCGTCGTCGGTCCAGACAAGAAGGTCAAGCTTTTGATCACCTATCCGGCGTCAACAGGACGCAACTTCGACGAAATCTTGCGGGTCATCGACTCGCTGCAACTCACGGCCAAGCACAAAGTTGCAACACCAGCGAACTGGAAACAAGGCCAAGATGTCATCATCGGTTCTGCTGTCAGCGATGACGAAGCTAAAAAACTCTTTCCGCAAGGTTGGAAGACGATCAAGTCATACTTGCGAGTGCTGCCACAACCGAAGTAGCAGCCTCGCAACTAGCCTGTCGGCGTGACCAAACTCCCCGTGACTGAAATACCATCACGTTCAACGAGCGCTGCCCGTGCGACCAGTGCGACCAAGATCTACGGCACCGGAGATAGCGAAGTTCGCGCACTCGACGGCATCGACGTGGCGTTCGAACGGGGAAAGTTCACCGCCATCATGGGGCCGAGCGGCTCGGGAAAGTCGACCCTCATGCACTGCGTTGCGGGTCTCGACTCGCTGACGAGTGGCGCCGTGTACATCGGCGACACTGATTTGTCGAAACTCAACGACAAAGCCCTTACTCAGTTGCGACGCGACAAAGTCGGTTTTGTTTTCCAGGCTTTCAACCTGATTCCGACGCTCACCGCATACGAAAACATCGTGCTTCCTCTCACGCTCGGCAAACAGAAGGGCGACCAAGCATGGATTGACCTTGTGATAGACACCATCAACTTGCGCGACCGCCTTGAACATCGACCGAGCGAGCTCTCTGGCGGTCAGCAGCAGCGAGTTGCCATTGCTCGTGCGCTTGCCAGCCGACCTGAAATCATCTTCGCCGACGAACCGACGGGAAACCTCGACTCCAAGACCGGCACCGAGGTGCTGCAATTCATGCGCCGCGCGGTGAGCGACCTCGGTCAAACGATCGTGATGGTCACGCATGAAGCGACAGCCGCGAGTTACGCAGATCGAATCGTCTTCCTCGCTGATGGCAAGGTTGCCGGCGAGATGTTCTCGCCCACTGCGCAGAAGGTGCTGGACTACCTGAAGAACCTCGGCGACTGATTCGCCAATGTTGCTGCTCGCATTGAAGATGACTTGGGCCCGCAAGGGTCGCCTCGTCCTCACGTCGCTCGCGATCATCCTCGGCACCGGTTTTTTGTCGGGCACCTTCGTGTTCCGCGACACGATCAACCAGACTTTTGACCGGCTGTTCTCCGACGTGTTCCGCGACGTCGATGCCTACGTGAGATCCACGTCGTTCATCGAGCTGAACTTCGGTGGTGAGCAGCGCGCCGGGACACCGATCTCCGCACTCGAGACGGTGCGCAACGTCGAAGGGGTCGTTTCGGCGACTGGCGACATCCAGGCGTTCGCACGCGTCATCGGTAAGGACGGCAAACCACTCGGCAGCGAAGGAAACGGTCCTCCGACGTTCGGCGGTGTCGCATCGTCAGAATCGGCTGGTTTGTGGTCTGTCGTGGAAGGTCGCCTTCCGAATGGCTCGAGGGAACTGATGCTCGACCAAGCCACAGCTGTCAAGGGCGGATTCGTCATCGGCGACAACGTGCGGGTGGTCGCCGCCCGAGGACCTCGGGAATTCACCCTCGTCGGTGTCGCCAGCTACGGCGACATCTCCTCACCCGGCGGTGCCACCTTTGCGCTGTTCGACCAACAAACGGCATCAGAGTTCTTGCTCGAGCCCGGCTTCGTCGACGCATTTCTCGTCGAGGGTGACGACTCCGTGAGCGACGAAATTCTTGCTGAGCGAATCGATGCCGCACTAGCTGACAACTTGAAACTTGAGACTCTGACCGGTGCCGAGATCACCGCCGAAGTGCAGGGTCAGATCAAGGACGTGCTCAACATCTTCTCGACGTTCCTCATCATCTTTTCGTACATCGCTCTCGGTATCGGTTCATTCGTCATCTACAACGTCTTTTCGATCACTGCCGCACAACGACAGCGAGAGAACGCACTCTTGCGGGCCATCGGTGCGAGCCGCCGGCAGGTCTCGCGATCGCTGCTCGTAGAGGGGGCGCTCATGGGAATCCTCGGCTCGTTGCTCGGCTTCGCGGTCGGCATCGGGTTGTCACAAGTGTTGAATGCGCTGCTGAAGGCGACGGGGTTCGAGGTGCCAACAGCTGGTCTCGCGGTCAAGTCAGGGTCATTCGTCAACACCCTCGTCGCAGGAATCAGTGTCACGGTGTTGGCAGCGTGGCTGCCGGCACGCCGCGCCGGGCGCGTGCCACCGCTGGCTGCCCTTCGCGATACTGCGCTCGACACCGCGGGGAACTTGCGCCGCCGGGTCGTCATCGGCCTCGCGCTCGTTGCGGTCGGTTTCGCCGGGCTCGTCGCGGCCATCAACGATGCTCCGATTCAAGTGCTCGGGCTCGGTGTGCTGGGTGTGTTCGCGGGAATTCTCGTCATCGGTCCGGCGATTGCAAGACCGATTGCGCTCACACTCGGGCGGCCGGTGGCTGCACTGCGCGGCGTCAGCGGCATGATGGCGCGTCAGAATTCCGCACGTAACCCGAAACGCACTTCTCGCACTGCGGCGCCAGTGTTGCTCGGCGTCGCCCTCGTCACCGCGTTCACCGCGCTCGCAGTGAGTATCAGGTCGGAAATTCGCGATACCTTCGGCGCCGCATTCAGCGGAGACTTCGCACTCACCGTCGACTCGCAAGGCTTTGGCGGAATTCCGCTTTCTGTTACCGACCAAATCGGGTCGTTGGCAGGCGTCGAACAAGCGACTGGAGTCGGTTTCACTACCGTGCGAATCATCGACCCCAATGACACCCCTGCAGATCCCACCGCAACGGCAAGAGGCAACTTCGTGCAGACGATCAACCCTGCAACGATCGGAGGCTTGTTCGACCTTGGCGTGACTGAGGGCGATCTCTCCGCACTCGGGCGTGACGGTCTCATCGTCGAAAATAAACGGGCGGCAGAGCGCGGCTGGAAGGTTGGGACGAAGCTGCAACTCGTGCGCATTGATGGTGCCGTGATCGACGCTCGAATCCGCGGCCTCATGTCCGGCGACACGAGTTTTGCAAATTTCGTCGCAAGCCGAGAAATGTTCGCTGACGCGCCGACACCGATCTTCGACTCGTTCGTCTACATAAAGGCGAAGGAAGGTGCCCCGCTCGACGAGGTGCGTTCGCGAATCGCCGCGATCAGCAGCGATGCTGGCATCGGTGCATTGCAGAGCAAAGAGGAGTTCATCGACGACCAGGCAGCTCAAATCAATCAGGTTCTCGGGTTGATCTACGGGCTGCTCGGACTCTCGATCATCATCGCGATCGTCGGCATCGTGATCACCCTGCTTTTGTCAGTGTTCGAACGCCGGCGCGAGATCGGGCTGTTGCGAGCCGTCGGCATGACCCGTGCTCAAGTTCGTTCCACCGTGCGCTGGGAAAGCGTCATTACCTCGTTGTTTGGCGCGGTGACCGGCGTCGCCCTGGGAATCGTGATGGGATTCGTGGTCGTCGCGGCGCTCGCCGACCAGGGGGATATCGCGTTCCAACTTCCCGTCACCGGAACGATCTGGATCGTCGTCATCTCGTTCGTATTAGGGGTAGTCGCAGCGATCTATCCCGCGTGGCGCGCCACGAAGGTCAACGTCGTCGAAGCAATCAGCACGACCTGACTCCCGCTCCAGACGGGCCCTGGCGATCCACTGTCTACGGCGAATTACCCGCAGTCTTTACGACGGCTCGTCGAGATTCTCCGCAAAGAGGCGTGCTGCTGGGTGCTTGTCTGTCGGCGTGTCGTCAGCAAGTCGGCGCGGAGCGGTGACGGGCGGCGTGTGCGCAACTTGACAACCGTCGCACCAATACAGCACACGATTCGCTTCCCCGTGGTGGGTGACGCGCACGAGATCGCTGCAACGCGGACACTTCTTGCCTTGTCGCCCGTAGACCGCGAGACCGCCATCGACCCGTGGCGCGGTGACGCGTGCGGTTCTCGTCAGGTTTGCGCGAAGCATCTCGTGCGCGAGCGACACGAGTTCTCGACATTCGTCGTCTGAGAGGTCGCCAACCCTCGCCCATGGTTGCATCTCTGTGGCCCACAACAACTCGCAGCGATAGACGTTGCCCACACCACACATGACGCGTTGATCAAGAAGTACCTCGGCAACGCTGGTCTCGGGCGGCTGATACGTCCTCATCCTGCGCACGCATTCCTCGATATCTGGCGAGGGCTGGCAAAGATCAGGACCGAGGCTGCCGAGGATCGGATGGCGGCGCGGGTCAAAATCTCGGTACGACTCCACGACGGGAGCCGAGAAACAGACGGCCTCCCAGTCGTGGGTGCCGATCACGACGCGCGCCCTTTGCGGCGGTTTTCGCCAACGTTCTCCGGTTCGGTACACGTGCCACGAACCCGTCATGCGCATGTGAGTGTGCAGCACGATGCCGTCGTCCCAGACGATCTCGAGGTGCTTGCCTCGACTGCGCACTTCTTCCACCGTCTGACCGATCTTCGGCAGCACGGTGGTGAGACGGGGTGCTTCGAATCGAGTCATCTTCTTGCCGATGAGTGCGGTACGAAGTGCGGCTGCCGCTCGATAGATGGTGTCGCCCTCCGGCATGGCGAAAAGAGTATTGCGCTGATCGATACGACTGCGTGATTCTCCTCACTAACAGAGTCGGATCAGTCTTCGAAACCGCGACTTCAAGTCGCGTGTGTACGCGAAGTTTCGCCGTAGGTTGTGTGGCGTGACGAAGACTCCCCCGAATGGGGAACCCGAAGACGCTCGCATCGTGCGGCGTGCGGCCCAGCGTTACGGCACCGTTGGCGCAATGTTGGCTGGCGGAATGGTGGTCTTTGACCGCCTTCTTGGTCGAAAGCCCAAAGAGGAACCGGCCGTAGTGATCGAAGCATCGACCGAGCCCGAGGACATCGAAAAAGGGATCTCGCTTACGCTCGAACAACCGGGCGGCGAGGTGCTCGAGGTGTTCGCCCCGCCACCAGGTCGCAGGCGCTCACGCGCCAGACGGCGACGCCGAACGACTGACTGACTTCGGTGTTACCGGCGGCCGCACCGGTGACGGCTCGCGAGGCTGACGACCGCTAGGGCAGCACTCCGACCGACGAGAGTGCCAGACGTATCAGGCGGTCGTGTCCGCTCGTCATGTCGCGTCGCACTGCTTCGCTCACGGCCTGTTCGGGCGTGTACCAGGCGAGGTCGAGCGCAGCCTGCGTCGGATGACAATCGCCCGACACCGGCACCACGAAGGCAAGGCTCACCGCGTGCTGTCGCGGATCGTGAAATCCCGAGATGTCGGGGTCTGGGAAATATTCGACGACGGTGAATGGGGCCGGCTCTGGCGGAATCTTCGGCAAGGCCAACGGGCCGAGATCTTTCTCTAAGTGGCGCAAGAGCGCTTCGCGAATGCGTTCGTTCAGAAGCACACGACCTGACACGACCGTGCGTGAGATGGTGCGGTCAGGCGCCTGGCGAAGCAGCATGCCGACGTGAGTGACCACTCCCATGTCGTCCACGCGCACCGGGACGGCGTCGACGTAGACGAGCGGCACCTGGCCGCGTACTGCATCCAATTGCCGAGGGTCGAGCCAGTTGGTGCGGGTGTCGATGTGGTCGGTCATTGGCGAGGTTTCTAGTTGGTCAGGCGCGACCTAGTCTTCGCGCATGGCTCGCTCAGAGAAACTACTCGCTGGCTTCTTGATTGTCGCTGGTGCCGCACATTTTCTGAATCCAGAATTCTTTGACGCGATCGTGCCGCCGTGGGCACCAGGTTCCGCTCGATTCGCCACTTACGCGAGTGGGGTCGCGGAACTCCTCGTCGGTCTTGGCATCGTCACTCGTCGAACACGGCGGCTTGCTCTGTGGTGTGCAGCTGCGCTGTTCGTGGCGGTCTACCCCGCCAACCTCTATATGGCGTGGGACTGGCGCGATCGAGAGCTCGCCGACCGACTCGTCGCGTACGGGCGCCTGCCGTTGCAGATACCGATGATCTGGTGGGCGGTTGCACTCGCCCGCCGCACCCACCGCCTCACCATATGACGAGAACGTAGTGGGCGTGGTTTCTCCGTACGAGGACTAGCGCGCAGCCGTGTAGCGGGGTGCCCGGCCTTGCCTGCGCATCACGATCTGCCACAACTGCAACGAACGAGCGCGGAACCCCGCGGCCGACCCGAGCACGTAGAAACGCCACATTCGGCGGAACCGCTCGTCGTAGTGCGGAATCTCGCTCCAGCGTGCTTCGATATTGGCGTTCCACGCCATGAGCGTTCGGTCGTAGTCCGGGCCGAAGTTGTGCACGTCTTCGATCACCCAATTCGGCTCGGCTGCACGCGAGAACTGAGCAAGAGAAGGAAGCACGCCGCCGGGGAAGATGTACCGATCAAAGAAGGGGTCAGTGTGGTGCTTCGAAATCGTCGAGCCGATGGTGTGGTGCAGCATGAGACCGCCCGGCACCAGCAGCCGGTCGCAGGTATCAAAGAACGTCTTCAAGTTCTTCGGCCCGACGTGTTCGAGCATGCCGATCGAGAGAATCCTGTCGAAACTTCCTCGTAAGTCTCGGTAGTCCATCGCCTCGATGGTGACGGGTAGACCCGCACAGCGTTCTTGAGCCTTCGACACTTGGTGCACCGCAGGTGAGATGCCAGTGCCGACGATTCCGTACCGCTCGGCAGCAAACTGCAGGAAGCCTCCCCATCCGCATCCGATGTCAAGCACCCGCATTCCGGGTTGCAATTCGAGCTTGCGGCAGACGAGGTCGAGCTTGGCTTCTTGCGCACTGTCGAGATCGTCGGCGTGCTGCCAATAGCCGCACGAATACACCATCCGCTTGTCAAGCATGCGCTCGTACAAGTCGTTGCCGATGTCATAGTGCCGCTGGGCGTTGCTCGCCGCCCGGCGCTTGGTCTGGTGGTTGCTCACCGTCGACCGCAGTGCGTGCCAAGCAATGCGCGGGCGAATCGGAATGCGGTTCGCGGCATTGATGGCAATCACTCGCGTGAGCATCTCATCGAGTCGGTCGCAGTCCCACCAACCCTCCATGTACGCCTCGCCGAGACCGAGCTGGCGTTGCGCGATGACTCGATCCCACAAGCGCTCGTCATTCACGCGAATCGCGTGCGGTTCGGTGCCGCCCACGGGAACGCCTGCTTCGTTCAGCAGGTCGACACAGATTTGCTGAGCGCCGTTGCTCACCTTTCCTAGTGTGCCAGCTCGCTGGCGCAACGACTACTGGCTACCGACTCTTCGGGATGCGCCTACCAGTTACCCGCGACGTACTTGGTCTCGAGGAAGGCGAGCAGACCGTCGTGCCCGCCCTCGCGGCCGAGGCCCGATGCCTTCACGCCGCCGAACGGGGCCGCCGGGTCGGAGACGAGACCACGGTTGAGACCGACCATTCCTGTCTCGAGAGCTTCAGAAAACTTGAGCCCGCGACCCAGGTCGCGCGTGAAGACGTACGAGACGAGGCCGTGTTCGACCGAGTTGCAGTGCGCGAGGATGTCGTCAGCGTCGGAGAAGCGCACGATCGGTGCCACCGGGCCGAAGATTTCTTCGTTGAGGATCGAGGCACCGAACCTCACGTTGGTGAGCACGGTCGGGTGGTACCCGAACGATCTGTCACTCGCTCGTTTGCCGCCGCACGCGACCGTTGCGCCCTCCCCAATTGCGGTGTCGACGAGCGATGCAACGTGGTCTTGTTCTTTTCTCGACACGAGCGGACCAACGTGCGTCTTGGGGTCGAGGCCGTCACCGAGAACGAGCGATGACATGCGCTTGGTGAACTCATCGACGAACTTGTCGTGGATCTTCTCGTGCACGAAGAAGCGGTTGGCTGCAGTGCAGGCCGCACCGCCGTTGCGCATCTTGGCGAGCATCGATCCATCGACGGCGACGTCGAGGTCAGCGTCGTCGAACACGACGAGCGGCGCGTTGCCTCCGAGTTCCATCGAGCAGTTGATGACTCGCTCCGCAGCCTGCGCCAACAGCAACGAGCCCACTGGCGTCGAACCAGTGAACGAAAGTTTTCGCACCTTGCCCGACGAGAGCATCGCCGAGACCGCAGGGCCGGACGGATCTGGCACGACGACGTTGACCACTCCGTCTGGCACCCCCGCTCGACGCAATATCTCGCAGATGGCGATTGCGGTCAGCGGAGTGTTGCTTGCAGGTTTCAACACCAATGTGCAGCCGGCGGCAAGCGCCGGGCCAATCTTGCGAGTTGCCATCGCCGCCGGAAAGTTCCACGGAGTCGCGAGCAGCGAGACACCGACTGGTTGGCGCGACACGAGCAACCAGTTCGCGCCCGACGGGGCACGACGATAATCGCCGTCGATGCGCACGGCTTCTTCGCTGAACCAACGAAAGAACTCTGCCGCGTACGTGACTTCTGCCTTTGCATCGGCGAGCACCTTGCCGTTTTCTTGCACGATCGTGCGCGCGAGCGTGTCGTGTTCGGTCATCATGAGTTCCCACGCCTTGCGCAGCATCTCTGCACGTGCGCGTGGTGCAGTGGCTCGCCATGACTCGAAGGCGGCATCTGCACGATCGAGTGCCACTAGACAGTCGTCAATCTCGGCGCGTGGAACTTTGCCGACGATCGAACCGTCGAACGGATTGACCACGTCAACGGTCGTCATTCGTCCATTGTCGCAGATGCGGTCAGTAGCCTCGCTCCGTGGCTCGAAAGCGTTTGTTGCTTGCGTTGTTCGTCGCCATCGCCGTCAAGTCTTCGGCATATGGCGTGATGTTCACGATGCTCGATGATTACCGCGAGCAATTCGGCATCAGTGAAGGCTCGCTTGGGCTCGTGATCGCAATCGGGTTCTTCACCTCGTTCTTCGCCCAGCTGACTATCGCCCCACTGGCAGATCGCGGCCGATCGCGACAACTCATATTCATAGGTCTGATTCTCGCCATCATCGGAAACTTTTCGATGGCATTCTCCGACACGTTGCCGCAGCTGCTCTGTTCGCGCTTTCTTTCTGGGCTCGGGCTCGGATGTGCCTTGCCCGCAATGCGCCGCGTCATCATCGTGAGCGACAAAGAACACCTGGGCCGCAACCTCGGGCGCGTGCTGTCGTGCGAAGTCGGCGGTTTCGCGGCGGGTCCGGTCGTCTCCACGTTCCTCGTCGAGCCGTTCGGTATCCCTGCACCGTTCATCGTGATCGGTGTCGTGCTCACGACCGTCGCCTTGTTCATCTTTACGATGCCAATTCCCGAAGTGCCTGCGGAAGACCACCCGACGGAACGATTCGCGGTCGACTTGCTGCGTGACCGTGCCGTCGCCGCGGGTGTGCTCATTGGCATCGCCATCTTTTTCATGATCGGTACCTTCGACTCGCTCTGGGCGTTGATGATGAGTGACCTCGGTGCGCCGACGTGGATGGCGAACACTGGAGTGACGCTCTTCGTGCTGCCGATGGTGTTCATGGCGCCTTATGGCGGAAGATTCGTACAGCGCATCGGGCCGTTCCGCGCAGGCGGCTTCGGCTTGCTTTTCGGTGCAGCGTGCATGGGTTTGTATGGCGCACTCTCGGTGCCCTGGTTGTTGATGGCGGTCTTCCTCGCACACACGTTGAACGACGGCATGACGGTGACAGGTGCCGGCGTCGCGGTCGGTATGGTGGCGCCCACGGAGCGCCAAGCAGGTGCGCAAGGTCTGCTCGGAGGAGCACAGACTCTGACTGGCGGAGTGTCAGCGTCGTTTGCCGGGTTGTCGTACGAAGTGCTGGGTCGCACGACCACGTTCGGCATCACTGCGATCGTGATGGCGTTGCTCATCTTCGGTGCACGCCTCCTCGCCGGAGACCGCTGGATGACGCGCGGGCAAGTAGCCGCGACACCAACACACGCCTGACCCATGGCACATCGCGACGGCGACGGATTCGTCCGTTGCACATGCGGTCACGCCCACTGGGGCCTGCATGGTGCAGCAGGTTTGCTGCTCGTGCGAACTGATCTGGAGCAACCATGCGTGCTCCTGCAACTGCGGGCAGGTTGGACTCACGGCGGCGGCACGTGGGCATTGCCCGGCGGTGCGCGCGACTCACATGAAGACGTGGTCACCGCAGCTCTGCGCGAAGCAACAGAAGAAGTAGGTGTCGACCACTCTCGTCTCGAGGTGCGCCACGTATTCTCCGACGACCACGGCAGCTGGCGCTACGACACGGTCATCGCATTCGCGCAAGACGATGCCGGCATTTTTCCTGCCAATCACGAGACGAGCGACATCGAGTGGGTGCCGCTCCACGACGTAGCCGACTACGACCTGCACCCTGGTCTCGCCGCCCATTGGACGACGATCGCCGAGCTCGTCCGCCGCGAACTAACCGCCTAGCGAAGTCCGAGCTCGCCGCGAAGCGCGCGAACGACTAGAGCGCTCGCGCGTACAACTCGTGCACGTCACCACGAGTCGGATACTTCGGCGTGTTCAGGATGATGAGGTCGCGCAATGCATCCTGCGTGAGGTCGTTGATGTGATCGCTCGTCGCACCCAACTCACGCAAGCGCTTGTTGGTACCGACGGTCGCCGACAACTTCTCCACCGCCGCAATGCCCGCCTCGGGGTCGTGCTCAGAACCGAGCGCTTCGCCAATGTCGGCATAACGACGCGCAACGACGTCGCGATTGAAGCGCATCACATGTGGCAACATCGTCGCCAGTGTCTGGCCGTGCGCTTGGTGCAACTGACCCGAAATCGGGTGACCGGTCGCATGCACGAGACCAAGCAGCGGGCCCGACGAGAACGCGCGGCCGGCGAGGTGCGACGCGATCTGCATTTGCGCGCGTGCTTCGAGGTCGCTCCCATTAGCAACGACCTTCGGCAGCCACTGGCCCGTCAGGCGGATGGCATGCAGCGCGAGGGCATCGGCGTACGGATTCGAGTTTGCCGAGGTGTAGCACTCGATCGCGTGCGTCAGCACGTCCATGCCGCAGGCTGCGGTGCCACGCGACGGCATACCAACAGTGAGCGTCGGATCGAGCAAGATCACCGCAGGTGCGACCGTCGGGTTGCTGAACGTCAGTTTGCGGTGAACCTTCGGGTTGGTGAGCGTGTCGGTGATGAGACCGCCACCGTTGGTCTCTGATGCCGTGCCGGAAGTAGTCGGGATTGCAATCGTCGGCAATCCAGGCTTCGACGCTTGCGCCTTCGGTGCGAGCGTTCCGAAATCGATGCGGTCATTCGCGTCAAGGTTCGGGGCGAAGGCGAGGTTCAGGTTGTCGACACCGTTGGGCGCTGCGAGTGCGATGTACTTGCCGCAGTCCATGACCGATCCACCACCGATGAACACCACGACGGTGCCCTCGAGACCAAATCGGTTGAGTGCGGCAACGCCCGCTGCAACGTTGACGTCAGTCGGGTTCGGCGACACCTGGTCGAACACGTGCGTCTGCACGCTCGCTTTCTCCAGCACGTCGACGATCGGCGCGACGATGCCTGCACCGCGCACGCCCTGGTCGGTGACGATGAACGCCTTTTTGCCGAGCTTCAGCACGTGCTGCGGCAATGATGCGGCGACTCCCGGACCTGAGACCGTCTCTGTCATCGAAGTGAGGTTGAACGCGCGCTGGGCGGTGACTGCCGGGCCGAGGTCAAGCGAAGGTTTCCTCGCAGAGGTGCTCGCCTTCTTCTTGGCGGACTTCTTCTTGGCGGACTTCCTCGGCGTCTTCTTCTTTGCGGCGGACTTCTTCTTCGCCGACTTCTTCTTCGATTTCTTCTTTGCTGCCATGATGCTCAGATCCTCTCAGGGTGGCGGTCGTTGCCCGCCGCCGTCACGGTAGCAAAGCGAGTCGCCGCCGATTCAGGTGGGGCCGACGCAACGCGACCGGCGTATCAGGCGGGGCCGGAAAACTGGTAGTTGTTGCGCTCGTACTCGGTCGTGGGCTGGGCGTCGCCCTCGAACCGCGCGATCTCTGCGCGACCCACCACATGCCAATGCACTTCGTCGGGCCCGTCAGCAAGACGTAACGTGCGCTGCCCTGCGTACATACGCGCGAGTGGCGTCCACTGCGAGATGCCCGTCGCGCCGAACACCTGGATGGCTTCGTCGATGATCTTGCACACGCGCTCAGGCACCATGGCCTTCACGGCGCTCACCCAGATGCGAGCTTCGGCGTTGCCCATCGTGTCCATCGCTTTCGCGGCGCGCAACACCATGAGGCGCATCGCCTCGATCTCGATGCGGGCTTTCGCGATCACTTCGGTGTTCTTGCCGAGTCGTGCGATCGGTTTACCAAATGCTTCTCGCGACAAGCCACGACGCACCATCAACTCGAGCGCGCGTTCAGCGGCACCAATCGAGCGCATGCAGTGGTGGATACGGCCCGGGCCGAGTCGCACCTGTGAGATTTCGAAACCGCGGCCTTCGCCGAGCAACATGTTCGACGCCGGCACGCGCACATTGTTGAAGCGCAGGTGCATGTGGCCATGCGGTGCATCGTCTTCGCCGAACACTTCCATCGGTCCGAGTATTTCAACGCCAGGTGTATCCATCGGCACGAGAATCTGCGAGTGCCGTTTGTGCGGCGCTGCATCGGGGCTCGTGAGCAGCATGCAGATCATGATCTTGCAGCGCGGATCGCCGGCGCCAGAGATGTAATACTTCTCGCCGTTGATCAGCCACTCGTCACCATCGCGCTCGGCACGGCAGGCGAGGTTCTTTGCGTCTGACGACGCGACATCGGGTTCGGTCATCGCATACGCCGAGCGAATTTCACCGTTCATGAGCGGCTTCAGCCACTTCTCTTTCTGTGCCGGCGTGCCGACGCGCTCGAGCACTTCCATGTTTCCGGTGTCGGGTGCGCTGCAATTCATCACTTCGGAGGCGATCGGGTTCTTGCCCAGCTCGACGGCGATGTAGGCGTAGTCGAGGTTCGAGAGTCCCTCGCCCGTCTCTGCATTCGGCAAGAAGAAGTTCCACAGCCCGGCCTTCTTCGCCTTGCCCTTCAGTTGCTCGAGCAGCTCAAGCTGTCCCTGACCGTAGCTCCATCGATCGCTGCGGCCTTCGCCCAGTTCGAAGTATCGGCGAGTGTGTGGTTCAATCTCCTCAGCGATGAACTTCTTCACTTTTTCGTACAACGGCACCGCTTTGGCCGACATGGCGAGGTTCATCGCATCGTCGGTGGCGATACCTGAATACATGCCTGCGCGAGTCATGCGCTCACCCTAATCGTGGACGCTCACCCCACGTCGAGCGGACACGAACAATACGCTGAGCCGCCGAGCCCGAGACCATGATCGACCCGAAACTCAAACGCGCACTCGGCCAGGCAGCAAAGGGTGTCGAGGTCGTTGCCGCCGTGCACGACGGCGTGACGCGCGCTTATACCTCGCACTGGGTGACTCAGGTGTCGTTCGAAGAGCCAATCATCATGGCGAGCGTGTCACCCAAGCACGACACATATCCGCTCATGAAGGCGAGCGGCGAATTCACGGTGTCGTTTCTCGCCGGCGATCAGGTGCACATCGGGCAGTACTTCTCGTATCCGGGTCGCAAGTTCCGTTACATCGCACCCGAGTACCTCGCGGTCGTCGAGGGGCGCCCCGTCGTGCCCGACTGTCTTGCGTGGGTGCACGCGAAGATCTTCCAGTCGATGCCGATGCGCGACCACGAGCTTCTGTTCGCAGAAGTCGTTGAATACGGCTACGGCCGGCTGCGCGAAGCACCGCTCGTGTATTCGTCGCGCCACGGGTGGCGTATTGCCAACGATAAAGCACGCGCACCCGGCGAGAGTCCGCGCGACGAACTGCTCAGGAGGCTCGCCGCTGCAGGGTTCGATGCGAGCGTCAGTGACGAAGATCCCGACGATGCATGACGACGTGTCGCATCAGTCGTTGACGCCTAGCATCAGCGCGTGACCACCGCCTTTGATCTCGCTGCCGAGGCTGCAGCCTTCTTGCGCAAACGTTTCGGTGGTGACCACCACGTCGTTGCAGTGCTCGGCTCTGGCTGGGCCGATGCAGTTGGTGTGCTCGGCACGGGCGCTCGTTGTGCGATCAACGAGGTTCCAGGATTCAAGAAGCCTTCCGCGCTCGGTCACGGTGGCGAGGCGATCTCTGTTTCTGTGGGCTCATCCAGAGTGCTCGTGCTCACGGGTCGCACGCACCTCTACGAAGGTCACGGCACCGCACCAGTCGTGCACGGTGTGCGCACCGCGGCGGCCCTCGGCTGCAAGGTCGCAGTGCTCACCAACGGTGCGGGCGTGTTGCGCGAAGACTGGACCATCGGCGAACCAGTGATGATCAGCGACCACATCAACCTGACGGGCCACTCACCGATGACGGGAGACAACCCGCCAGCACCGCTCGCCGGACGATTCGTCGATCTCACCGACGCATACAGCAAACGTCTGCGCGACATCGCGCGCGCCGCAGTGTCAGGCAACGGTGGCGCATCGCCGATGGGCGGTGTCGTGTCGCCGATGAACGAAGGTGTCTACCTCGGGCTGCACGGCCCGCACTACGAGACTCCGGCCGAAATTCGTGCCGGGCGTAGTTGGGGTGCCGACTTGGTCGGCATGTCGACGGTGCTCGAGGTGATTGCTGCTCGCCACATAGGTCTCGAAGTGCTCGCTCTCTCACTGCCCACCAACTTGGCGGCCGGCATCTCGCCCACGCCACTCTCGGGCGAAGAAGTCATCGCCGTCGGGAAGCGCTCGGCCAAGCGTGCCGGCGAAGTGTTGCACGCAGTGCTTTCAGCGATCGACGCCGCTTCTTAGCTCGGCATCCCCGACAAGATTTCGCGCGTTGCCGACGCGCCGATGCGTGTTGCACCTGCGGCGATCATTGCCAGCGCCGCCTCAGTCGTGCGAATGCCACCGCTCGCCTTCACGCCGACGCCGTCTCCTACCGTTTCGCGCATGATTGCAACCGCCCGCTCGTTTGCCCCACCGGCTTTGTGAAACCCGGTGCTCGTCTTCACGAAATCGGCACCACTGGCGACTGCTGCGCGGCACGTGTTTCGCAGTTCATCATCGCTTAGCGCTGCTGACTCACAGATCACCTTAAGCAATCGCTTGCTTGCGACAGCGTCGATCGCATTGCGCACAGCACGCACTTCGGCTTCGACGGCATTCCAATCACCTGCTCGTACAAGCCCGAGATTCACCACCATGTCAATTTCCTCTGCGCCGTCACGTACTGAGTTGGCTGCCTCATTGGCCTTCGCCGCAGACGTGTGCGCGCCAGATGGAAATCCCGCCACCGTGCACAAGCGAACGCCGCCTCTCATCGCACCAGCGGGCAAAGGCAGCCACGACGGTGAGATACAGACGGCTGCGACCTGCCACGCAATTGCATCACGACATACAGCCAGAGCTTCGTCACGAGTGGCCTCGGGCGCGAGCAGCGTGTGGTCGATGAATTTCGCCAACTCGGCTGCAGTTGTCGGCGTCACGACACCGAGCGTACGTCGCTTGTCCACGCGACGAATAACTCTTGGATTCACCTACTCCACTAACTACTAGATGCAACTACTCCACTCGCATCCCGGAGATCGCACGGGCAATCACGAGCTGCTGGATCTCTGACGTTCCCTCGAAGATGGTGTGAATCTTCGCATCGCGGTGCCAGCGCTCAACTGGGTATTCGCGCGTGTAGCCGTAGCCACCGAGAATCTGAATGGCCTCTTCGGTCACTCGCACCGCAGTCTCCGATGCGTAGTACTTGCTCATCGAGCCTTCACCGTTTTTGAATCCGCCGTTGCGCGCCAGCCAGGCCGCACGCCAGATCAGCAATCGCGAAGCGTCGATACGCGTGACCATGTTCGCCAACTTGAATGCAATGGCCTGGTGCATGACGATCGGCTTGCCGAATGCCTTGCGTTCTTTCGCGTAGTCGAGCGCATATTCGTACGCCGCACGTGCGATGCCGAGTGCCTGCGCACCCACCGCCGGGCGAGTTGCTTCGAACGTCTTCATCGCCGGCTGGGCCTCGCCCGACTTGCCGCGCTCGCGGGCACGCGCCAATTTCGCATCCAACTTCTCTTTGCCACCGAGAAGACATCGTCCCGGTATGCGCACATCATCCAGCACCACCTCAGCGGTGTGCGACGCCTTGATGCCGTGCTTTTTGTATTTCTGCCCCTGACTCAAACCCTTGGTTCCCGGCGGCACGACGAACGATGCCTGCCCGCGACCTTTGAGTTCGGGGTCGACTGCAGCGACTACGACGTGAACGTTGGCGATTCCGCCGTTGGTGATCCACGCCTTTGTGCCGTTCAACACCCACTCGTCTTTTGCTTCGTCATACACCGCGCGAGTGCGAAGCGAGCTCACGTCGCTGCCTGCGTCGGGTTCACTCACGCAGAACGCGCCGATCTTCACGTTGTCGGGCGTGCCGTAGCACTGTGGTACCCACTCCATTACTTGTTCGGGTGTGCCGTTCCCGGAGATTCCAGCAGCCGCGAGACCCGAACCCATGATCGCCATGCCGATGCCAGCATCACCCCAGAAGATTTCTTCGATCGCCACGGGCAACGTGAGACCGCTTGCATCACCCATCGCATTCATGATGAAGTCGAGACCGTAGAGACCAATCTTTGCGGCCTCTTGCACGATTGGCCATGGGAATTCCTCGCGCTCGTCCCATTCATGCGCGGCCGGGCGAATCACATCGACGGCGAACTCGTGGATCCAGTCCTTCAGCTGCTGCTGGTCGTCAGAAAGTGCAAGTGAGAAGTCGGGCATCCCCACAAGTTACCAA
>JBEGRF010000011.1:0-56593 GCA_041180605.1 Actinomycetota bacterium | reverse complement strand
CGACATGCCGGGCCACGCCGACTACATCAAGAACATGATCACCGGTGCCGCCCAGGTTGACGGTGCGATCCTCGTGGTCGCCGCGACTGACGGCCCGATGCCCCAGACTCGCGAGCACGTGTTGCTCGCCCGCCAGGTCGGCGTGCCGTACATCGTCGTTGCTCTGAACAAGTCTGACGTCGTCGATGACCCGGACATGCTCGAGCTCGTCGAAGGCGAAGTTCGCGACCTCCTCACCTCGTACGAGTTCCCGGGCAAAGACGTGCCGGTCGTGCGCGTCTCGGCGCTGAAGGCGCTCGAGGGTGACCCCAAGTGGCAGGAAAAGATCATGGAGCTCATGAAGGCCTGTGATGACTACATTCCGCAGCCCAAGCGCGAACTCGACAAGCCGTTCCTCATGCCGATCGAAGACGTCTTCACGATCACTGGTCGTGGCACCGTCGTCACCGGAAAGGTGGAGCAGGGCAAGGTCAACACCGGCGACGAAATCGAAATCGTCGGTCTCCGTGACACTCAGAAGACCGTCTGCACCGGTGTGGAAATGTTCCGCAAGCTGCTCGACGAGGGCCAGGCCGGCGACAACATCGGCGCCCTCTTGCGCGGCACGAAGAAAGAAGACGTGGAGCGCGGCCAAGTGCTCTGCAAGCCGGGCTCGATCACCCCGCACACCCAGTTCGAGGGCCAGGTGTACGTGCTGAAGAAGGAAGAAGGCGGCCGTCACAAGCCGTTCTTCAACAACTACCGTCCGCAGTTCTTCTTCCGCACGACCGACGTGACTGGCACCATCCAGTTGCCGGCCGGCACCGAGATGGTGATGCCCGGTGACAACGTCGTGATGACGGTGGAGCTCGGCAAGCCGATCGCCATGGACGAGGGTCTGCGTTTCGCCATCCGCGAAGGCGGTCGCACCGTCGGCGCCGGACGCGTCACGAAGATCCTGAAGTAACGGCGAGCGGACAAGGCACCGAGAGACGATCATGGCGCAAAAGCAGGGAATTCGCATCCGCTTGAAGGCCTTCGATCACTCGGTGCTCGACACCGAATCGAAGAAGATCGTCGAGACGGTCGTGCGCACTGCGGCAACCGTCCGTGGTCCGATTCCGTTGCCCACCGACAAGCACCGTTACACCGTGATTCGCGGCCCGCACGTCGACAAAGACTCGCGCGAGCACTTCGAGATGCGCATCCACAAGCGCCTCATCGACATCGTCGATGCCAACGCCAAGACGGTCGAGACCCTTCAGCGTCTCGAAATCGCCGCCGGTGTCGACATCGAAATCAAGATGAACTGAGGCGATCCGTCGCGCGGCAAGTAGCGCCCGTCACAATCATCAAGAATTACGCAAGAAAAGTCGGTCTCCTCGCGGGGCATCCGACTTCGAGCGATAGAAACGCACCATGAGTTTCCAGCTCCCGCCGCCACCGCCGTCTGAGTACTCGTCTGCACCCGCGCAACAGTCGGGTCAGAGATCGCGCGTCGGTCGCGTCGCATTGCTGGCGGTGTTGTTGTCGATGATCTCGGGTTTCATCGGTGGTGCGATTGCCATTCAACTTGACGACACCTCGAGTGGTTCGGCTGACGAGGCGTACACACAAGTCACTTCTGCGCCCGTGGTGTCAGGGGAAGAGGATGCTGACTCCACCGCCGTCGCGCGCGTCGCACAGCGCCTGGCGAACAGCGTGGTCACCATCTCTTCTGACGTACAAGACGGGTTCAACGAGGGAGAAGCCACTGGCACCGGCGTCGTCGTCACGAGCAACGGAGAAATCATCACCAACGCGCACGTCGTCGATAATGCGACGGAAGTGCGGGTGCGTTTCGCGGGAGACACCGAACCCGTCATCGCGCGAGTACTCGCCGCAGATGCCGGCAACGACCTCGCCTTGCTGAAGGTGACTGCGACGAACCTGGTCGCGGCGACGTTCGCAAAACCCGGCAGCGTCCGCGTCGGAGACCAGGCAGTCGCGATCGGCTACGCGCTGGCACTCGACGGCGGACCGAGCGTCACGACAGGAATCGTCTCGGCGTTGAAGCGCACGATCTTCACAGAGTCTGGCGCGCTGAACCGTCTGATCCAGACGGACGCGGCGATCTCATCGGGCAACTCGGGCGGTCCGCTCGCAAACATGCGCGGCGAAGTGATTGGCATCAATACGGCAGTCGCGCGCGGCGACACCAACTCCGCGGCGAACAACATCGGCTTTGCGATCTCTGTCGATGAAGTGCTCGCCGTACTCGAGCAGCTGCGCGAACAGGCGGCCGGCTCGGCGCGTGCAGAAGGATTCCTCGGAGTGAGTCTCGAGGCCAGAAGTGACGGTGGCGTCGGTTCAATCATCGCTACCGTGCAACCCGGGTCGCCGGCGGAGACCGCGGGCATCGAAGTGGGGGACATCGTCATCGCGGTGGACGGCGAGCCGGTCAACGGCCAAGCGGGTCTGGTGGCAGCGATTCGCGACCACGACCCCGGTGACTCCATCTCCATCGACTTGGTGCGTGACGGCGAGCGACTCAGCGTGAAAGCCACCTTGGTAGCCCGTCCAAAGGAATAGTCGCAACACCGGTCCGAGAGTCGAGATCCGCCTTCCGGCAAGCTACTGCTCAAAACGGGTGTAATTAGCGGGGTCTGCCATGTGTGCGGCCGGGGTGGGTGCGGGTGAAAGCCCCGATAGCGTGGCCATCCGCGTTGGGAACGGCTCGCGCCGCCACCAACAGATGTCTGTGTGCGCCTGACTCGTCGGGTACCTCACAGCGAAAACGATCTCGGAGCTCCGCCGGCTTGGCCGCGCGGGGCTTTTTCGTGAAAGCGGAACGAGCTCGCGAGAAAATCAGATTCGAAACAGAAAAGGTTCACCATGGCACAGAAAGCGATCGTCGGCGAAAAAGTCGGCATGACGCAGGTGTGGACGCAAGACCGTCGCGTCGTCCCCGTCACTGTCTTGCGCGTGGAACCTGCGCGCATCGTGCAGGTGAAGACCAACGAGACCGACGGATACAACGCACTTCAGGTGACCTACGGCCAGCGCGACGAGAAGAAGCTCACCAAGGCCGCTGCCGGGCACTTCGCCAAGCACGGTGTCGCACCAGGTCGACGTCTCGTCGAGCTTCGACTCGACTCGGTCGAGGGCTTTGTGGTCGGTCAAGAAATCGGTGTTGACAAAATGGCGGCTGGCGAGATCGTCGATGTCACTGCAGTGAGTCGCGGCAAGGGCTTTGCCGGCGCAATGAAGCGCCACAACTTCCAAGGTCAGGGTGCCGCGCACGGTAACCACAAGCACCACCGCGCGCCTGGTTCGATCGGACAGCGTTCGTTCCCGGGCCGCGTGTTCCGCGGAATGCGCATGGCCGGTCACCTCGGCCACCAGCAAGTCACCATCCTCAATCTCGAGATCGTCCAGTCCGATGCCGAGCGCAACCTGCTGCTCGTGAAGGGTGCAGTGCCTGGCCCGAACGGCGGTGTCGTGATCGTGCGCAACGCAGTGAAGGGCGGCAAGTAACCATGGCCAAACTCACGATGAAGAACCAGTCGGGCAAGAACGCCGCAAGCGTGGAGTTGCCCGACGACTATTTCGGTATGACGCCCAACAAGGCAGTGATGCACCAAGTGGTGGTCGCGCAGCTGGCGCACCGCCGTGCGGGAACGCAAAAGACCAAGGGTCGCGCCGAAGTAAGCGGAGGCGGCAAGAAGCCCTTCAGCCAAAAAGGCACCGGAAACGCCCGCCAAGGTTCGATTCGCGCACCCCACTTCGTGGGCGGCGCCGTCACGCTCGGCCCGACTCCGCGCAAGTACGGCCAGCGCACTCCGAAAAAGATGGTGCAGCTGGCGCTTCGTTCCGCGCTCTCTGACCGCGCCGGTGAAGGCAAGTTGGTCGTCGTCGACTCGTGGTCATTCGACAAGCCGAGCGCCAAGGCGGGGGCAGCAGCACTCGCCGCACTCGGTACGAGCGGCGACGTGCTCGTCGTGGTCAAGTCGGCCGACAGCACCGAGGCCAAGAGCTTTCGCAATCTCGACAATGTGCAGGTTGTTCTGACCAGCGAGCTCAACGCCTACGACGTGCTCGTCAACGACTGGATCGTCTTCTCGCAGGAGAGCCTGCCCAAGGCCAACGGAGGTGCAAAGTGAAAGACCCGCGCGACGTGATCATCCGCCCAGTGGTATCGGAGAAGAGCTACGCCGGCTCGAGCGCAGGCGTCTACACCTTCGAAGTGCACCCGTCGGCAAGCAAGCCGGAGATTCGTGAAGCGGTGCAGCGCATCTTCAACGTGCAGGTGGTCAAGGTAAACACCCTGAACCGACCCGGCAAGCGCCGCATCACCCGCGGCACGAACAGAGTCGGAGTGCGTGATGGATCCAAGCGGGCCATCGTCACGCTCGCCCCAGGACAACAAATCCCGCTGTTCGAGAACTGATCGGAACCACCATGGCCATTCGCAAGCGTCGCCCCACGAGCAGCGGTCGTCGATTCCAGACGTCGTCTGACTTCTCGGAGATCACCAAGCACCGCCCCGAGCGGTCGCTCATCTCGTCGAAGCCCGAGCGCGGCGGTCGCAATGCTGCCGGTCGCATCACCTCGCGCCACAAGGGTGGCGGCCACAAGCAGCAGTACCGCATGATCGACTGGAAGCGCGGCAAAGACGAAGTGCGCGCCAAAGTCGCAGCAATCGAGTACGACCCCAACCGCACCTGCCGTATCGCGCTCCTGCACTACCTTGACGGCACGAAGGCGTACATCTTGGCGCCGAAGGGTCTAGAAGTCGGTCAGCATGTCGAGAGCGGCCAGCGCGCCGATATCAAGCCAGGTAACGCGCTGCCGTTGCGCTACGTGCCGGTCGGCACTGTCGTGCACAACGTAGAGATGCGTCCCGGTCAGGGCGGTCGCATCGCTCGTTCGGCCGGTGTGTCGGTGCAGCTCGTTGCCAAGGAAGGCGAATTCGCCACCTTGCGCATGCCGAGCAGCGAGATGCGTCGCGTACCCATCGACTGTCGTGCCACGATCGGCGAAGTCGGCAACGCCGAGCACGAACTCGTGAAGATCGGCAAAGCCGGTCGCAACCGTTGGAAGGGCGTGCGCCCGCAATCGCGCGGTGTCGCCATGAACCCTGTGGATCACCCGCTCGGTGGTGGCGAAGGCAAGACTTCTGGTGGTCGTCCGGCAGTGTCACCCTGGGGCAAGCCTGAGCGTCGTACGCGCAAGAAGTCCAAGGCGTCGCAGCAATTCATCGTGCGTCGTCGTCGTTCAGGAAAGGCACGTGGTTAACGCATGGCTCGCAGTCTGAAGAAGGGTCCGTTCGTGGACGAGCATCTCTTGAAGAAGCTCGACGCGATGAACGAAAGCGGTGATCGCAAGCCGATCAAGACGTGGTCGCGTCGTTCGACGATCATCCCCGACATGGTCGGCCACACCTTCGCCGTGCACGACGGCCGCAAGCACGTGCCCGTGTACGTGACCGAGTCGATGGTCGGGCACAAGTTGGGCGAGTTCGCCAACACCCGCACCTTCAAGGCCCACGCCAGCCAGGAGAAGATGGCCGGGACCGACACGCCGCCGCCAGCGGCACCTAGCGCACCCGGAGCAACGGCATGACCGGTCCAAAGCTGAACGAAGCACACCGCGTTGCGGGCGAGCGCAGCGGCAGCAAGGCGCAACTGCGCTGGGTACGCATGTCGGCGTCGAAGTTCCGCCCCGTCTTGAACCAGATTCGTGGTCTCGATGTACCGTCCGCCCGTGCGGTGCTGAGCCTGCACAGCGTCGAGGCAGCGCGCATCGTGCAAAAAGTGCTCAACTCCGCGGCCGCAAACGCCACGCACAACGACCAGCTCGACGAAGAGACGCTCTTCGTGAAGGCATGTTTCGCCGACGAGTCGCCGACGATCAAGCGTTTTCGTCCGCGTGCTCGTGGTCGAGCCAACACCCGCCTGCGTCGTGGCGCCCACGTCACCGTCGTCGTCGCTGCTTACTCGGCCGAAGAACTGAAGGCTCGCGAAGACCTCGCGGCATCGAGCGGTCGCGGCGAGAAGGCCGACCGCCGCCGTCGCGTCGCCGCGAGCAAAGCGCGTGCCGCAGCCGATTCAGCAGGCGACACAGAGAAGCCTGATTCGGAAGCCAACAGCAACGAGGAGACCAAGTAATGGGTCAGAAGATCAATCCGTACGGCTTCCGCCTTGGTATCACCACCGAATGGAAGAGCAAGTGGTTCGCCGGCAAGAAGCAGTATCGCCAGTACTTGACGGAGGACTGGAAGATCCGCGGCTACCTGATGAACCGCCTCGCGGATGCGGCCGTCAGCCGCATTGACATCGAGCGAACCCTCGACAAATTGCGTGTCGACATCCACACTGCTCGCCCTGGCGTCGTTATCGGCAAGGCCGGTGCAAAAGCCAACGAACTGCGCGAGCACCTCTCGCGCCTCACGGGCAACAACAAGATCCAGTTGAACATCAACGAGATAAAAGAGTCCGAACTCGACGCAGCACTCGTTGCGCAGGGCATCGCCGACCAGTTGGCCAACCGAGTCGCATTCCGTCGCGCGATGAAGCGCGCCATGCAGAACGCGCAGAAGGCCGGCGTGCAGGGCATCCGCATTCAGTGCTCTGGTCGTCTCGGCGGCGCCGAGATGACGCGCCGTGAGTGGTACCGCGAGGGTCGCGTGCCGCTGCACACGTTGCGCGCCAACATCGACTACGGGTTCCGCGAGGCGATCACCTCGGCCGGTCGCGTCGGAGTGAAGGTGTGGCTCTACAAAGGTGAGATCTTGCCGTACTCCACCGAGTCCGCCGATCGCGCATCGCTCGAAGTGCAGATGGCCGCAGGCGACACGTTGGCCGGCGGTGCAGCTGCGCCGCGCGCCAGCGTGATCACGTCGGCTGGCCCGCGTGCCGGAGACGAAGAACTCGATCCGCTCGTGAAAGAAGCCGACGAACGCCTCGAGCGTCTCATGGACGAAGAGGCAGAGATCGAGCGTCGCATCCAGGATTCCTCCGAGACCCCGCACTTCAAGAAGGACTGAACATGCTGCAGCCAAAGAAAGTGAAGCACCGCAAGCACCATCGCGGTCGCATGAAGGGTGTTGCAAAGGGCGCCCGCGAACTCGCCTTCGGCGACTACGGCATCCAGGCGCTCGAACCGGGTTGGGTGACCGCCCGCCAGATCGAAGCGGCCCGTATCGCAATGACCCGCCACATCAAGCGCGGCGGCAAGGTGTGGATCAACGTGTTCCCCGACAAGTCGGTGACGAAGAAGCCGGCCGAAACCCGAATGGGTTCCGGCAAGGGCAACCCTGAGTTGTGGGTGGCGGTCGTGAAGCCGGGTCGCATCTTGTTCGAGTTGTCGTATCCGACGTCAGACGTTGCGACGCAGGCCCTCAGTCGTGCAGCCCAGAAACTTCCCATCAAGTGCCGCATCATCCATCGCGAGGAGGGCGTCTGACCATGGCCGAGAAGTACGGCAAGTCGCAAGAAGAGCTGAACGAGCTCGACCTCGCTGCATTGGTGGAAGAGTTGGAGAACGCCAAGCAAGACGCGCTCGACTCGCGGTTCAAGCTGGCGACCGGTCAGCTCACCGACACCTCGCGCATCGGCAAGATTCGCAAGCAGATTGCCCGAATCAACCTGGTGATTCGTCGTCGCGAGATCGAGGCGGCTGAGGCTGCCAGCACCAAGAAAGTGAGCCGCAAATGACCGAACTGAACGCCCGTAGCAGCCGCAAGGCCCGCGAAGGTCTCGTGGTGTCGAACAAGATGAACAAGACGGTCGTCGTCGCGCTCGTCGAGCGCGTGCGCCACCCGAAGTACGACAAGTTCGTCATCCGAACGAAGAAGTTCTACGCCCACGATGAGGCCAACGACGCCAAAGTCGGCGACAAAGTTCGCATCGTCGAGACCCGTCCGATGAGCAAGACCAAGCGCTGGCGAGTCGTCGAAGTGTTGGAGCGTGCGAAATGATTCAGCAAGAGAGCCGTCTCAAGGTTGCCGACAACAGCGGCGCGCGCGAGGTGCTCGTCATCAAGGTTCTTGGCGGTACGCGACGCCGTTACGCCTCTATCGGTGACGTGTTCATCGGAACCGTAAAGGATGCGATTCCCGGCGCTGGCGTGAAGCAAGGCGAAGTGGTGCGCTGCGTGGTGGTGCGCGTGGCAAAGGAGAAGCGTCGCCCCGACGGAAGTTACATCCGCTTCGACGAAAATGCAGCCGTACTCATCAAGGAAGACCTCACGCCGCGCGGAACCCGAATCTTCGGACCAGTCGGCCGAGAACTCCGCGACAAGAAGTTCATGCGAATCGTCTCGCTCGCACCGGAGGTGTTGTGACATGAAGCTGCGCAAAGGCGACAACGTTCGCGTCATCAGTGGCAAGGACCGCGGCAAGGAAGGCGAAGTAAAGCGCGTCCTGCCGACCGTGAACAAGGTCGTGGTCGAAGGCGTCAACATCGCCAGCCGACACACCGCGCGCCGCAACGAAAAACAGGCGAGCGAAATCAAAAAGATTGAGATGCCCATCTCGGCCTCCAACGTGATGCTGATCCACAAAGGCAAGCCAACTCGCGTCGGATTCAAGGTCGATGCCAAGGGCAACAAGGTGCGCATCGCGCGCAACACAGGAGATGAAATCTGATGGCCGCAGCAACGTACGTACCTCGCTTGAAATCGCACTACCGCAGCGTGGTGCGCGCCGATCTCATGAAGCAGCTCGGCGTATCCAATCCGATGCAGGTACCCACCATCGAGAAGATCGTGATCAACATGGGCGTCGGCAAGGCGACCCAGCAGGCGTCGTTGCTCGACGGAGCAGTGGCCGACCTGACGGCGATTACCGGCCAGAAACCGATTGTCACAAAGTCGCGCATCGCCATCGCTTCGTTCAAGGTTCGCGAGAACCAGGCGATCGGCGCGAAGGTCACCTTGCGCGGGGATCGTATGTGGGAGTTCTTCGACCGACTGTTGTCGGTGGCGATCCCGCGAATCCGCGACTTCCGCGGCCTGCCCGGTCGCTCGTGGGACGGCCATGGCAACTACACCTTCGGGCTCAGCGAGCAGTTGGTGTTCATGGAGATCAACTACGACAAGGTCGACGTGCCCCGGGGAATGGACATCACCATCGTCACCTCGGCCGAAGATGACCTCACCGGCAAGGCGCTGCTCGATGCTTTTGGCTTCCCGTTCCGCAAGGGCGAGATGCCGGCTTCGACCAAGCGCGTGAAGAAGTCGTTGAAGAAGAAGTCAGCAGTTCAGGTCAATTCGTAACCAAAGGAAGCAACCAAAACAATGGCGAAGAAGTCACTCCGAAACAAAGCAGCGGCGACACCGAAGTTCAAGGTGCGCTCCTACACGCGCTGTCAGCGCTGTGGTCGCGCCCGCGCGGTGTACCGCAAGTTCGGTCTCTGCCGCATCTGCCTGCGCGAGTTGGCACATGCCGGTGAGATTCCCGGGCTGCGAAAGTCGAGCTGGTAGGCGTCATGATCACTGATCCGATCTCCGACATGCTCACCCGCATTCGCAATGCGAACGTCGCGATGCGCGACGTGGTTGCGATGCCGTCCTCGAAGCAGAAGATCGCGCTTGCTGAAATCCTGAAAAAGGAGGGCTACATCGCCGGTTTCGACGTGGCGACGGGCGACGCCAAGGGCAGCAAGGTGCTCAAAATCCAGATGAAGTACTCCGACGATCGTCGCCGCACGATCTCGGGTATCAAGCGAGTTTCCACCCCGGGATTGCGCATCTACCGTCGTGCGACCGACGTGCCCCGCGTGCTCGGCGGTCTCGGCGTCGCAGTGTTGTCCACCAGCCACGGTCTCATGACCGACCGCGAGGCGCGCAAGCGCAATGTCGGCGGCGAAGTCATGTGTTACGTCTGGTGATTCGGAGGAACCAATGTCACGCGTAGGAAAAGCAGCAATCACCATCCCGCAGGGAGTCGACGTGACGATCGCCGGCTCAAGCATCACTGTGAAGGGCTCCAAGGGTTCGCTCGTTCGAGAAATCCCGAGCGGAATTGCAGTGAAGAAGCTGGAGTCGACGGTCGTAGTAGAGCGTTCTGGCGATGAGCGTTCAATTCGTTCGCGCCATGGAATGGTGCGCGCGATGGTGCGCAACATGATGGACGGAGTCACGCAGGGCTACACGAAAGAACTCGACATCATCGGCGTGGGTTATCGCGCCGCCGCCAAAGGAGCCGACAAGCTCGAGCTCTCCCTCGGCTTCTCCCACTCCGTGCCGTATGCGGCACCCAAAGGCATCACCTTCGAAGTACCGCAGCCGACCCGCATCGTCGTGAAGGGAGCCGACAAGGAATTGGTCGGCCAGGTTGCCGCAGAGATTCGGTCGTTCCGTTCGCCCGAGCCGTACAAGGGCAAGGGCGTGCGTTACGTGAACGAGCGCGTGTTGCGCAAAGCCGGCAAGACGGGCAAGAAGTAGGAGGCACGACGATGACCACGATCGCCAAGAAACGTCGCGAGGGCCGGCTCCGCCGCCACCGCCGCGTGCGCAAGAAACTGCACGGCACCGCCGCACGCCCGCGCCTCGCGGTGTACCGCAGCAACCGTCACCTGAGTGCGCAACTGATCGACGACGACTCCGGTCGCACGATCGCCTCGGCCTCGTCACTCGAAGCTGATTTTCGCAAGCAACAGGGTGGCGGCAACGTCGCTGCAGCAACTGCTGTCGGCACCCTCATCGCCCAGCGCGCCAAGAAGGCCGGCATCACCTCGGTGGTGTTCGACCGCGGCGGCTTTCTCTACCACGGCCGCATCGCGGCAATCGCCGACGCGGCTCGCGCCGCAGGATTGGAGTTCTAATGACTGACGTACAGCAACCAGAGACATCCGAAGGCCGCGGCCGTCGCGAGCGCAAGCCGCGGGAACGTCGTGAGCCGCGTCCCGAGGCCAAGCCCGGCGAGTTCGGTGAGTCACGCGTCGTGCACGTCAACCGTGTCGCCAAAGTGGTGAAGGGTGGTCGTCGCTTCCAGTTCGCCGCCATCGTCGTCATCGGCGACAAGGCCGGTCGCGTCGGTCTCGGCTATGGCAAGGCCCGCGAAGTCCCGCTCGCCATCCAAAAGGGCACCGAAGACGCCAAGCGCAACGTGTTTCGCGTGGCGCTAGCCGGCCCCACCATCACGCACTCGATCGAGGGCGTGAACGGTGCTGCCCGCGTGCTGTTGAAGCCGGCAGCCCCTGGTACGGGCGTCATCGCCGGCGGTGCAGCGCGCATCATCCTCGAGGAAGCCGGCATCAAGGACGTGCTCGCCAAGTCGCTCGGCTCGCCGAACTCGATCAACGTGGCACGCGCGACGATCAATGGCCTGCGTTCACTCATGCGACCCGACGAAGTCGCCAAGCGTCGTGGTCTCTCGGAGGAAGAGTTCGTTCCCCGCGGACTGCTGCGCGCCTTCAATGAATCCAAGAAGTCGGCAGGGAAGTAGGAGCCACCATGGCTGAAAAGACCATCACCGTCCGCCAGAAGCGCTCCAAGATCGGCAGCATGCCCAAGACCCGCGCCACGTTGCGCGCGCTCGGCTTGCGCAAGATCGGCGACACGAACGTTCTGCCCGATCGCCCCGAGATCCGCGGCATGATCGCGCGCGTTCCGCACCTCATCGAAATTGTCGTCAGCGACAAGAAAGGCAGCTGAACATGCGCGTCGACCAGATCGGCCCGAAGCACGGAGCCAAGAAATCGCGCAAGCGAGTGGGTCGCGGTATCGGCGGCAAGGGCGGCAAGACCGCCGGTCGCGGCACCAAGGGCCAGTACGCGCGAAACACGGTGGCACGCGGCTTTGAAGGTGGTCAGATGCCCCTCAAGCAGCGAGTGCCGAAATTGAAAGGCTTCAACAACCCGTTCCGCGTGGAGTACCAGGCGATCAATGTCGACACGCTCGACGCACTCGGCACCACCGAGATCACCGCGCAGTTGCTCGTCGAAAAGGGTCTCATCCGCAAAGGCAATCTCGTGAAGGTGCTCGGTCGAGGCAAAGTAAATAAGGCCCTGAACGTGTCGGTGCACGCAGTGTCCAAGACAGCACAAGAAGCCATCACGGCAGCGGGGGGCAAGATCACCCTCCTGCCCAAGCCGTTCCGCGGCGTGCGCCCGCCGGCCCGCGGCAGCCAATTCACGAACCGCTAGTTTTCGCTCACAGAGAATCGGAGAACGACGATGTTCGCACGAGTGAAGAGCCTGTTCACGGTCGCCGACCTGCGCAACAAGGTGCTGTTCACTCTCTTCATCTTCGCGATCTACCGCGTAGGCGTGTCGCTGCGCGCCCCGGGCGTGGACGCGCAGGCCGTCAGCCAGCTGCGAGAAGCTTCGCGTTCGCAGGGGGCGCTCGGCTTCTTGAACTTGTTCTCGGGCGGCGCCTTCGGCAGCTTCTCGATCTTTGCCCTCGGCATCATGCCGTACATCACCGCCAGCATCATCATGCAGGTGCTCACTGTGGTGATCCCCAAGCTCGAACAATGGCAGCAAGAGGGTGCAGTCGGTCAGCGCAAGATCACCCAGTGGACTCGCTACGTCGCCGTCGCCATCGCGACATTGCAGGCAGCGGGTCTCACCTTCATCTTCGGTCAGGGCAACGGTTCGGCGTTCTTCGGTGCAGCACGCACCGTACCGAACGTGGTGTTGCTTGATCCGTTCATGCCGCGAGCGCTCATCGTGATTCCGTCACTAGTCGCCGGCACGACGTTGCTCATGTGGTTGGGTGAACTCATCAGCCAGCGCGGTATGGGCAACGGCATGTCGATGCTGATCTTCGTATCGGTCGTGAGCGACCTCCCGTACAACTACTACTCGCTGCTGCAGAGCAAGAAGACGTTCGTGTTCGTCGTCCTGGTCATCGTGTCGCTCTTGATCCTTGCTGCCGTCGTTCGCGTCGAACTCGGTCAGCGACGCATCCCAGTGCAGTTCGCCAAACGAGTCGTAGGTCGTCGCCAGTTCGGGGGCCAGAGCACCTACATCCCGTTGAAGGTCAACCAGTCGGGCGTGATTCCAATCATCTTCTCCTCATCGGTGCTGTTGCTGCCCGTGCTGCTCTCCAACATGCTCGGCAGTGCAGAAGGCTGGCGCGGATCGGTCGCTCGGTTCGTCGACCGATATCTCATCAACAGCCAGAACATGCTGTACATCTCCATCTTCTTCGTGATGATCATCGCGTTTGCATACTTCTACAACTCGATTGCTTTCGATCCGATCCGCCAAGCCGACCAGCTGCGCAAGCAGGGCGGATTCATTCCTGGCATCCGACCAGGACCACAGACCGAGTCGTTCCTCGGCAAGGCCGTCAACCGCATCACGCTGCCTGGCGCTCTCTTCGTCGCGTTCATCGCGATCACGCCGTACATCATCTTGTGGGTCGGCGACGTACAGTCGTTCCCGTTCGCCGGCACGACAGTGCTCATTGCGGTGGGAGTCGCGCTCGAGCTGATGCGCCAGATCGACAGCCAACTGATGCAGCGCGACTATCAGGGTTTCCTGAAGTGACGATTCGGCTGGTCCTGCTCGGCCGGCAAGGTTCAGGCAAGGGAACCCAGGGCGCGCGCCTCGCGAATCTCTATCGCATCGCCCACATTTCGACGGGGGAGATGTTGCGCAACGCCATCAAACACGCCACACCCGTCGGCAAGGCGGTGAAGGAAACCATCGACGCAGGCGGACTCGTGCCAGACGATCTCATCGGCAGCCTCGTGCAAGGTCGTCTTGGTGAAACTGACGCGCGCACCCGCGGATATCTCTTGGACGGGTTCCCGCGCACGCTGCCGCAAGCGCTCTTGCTCGACGACATCGCCCGGGCTCGTCCGATCAATGTCGTGGTAGATCTAGAGGTGCCGCGCGAGACGGTGATTGCGCGTCTGAGCGCCCGGCGAGCCGCAGAAAACAGGGCAGATGACTCCCCGGAGACCGTCGAACGTCGTCTCGCTCTTTATGAGGAGCAGACCGCACCGCTCATCAGCCATTACCGCAAACTCGGGGTGCTTGCCGTAGTCGATGGTGTCGGGTCCCCCGACGAGGTATTTGCCCGACTGGTCTCGGCCATCCATGCGACGACCGGGGTCAGCGTCCCGGGTGGTGACGGGCAGTCAACCCGATAGCGTTACGAGTCGCCCTACAGGGGCTTGAAGGAGTCAGTTCTGGCAAAAAACAAGGAAGATGCCATCGTGCTGGAAGGCACGATCACTGAATCGTTGCCCAACGCAATGTTTCGAGTGGAACTCTCCAACGGGCGATCTGTCTTGGCTCACATATCCGGGAAGATGCGGGTGAACTACATCCGAATCAACCCGGGCGACAGGGTGCAGGTAGAGCTGTCCCCGTACGACCTCACTCGAGGCCGTATCACATTCCGATTCAAGTAAGAGAAGAGATCAACGTGAAAGTCCGACCAAGCGTGAAGAAGATGTGCGAGAAGTGCAAGGTCATTCGCCGTCATGGTCGCGTCATGGTGATCTGTGAGAACCCTCGCCACAAGCAGCGTCAGGGATAAGGACGAAAGAACATGGCACGAATTTCCGGCGTCGACATTCCGCGTGAGAAGCGGGTCGAGATCGCTCTCACCTACATCCACGGCATCGGTCGACCAACGTCGGCGAAGATGTGCACCGACCTCGGCATCAACCCGAGCGTGCGCGTGCGCGACCTCACGGACTCCGATGTCAACAAGATTCGTGTCTACATCGAGAACAACCTGAGCGTCGAGGGCGATCGTCGCCGAGACGTGCAGACCGATATCAAGCGCAAAATCGAGATCGGTTCGTACCAGGGCTCTCGCCATCGCAAGGGTCTTCCGGTCCGCGGACAGCGCACTCACACCAACGCGCGCACTCGCAAGGGCCCGA
This sequence comes from Actinomycetota bacterium, assembly GCA_041180605.1. Classification (GTDB taxonomy): domain Bacteria; phylum Actinomycetota; class Acidimicrobiia; order Acidimicrobiales; family Ilumatobacteraceae; genus F1-60-MAGs027. Next base: position 41,781 of record JBEGRF010000011.1, on the reverse strand, counting down.
AGAAGACCGTCGCCAACAAGAAAGTCGCCGTGAGGAAGTAAATGTCAGACGCAGCAGCAACTCCGGCACCACGCAAGTCGCGCAAGCGCGAACGTCGCAACGTCAACACCGGCGTCGTGCACATCAAGAGCACGTTCAACAACACCATCGTCTCGATCACCGACCCGGCCGGCAACGTCATCGCCTGGGCCTCGTCGGGTGGCGTCGGATTCTCGGGCTCGCGCAAGTCGACCCCGTTCGCGGCGCAACTTGCAGCAGAGAAAGCCGGCCGTGCAGCCATGGAAATGGGCCTGCGCCGCGCCGAAGTGCTCGTGAAGGGCCCGGGTTCGGGTCGTGACACCGCTCTGCGCTCGATCCAGAACCTCGGCATCGAGGTCACGAGCGTGAAAGACGTGAGCCCCGTGCCGCACAACGGCTGTCGCCAACCAAAGAGGAAGCGTCCGTAGTCATGGCTCGTTACACCGGTCCGAAAGTTCGTGTTTCTCGCCGTCTTGGCATCAACATCTTCGAGAACGCCAAGGGCACCAAGGCCCTCGAGCGTCGCCCCTTCCCGCCCGGAGCCCACGGACGCACCCGCCGCCGCTCGAGCGAGGGCGAGTACCTCAATCAATTGCAAGAAAAGCAGAAGGCGAAGTACATCTACGGCGTGCTCGAGCGTCAGTTTCGCAAGATCTACGACGAAGCGGTGCGTCTCTCCGGCCCGACGGGTGAGAACATCCTGCGTCTCCTTGAACTCCGCCTCGACAACGTCGTGTACCGCGCAGGCTGGGCGGCCACCCGCCCGCAGGCCCGCCAATTCGTGAGCCACGGGCTCGTCAAGGTTGACGGTAAGCGCGTGAACATCCCTTCGTACACGCTCGGCAAAGGCGAAATCGTGAGTCTCTCCGACAAGGCCCGCAGCATGATCGTCATCCAGCACAACATAGACACCCTCGGCCGTGCGCCGGTGGCGTGGCTCGACGCGCAGGACGGCGGCAAGGCAGTCGCTGTGCGCGACCTGCCGACTCGCGAACAGATCGATGTTCCCGTGAAGGAACAACTCATCGTCGAGCTCTACTCGAAGTAACCCCGAACCAACATCCAGGAGACATCACCATGCTCGTCATTCAGCGCCCCAGCGTCGCAGCCGTCGGCGAAGCCGTCGGCAACCGCCAGAAATTCTCCGTGTCGCCGCTCGAGCCGGGTCTCGGTCACACGATCGGCAACTCGCTGCGCCGCATGCTGCTGTCGTCCATCCCAGGCGCAGCAATTACTTCAGTCAAATTCGACGAGGCGCTGCACGAGTTCACCACGATCGACGGCGTCGTCGAAGACGTCACCGAGATCATCCTCAACCTGAAGGACATCGTCGTGAAGAGCGAAGTCGACGACGTCGTGTCGGTGCGCGTCGACGTGAAGGGCCCGAAAGACCTGAAGGCGAGCGACCTCTCCCTTCCGGCCGGTGTCGATTTCGTGAACGGCGAACAGCACATCGCCACGCTTTCTGCCAAGGGCAGCCTGTCGTTCGAGCTCACCATCGAGCGCGGCAAGGGTTATCTCGGTAGTGATCGCGATGCTGGTCGCAAGACCATCGGCGTGATTCCAGTCGATGCGCTCTTCTCACCGGTGCGCCGCGTGAGCTTCGAAGTGGAGCCCACTCGCGTCGCCCAGTCGACGAACTACGACAACCTCATCCTCGACATCGAGACCGACGGCTCCATCAGCCCGTCAGAAGCCCTTGCTTCCGCCGGTGCGACGATGCGCAACCTGCTCGAACTCGTCGCCTCGCTCTCGGACCAGCCGGTCGCGCTCGAGCTTGGCGAGTCGGTCACGAGCGGCTCAGGTTCGCCGGAACTCGACATGCCGATCGAAGACCTGATGCTCTCGCAGCGTCCGTTCAACTGTCTGAAGCGCGCGCAGATCAATACGATCGGCGAACTCGTGTCTCGCACCGAGGAAGAGCTGACCAACCTGCCCAACTTCGGGGCGCAGAGCATCGCAGAAGTGAAGGGCAAGCTCGACGAACGAGGACTCGCGCTGCGCGTCTGACGCGTTGACGCCCACGAAGGAGACCAAGCACCATGCCCGAACCACGACGTAGCAAGAGCTTCGGCGGCTCATCCGGCCACGAGCGTTTGATGATGGCAAACCTCGCCGCATCGCTGTTTGCCGCAGAGGGCATCGAGACCACCGAAGCAAAGGCCAAGGCGCTTCGGCCGATTGCCGAGCGGCTCATCACCAAGGCAAAGAACGCGCAGAACAGCGACGCCGCAAGCCTGCACAAGATCCGCCAGATCCAGGCGTATCTCAATGACAAAGAGATGACGACCAAACTCGTGAAGAGCCTGGCCCCGCGGTACATGGAGCGCAACGGTGGGTACGTGCGCATCTTGAAGCTCGGCCAGCGAAACGGCGACCGCGCCGCGATGGCGCGCATCGAACTCGTCTAATCGGCGAGACGAAGACGGCTCCTCGCGAGGCCGTGACATGACGACAGGCAGCCGGCGGGCTCGTCTGCTCGTCGCCTACGACGGCGGCAGCTTCCACGGCTTTGCCTTGAATCGCGACGTTCCTACGGTCGCTGGGGCACTCACAGAAGCGCTGGAGAAGATCACGCAAAGCGAGGTGCACCTCGTTGCCGCGGGCCGCACTGACGCCGGTGTGCACGCGAGGGGCCAAGTCGTGAGCGTGGACTTGCCGTCACGCATCAAGATCGATTCGCTCGGCAAGAAACTGAATGCGCTCTGTGCACCCCACATCGCCGTACGCGATGCCCAATGGGTTGCGGCGACGTTCCACGCCCGCTTCTCGGCGGTCTGGCGCCATTATCAGTACACGATCTTGAACTCGGCGACGCCGGATCCGTTCCTCGCCTCGACCGCCTGGCACGTGCATGCGCCACTCGACGTGCGACCGATGCAACTGGCCGCCGACGCGATCATGGGCGAACGCGACTTCTCGGCATTTTGTCGCAAACCCGATGGCGTGCAGTGCGACGACGAAGAGACCGTCAATGAGGGCTTTGTCGACGGGAGCAGCGGGATCGAGGCCGCCGACGGGCGGGTGCCGAAGTCATCGAAGTCGTCAAAGCAGGCGACAATGAAGCGCTTCGTCATGCAAGCGAATTGGCGACGCAACGATGACATGGTCACATTCGACGTGCGCGCCAATGCCTTCTGCCACCAGATGGTGCGCTCACTCGTCGGCACGTTCGTCGATGTCGGCCTCGGTCGCCGGCCACCGAGCGACATGATGTCGCTTATCCGCAGCGGCCGTCGGGCTGACGCCTCGCAGATCGCCCCACCGCACGGTTTGTGCTTGTGGGAAGTCGGATACCCCGCTCAGTCGGAGTAGGGCGTCCGGCTCCGATGCGAATCATTTTTCTCTCGACGTCAGTCGGGGCACTGGGCTCGGGCATTGGCGGCGGCGTTGAGCTCACGCTGCGAACGTTGGCCCGTGCCCTCGCGCAGCGTGGGCACGATGTGACGGTCGTTGCGCCGCGCGGCTCGGTGATGACGGCGCAAGGTTCGAGTGCTGCTCTGGTCGCCACCACGGCTGTAGCAGCGGACGGGCAGAAGAGAGAGTCAGGAAGGTTGCGACTAATCGAAGTGGACGGCGAGCTGCACGTGCCGAGTCAGACCCTTGACCGCGCGGCCGTGCCTGTGGTGCCGAAGAACTCAGTCTTGGTGAACATGTGGAATGAAGCGATGCGACTCGTCGCCAGCGAGGGCTATGACATCGTGCTCAACTTTGCCTACGACGCCCACCCGTTCTTGCACGCAAAGGGCTGCCCGGTACCCGTGGCGCACCTCGTAAGCATGGGCTCGCTGAACGACGAGATGGATCGTGCGGTGCTTGCCGCCGTGCGCGCAGCAGGGCAATCCGTAGCGATGCACAGTCGTGCCCAAGCTGACACGTTCGTTGATGAAATCAGTACCGCGGCAACGATCGTCGCCAGCGGAGTAGACCTTGGTACGTATCGCTTCGTTGCCACACCGACCGATGACCTCGCAGTCGTTGCACGAATCTCGGGCGAGAAGGGAATCGTTGATGCTTTCGAAGTTTCGGCACTGAGCGGACGCCGCTTGCGCGTCTTTGGAGTGATGGAAGACGAGGAGGTGTGGCGCGAGGCGGCGGCGCGCCATCCGCAAGCACGAGTGGAGCATGTTGGTTTCCTCTCGACGGAGGATCTGCAGGCGCAACTCGGGCACAGCGCTGCGCTGATCATGGTGCATCACTGGGTGGAGGCATTCGGCAATGTCGCCATCGAAGCCCTGGCGTGCGGAGTGCCGGTCATCACCTACGACCGTGGTGGCCCGGCGGAGATCGTGCGCGATGGCGTGACCGGGTATGTCGTGCCCGTCGATCAGCCGGTCGAGGTGGCGAGAGCAGTGGCCAAAGTGGCATCAATCGACCGCCGACGTTGCCGAGCGGAGGTCGAGGAGCGATTTTCAGCAACTGCATTCGCCGAACGAGTGGAAACATGGCTGCGCCGGCAGTTCTCCTAGGGCCCCGATGTAGTGCCGATGTGGTCAGTGGGCTGCTGGTGGGAGCAAGCAAAATACGCCGTATCATTCAGTGTTCGAGTTTGCGCCGCCACCGCGGCGCTCCAGAGTTCTGAAAGGTTCATTCATGCGCACGTATTCGGCCAAGCCAACTGAAGTGCAGCGCGCCTGGCACGTCATTGATGCCGATGGCCTCGTGCTCGGCCGCATGTGCACGGAGATCGCCACGCTGCTGCGCGGAAAGCACAAGCCCTCGTTCACCCCGAGCATCGACACTGGCGACCACGTCATCGTGATCAACGCATCGAAGGTCGTCTTGACGAGCGGCAAAGCCGAAGACAAGAAGGTTGCCCGCCACAGCGGATACCCAGGCGGTATTCGCGTCGAGAAATACTCGCAATTTCTCTCGCGCAGCCCCGAGTCGGCGATTCGTCGCACGGTGCACGGCATGCTTCCGAAGGGCCGCCTGGGTCGCGCCCAAATCAAGAAGCTGCAGGTCTACTCGGGTGCAGAGCATCCGCACGTTGCTCAGCAGCCGCAACCAGTCGACATGAGCCACGCCAAGGCTCGCTGATCGCAGTAATCGGTAGGAGAGGAACACACCATGGCCACCAAGCCGCTCACACAAACCACGGGCCGTCGCAAGAGCGCGGTCTCTCGAGTTCGCCTGCGCGCGGGTTCGGGCAAGGTCACCGTCAACGGCCGAGCTTTTGACGACTACTTTCCGACCGCGATTCACCGCAACAACGCGACAGAAGCACTGCGTATCACCGACACCCTGAAGACGTACGACGTCGACGTTGACATCGCAGGTGGCGGTCCGGCCGGGCAATCAGGTGCGATGCGCCTCGCGGTCGCCCGTTCGCTAGTTTCCCTCGACCCCACGCATCGTCCGGCGCTGAAGCGCGCCGGTCTTCTTGCTCGCGATGCTCGCCGCAAGGAGAGCAAGAAGTACGGCTTGAAGAAGGCGCGCAAGGCGCCGCAGTACACCAAGCGCTAATCCGCTTCTTGCAGCGCACGGCTCGCTGCGAGCGTGCTTGTGCACGACGGGCAAAATGGTGAGTGGCATGTTGCGCTTCGGCACTGACGGTGTGCGCGGACGAGTCGGCGTTGAACTCGACGAAAAGCACGTCGCGCGACTCGGCGCGGCCGTGGCACTCGCATTTCGCGGCAGTGACATCGTCGTCGGCAACGACGGCCGCGAGAGTGGTGAGGCGTGGTCCACGTCGTTCGGTGCAGGTGCGATCGGCCTTGGCGCGAAGGTGACGGTGGCGGGCGTCGTGCCGACGCCAGCCATCGCCCATGCAGCAAAGCTCCGCTCTTGTGTCGGTGTCGCGATTACCGCCTCGCACAATCCTTGGTATGACAATGGCGTCAAAGTGTTCGCGCCAGGTGGGCGAAAGCTCACCGACGACGAGCAACGGGGCATCGAAGACATCTGGCAAAAGGCCGCGGACGTCTCGCCGCTTTCGATCGGGTTGCCGTACGACCAGAGATGTGTGGGCGAGTACGTCGAGAGTGTGACCAGCGGGCTTGGACACGTTCAGCTAGATGGACTGAGCGTGATCTTTGATGCGGCAAACGGTGCGACAAGTCGGGTGGTTGGCCCGGTCGCTGAGACACTTGGTCTGCGCGCCGAGATTCGTCATGCGTCACCAAACGGGCGAAACATCAATGACGGGTGTGGTGCCGTGCACCCTGAGACCCTGGCAAAACTGTGCGCAGAACGCAAGCAGATTGGCATCGCCTTCGACGGCGATGGCGATCGAGTAATCGCTGTTGACGAAATAGGCAACGTGATCGATGGTGACCGCCTCATTGCGCTGATGGCTCTCGACCTCCGCGCGCGAGGATCGTTGACTCGGGACACCGTCGTCGTCACGAGCATGACCAACCTGGGTTTCCACCGTGCGATGCAACGACACGGTGTGAGCGTCGTGACGACTGACGTCGGTGATCGTGCGGTGCTCTCCGCAATGGAAGACGGAGGGTACGTGCTCGGGGGAGAACAGAGCGGTCACATCATCAACTTTCACCACGCCACCACAGGTGACGGATTGCTGGCCGCAGTCCTGCTTTTACAGATCGTACGCCAAAGTGGCAGGACACTTGCAGAACTTGCCGCATCTGTGATGCAGCGAATGCCGCAGATTCTGCGCAGTGTGCGCGTCACAAACAAGCCTGCCGATGTGGAAGCACTGCTCGGTGACGATCTCGTGCGCGAACGTGCAGCGCTCGGCGACGACGGACGCATCGTCGTGCGCGCGTCGGGAACGGAGCCCGTGGTGCGCATCATGGTGGAAGCGCCGACGACGGAGATCGCAGTGGAGACGGTCGACCGTTTGGAGCGTCTCATTACCGCGCGTACGTGAGCAGTGCTTCGCTCGTGCATGACCAGTACATGATCGTTCGCGCTCTTAATGTTCCGCTGTACCCGTAGATAGGTAGCCTTAACCTCATGTGCGGCATCATTGCGGTGTTGTCACGGCCCGAAACACGCTCGATTCCGACTGCGAACGCGCTCCTCTCGGCCGTTGACGGCGTTCTCAAGCAGCTTTCGGCGCCGACGACGACCTTGCCCAGCGACGAGCAATTGCGGGCATGGGCGACGGCGATGGGGAACGTCGACGGCGCCCTGCGTGGCGATGCAGGAATCTGGTTGATGGCGGGCAACCGTGAGTTCATCTCCGCCTTGACGATGCGACTCGACCAACTCGATTCGTGGCTGCTCGCGGCGGATGCACTGCTTGAGCGCTCGACGGGTGTCGCCGCTGCAGCCCTCGAGCGTTCCGGCAACTTGGTCACGGCACTACGCGACGCCTCGTGGTCGCTGCGCAAGGACCGCATTCGCACTGCGCTAGCCGTCGAGGGTCTCGCAGGAGCCGGCGCCAGCCGTTCAGCATTGAGTGCGTACCTCTCCATCCAGCAGGCATTTTCTGCTCTCGACCGGCTCGAGGTTCGCGGACGCGACTCCGCCGGAGTGCACGTCATGGTCTGGAACCACGGGTTGCACCGCGACGACGCACGAGTCGCCTCGTTGCTCGGCGCTCGGCACGACGACAGTCTTTTCACGTCAGGCGCAGTGCGCGTGACACGCAACGCATGGTCGTTTGTCTACAAAGCGGCGGCAGAAATTGGCGAACTCGGTGACAACACCCGCGTGATGCGTGAATCAGTGTTGGGGGACGATTTGTTGCGTCTTGCGGTAAGCCAGCCTGGGGCGCGAGTGGCAGTGCTCGGTCACACGCGTTGGGCGAGTGTCGGCATCATCTCAGAACCCAATGCCCACCCGGTGAACAGCGAGGAATTGGAAGCACCGGCTGAATCCGCGTACTTGGTCGCTGCACTCAATGGTGACGTTGACAACCATGCCGACTTGAGGGCTCGCCACAACCTGCGTCTCGCCCAGCCGATCACGACGGACGCAAAGGTGATTCCCGCGCTCGTGTCGCGCCGGGTCGGCCAGGGTGACTCGTTGAGCGAAGCGTTTCGTGAGACGGTGGCCGCCTTCGAAGGCTCGGTGGCCATCGCTGCGGCATCGGCCGACCAACCCGACATGCTGCTCTTGGCGCTGAAGGGAAGCGGACAGGGTCTTTGCGTCGGTCTCGCAGAAAACCGGTTCGTCGTCGCGAGTGAGCCGTACGGTCTTGTCGAAGAAACTCAGCGATACGTGCGGCTGGATGGCGAATCGCTCGCGCACCCGGACCGCCCCTCCAGCCGCGGCCAAGTGATGGTGCTCGATGGTGCCCGTGCAGGAGACGAAGCAGGTGTCTCACTCGTTGCCTACGACGGCACGCCGCTGGTGCTCGGCAAACACAACGTGCTGACGGCAGAGGTCACGACACGTGACATCGATCGCGGTGAGCACCACCATTTTCTCGCCAAGGAAATCAACGAGGCCCCGCGCAGCTTCGCCAAGACGCTGCGTGGACGCATTTCTGACGACATGGGAATTCTTTCCGTCAGCCTCGACGAGTCGCAACTACCTGCGCAGGTCGTGAACGAACTCGCCAACGGAACGCTGACGCGTGTGCGAGTGATCGGCCAGGGCACTGCAGCAATTGCAGGACGTTCGTTGGCGAATCTTTTGCGCCAGTTGACGGAAGAACGACTTCGCGTGGATGCCTTGCCCGCGACCGAGTTGTCAGGGTTCGGCTTGCAGCTCGATATGCGCGACACGCTCATCGTCGCAATTAGCCAGAGCGGCACGACGACTGACACCAACCGCACGGTTGACCTCGCGAGGTCCCGTGGGGCGCGCGTGGTGGCGATCGTCAATCGTCGGGGCAGCGAACTCACGGCGAAAGCCGACGGTGTCATCTACACGTCCGACGGACGAGACGTTGAGATGAGCGTGGCGAGCACCAAAGCGTTCTACGCACAAGTCGCGGCCGGTGCGCTCGTCGCATGCGCGATCGCCCAAGTGCTTGGTACGGGCACCGCCGATGATCGCAGCAACCTGCTGCATGCGCTGCGGACGTTGCCCGACGCGATGCGCGACGTGTTGCAGTTGCGCGAAAGGGTGGCAGACGCAGCCCGTACCTTTGCGACGTCACGTCGCTACTGGACCATCGTCGGAAACGGCGCCAATGCCGTCGCCGCCGAGGAAGTGCGCATCAAGTTGAGTGAGCTGTGTTACAAGTCCATCGCCTGTGACATCACAGAAGACAAGAAACACATCGACCTGTCGTGCGAACCGCTCATCTTCGTGTGCGCGGCCGGCCTCGGTGGCGGCACGGCAGCAGACGTGGCCAAGGAGATCGAGATCTTCAGGGCGCACAAGGCCCTGCCGATCGTGGTGGCTACGCGCGGCGAACAACGGTTCAGTGCGGCCGCCGCGGTCATCGAGGTGCCCGAAGTCGACTCGCGCGTGGCGTTCGTGCTCTCCGTGATGGTGGGCCATCTCTTCGGATATGAAGCGGCATTGGCGATCGATTCGCTTGCTCGTCCGCTCCGCCAGACGCGAGAAGTGGTGGAACACGCTGTCGAGCGCGGCGGGCAGGGCTCGACATTGCTCGACAAGGTGCATGCAGAGATTGGGGTGCCTGCCAACCGGTTCTTTGACGCGCTTGCCACCGGCGTCTATGACGGAAACCTCGAGGTGTCGACTGCCGTTCGCCTGGTCGGAGTCCTGCGCACTGCCATGTCGACGAACCCGCTGCAGGCGTATCAGCGCGACTCGGGCAAGATCGCGACGCCGGAGTCGTTGCTCGACGACATCACCGCTGCGCTGACCCGCGCGATTGACGAGCTCACACGACCGGTGGACGCGATCAAGCACCAGGCAAAGACCATCACGGTCGGTATCTCGCGAAGCGAGGAAGGCCTGCTCGACCGACCGCTCGTGAAGTCCGTGCTCGGCGCCGGCGCCGCCCGAGAGCGACTGCCCTATGGGGTACTGAAAGTGCTCGCCGACCTCGACCCGGCAGTCAGCCAAGTGGTCGGCTTCACCCGCTATCGAATCGAAGGCGATCCGTCATCGCCGGACTCGACGATTGCAATCGTCGATCGCGGAGGCATCGCTCGCGACCTGCGGTCCCGCGTCGACACGACCAACGCGCTGCGCGGCACGAAGCGCCGAGTGGCAATGTCGCAGGAAGTGCTGGTGGCGCGTGGTCGCCGTGACAACCGCACGGTCATTTTCGTGCCGGAGACGAAAGGTCAGGAGACAACTGGCATCACGCTGTTGCACGTGCTCTTCCATGATCGACTGCCCGCCGGAGTGATGAAACAAGTGCTCGCCGGATACGACAATCGCTACGACCGACTGGTTGACGCAGTCACGGAGACCGAGAGCATGTTCCGCGAAGACCGGCTCGGTGAGGTTTCCGTAGCAGACGCATTGATTCTCCCGATCACCGCCACCGCCGACATGTGGCGCACCGTCGACAACGCAGAGTAGTTGATGACACGGTGCCGCACGAGGAGGTTCGAGCGATGATCGGCCTGGGAATCGACGCCGTCGACATCCGGCGCTTCGCCCGGGTGCTCGAGCGCACGCCGCTCCTGGCGGGTCGCGTGTTCACTGAATTCGAGCGTGAAGTCGCATCGCGTCGTGCCGACACGGCCGCGGTGCTCGCTGCGCGTTTCGCCGTTCGCGAAGCAACCATGAAGGTGCTCGGTGTCGGGCTCGGCGCGTTCGATTTCCACGATGTGTCGGTGTCGAGTGCTTCCGATGGTCGACCCAGTTTGCGGGTGAGTGGCAGGGCCGCAGAACTGGCTCGTGTACGCGGCGTCGCGAGATGGCACGTCTCGATCTCGCACACAGACGACCTGGCAGTCGCGGTCGTCGCTGCTGACTGACACCACACATGGCGAACGTCGGCGGAGAAGGCGCGGGTAACCGCTTCACTCGAGCAGAGATCGATCTGGGCGCACTTCGCTCGAACGTGCAGGTGTTGGCACGACGTGCCGGAACGAGTCAACTGTGGGCCGTAGTGAAAGCGAACGCTTATGGACATGGGGCAGTTCCGTGCTCCAACGTCGCGCTCGAGGCAGGAGCAAGAGGTCTGTGCGTCGCACTCACCCAAGAGGCTCTCGAACTTCGCTCCGCAGGAATCGATGCACCCCTCATGGTGTTGAGTGAGCAGCCGATTTCCGACGTGCCGAACCTCGTGCGACACGATGTCATCTGCGTCGCCTACAACCGTCACTACATCGACATGCTCGCTGCGGAGTCTCGCCGTCAATCGAGGCGCACTCGGGTGCATCTCAAGATCGACACGGGGATGCACCGCGTGGGCGCCGACCCGGTCGACGCCGTTGCGCGAGCCACTCAGATTGTGTCGTCTCCCGACCTTGAATTGCATGGAGTGATGACACACTTGGCGACAGCCGATGACACGGGGCACCCTGCGACCCTCCGACAGATCGATGAATTCCGCGGAGTGCTCGCCCATGTCCGCAGTGTCGCGCCGGAGCCCACGCATGTGCACGTCGCCAATTCGGCGGCAACGCTGCGCTCAATCATGCCTGAGTGCACAATGGTGCGTTCGGGTATCGCGCTCTACGGCTTGAGTCCCAGTGACGGGGTGGCTGACCGAATGACCGGCCTGCAGCCAGTGATGTCGTTGCGGTCCCGCGTTTCGCACGTGCAGCGAGTGCGCGTCGGCGAAGGCGTGAGCTACGGGCTGCGCTCGACATTGAGCAGCGACACGACGGTTGTGACGCTGCCGCTCGGATACGCAGACGGCATTGCGCGACGTTCGTGGGAAACTGCGGCCCGTGTGCTCGTCGGTGGTCACCGTCGCAGGATTCTCGGCGTCGTGACGATGGACCAGTTGATGGTTGACTGCGGGAACGACGCGGTCAGAGTCGGTGACGAGGCAGTGGTCTTTGGGTCGCAATCAGGCGAGAACGTGAGCGTGGAAGAGTGGGCAGCTGCATTAGGCACTATCACGTATGAGATCGTGTGCGGTGTTTCTGCTCGCGTACCGCGCGACTACCTCGGGGCATGACGTGCGACGAATTCGAGGTATGACGTGCGCGAAGTGAAGGTGGTGTCGCGGTCGGTGGCCGACACGGTCCAGTTCGCCGAAAAGTTGTCTCGCGAACTTCGGCCACGCGATGTGCTGGTGCTGGCCGGCGACCTCGGGGCGGGCAAGACCACCTTCACCAAAGCCTTGTGTGCGGCACTCGGCGTCGAGGACACTGTGACGTCACCGACGTTCACGCTCGTGCACGAGTATCGCGGTACCAAACTCGTCGTGTGCCACGCCGACCTCTATCGCCTGCAACGAACCGGCGAGCTCGCTGATCTCGGCCTCGATGAAGCGCGGCGCGCGGGTGCCGTGCTCGTGGTGGAGTGGGGCGACTTGATGTTGGAACACTTCGATGAAGCACTCGTCCTCACCTTTGCGCACCGACTGCACACCGGCGGATCAGACACGGAACGAGAGATCACGGTCGGTTGGCGGGGGCAGCAGTGGGAAGCACGTATCGAACGGATACTTGGTCGATGATCACCCTCGGCATCGATACTGCGACTGAACTCGTCAGTGTGGCTGTCATCGATGGCGGGAACCTGCTTGCAGCAAGCGAGTCACTAAGCGACCGTCGCCATGCGGAAGACCTCACCCCGATGCTGCAGTTCGTCGTGCAGCGTGCAGGCATTTCCTTTTCGGAGATCGATGCCGTAGCGGTAGACGTCGGCCCCGGGCTGTTCACTGGCATGCGCGTCGGCATCGCCGCGGCCCAAGCACTGGCACAGGTGCTCTCAGTGCCGCTCGTCGGAGTGGACTCCTTAGAAGCACTCGTGGCTGGCGTCGGGAGCATCGACGATGACCACGAACTCATCGTGCCGGTCGTCGATACTCGACGTCGCGAGGTCGCCTGGGCGTTGCACCGCACCCACGACGACCGTTCGTTCCGTCGGGTGGCGCCGCCGCACCTCGGTTCACTCGAAGACCTGCTCGCCGTCGTGCGGGAGCGCTCGCAACCCTGCCTCTTCGTAGGTGCGTACGCATTGAAGAACCGCGAGAAGGTGCAGGCTGATCTCGGACCGCAGGCTTGGTCAGTGCGTTTTGATTCTGCGTCTCCCCATCCGCATGCGCGACAAGTCGCTGCGGTCGGGCACGCGAGACTGTTGCGTGAATCTAACGTCGACGGCGAAGACGCGGTGTTCGCGCCGACTGTGCAGCCGATGTACCTGCGTGACGCCGACGCCGAAATCCATTGGGCGACTCGAGACACACGATGAACATCCTTGGTCGTATTTTGCGCTCGACTCGCCGAGCTGATGGTCGTTCGGCGCGGGGAACCCTCGGTGCGAATGGAGACGAAGTGCTCTCCATCGTGCCCATGCGCCGTGCGCACCTCTCGCAGGTGATGGAGATCGAAAAGACCGCTTATCCCAAACCGTGGACGGAGGGCGTCTTCACCGACGAACTTTCGATGCAGTCCCGCGGGTCGCGTCACTATCTCGTCGCGATGCTCGGCGATCGTCTCGTCGGGTACGGCGGAATGATCTACATGGATGACGCCGCGCACATCACCAACGTGGCCGTCGAAGTCACGATGCGACGCCGCGGCATCGCCACCGAACTGATGTTGGATCTGTCGTGGGAGGCACGCCGGGCAGGGATGAAGTCACTGACGCTCGAAGTTCGGGAGTCAAACGTGTCTGCTCAGTCGCTCTATCGGCGTTTCGGGTTTGCCCCCGTCGGCGTGCGGGCGAAATATTACGAAAACCGCGACGATGCCATTGTGATGTGGTGCACCGACATCCAGGGTGACGAGTTTCGTGAGCGACTGCAAACGATCGAAGCGGAACGCAATGGTTGACGAGCAACAAATCTCTATCTCTGACGAGTCGACCGTCGTGCTCGGTATCGAGACGAGTTGCGACGAGACGGCGGTGGCAATCGTGATGGGCGGCGGAGACGTTCTGTCCTCGGTCGTGTCGAGCCAGCTCGATGTTCACGCCCGGTTCGGCGGCGTGGTGCCGGAAGTCGCGAGTCGCGCGCACCTTGAGTCACTCCCGCACGTGACCGCCGAAGCACTCCTTCGAGCAGGGATTGACTTCTCCCGCATCGACGCAGTTGCGGCAACGGTCGGCCCCGGTCTTGTCGGAGCGCTCCTCGTCGGGGTGTCGGCAGCGAAGGCGACGGCTCTCGCGCTCGACGTCCCGTTCGTCGGCGTCAACCATCTCGAAGCGCACTTGTACGCGGCGCTGCTCGAAGATCCCGACGTCGAATTTCCGATGCTTTTCGTGCTGGTCTCGGGCGGACACACCATGTTCGTCGCGCTGAACGACCCGCACGACTATCGAGTCGTCGGCCAGACCATCGATGATGCGGCCGGTGAGGCATTCGACAAAGTTGCGAGATACCTCGACCTCGGATTCCCCGGCGGCCCGGCCATCGACAACGCGGCAGCCCGCGGCAACGAGAAAGCCATCGACTTTCCCCGTGCGATGCTCAATGACGGCCTCGACGTATCGTTCAGCGGCGTGAAGACGGCGGTCATCAACTACGTGCGTGCCAACCCCGACGTTTCCAACGACGACGTCGCAGCTTCGTTCCAGCAGGCGGTGGTCGACGTACTTGTACACAAGGCGCGACAGGCTGCTCGTGAGTGCGACGCCCGCACTATCGCGCTCGGAGGGGGAGTCGCCGCAAATACCTTGCTTCGCAAAGAGATGCAGCGTGCCTGTAGCAACGATGGTCTGCGCGTGGTGTTGCCGTCTCGCGAGATGTGTACCGACAACGCTGCGATGATCGCGAGCGCGGGCTGGTATCGCCTGCGTCGGGGCGAGACGACTCCGCTCGACGCAGGCGCGAACCCAAATCTGAAACTCGGGTGGGGTCAGCGTTGATGCAACAGGTCGACGACGCGACGACTGTGGTGCGGCCCACGCGCCCGCTGACCTTGCGCGGTACGAACACGGATGGTTCGGTCGGTCGCGGCATCAAAGTGTGGCCGCCCGTGGTGCTTGCCCCGATGGCCGGGGTGACCAATGCCCCGTTCCGCAGTCTTTGTCGGAAGTTCGGCCCCGGTCTCGTCTACGTGAACGAGATGATCATGGCGGCCGCGCTCGTCTATGGCAACTCGCGGACGAGATCGATGGTCACGTTCGCTCCGGAAGAGACGTTCCGCAGTCTGCAGTTATACGGCAGTGATCCGCAAACGATGGAATCGGCCGTCGACATCCTCGGACAAGGAGACTTGGTCGACCACATCGACCTCAATTTTGGGTGTCCGGCGGCGAAAGTGACGCGAAAGGGCGGGGGTGCCGCGGTGCCGTTGAAAAAGAATCTGCTTCGTGAGATCGTCGCCAGCACCGTTCGTGCGGCGAGCAGGTACGGAATTCCCGTCACGTGCAAGTTCCGCATGGGGGTCACCGACGACTTGATCACGTATCTCGATACCGGTGCAATCTGCCGTGACGAGGGTGCGGTCGCCATTGCACTGCACGCCCGCACGGCGCAACAGCACTACGCGCCGAGTGCCCGCTGGGAGGCGATTGCCGCGTTGAAGCAGCACGTGCAGGACATCCCGGTGCTCGGCAACGGCGATATCTGGACTGCCGACGATGCCGTGAGGATGGTGCGAGAGACCGGGTGCGACGGTGTCGTCATCGGTCGCGGATGTTTGGGTAAGCCGTGGCTATTTCGCGACCTCGTCGACGCATTCGAAGGCCGACCGCAGCGTGGTGCGCCGACCCTCGGTGAGGTGCTCGATGTGATGGTCGAACACGCTGAGTCGCTCGTGCATCACCACCGAGCCAATCGTCGCAACGACGAAGGAAAAGGAATCCGCGAGTTCCGTAAACACTGCGGCTGGTATCTCACCGGTTATCCGGTCGGGTCCGACGTGCGCCGCCAGTTCGCCGAAGTGTCGACGCTCGACGATGTTCGCGAGCTCGCTAAACAGCTCGACCGAAGCCTGCGACTCGTCACCGGCGGTGAACGACTGGCGCGCGGTCACACGAACGGCCCGATCAATGTGGTGTTGCCGCACGGCTATCTCGACCATCTCGACGACCTCACCGTGCCCGACGACGCGTTGGTCACCACCTTGAGCGGCGGATGAGCGCGACGCGTCCAGCGCTCGTACTCGCCTCGCGTTCGCCGCGCCGACGAGAAATCCTCGAGCGAATGGGGCTCATGCACACGGTGGACGCCGCAAACATCGATGAAACCCCGTTGGTCGGTGAGTCACCGCGCGATCATGTGCGACGCCTCGCACGCACAAAATGCGAGACAGTCGCCGCACGGTACCCGCACGATGCGGTGGTGCTCGCCGCGGACACGACCGTCGACGTCGACGGACAAATCTTCGGCACGCCGCGTGACCTGGCGGAGGCCCGCGCGATGCTGGAAGGGCTCTCTGGCCGAACACACTTGGTGCACACGGCGGTGTGTGCCACGAAGGGAAGTCTCGGCTCAGTCCCCGACGTGCGGTGCGAGCTCGATACCGCGTCGGTCACCATGGTGCCAATCCACCCCGACCTCCTCGAGCGCTATCTTGCTACCGGCGAGTCGCTGGACAAAGCAGGGGCCTATGCGGTGCAGGGTGAGGCGGCCGCCTTCGTCGCGGGCGTCAACGGTCACATCACGACGGTGGTCGGTTTGCCCGTGCGGCTCGTGGAGCGGCTTCTCACCCCGCTCGGGTTGCCGCCCGCACAGGTGCACCCCTAGCATTAGCACTCGCCTTGGGAGAGTGCTAACGCTCCCGGGGTGCCAAAATCAGCCCGTTTCCCACCAGGGAAACCCGCACGAAAAGGAAGAAACATGAACCTAAAGCCCCTCGATGACCGGGTAGTGGTGAAGCCGTCGGAAGCCGAGCAGACCACCGCCTCCGGACTCGTCATCCCCGACACTGCCAAAGAGAAGCCGCAGCAGGGCACGGTGCTCGCCGTCGGCCCCGGCCGCTGGAGCGATTCGGAAGGCAAGTACTTCCCGCTTGACATCAAGGTCGGTGACACCGTGCTCTATAGCAAGTACGGCGGAACCGAAGTCGCACACAAGGGCGACGACCTCCTCATCCTCACCAGCCGCGACGTGCTCGCGATCGTCTCCAAGTAACCCCTACAAGAAGGAACCACACACATGGCCAAGATGCTCAAATTCGACGAAGAGGCGCGCCGCGCGCTCGAAGCGGGCGTGAACAAGCTCGCCGACGCGGTCAAGGTGACGTTGGGACCCAAGGGTCGCAACGTCGTACTCGACAAGAAGTTCGGTGCGCCGACGATTACTAACGACGGTGTATCGATCGCCAAAGAAGTCGAGTTGGAAGATCCGTTCGAGAACATGGGCGCCCAGTTGGTGAAGGAAGTCGCCACCAAGACCAACGACGTCGCTGGAGACGGCACCACCACCGCCACGGTGCTCGCTCAGGCGATGGTCACCCACGGCATGCGCAACGTCGCGGCCGGTGCCAACCCGATGGGCTTGAAGCGCGGCATTGAGAAGGCCGTCGCCGCGGCCGTCGAGTCCCTCAAGTCGCAAGCCAAGGAAGTCGACGACAAGGGTGACATTGCAAACGTCGCCACTATCTCGGCCGCCGATGCGGCAATCGGCAAGGTCATCGCTGACGCGATCGACAAGGTCGGCAAGGACGGCGTCGTCACGGTCGAAGAGTCGAACACGTTCGGCATCGAACTCGAGTTCACCGAAGGCATGCAGTTCGACAAGGGCTACTTGTCGCCGTACTTCGTGACTGACCAAGACCGTCAAGAGGCAGTGCTTGAAGAACCGTACATCCTCTTCCATTCGGCGAAGATTTCGACCGTTCAGTCGATGCTGCCGTTGCTCGAAGGCGTGATGAAGACAGGCAAACCGCTGCTCATCGTCGCCGAAGACGTCGAGGGTGAAGCACTCGCGACGCTCGTGGTCAACAAGATCCGCGGAACGTTCAACTCGACCGCCGTCAAGGCGCCGGGTTTCGGCGACCGCCGCAAGGCGATGCTGCAAGACATGGCGATCCTCACGGGTGGCCAGGTCATCAGCGAGGAAGTGGGCTTGAAGCTGGAGAACGCCGGCCTCGACCTTTTGGGTCGTGCCAAGCGCGTGATCATCGACAAGGACAACACCACCATCGTCGATGGTCACGGTGACAAGGCCGAAGTGAACGGCCGCATCAGCCAGATCAAGACCGAGATCGACAACACCGACAGCGACTGGGACCGCGAGAAGCTGCAAGAGCGCCTCGCCAAACTGGCCGGCGGTGTCGCCGTCATCAAGGTCGGAGCAGCCACCGAGGTGGAGCTGAAAGAAAAGAAGCACCGCATCGAAGACGCCGTCTCGGCGACTCGCGCCGCAATCGAGGAAGGCGTGGTCGCCGGCGGCGGCACCGCACTCATTCGCACCCGCCCAGCGGTGCTGAAGGTCGTCGAGTCGCTTTCCGGCGACGAAGCGACCGGCGCCCGCAGCGTCTACGACTCGCTCACGGCTCCTGCCCGCCATATCGCCGACAATGCCGGCATGGAAGGTGCAGTCGCAGTGCAGCAGGTGGAAGCCGCAAAGGGCAACACCGGCATGAACGCTGCAACAGGCGAGATGACCGACCTCGTGAAGGCCGGCATCATCGACCCGGCGAAGGTCACGCGTGCAGCGCTGCAGAATGCAGCGTCAATTGCAGCCCTCGTCATCACCACCGAGTGCCTCGTGGCTGACAAGCCAGAGAAGGCCGGTGCCGCACCAGCCGGCGGCGGAATGCCCGGCGGCGGCATGGGGATGATGTAACGCCCTACGACTGAATTGAGTTAGCGGCCGTCTCTGACGGCGCCGAGTACGGCGTCGTGGAGGCGGCCGTTGCTCGTTATGAGCGAGTTCGAGCGGTAGTCGAATGCTCCGTGGCGGTCTGAAGCCTGCCCGCCAGCCTCAGTGACGATGGGGTAGATGGCGGCGTTGTCATATGCGCCGAGCCCGATCGCATCGATTGCAAAATCCACGGCACCTTCGGCAACCAGCATGTGCTGCCAGAAGTCGCCATAATTGCGCAGGCGCTTCACGTCGCGCTGCAGTGCATCGAGCTGTGCAGACTTTCCCGCGCGGTGCCACGACTCAGTCACGGTGATGCTCGCACTTGCGGTGGCGAGCGTCGCGACGCCACTGACGTGCAGTCGGGTGCCGTTACAAAATGCGCCCGTGCCTCGCGCAGCCCACCAGCGCCGACCGAGTGCCGGTGCGGACACGACGCCGACGACCGGAACTCCGTTCTCCACTAGCGCGATGAGCGTCGCCCACACTGGAACGCCACGTACGAAGTTGCTCGTGCCATCGATGGGGTCGATCACCCACTGGCGCACAGCGTCGTTCGGGCCTACGACGCCGTGCTCTTCGCCGTAGAGCGAGTATCTGGGCCGTTCAGTTCGCAGGAAGTCGCCGACTGCGGTCTCGGAGGCTCGGTCGACCTCGGTCACCTCGGTCGAGTCGGCTTTCTGATCGACTCGGAATTCGCGGGCAGTGAAAGCGATCAGCGTGACTGCATCCGCGATATCGGCTGATTGCAGCGCGAGCGTGAGATCGTCTGAGAGCGGGGAGCCGCTCACTGTAGGCGCTCGCTCATCGTGCGAGCATCTCGTGTACGGTGCGCTCAAGCCCCGCAGCGTCGAGGCCGAACTTGCCCAGGATCACGTCGGGTTTTGCGTGGGGAATGAACTTGGTCGGCAGGCCGAGCACTCGAATGTTCGGCGGCGCATCAGGTTTCACCGCGGTGATTGCGTCAGCCAGCAGGAAACCGACGCCGCCGTCACGTACGCCATCTTCGATGGTGACTACACGACGGTGTTGCGCAGCGTCACGAATCATCGTCTCATCTGCGGGCACGCAGCTACGCACGTCCCACAGCGTCGCCGACACATTGTCACGCGCCAGTGATGCAACGACGCTCTCTGCGGCCGCAACCATCTTTCCGACAGCGAGAATGCAAAGACCTTTGCTCGAATCGCTCGACATTCGTCGCGCATTGAGCCCGGAACCGACGTCGTGCTCAGAAACTTGTCGGGCGTTGCCCTTCGGGTAGCGGATCACGACGGGGCCGGTGTCGGCCAGCGAGATTGCGTCATGCAGCATCTGCTGCAGGTCTTGCGCGCTCGATGGCGCAAGCACGCGCATGCCAGGGACCTTCGAGAGCAGTGCCATGTCGTACACGCCGTGGTGGCTCGGCCCGTCGTCGCCGGTGACACCGGCGCGGTCGAGGCAGAAGATCACCGGAAGACGATGAAGGGCCACGTCGTAGACGAGCTGGTCCCACGCGCGGTTGAGAAACGTCGAGTAGATGGCAACGACGGGCCGCATACCGCCCATCGCAAGGCCAGCAGCGAAAGTCACTGCATGCTGCTCCGCGATGCCGACATCGAAGAAGCGGTCGGGGAAGTGCGACTGGAAGGCAATCAGCCCGGTCGGCCCCGGCATCGCCGCCGTAATTGCGACAATGCGCTGGTCGGTTTGCGCTTCTTTGATCAATGCGTCAGCAAATGCCTGCGTGTAACCGGTCGGCACCGACTTCGGGGGGCCGCTCACCGGGTCGAAGACCGGGGCATCGTGGAGGTGCTTTTCGTCGTCGTCTTCTGCGGGTGGATAACCGCGTCCCTTCTGCGTCAGCACATGTACGACGATCGGGCCTTCTTCGGCTCGAGTCGCTGCAGCGGTGAGTGCATGCTCGAGTTCGGCAATGTCGTGGCCGTCGACGGGGCCGACGTACCGCACACCGAGAGCTTCAAAGAACGCAGTCGGTTGCAGGTACTCGCGGATGCCGGCTTTGATCGCTTCGAGTCCGCGCTCGGCCTGCGGGCCGACGTACGGAAGCTCGTACAACCATTGCTCCAGTCGGCGCTGGCGCCGCACGTACACCGGATTGAGGCGCACGTTGGTGAACGCGCGGGCAAGTCGAGAGGTGAAACGACCTTTTGGCCTCGGGTGTTCCGTCGGTTCTTCGAGTGGGTTCGGTGCCGCCACGAGATTCGACACGGTTGGTGCGTACGAACGGCCGTTGTCATTGAGCACGATGATGACGCGGCTCTTTGAGTGCCCGAGATTGTTCAGTGCTTCGTAGGCCATTCCACCGGTGAGAGAACCGTCGCCGATCACTGCGACCACGTGCCGACGGTCAGGAACGTGGCCTTTGTCGCGAGCGACCGCCATGCCGTGCGCATAGGAGAGCACCGTCGACGCGTGGCTGTTCTCGATGAAGTCGTGGATGCTTTCCTCGCGGCTCGGATACCCCGACAACCCGCCCGCCTGCCGAAGTTGTGAGAATCCACCGCGTCGCCCGGTCACGATCTTGTGCACGTACGCCTGGTGCCCGGTGTCCCAGAGAATGGCGTCTCGCGGCGACTCGAACACGCGATGCAAGGCGAGCGTGAGCTCGACCGCCCCGAGGTTGGAGCCCAAGTGACCGCCAGTTTCGGCCACCGCCGAGACGATGAAGTCGCGGATCTCTCCGGCTAGCTCTTGCAGTTGTGCGGCGCTGAGACCGCGCAGATCGCTCGGTTGACGGATATCCGCGAGCCCCATGGCGCAAAGAACGCTAGCCGTGGAGGGTGGCGAGACGTCTTTCGTTCCAACTGTGGATTCTCGAGCCAATCCAATAGCCGCTGCCGAAGACGACGAGGCCGCCAACTCCATCGATCCAGAAGTGATTGCCGGTGATGATGATGCAGGCGAGCGTGACGGCGGGATACGCGAGCAACGCGATTCGCATCCAGCGTCGGCGCGCCAGCGGGAACATCGCAAACACACACCACGTGGACCACCCGATGTGCAGTGACGGCATCGCCGCGTACTGGTTGGAGAGCGATCGCCCAGCACCACGATCGAACGCCCACGGTCCGCCGAATTCTTTGATGGTGTCCACGTAGCCGAAATTCTCTGCGCCGTTGTAGTTGCGCAGCTCGTGCTGGATGCATGATGCCCCGTAGTCGTCAGGCGGGCACGGCGCGTCGAGCAGTCGTGGCGGCATCAAGGGGAAGAATGCAAACCCGACGATTGCGAGCGCAGTCATTGCGGCAAGACAATTGCGCCAGAGCGCAAAGACGTCGGGTCGTCTCACGAAGAGTGCAATGAAGACGGCGAGTGTCACGAAGAAGTGTGCAGTGCCGTACCAAACATTGAAGAACTTGATGACGTTCTCGTAGGGAAGAAACCAATCCTGGATCGTCTCTTCGTGGTACAAACCGAGCGCCCGCTCGACGCGAATCATTCGTATCGCGTTGATGAATGCTGCGACCGGCACCTGCGAACCGGAGACCAAGGCCGAGCCGAACAGATTGCGAACAAGCGAATAGATGCCGTAGAACACCACGACGATCAGGGCCTCTTTCCACCAGGTGGTGCGATGCTCGCGCGTCGTTCGCGGCTCCGTCACGCGATGAGGCTACAGAAAGAGCTGTCGGTGTATGAATCAACATGCGAGCGTTGCGACGCTTGATAACGCTCGTGCACACATCGGTAGGCTCGTCGCATGTCATCAGACGCGAACCTGCTCGTAGCCCCAGAAGTATTGTCGCGCGTCCTCGCCCGTGGGCGATCGACCGGCGCAGAGTTTTCAGAAGTGTTCGTCGAAGACAAACGCTCGACCTCCGCGAGCCTCGACGACGGCAAGGTGGAGCAAGTCTCGAGCGGCCGCGACCGAGGCGCCGGCATCCGGGTCATCAAGGGCGACACCACGGGCTTTGCGCACACGAGCGACCTCAGCGAGAAGGGCCTCCTCGCCGCCGCTGAAGCAGCCGCCTCCGCGGCTTCGCGAGGCGGCGGTGGAGTCAACAGCGTGGCACTCGGTGCGGTCGTGCGCCACCCCGTCAACACGGTGCAGAAGTGGCCTGACGAGGTGGCCAAGCGCGACAAAGTCGCGTTGTTGCAGCGCGTCAACCAGGCTGCGCGCGGCGTGCACAGGGCCATCGTGCAGGTGTCAGCCGGTTACGGCGACTCGCGCAAGCGAATTCTCATCGCCAACAGTGACGGCGTGTTGGCTGCCGACGAACAAGTCCGCACGCTCATGCGAATCAGCGTGGTGGCAAGCGGTGACGGGGGTATGCAGACCGTCTTCCAGTCGCTAGGCCACACCATCGGTTTCGAAGTGTTCGACGAGAACGACGTCGAAGAACTTGCGATCGTCGCCGCCAAACAGGCGGTCACAAAGTTGAGCGCACGGCCTGCGCCGTCGGGTTCGATGCCCGTTGTCATCAAGCACGGTTCGGGTGGCGTGCTCTTCCACGAGGCATGCGGCCACGGCTTGGAAGCCGACATCGTGGGCAAGGGTGCGAGCGTGTACAAAGACAAGCGCGGCGAATTGGTGGCGTCACCGCTCGTCACGCTCATTGACGACGGAACGATGACGGCGGAGTGGGGTGCCATTGGTGTTGACGACGAAGGCCACCCATCACAACGCAACGTGCTCATCCAAGACGGCGTGCTCACTGACTACATGTGGGACTATCTGAGGTCGAAGAAAGAGGGTCGACGCCAGTCGGGCAACGGTCGTCGTCAGAGTTACCAGCATTTGCCGATGGTGCGCATGACGAACACCTTTGTGCTCAACGGCCCGCACGACCCCGACGCAATCGTGCGAGACACGAAGCACGGTGTGTACGTCGCGAAACTCGGCGGTGGCCAGGTCGACACCGCGAGCGGTGACTTCGTGTTCGGCATGACGGAGGCGTATCTCATCGAGAACGGCGAGATCACCGAACCGCTGCGTGACGGCAACCTGATCGGCAACGGACCGCAGGTGCTTCGTGACATCGACTTGCTCGGCAATGACTTCGCGATGGGCAATCCGGGCACGTGCGGCAAGGACGGCCAGGGCGTTCCGGTCGGCGACGGTCAACCGACGCTGCGCGTGAAGAGCATGACGATCGGCGGCACTGCCGCGTGAGAATCGAAGTCCCAGACTTGCAGGTGATCGCCGATCGCATCGTCGCGCAGGCGAAATCGGGCGAGCAAATCGAGGCGTACGTCGGTCGCGGGGGAGAAACCTCGGTGCGCGTTTATGAGGGCGAGCTCGAACATTTCGTCTCCGCGCAGAGCGCTGGCGTCGGCATTCGAGTTATCAAGGATGGCCGCACAGGGGTTGCATACGCGGGAACGCTGGACGAAGCGGCGATCTCCGAGGTACTCGCAGATGCGCGCGACAACGTGCAGTTCGGCAACCCCGACGAATTCGCCGGTCTCGCCGCCCCCGACGGAGTCGAGCCTGTACCGCAGAAATTCTGGGATGACGCACTCGCCAACTATCCGACAGACCAAAAAATCTCGCTCACGAAGGATCTCGAGCAGCGTGCCTTGGCGGCTGACTCCCGCGTGCGAACTGAATCCGCCAACTACGACGACGGATGGGACGAGTCGGCGTTCGCTACGACCACTGGCATTCGCATCAGTGGTCGAAGCAACGGCTGCTATGTCTCCGTAGTGACGTTGGCTGACGACGATGACGAGACCCAGACGGGCTTCGGGTTCTCGGTCGGGGACTCTCCCGACGACTTCAACCTCGACAAGGCGGCGCGAGAGGCCGCCGAGCGCGCGACAAGACTGCTCGGCGCGACCAAGCCCGCTTCAAAGCGCACCACGGTCGTGCTTGATCCGTACGTCACATCGCAGTTCGTCGGCATTCTCTCCAGCGCATTCAGCGGCGAGAACGTCTCGAAGGGCCGAAGTATCTTTGCCGATCGGCTGGGCGAGCAGGTAGCCGTTCCCTCGTTCACCTTGGTTGACGATCCGACCAACAAGCTCGCTTACACGTCCACTGACATCGACGGCGAAGGTTTGGCTGCCCGGCGAAACGTGCTGATCGAAGACGGCGTGCTGAAGATGTTCGTGCACTCGTCGTACAGTGCCCGACGCATGAAGACGCGAAGCACTGGCAACGCCACACGGGGAGGATTCGCGAGTTCGCCCGGTGTCGGCTGCCTTGCCATGCAAGTCACCCCTGGGTCGAAGACGCAAGCCGAGCTCATCGCTGGTATCGACGACGGCGTGCTCATCCAGGAAGTGTCGGGACTGCACAGTGGCGTCAACCCAATCTCTGGCGACTTCTCAACTGGTGCGTCAGGCATGACCATCTCCAACGGTGTGGTCGGTGCGCCGATCCGCGAGTTCACCATCGGCTCGACCCTGCAGCGAATGTTGCTCGACATCGTGGCCATCGGTAATGACGTCGATTGGCTGCCGATGCGCGCGTCTGGACTGTCGCTCGTCATCGGTGACGTCACCATCAGCGGCTCGTAGCTCAGCCAACCTGACTAGCGTCGCTTGCGTCGATGGAGTGGTGGCAGGCCCTGGTGCTCGGGGTGGTGCAGGGGCTGACCGAGTTTTTCCCGGTCTCGAGCAGCGGACATCTTGAGCTCGTGCCTTGGATCTTTGGTTGGGGCGACCTCGGAGGGGAGTCGGTCGGCACCGCCTTCGATGCATCGCTGCACCTCGGCACGCTCGGAGCCGTCGTGTTCGCGACGAGACGTCAACTGTTTCCACTGGTACGAGACGGGCTCATGTATCCGTTCAGTGCGAACCTCCGACGATCGTCGTCTCGTGGTCGACACGCATGGCTCTACGTGGTGACGGCTGTACCTGCAGCAGTGGTCGGCGCTCTCTTTGATGATGTCATCGCCGAAGCCCTGGGTGGTCCGGTCGCAGTTGCAGTCTCCCTCATCGCGTTCGGTGCAGTGTTGTGGTGGGCTGATCGCCGCGAGGGGCGGCGCACGGAAGGAGACTTTGTCGCGCGCGATGCGTGGATTATTGGCGCAGCACAAGTGTTGGCACTCAACCCTGGAACCTCCCGGTCAGGAGTCACGATCTCGGCCATGCGGGCACTCGGTTACTCGCGAAGTGACGCCGTGCAAATGTCGTTCGTGGTCGGCGTGCCCATCATCGCGGGAGCGGGCATGTGGAAGACGATTGGTCTCGTCGCCGACGGGCTGCCCGATGGACTGGGTGTCACCCTTCCAATCGGCGTCGCTTCAGCAGCCGTCACTGGTTGGCTCACGATTCGAGCGCTGCAACATCTCGCTGCACGCTCCAACTTCAACGTCTTCGTCGCATACAGAATCGTTCTGGCGCTGGTCGTTCTGAATCTTGCCGTCACCGGTCTGCGCTGACGACTCGTAGTCTTACGACCATGCCCGGCATCCGCCGACTCAATCACGCCGTGCTCCACGTGAGCGACGCCAGAAGAAGCGCAGCGTTTTACTGTGATGTACTCGGTTTTTCGGTTGTGCAGGAATCAGCAGGTGGTCGTGCGGTGTTCATTCGAGCCGAAAATTCGACGAACCATCACGACCTCGGTCTTTTCAGCGTCGGAAGCGTCCCGCAGTCGGCGGCGGGCCGTCGGCGCACGAGCGGCGTGGGGCTGTATCACCTTGCATGGCAAGTGGATACCATCGATGAGCTCGCGGAGATCCGCACACGAATGATGAAAGCGGGCTCATTCGGTGGTGAGAGCGACCATGGCGTTTCAAAGAGCGTCTACGGTCACGACCCCGACGGAATCGAGTTCGAAGTGATGTGGATGGTTCCCGAGTCTGACTGGGGCAGATACGCAGTTGACGCAGTGGTCGCCCCGCTCGATCTCGCAGCGGAGATCTCGCGTTGGTCGGGAGTCTCGACGCGCGTCTAGTCCGACTTGCCGGGTGCGCTGCCGGACGAACTTCCCGACGCGGACGACGCGCTTCCAGCACTCGAGCCAGAATCCGCTGCGCCGCCTGCCGCGCTGCTACCAGATGAAGCCGCGTTGGCGGATGAAGAAGAACTGGTGGTGGTCGATGAGTCACCGCTGGTCTTGGCTGACTTGGCTCCCGAACTGGAGTCTGTCTTGTAGAAGCCTGAACCTTTGAACGTGATTCCGACAGGGGTGAAGACCTTCTTCACGGGTCGCATGCGACCGTCGCTCGGGTACGGCGCCTCGGTGAGCGGTTCGTCGTCGAACGACTGGCGAATCTCGATGGTCTCGCCGGTATCGATGAAGCGGTACACGTAGGTGGGCATCGGAGACAAAAGTCTACGATGATGCGATGCCTGTGCGCGTTGCCGTGGTACCCACCGCTGGGCTCGGCACTCGTTTTCTTCCAGCGACGAGAGTCGTGCCGAAGGAACTTCTGCCGGTTTTCGACACACCGTCGCTGCAGCACACGGTCGATGAAGCAGCGAAAGCAGGTATCGAACACGTCATCCTCGTGTCGAATCGCTCCAAACCGACTATCGAGCTGTTTGCCGCGCAGTCGACTCTCGGTGTCAGGCTGAGCGTTGTCTACCAAGATTCGCCGCGAGGTTTGGGCCATGCGGTTGAGTGCGCTCGCGAACTGATCGGCGATGCACCCTTCGCGGTGTTGTTGCCTGATGAACTGCTCGGAGACAGCAGTCATCTTCGTGACTTGATCGCAGAACACGACCAATCCGGAAAATCGGCAATCGGCCTCAAGCGTGTGCCGCGCAACGAGGTATCCGCCTACGGCTGCGTGGCTCCGCAAGGAGTGCCCGATGCTTCGGGCCGCGTCGGTGTGCGCGACGTGGTGGAGAAGCCCAACAGCGTGGATGCTCCGAGCGATCTCATCATCATCGGTAGGTACGTATTCGGTCGAGAAGTCTGGGGGCATCTCGCATCGCTCAAACCGGCCGCAGGCGGGGAGCTGCAGCTGAGCGACGCCATCGGTTCGCTCGCCCGCAAGGGTCGGGTGGTCGGCGTACTCGTCAACTGCTCGCGTGACGACACCGGCACGCCGCTCGGAATGTTGACTGCATCCATCGACGCCGCACTCCGACGCAAAGACGTTTCGACGCAGCTGCGAACGTGGCTCGAGCGTAGGCTCGCCCAGTGACCTCGCTCAAGAATCAAGTGACTCCTGCAGAGGCAGGTCTCGACGAGAGTCGTCTCTCGCGGCTCAACTCGCATCTCGAGCGGTACGTCGATGACGGTCGGCTCCCGGGGTTTCACGTGGTGGTGTCGAGGCGCGGCAAAGTGGCGCACCAGCATCTCTACGGCATGCGTGACTTGGAGGCGTCGCTACCCGTCACCTCCGACACCATGTACCGCATCTATTCGATGACGAAGCCGATCACGTCGGTTGCACTGATGATGCTCGTCGAAGAAGGCAAACTGTTGCTCTCCGACCCCGTGAGCTCGTTCATTCCGAGTTTCGGTGCGACGCGTGTCTGGCGCGGGGGCTCTGTGCTGAAGCCGATAACGGAGCCGATGACTGAGCCCATGCTGGTCTGGCACTTGCTCTCTCACACCGCGGGCCTAACCTACGGATTCCTGTATCACTCGCCGGTTGACGACATTTACCGCCGCAACGGTTTTGAGTGGGGGGTGCCGAAAGGGTTCACTCTCGAACAGGCCTGCGACCACTGGGCTTCTCTTCCGCTCCTCTTCCAGCCAGGCACGGAGTGGAACTACAGCGTCGCCACTGACGTCGTCGGTCGCATCGTCGAAGTCGTGTCCGGACAATCGCTGGATGAGTTCTTTGCGCAACGAATCCTGGCACCGCTCGGCATGCATTCGACCGGTTTCTTCGCGACGCAAGAGCAGCAAAATCGGCTGGCTGCGCTGTACCAGCCCGATCCAGCGACGCGCCTCGCCAAGCGGCTTGACACGATGGGGAGGGCGGTCACACATCGACCGTCGTTCTTGAGTGGCGGTGGCGGCCTGGTCTCGTCTGCCCACGACTACCACCGCTTCATGATGATGCTCGCAAACGGCGGCGAGCTTGACGGCGTGCGACTTCTCGCCCCGCAGACCGTTGACCTCATGACGATGAACCAACTGCCTGGCAACGCCGATATCTCTCAGTTCGGTCGACCTATCGACCTCGAGAACGCCTATGACGGATTTGGTTTTGGACTCGGGTTCAGTGTGCTCGTCGACCCGGCAGCTGCGAAACTGCACGGTTCGCTCGGCGACTACGGATGGGGTGGTGCAGCGAGCACCACGTTCTGGCTCGACAAAGTCATGCAACTGAGCGTCGCGTTCTACACGCAATTGTTGCCATCGAGCACGTGGCCGCTTCGTCCGTACCTGCGCAGCTTGGTGTATCAAACACTCGTCGACTGAAGCTCGACACTCATTCGTCTCAGCGTGCTCCGATGGTGCGTCTCGTGAACGCATCCGGCTCGTCGAGGATGATGCCGAATTCATCGAGATCCGACTCCACCTCGCGCCGGTGGAACGGGCTCGTATAGCGCCAACGCTGCGTGCTGAGGCGGGTAAAGCGACGTTGATTCGGTACGACTTCGAGGGTCTCCACGTTCACCGTCGCAACGTTGATCGATGCCGCATGGAGATCGTGTAGTGGAAGTCGTTTCATCGTCGCGGACGTCGGGAAAGGGCTCATCCGCAACTCGATGTCGGTGCAACCGTCGAGGTCGGTCCGGTGTGCTCCGTTGATTTCACCCCAGCGTCCAGATTTGTCGCGTCCGAGCCACAGATCAGGTTCGTCCATGTCGCGGAAGAGCATGAATTGCTGCACTACGAGGGAGGCTGACATTCGGATGACGAACTGGGCATCGTCCGTCCCGAGCGAACCCTGCGCGGTCCATCCTTCGTTCTCGAAACGAACTTCGAGCGTGCATGCGCCGCCATCGGCAGCGTCCCACGAGAGCTGGAGCGCTGACTGCGGGAACGGGACAAGATTCGCCACACCACAGCCTCGCACGACACGAGCGACAGCTCCATCGGGCATTCATCTCAGAAGTGGCGGTGTGTTGCTGCGCTACCGTCCTTGTCGTGATATCGCTCGAAGACGCGCGCAGGCGGGTGCTCGATGGCGTGGACACCCTCGCGACGTGCGAGGTGGCCTGCGAAGAGGCCGCCGGACTCGTCCTTGCCCGCGACGTCGTGGCGGCAGAAAACGTTCCACCGTTCGCCAATACGGCCGTTGACGGCTTCGCCGTGCGAGCGACAGACGTCGCAATTGCTCCGTGCAATCTGCGCATCATCGGCACTCTGGCGGCCGGCGACGGTACGGAGTGGACCGTCGGTAAGGGCGAAGCTCTGAGGATCATGACTGGGGCCGTGATGCCCGATGGCGCGGATGCGGTCGTAATGGTCGAAGACACGGAGAACGTCGACGAAAACACCGTGCGCGTGCGTAAAGGCGTGCCTTCTGGATCTGCAGTAAGGCCGGTCGCCGACGACGTCCGCAGCGGTGACACGGTGTTCACGGCCGGAACCGTGCTCTCTGCAGCGGGCGCCGGTGTGCTCGCGAGCATCAATGTCCGTCATGTGGTGGTGTTTCCCCGAGTAAGAGTTGCGTTGTTGTCGACAGGCGACGAGTTGGTCTCCGACGGCTCGGCGCTGCGTCGCGGCCAGATTCGAGAGAGCAACCTCACGATGCTCGAGATTCTGATTGCGAGATGTGGCTGCGTAGTGACGAATCACGGGGTGGTCGCTGATGATGAAGCAGAACTCGAGCGCGTTCTCATCCAGGCGGCGCGTCAGAACGATGCCATTGTCACGAGCGGCGGTGTGAGCATGGGTGACTTCGACGTGGTAAAGGCGGTACTGTCACGAATCGCCGACATGCAGTGGCTGCAGATGGCGATAAAACCGGCGAAACCCTTTGCGTTCGGATTGCTGACCGATGACGAGCGTCGCGTCCCGGTTTTCGGATTGCCCGGCAACCCCGTCTCCTCGATGATCAGTTTCGAATTATTGGCGCGTCCTGCCTTGCGGAAGATGATGGGGCACACCCGAGACTTGGTGCGACCCACCGTGCGGGCTATTGCCGACGCCTCGCTACGCAGAAAGCCTGATGGCAAGGTGCACTTCATGAGGGTGTTCGCGCAGTTCGGTGCAGATGGTCGGGTGCACGTTCGCGAC
This sequence comes from Actinomycetota bacterium, assembly GCA_041180605.1. Lineage (GTDB taxonomy): Bacteria > Actinomycetota > Acidimicrobiia > Acidimicrobiales > Ilumatobacteraceae > F1-60-MAGs027. The sequence continues at coordinate 11,047 of JBEGRF010000011.1, read as the reverse complement.
GCGGGGCCCCAGGGCAGCCACCAACTGGCAACGACGGCGATGGCCAACGCACTGGTAGTGATGCCCGATGGACACGGTTGTGACGCTGGTGACACGGTCGAGGTGATGCTTCTCGACTAGCGCAATGCATGGTCGTTCCAGCGCAACGCCTGGTCACCGTAAGTAGTGGCACACTGAGGCGTGGGCTTTTTTGACCGAAACCGTGCCGAAGTCGACGCCAAGGGCTTCGACCCGAAGCGACTCCCACCCGGTCAATATCTGACGGAGCGATTTCCGGTCTTGCACGTTGGAGACGTGCCGACCTACGCGCCGGGCGAGTGGACACTGACTGTCACCGGTGCAGTCACCTCACCGTTCACGATTGACTACGACCAACTCACCGCTCTTCCTTCTGTCACGCTCACAACTGACATTCACTGCGTTACCAAGTGGTCGAAGTTCGACACCAAGTGGAAAGGGGTACGGGTGCGCGATCTGTTCGCGAAGGCAGGTATTGCACCAGAAGCCACCCACCTCATGGCGCATGCTGAGTTCGGTTACACCGCGAACCTTCCCCTGGTCGATGCCACGCGAGACGACTCCCTCGTTGCCTACGCATACGACGGCGCTGAAATCGAGCCGATTCATGGCGGCCCGGTGCGGCTGTTAATTCCCCAGCTGTATTTCTGGAAGTCGGCCAAGTGGCTGCGCAAACTCGAAGCGGTGACGCAGGACGCGCCAGGCTTCTGGGAGCAGAACGGCTACCACATGTACGGAGATCCGTTCCTCGAGCAGCGCTTCTGGGGCGACTGACGATTTTCGTCTACACCGCTCGTTCGTCGAGTGTCGTCTCACAGAATCGATCGCCCTTCGGCAGTGACGCAGACGTTGCCGGCGACGTCTCGCCGTAGAGCGTGTCCAACATTCCCTTCACCATGCCGCGGTCGACTGCACAAATCACGGGATGTTCGATTGCAACGTCGCCGAACGGACAGTGATTGTTGATGATGCGCAGCTTGTTCTGCCGTTTCTCTGCATGCGCCGCAAATCCGTGTGCGGTGAGTGCGTCAGCAACTTTCTGCATGGCCGAGCGAAGCGAGCGCTGTCCGGCTGCAACGTCGTCGCCAGTGAGTCCGGCGGCCATTGCCTGACCATATTTGCGACCAACTTCTTCGGCCATGGACTCGGCTTGGTGACGAGGAAGCCGCTCCAGGGCCTCACCGAGAAGCGACAAGACGAGGTCGTCGCTGCGAACCGGGAATTGCATCGGTGCGGCAGTGTCCACAGCATGGAACCTCTTGGAAGGCCGGCCAGCTCCCGCATTCTCTGACCGAGTGACTTCCACTTCGAGATAGCCACCGGCCGCCAGCTTGTCGAGATGGTGACGCGCCACGTTGGGATGCACCTCGAATTGTTCTGCAACCTGGGCTGCCGTGACGCCCTCCCTGGCGTCGCGCACGAAGAGATAGACGGCGCGTCGAGTGGGGTCACCGAACGCCGAGGTAATTGCCGAAACCTGGGCAGAGAATGCGCCGCTCGTCACGCCGTTTGCACCGCTCTTGTTGCGTGCCACGCGATTAGCCTACCCCTCGCCGTATGAGTGCTCTCACGCCGAACCAGGTCATTGATGCGTTGCGACCGGTTCATGATCCGGAGTTGAATCGGTCGATCGTCGATCTCGACATGGTTCGCGACGTGAACGTCAACGATGGAGTCGTCTCGTTGACGGTGACGCTCACCATCGCCGGCTGCCCGCTTCGCAACGAAATCCAGCAGCGCGTGAATAACGCCGTTCGTCCCCTCACTGGTGTAAAAGATGTGCAACTGAACTTCGGGGTGATGACCGATCAAGAACGCGCCGCGCTGCGCGAAAAGCTGCATGGCTCACCTGCGGCGACCGCAGGAAGCGCGCCAGCGCACGGCCACTCGCAAGGCCGTACGATTCCCTTCGCCCAACCCGGGTCGAAGACGCGCCCGTTGCTCATCTCCTCGGGGAAAGGCGGCGTCGGCAAGAGCAGCGTTACCACCAACCTCGCCGTAGCCCTCGCAGCTGCCGGTTACTCGGTCGGCGTCGTCGATGCCGACATCTATGGATATTCGATTCCCCGAATGTTGGGAGCCGACCGTGAGCCGGTCGTCATCGACCAGATGCTCGTGCCGCCGCAGTCGTACGGTGTGCGCTGCATCTCCATCGGCTATTTCGTGCCTGACGGACAAGCGGTGGTGTGGCGCGGGCCGATGCTGCACAAGGCACTCGAACAATTCCTCACTGACGTTTTTTGGGACGAACCCGACTTCTTGCTCATCGACATGCCGCCGGGTACCGGCGACATCGCCCTGAGCTTGAGCCAGTACCTCCCGCGCGCAGAGGTGTACGTCGTCACCACTCCGCAAGAGGCTGCGCAGAAAGTCGCGAGGCTGTCGGCTGCGATGGCGAAGAAGGTGAACATGTCGGTGCGCGGCGTGATCGAAAACATGTCGTGGTTCACCGGTGATGACGGCAAGCGCTACGAGCTCTTCGGCAGCGGGGGCGGTAAATCGCTCGCGGACGAGCTGGGGGTGCCGCTACTCGCCCAGATCCCGCTCGTCAATCAACTTCGAGAGGGTGGCGATGTCGGCAAGCCGATTGCGGCGGTTGCGCCGCAGAGCGAGGTAGGTCGTGTATTTGCTGAGCTCGCCAGGCAGATCGTCGAACTGCGACCCAAAAAGGTATTCAGTCAGGCACTCAAGGTCACCTGACCTGCCACACTGGTGACCATGGAACTCCGCATCAGCGTCTCTCATTCGGTTCGTGACATCACTCTCGAGTTGGAGAGCGACGACAAATCCCGCACAGCGGTGCGCAAGGCTGTCGAAGAAGCTCTCGCCGGCAAAGTCGAGGTGCTCTGGCTGAAGGACAAGCGCGGGCGCGAAGTTGCAGTGCCCGCGGAGAAGATCGCATTCGTCGAGTTCGGCGCTCCAGACGGTGAGCGTCGCCTGGGGTTCGGCACCTGACGCTCCGCGCGCTGCTCTCGCGCCGCCTCGTCTTCGTCACCGGCAAGGGCGGCGTCGGAAAATCAGCCGTTTCGGCGGCAATCGCACGGCTCGCCGCCGCTGAAGGCAAGCGCGTGCTTGCGTGCGAGATGGATGACAAAGGCTCGCTCGCCGCCTATCTCGAACGTGGTGACCTGACATTCCAGCCAACCGAAGTGTCGCCGAACCTGCTCGCGATGGCGATGAACACCGAAGACTCATTGCGCGAGTACATCCGGCTCTTCCTCCGTGTGCCGGTGATCGGGAGTCTCACGCCGCTGGCGCGCATCTTTGATTTCGTCGCAAATGCCGCACCTGCCGTGAAAGAGATCCTGGCGGTGGGCAAGCTCTGTTACGAGGTGCGCGAAAGAAATTACGACCTCGTCGTCGTCGACTCGGAATCCAGCGGGCACTTCGTCGCACAGGTCTCGGCTCCAGACGCTCTGGCGACCCTCGTTCGAATCGGAATCGTGGCGGAGCAGACCAAGTGGATGAGCAAGCTCTTGCATGACCGCTCCGTATCGACGGTGCTCGCAGTGGTGACGCCCGAAGAAATGCCGGTCGTTGAGACGATCGAATTGCGTGACCGTCTTGCAAAGGCAACACCGATCGACTTCGCAGGTGTCATCGTCAACCGTATGCCTGAGGACATCCTCGATGCGACGACGCTCTCCCGGGTTCGTTCGACCGTCTCCGGTGAGTACATCGAAACGTCGCTCGCAGCAGCGGAGTGGCTCGCGGCCCGTCGTACTGCGGCGGAGTCTCACGCTCGACACCTCGCGGATGCCTTCGAACTCGCGAACGTGGAGACAATCAGCGAAGCACCTGGCGCAGCTACATCACCCGCCCAAGTGACGCAGCACGTGCAAGGTGAACTGCGGCGAATTCTGCAGGAGCACGCATGACGGGAATGTCCAAGTGGCAGCCGACTTCGGTATGACGGGGAACAGTCGAATCATGCGGTTGCTCGATGAGGCGAAGATGATCATCGTGTGTGGTCCGGGCGGTGTCGGCAAGACGACGTCGGCCGCCGCACTGGGAGTCGTTGCAGCGACGCATTCCCAAAAGCGTGTGCTCGTACTTACCGTCGACCCCGCGAAACGACTGGCTACGGCTCTTGGTCTCGAGTCACTCGGCAACGTCGAGGTGCAGGTCGAGTTAAGGGGAGCGCACGGATCGTTGACGATGGCGATGATCGACACCAAATCCAGTTGGGACGACATGATTCGCCGACATGCACCTGATGCCACCACCCGTGACCGCGTTCTGTCGAACGAGTTGTACAAGACGCTGACCTCACGGTTCGTCCACAGCCATGACTACGTAGTCACCGAGCGCCTCTTTGATGCTCGCGAGAGTGGCAAGTTCGACCTGGTCATCGTTGATACGCCGCCTTCCCGAAGCGCGCTATCGGTGCTAGACGCACCGCGACGTATGCAGCAGTTCTTCGGCAGCCGACTGCTCAAGCTGTTGACGGCACCTGCACAATCACGGCTCTTGTCGATTGCGTCGCGGCCGTTCTTCCTGGTCGCCGATCGCATACTCGGTGCCGCTTTCTTGTCGGATATCTCTGAATTCTTCTCGCTGTTTCGCAGCATGGAGGACCCCATCGCCGCACGAGCACAGCGTGTGGCTTCACTTCTCTCCGAGCCGGCGACTTCGTATCTTGTCGTCACGAGTGCAGAATCCGTGGCGCTGAATGAGGCGAGATATCTCGTCAGCGAACTCCGGCAACGACGCCATCGACTCGAAGCCGTTCTGATCAACCGAGTCATGCCCGCACGTTTTGCAATCGGAGCAGACCGGCGCGCGGCAAGCCTTGCTGGAGCGCCTGACGATGTTCGAAGTTCACTCTCGCGGGTAGAGACCGAAATTGCGGCAATCGCCAGCCATCAAACCTCGGTGATGGAGCAGATCACCAAATGGGAAGTCGACGTCTTGGTGAGCGAAGCCCGCAATGGTGACATCACGAACGTCGAGTCACTTCTTGCGCTTGGAGAGTCCATTCGCCAGCACTGAACGTGCCGACCCGTAAGAATGGTTACCAACCATGCCGACCCTCGTCGAACTTGCAAGCAATCACACTGAACTTTCCGACGAAGACATCGCACATCTCACGGCACTGTTCTCTGAATGGGGGATGTTGGCTGACTTTTCGTTTGCTGACCTGCTGCTGTATGTGCCGGTTTCCAGTGCTTCGGGCACCAACTGGCTGACCGCAGCGCAGGTTCGTGCGGCGACTGGACAGACGCTCTATCAGTCCGACTTGGTCGGTGAATATGCGGATGAGACTGACAGACCTTTCATCGCTGCCGCAGCGCAGAGCGGGCACATTCAAAAGGGTGAGATCACGCTGCCGTATCTGCCGGACCCTGTCAGCATGACTGCAATCCCCGTCACCCACGAGGGCAGAGTCATCGCAGTCTTGACGCGCGAAGTCTCGACAGTGTCTGGTCGCAGACCGGGGCAACTGGAGCGCACGTATCTGTCGATCTTCGACGACTTCGCAACGATGATTGCGACCGGGCTCTTCCCATTCGCAGGTCGAGTTGCAGACTCGAGCGTCGCACCGCGAGTCGGAGACGGTGTGATCGTGTTGGATTCCAGCGCACGCGTTCGCTATGCGTCTCCGAACGCCGTGTCAGCGCTGCACCGCATCGGCATCCGCGCGAATGCCGTCGGTCAGAGTCTGGCCGAGCTCGGTTTCGCGCATGACGCCGCTCGCGCCTCATTCGAGCGTCGCGAGCCGGTGGTGGAAGAACTCGACCAAGAACACGATGTCACCCTGTTGGTGCGATCCATCCCGATACTGAAACGTGGGGCCCGGTCGACCAACGTGATCGGAGGAGTGGTGCTGATGCGCGACGTGTCCGAGCTTCGGCGGCGTGACCGGCTCATACTCACGAAAGACGCAACGATCAAAGAAATTCACCACCGTGTGAAGAACAACCTCCAGACGATCTCATCGCTCCTTCGACTGCAAGGACGGCGGCTCGCAACCGACGAAGCAAAAGCAGCAATCGCGGATTCCGTTCGCCGGATTCGAACCATCGCTCTCGTTCATGAGACGCTTTCGCGCGAACCGGGTGAAGATGTTGCGTTCGTGGAGATCGTTCGCCCGTTGATCCAGCTGACTCAAGAAAGTTTGCAATCCTCCGATCGCCCGGTGCGTTTTGAAGTACGCGGAGATGCAGGGCGTCTTCCGGCAACGATTGCCACCCCGTTGTCCGTCGTCATCTTGGAGCTGCTACAGAACGTGGTCGACCATGCGTTCGGCGAAGCACGTCGTGACGGTGTGGTGCGGGTGTTCATGCAACGCGACCCGGAAGAAGATGCGCTGCATATTCGTGTGATCGACAACGGCATCGGGGTCGACGAGAATTTCGAGCTCGCTCAGGCGACTGGGCTCGGTCTCTCGATCGTTCGCACCTTGGTCACCACCGAGCTAGGCGGCACCATCACGATGCGACCCGCCAACGAGCAAGAACGCGATGACGCGGGATTTCCAGGCGGCGACCTTCGCGCAGCCGGAACTGTCGTCGATTTGCGGATTCCTACCGACTCGGCGCGCTGACCGCTCGAAGTTCTGGGGATGTCACGTTGAGCGCTGCTGAATCCGCACTCTCTGACGCCGCCAGGGCACTTTCGCCGCTGTCGTCCTCGTTGTGCGGCCAAGCCATCAGTGCGGTCAACAGAAAGGAGAGATGTATCGCCACCAGATGACGCGGGTAGTACGAGGTCATCTGGTACTTCAGCATTGGCAACGCGTAACCGAAGGGGATGAGCAACAAAAGACTGTGTGCTCTGAACAGGAGTCCTTTCCTGAATCGATAGGCGATTGCCACGATCCATAGCAACTGTGCACCCCAGAACAACGTTGCCCACGAGAGATTGCCTGGTGCATTCCAATACATCATGAAGCGAAGCTGACTGGCTACCGTGCCCCAGTTGCCCAGCCGGTCGTCTTCCCCCGGATTGAAGCCGAGCACGTCCAGCCACGAGAACTGGTAGTTGATCCCTGCATTCGCGGTGAACGGGACGAACGACTCGCCGTAATACAGGTTGTGCCACAGGCTGAACGAGACGACAGCCACAAATGAAACGGTCATCTTGCTGACCGTGCCGATAGCGCGCTCGGGTGACGAGCGGTCGACGAGCAGCACCATCATGACGAACATCAGGACGACACCACCAATCTGATTCGGGCGGAGCTGTATCGAGTAACCGAGTGCCAATGCAAACGCCACCATTGGCCACGTACGGTTCTCCGCCCGTGTTGCGATAGCGAATGACGCCGCCAAGAACATCACGATCCACGTGGGGTACTCGCTCGAACCGACGAACCCGAACCCGGCCATGAGATCGTCGGACATGAAGAAGAGCATCGAGAAGAGGGCGCAGCCTCCGATAATCCACGTGTATCGATCCCTGCTCCTCCCAAGGAAACGCACTGCAAGAACCAGTACCGCAAAGAATCCGAGCGTCGTCATGATTATTCCGACGAGCACGTCTTGTTCGCCGAGCAAAGTCCGCGTCATGAAGGCGAGATACCGCGGGCCGGCCTGGAACCAGAAGAGCGCTTCACCGCCACGCAGCGATCCTTCGAGAAAGATTGTTCTTGCGTAACCCTGAGTTGCATACCAATCAGAGTCGCGCCAGTAATAAAGGAGCCGCCCCCACCACCGTTCACCTTGGCTGCTGTGGAAGCGCTCAAGCTGGTCGAATGACTTGTGCGCCGCAAGTACCGCGGCCATCGGAAAATACGCAAGAAGCGACTTAGGAGTTGCCTTCCGAGCGATCAGAACGACGAGGAGCGTGACTATCACAAGCGGGAAGAGCAGGGGCGAGCCGATTGCGTCTGGTGCCAGTTTTGAACCGACCTCAACAAGTCCGAAGGTGGCGGTCGCCAAACCTGTGGCGACCAGCAAACTCCCGCGGAATGTCAAGAGAGCTCCGAATATCATTGCCATAGTCAGCATCGCACTGGCGAGATCGAGAAGCGTGAGGAGAGCATCGAGCCGTAGTGGAGTCTCGAATCTGCTCCCAGGCGCCAGAGCAGCGAAGTCATTTCGATCCGCGTCGAACCAGACGTTCAGGTCACCACGTATGGTGTCACCTGTTTGAAGAGTTATCGAGGGTAGCGCAGGTACGAAGTTGTCAGAGGCCCTGAGCGTTGCAATCGGGATCGTCGCATCCCCAAATACGGCACCAATCGTTACATCACCTGACAGTAACGAGCCGGCAGGAACGGCGAAATTAAAGCCATTTCTGGTCAGGTCAGGCTGACCCACAAACTGGGCAACATCTGGTCGTTCTTGTGATTCGCCCCGCCCGATTTCTGTTCCCGTGGCATCGATCGCGACGATGTAGTCGGCGGTTCTCGTCTCACTGAGGTCGACGACCCATCCGCGTACTTTGACCATTGCGATCTCGAGCAGCGTCTCGCGACTCTGAAGCTTGCCGATTTTGAGAGTGGCATAGGGGCCTCGAATGGCCGGAGCGGCATCAGGCGGCTCGTTTGAGTCGTCGTCCGCGTAGCGGTAACTCAGGATCATTTCTGAGACCCCGCTCGGAACCGCCACGAGAGTCAAGCGCGGGAACTCGTATCGATCTGCTAGTGGTATGTCGGATGTATCGAAATCTTCGTCCCCGAGCTTTCCCTGGATCTCGCCATTGCCGTAGATCGGCAGGAACTTGGTCTCCGAAGTTTCATTCCGGATTGCTGCGCCAAACGTTGCAGTAAAGGGAAAACGATCTAACCAGAGTGTGGCAAGTCTTGGGTAGTCGTTCATGAAGGGAAGACTCCAGTCGTGCTTGCGCACACCGAAGTCGACGGTCCTGTCGATTCGAGAGGTGTTGTCTAGTCCTAGGTCACTGCGAATCAGGAATGGCCCCTCATACGATCTTTCGCAGGCCCCTGTTTCCTCTAGTGGGAGGTAGGTGCTTCGGTAGCAGGCGTCGAAACCGTCACTGAACGGATACCAAGCGAATGAAAGTAGTTTCAGTACGGATAGCAGGGCCAGAGCTGGTATCACCGCACCACGTAATCTGGACTTCCTCAACCTGCTCCGAACTCTCGACCGAAACTCGCGATTCGTTAATGCGATGACCGCCAACACGAGTGTTATGAATTCCGTCCTTGTGCTGAGCGGGAGGCCATCCCACATAAGTTGGCCTGAACCCGGCATCAGCAAGTAGATGACGACTAGTAGCGCAAACCTCTTCATACTGACTCGCGGTTCCTTGGCCAAATAATAAGTGCGGAACAGAGACAAAGAAGGCTCGCGGCAACCAAATGTCGCGGGTAGTAAGAGTCAAAATTGAAGTTGAGCATTGGCAGCACATAAGTCAAGGGCAAAGCCGCGATAATCGCGGTGGCTGATGTTCCCACTTTCCGAATTCGGCGCATGAGAAAAGCCAGAAGCAAGAGGAACTGTGAGCCCCAGAACACGATCGCATAATTGGCATCCCCTGGCTCTCGCCAGTACATCAAAGCACGAGCCTGGGACCACACCATCGAGAGCCCGCCCAACACTCCTTCATCAACCCAGATGCTCGTCCAGCTGAACTTCACCCATACCGTGAAAACTTGACTCGTGAATACCACGAACTGCGCGCCATAGAAGAGATTATGAGTCAAGCTTGAGAACAGCACTACAAAGTAGGCAACAGTTGCGCTCGCACTTTGGCGGATCAGCAGCCACGGATCGCTACGTGCTGACTTTGTGAACAGCAGGACTAGCAGCAATGCGAACGACGTGAATAGCAGATTCGGGCGAAACTGCACCAGAACTGCGATGGTTGCCGCAACTAAGTTCATTATCCAAACTCGCGATTCCTGGGTGCAGTCGAGCACGTAGTGACTCACACCAAGCAATAAGACCCAGGCAACGTACTCACTGGTCACAAGGAATCCGAAAGCAGTGATTGTCTGATCACCAAGAAATATCATCCCGATATACATGACGAATATCGATATGAGAGTTGAGAACTTGCTGCGATGAATGTTCGCGAATCGAACAGCTAGGGCAAAGATTGTCACAAAGCCAATTCCAAGCGAGAGCAGACCAATGAGAATGTCGTTCTCTCCTAGAGCCAGATGGGCAAGATAAAGGAGATACCGTGGTGCTGCGCGGACATAGAAGATGTCCTCGCCGGCCCGAAAGATGTCTCCCGTGAATATTGCGCGAGACAGACCTTGATTAGTGAACCAATCAGAATCACGCCATTGGTAAATCAGCTGACCCCACCAGTGGTCACTCTGGCCCAGGTGATTGAAGTGAACATGCTCAAAGACTTTCTGGCTGCTCAGCACTGAGGCGAGAGGTATCAAGAACGGAAGTGGAAATTTGAAGATCTGTTTGCGGAGGACTAGCCCAACGACGACCGCAACCAGTGCATACGGCACTACAAGTTCCCGACCTCCCCCCAAAATTGGGGGGAGTAGAGAGTAGAGAGGTTTAACTGCGAGCCAGCCAAAAATTGCCAGCATCCCTACTCGAAGAGTCTCTGTTCGCAGAGTTACGAGAAAAACGTATGCGAGTGAGAAAAGAACTGCAAAGGACATGAGGTCTAAGGTGATTAGCAAGATACGTAAAAGCGAGCTGGGTGTATCGAGAACACCGGGTATGAGAGGACGAATTAAGTCTCGCTCAGTTATGAGTGTCGCAGTAAGTTGGAGTTGAGACCGCGACTCGTCGGACTGCTTAAGCTGTGGTACGAGAGGGCCAGGCGAATTGGCAATAGATGCGAGTTGTACATAACCGCTGTCACTCCTGGCTTGCAGAATGAGCGGTTCTTCGAGAAGTGAGAGTGCAGGTATTTCAATTTCGAAATCAAAGTCACTCAATAGCGGGTCAGGTGCAGTTTCGGCCGTGGAGCGCCAGTGATTGATTTCCGTATACTCAACTAGTTTTCCATCTCGATTCCGAATTTCCAGGTTTGAAACATGAGAGAGTGGCGAGCCCGAATCAGCTCCAGTTATTCGAACTCGGGCACTTCCCGCGAGTTCGGCAAAAGTAACAGGCTCGCCGATTTTCAGTCTCGCGTATGGTCC
>JBEGRF010000010.1:0-4116 GCA_041180605.1 Actinomycetota bacterium | reverse complement strand
GGGGTGCCCTTGGTCTCGCGGGCTGACTTCACGCGGGAGCGCACTTCGCTCTTCACGGCCTTGTTGCGCTCGGTGCGCTTGGCGTTGGTGATGATGCGCTTTTTCTGAGACTTGATGTTTGCCATGGCTCGCTCACGCTACCAGCGACTGAGCCGCGCTCACCCCGCGCATCAAGCACCCCGACCGCGCTCACCCCGCCGACGGCCACGCCGCGCAACTCGCGACTCGCGTCACCTCGCGACGAGCGCACCGTATGCGAAATGCCCGAAGAGTAGAATTTTCTTTGGTTTCGCCCCGTTTCTTGCGGGTCGCACCGGCCCCCTCATGGAACAGTCCAGCATCCGCAACTTCTCGATCATCGCGCACATCGACCACGGCAAGTCGACCCTCTCCGATCGCATCCTCGAACTCACCAAAGCAGTCGACGCCCGCGAAATGCGCGCGCAATACCTCGACTCGATGGACCTCGAGCGCGAGCGCGGCATCACCATCAAGGCGCAGAACGTGCGTGTCGAGTGGAAGGGCCACACGCTGCACCTCATCGACACTCCCGGCCACGTCGACTTCGGTTACGAGGTCAGCCGTTCGCTCGCCGCGTGCGAGGGTGTGGTGCTCGTCGTCGACGCCGCGCAGGGCATCGAGGCCCAGACGCTCGCCAACTGCTATCTCGCGTTGGAGAACGACCTCGAGATCGTCGCCGCGCTGAACAAGATCGACCTTCCCGCCGCCGACCCTGATCGTTACGCGATGGAGATCGAGAAGGTGCTCGGTATTCCCGCCGAAGACATCTTGCGCATCTCTGCCAAGACCGGCGAAGGCGTGCCCGAGTTGCTCGACGCCATCGTCGCCCGCGTTCCCGCGCCAAAGGGCGACCCGAACGCACCGCTACAAGCGCTCATCTTCGACAGTCAGTACGACCAATATCGCGGTGTCGTCTCCAGCGTGCGAGTGATGAACGGCCGCATGAGAAAGGGCGACAAGTTGCTTTTCATGCAGGCGATGGCCGATCACGAAGCGCTGGAAATTGGCGCGCGCCGTCCCGCCACCCAGGAAGTCGCCGAACTCGGCGCCGGCGAGGTGGGCTATCTCATCGCCGGCGTGAAAGACGTCGGCGAAGCCCGCTCGGGTGAGACCGTCACCCACGTCGCGCACCCGGCCGCTGCGCCGCTCGAGGGTTACCTCGACCCCAAGCCGATGGTGTTCTGCGGTCTCTTCCCGATCGATGCCGACGACTTCGAGACTCTCCGCGAGAGCCTGCAGAAACTCAAGTTGAACGACGCCTCCATCTCGTACTCGCCGGAATCTTCCGGTGCGCTCGGGTTCGGTTTCCGCTGCGGCTTCCTCGGCTTGCTGCACATGGAGATCGTCAAAGAGCGTCTCGAGCGCGAGTTCAACCTTGCACTCATTGCCACCGCTCCGTCGGTGCAGTATCGCGTGTTGCGCACCGACGCCGAAGTCGAGATCGTCGACAATCCGAACGACTTGCCGCCGTCAGTGAACATCGCGTCGATCGAAGAGCCGTTCTTCAAGGTGAGCATCATCACCCCGAAGGACTACACCGGCGCCCTCATGGAGCTCTGCCAGTCACGCCGTGGCGAAATGACCAAGCTCGAGTATCTGTCGCCCGAGCGAGTAGAGATGCAATACATGATTCCGCTCGCCGAAGTGGTCGTCGACTTCTTCGACCAATTGAAGAGCCGCTCCCAGGGGTACGCGAGCCTCGACTACGAGCTGCACGGCTACCGCACGAGCGACCTCGTGCGCGTCGACATCCTGCTCAACGCGGTGCCGGCCGACGCGTTCAGCACCATCGTGCACCGCGACAAGGCGTACGACTACGGCAAGAAAATGTGCGAGAAGCTGAAAGAGTTGATCCCGCGGCAGATGTTCGACATCCCGATCCAGGCGGCCATCGGCGGCAAGATCATCTCGCGCGAGACCGTGAAGGCCAAGCGCAAAGACGTGCTCGCCAAGTGCTACGGCGGCGACATCTCGCGCAAGCGCAAACTGCTCGAGAAGCAGAAGGAAGGCAAGAAGAAGATGAAGGCCATCGGGCGGGTCGAAGTGCCCGGCGACGTGTTCATCTCCGCCTTGAAGCTCGATGGCTGACGCGACCAACGCGGTGGTGTCCGCCGCGCCAGCGACCGGCGTCTTTCGCTCGTTGAACTTCTACAACGCGCGGCTGTATTTCGCGTCGCTGTTGCTCTCCACCATCGGCTCGTGGCTGCAACTCACCGCCACGTCGTACCTCGTGTACCGCCTCACTGGCAGGGCGTCAGACCTCGGTTACAACGTGGCGTTCCAGTTCTTGCCGATGCTCTTCCTCGGCACGTGGGCGGGTTCGTTCGCCGACCGCTACGACCGTCGCACCATCATGATGTGCACGCAGATTTTGCTCGCTGTGCAGGCGCTCACGCTCGGCGTGCTCGACCTCACCGACAACGTGTCATTGCCGGTGGTGTGGGGTCTCTCGCTCTTTCTCGGTCTCGTCGGTGCCATCGACAACCCTGCCCGCCGCGGCCTCATCACCGAACTGGTGCCCACGTCGCAGCTGAGCAACGCCATGTCGATGAACACCACGGTGATGACGGGCTCGCGCATCTTTGGCGCCGCGCTTGCCGCGCTCATGGTCGGCCCGATCGGCACCGGCTGGTTGTTCGTCTTGAACGGCCTGTCGTATGCGTTCATGATCTTCGGCATCGTCGGGCTCCGTCGGTCGGAGATGGTGCCCGCCGTCAAGCGCCCTGCCGGCGGCCAGCCGGTGCGCGACGTGTTTCGCTTCGTGCGCTCGAATCGCCGTCTGTCGTCGATGTTCTTCGTCTACGTGGTGGTCAGCACGTTCGCATTCAACTACAGCGTCGTCTTCCCGAAGCTTGCCGACATCAACTGGGGCAGCGACGACGCGTTCGGTTGGTTGATGACGTTCACTGGCATCGGCAGCATCGTCGGCGCGCTCATCACGGCGCGATTCCCGAAAGTGCCGCTGCGATGGCTGGTGATCAACGTCGGCGTGCTCGGCGCAAGCAACATCATGGTGGCGTTCGCACCGACGCTGACGTGGGCGTTCATGTTGTGCTTGCCGCTCGGTTTCGGCGGCGCAGCGATGATTGCGTCCGGCAACGCCATCAGCCAGCAAGAGTCTCCGCCCGACATGCGCGGTCGTCTGCTCGCGCTCACCGCTGTGGCGTTTCTCGGCAGCACGCCGATCGGCGGCCCGATCACCGGTCTCATCGCCGATTATGTCTCGCTCGAGTGGTCGATGGCGTACGGCGGCGTCACATGTTTCGCGTGCGTCGCGGTGCTCGCATGGTGGTGGAGGTAGGTTCGCCACATGGCCGCGGCAATCATTTGGTTTCGCCGCGACTTGCGCCTCGCTGATCATCCTGCGCTCACCGCTGCGCTCGCGTACGGCGTGACCACGCCGCTCTTCGTGCTCGATCCGTTGTTCGTGAAGCGTTCGGGTGCGGCACGGCTCGGGTTCTTGTACCGCAACATTCGTGCGCTCGACGCCACCATGAACCGCGCCATCGTGGTGCGCCACGGCGACCCGCTCGACATCGTGCCACGCTTTGCCAAAGAGGTCGGCGCCGACACCGTGTTCGTCAGCGAAGACTTCGGCCCCTACGGCGCGCGACGCGACGCCGAAGTCGAAAAACGTCTCGCTGCACAGGGTGTCAAGCTCGCGCGCGTCGGCTCGCCGTACGCGGTGAACCCCGGCGTCGTCCGCAAGAACGACGGCACACCATTCGCCGTGTTCACGCCGTTCTCCCGCGGCTGGATGGCAAAAGGCTGGAGTCGTCCGCTGCCCGCACCCAAGAACATGAACCTGCGCGGCGCCCCTGATGTGAAGTGCGACGGCATTCCGCAAGAGCCGGAGTGTTCCGCCACTTTGCCCGCCGGCGGAGAAGAAGCCGCCTGGGCCCGGTGGGAACATTTCGCCGGCGACGCGCTGAGCCGTTACAAAGAAGAACGCAACAACCCCGACCGCGACGGGAGCAGCATGTTGTCGCCGTATTTGCGATTTGGTGTGCTGCACCCGCGACAGTTGCTTGCCGAATTGCGCCCCGACCCCAACCACGACCACTACCGAAGCGAGTTGGGTTGGCGAGAGTTCTA
>JBEGRF010000009.1:0-7229 GCA_041180605.1 Actinomycetota bacterium | reverse complement strand
GACTTCTTCCTCTTGCCGCAAGAACTGCCGAAGTCGATCATCAACCGAAGCGACTACTTGTTCTTGAGCGCGTGGTCGTTCTTCACCGACCCGCCGCGCACTGCAGCCCGTCTTGCAGCAGAAATCGGTCGCGCGAGCGACAAACTCATTTCGTTCGACCCGGCATCGTTCCAGATGATCCAAGACATGGGCCCTGCGACGTTCTGGTCGTTCGTCAAAGACTTGGGCATCAAGGTCTTCTTGCCGAACTACGAAGAAGGTCGGGTGCTCACCGGTTTGTTTGAACCTTCCGACATTGCCGAGGCGCTCTCCGAGCACTTGCCGCATGCGACCATCATCCTGAAGCTCGATGCCGATGGCGCACTCGTGCATCACGACGGCGTGCAGACACAGATCTCGCCGGCCACGAACCACCTCGTCGACGCGACTGGTGCGGGCGACTCGTTCGCTGGTGCGTATCTCGCCCACTTTGCTGAGCACGGCTCGGTGGTCGAAGCTGCGCGGTTCGCGACACGCATCGCCGCATGGGTCATCGAGCACCTCGGCGCACGTCCGACGCCAGACGCTCGACTCTCGCGCATCATCGCCTCGATCTAGCCCAGCTGCCGGCAACGTCAGTCGCGTGGCGTGAGGCCGTCTGGCGGCAGTCGCTCGCCCCGCGCGAGCGGAAAATACCTGTGGTGCCACGCACCGGTTACTTCGTAGATCGCCGTGCCGCGCTGGCCATCACTGGTCTCCACCAACATCTCGCTCAACCCACCGCCGAGTGAATTCTGCTTGCCCGGGTTGAACGCGTCATAGCGCTGCGCCCAGCGACCCCTTGCTCGCACGTCGATGCGGCGACCGTTCTCCAACACGAACGTGACGTCGCCTGAAAGGCCATGGATATTCTCGCCGTGCCGCTCGTAGGACGCATGGTTTCCGGCAGCATCGAGCCAAGCAAGGTCGTGGTGAAATTCGCGAAGTGCAACCGGTTCGCTGCCGTCACTCGGCGAGAGACACCCGTCGGTGTAGATGCGTGCGCCATTGGGCAGTTCCCAACACCACACGGCGAGCATTCCTTCTGGCACATGGATGGCGAGCCACATCCACATCGGGCATCGGTAGTGCGTGCGAATGCCCCACGAATGGTCTCGTTGCCCCCACCACTTGTCGATGGTGTGCGTCGTGCCGTCATACGTTACGGTTCCGTCGTACCAACCGCTCTGGAACATGTGCGACTGGTCCCACACCACTTCGCTGCCGGCTTTCATGGTGCCGCGCCGCAGTTGGTACGGCTGCACACGGGCCGTGTACGTCACGTCCATCGCGAGGGGCACCTTGCCACCAGGTGCCGTGCTGCCCTGGGGTAGATCGCCGCCTGCGACTCGCAAGCGCACCTTCTTGCGCGGCTCGAGAATGTCGATCTGCACTGGGCCGACCTTCCAGTCGTCGTGGTCGCCATTTACGTGGCGCGCGTGACGGGCAAAGATCGGATTGTTGCCGTGGCGACCGAGTTGCAGAGAGTCCATCTCGTTGCGAGCCGGAAAGTTGGCCAGCGTCAGGATGTAGACGTCGCCCAACCGATCGGTGGGGTGCATCACGAAAAAGAGGCTCTCGCGCCAGTCGTGGTGGTGGTTGACGGTGTTGCGGAACGGCTCGGGGATTTGGTGGCCGAATCGTTCATCGGCTGCGTCGTAGCGGGCCACGACGCTCAGTCTCGCACAGCCGCCGTACTCAGACGCCGTCCCTCACAGCTGCCAGCGAGTCGAGATCCGCCGCGTGCACGCCGTGCCGGTTGGCCATCGCCATGAACATCTCGTCGCCGCGCGGAGTCTGCTTCACGATCATCGACGCAACCACCGCCATGACGAACCCGGCGAATGTGAAGCGTCGGTACTCGTTCCACACGTGGTCGCTTTCAAGTTCGACGCCGTAGCCGCGCAATCCTGTCGCCCACCGCTCCACGAGCGCTCGCTCGTGCGTGCGTCGCATCTCTGTAGTGAGCCCAGCGCCGACGAAGTACGAGAGATCCTGCGGACCGCAGGCGCGTGTCACCGTCTGAAAGTCGACGACACCCACGCGCCGACCTGCGGAGCCGCCTGGGCCACCCGCGGCGGCGGCGCCACCAGCGCCACCTGCAGCGGCGCTACGAAACAGCAGATTGTCGAGTCGGAAGTCGCCGTGCACCACCGTGCGATGCGGCAACTGTCGAGTGAAGTAGTCACCCGAGTCACGAACGAACTCTTCTCCCACTTTTCGGGCTGCTGGGTCGAGTCGGTCTGCATAGCGCGCGATGAAGCCGGGGAAAACCTGCTGCATCAACGCCTGGCTTCCCGAGCGTTCTTTGTTCGAAGTGCGGTTCAGCCACGACAACGTCGCGAGAAATTGCGAGTTCCACAGCGGCCCGTGCAACCTGACGAGCTCGTCGACGCACGCCTCGGCCTCAGCGAGCGAGCAACCAGCAATTTGGTCGCCTTGCCGGCACGGCGCAAAGTCTTCGAGCAACAACAAGAAATCGTCGGTCTCTTCGTTGCGCTCCACGAAGTAGCAGTGCGGCGCACCGACATCGAGGGCTTCGCGCAGATCCCTGTAGAACGAGGCTTCGACTTCATAGCAGCGAGTTGCTTTGCCTGTCGCGCGGCTCGTCGGATCCTCACTCGGAAACTTCGCGATCAACGTCGTCGGCAAATCGCACGGCGCGCTGTAGGTGAGTCGCAGCCGCCTGCTCTCTGACATCTGCCCTGTGCCGATTGCCTCGTCCGACACCGCAACGACGCGGGCACCCCGCAATCCGCCACTCAGCGCACGGTTGAGCGTGTCGACACTTGGTGACGGCATGACTAGTTGTCTTTCTCGCCGATGTCCTCGTTCCAGAGTGTCGGTTCGTCACGAATGAAATCTTGCATGAGTTGGTAACACTCGGCGTCGTCGAGAACGACGACTTCCACGCCGTGGCTGCGAAGCAGATCCTCGGCGCCCATGAACGTTCTGTTCTCGCCGATCACGACGCGCTTGAACTTGTAGAGAAGCATCGCCCCCGTGCACATGTGACACGGGCTGAGCGTGGTGTACATCGTGGCTCGCTGATATACCGTGGCGGGCTGCCTTCCGGCGTTCTCGAGGGCGTTGGTCTCGCCGTGGTGGATCGCCGAGCCGTGCTGCACTCGTCGGTTGTGGCCGCTCGCAAGCACCTTCCCGTCAACGACGATCGCCGCCCCGATCGGAATTCCGCCCTCGCTGCGGCCCTTTCTCGCCTCGGCTATCGCGACGGCGAGAAATTTCTTGTCACCTTCTGTTGCTGGCATGACTCCCTCCTACAGGCGTCGGTATGGCTTGAGATACGAAGTCGGATACGGAACGTTTCGGCCAGAGATCGCAAGGCCGATGATCACTGCCAGGTACGGCAGGGCGAGCAACAGCTCGAATGGCACGTCAGCAAGTGCCGGCACCAGTCGCAGCTGCAATTGGCCGGCATTCACGAGTGAGAAGAGCGCCGCTCCAGCGATGCACCTTCCAACATTCCAGCGACCGAAAATGACGAGTGCAAGCGCCACCCACCCCCGGCCGTTGATGATGTTGATCGTGAATTGTCCGACGTAGGCAAGCGTGATGAACGCACCAGCGAGTGACATGAAGACGGTGCCGATCAGGATCGCCTGGTAGCGAGTACGTGCGACGTGGATTCCCGCGACGTCGGCAGCTTCCGGGTTCTCCCCGACCGCCCGGATACGCAAACCAAGACCCGACCGCCACACCAACCACCAGACGAACGGCACACCGACGAGGAGCGTGCCGTAGGTGAAGACATATTGGTCGAAGATCGGGCCGCCGAAACCGATCGACCTCCATGGATCCACTCTGACTTGTCCACCATCTGCCGTGAAGAGAATTCGGTTGACGGTGTTCGACACGCTGATCAGAAAGAGCGTGAGTCCGAGCCCTGCTACGTGCTGATTCACGCCCAGCGTGACCGTGAGGAAGGCAAGCAACAGGCCTGCGACGAGCCCGGTGAGAACTGCGACGATGAGACCGATCCACAAACTGCCCGAATAACTTGCTGCTGCGATACCGCTGAAGGCGCTCGCGTACATGATGCCTTCGATGCCGAGGTTCAACACTCCTGACCTCTCGGTGATGAGTTCTCCGAGCGCCGCCAACAACAACGGCGTGCCGATGCGCAACGAGGCCGCGATGAGGTCAACAATTATGTCGATCACTTGTCAGCCGCTTTCCAGACGATCCTGAACTTGTTGATGACGAGCGCGGCCACCACCGTGATGAGCAGCACCGACTGCACCACTTCGCCCATGGTCGAGGGAATCGAAAGTGCTCGGCTCGCAGAGAACGACCCGACATTGATGACGCCCAAGAGCAGCGCGACAACGACGCCACCGATGAAGTTGAGCGCCGCGAGGGTTGCGACGATCACACCGGTGTAGCCGAAGCCCGACGAGATGCCGATGGTCAACTGGTGCGCGACGCCGGAGATCTCGCTCGCACCGCCGACTCCCGCGATTGCCCCGCTTGCGAGCGCAGTCGCCAAGAGCGTGCGTTCTACTTCGAGACCAGCGATACGTGCCGCACCGGGCGCAAGACCGACGGCCCGTAGACGCAGTCCTCCGGCCATTCGCGCGACGTACCACCAGCAACCCAGCGCCAAGAGACCGCCCGCGATGAGCCCGAAGTGCACTCTGCTGCCCGGCCACACGATCGGCATCATCACCGACTCGGCAACGACGTCACTGTCAGGAAATCCCGTTTCCGAGTTCCGCCACGGGCCGTTGAGCAGTCCCGTGATCACGAGCAGCGCGACGGGGTTCAAGAGCAGCGTCGTCACGACTTCGTCGATACCCAACCGCGACCTGAGAAGTGCGGGAACCAAGGCCCAGACTGCTCCGCATATTGCGCCAGCGATTAACACCCCTGGCACCGCGACGATCTTCGGGAGACCTTCTGCGTGCAGTCCGAACCATGTCGCCCCGATCGTTCCTGCGAGAAGTTGGCCCTCGGCTCCGATGTTCCAGTACCCCGAACGAAATGCCAGTGCGACGGCGGCACCCGTAAAGACGAGCGGTGTCGCAGCCAGAACGGACTCGGTGATGCCAAATTTCGACTGCAGAGGATTAATGAACATGTACCGGTAGGCAGCGATCGGGTTGCCTCCCGCCCAACGAATCAAAGCCGCGGTGATTGCGAAGGTAGCGACTGCCGCGAAGGCAATCAGCAATGGTCCGCGCCACCAGGGCGTAGATGATCGCAACACGAATCGTGGCTTCACTGCGTCACTCCTGCCATCAGTTCGCCGATTCGCTCTCTCGTCGCTTCTCTGGCCGAAACGACGGCCAAGATTCGCCCTCGATACATCACTGCAACACGATCCGCGAGTTCGAGCACCTCATCGAGGTCTTCGCTCACCAGAACCACTCCCGTACCCTCATCACGTGCAGAGGAGATGAGTGATCGCACGTACCACGTGGATGCAACGTCGAGCCCGCGAGTGGGTTGCGAAACCACTGCGACCTTCGGAGAACGCCCGAAGAGGCGTGCCAACAACACCTTCTGCATGTTTCCACCAGAGAGCGTTCCAAGCGTCTGGTCTGGCGTCGCCTTGATTTCGAATTGCGTGATCGCCTCGTCGCAGCGAGCGGCCATCGCCTTTCGGTTCAGCTGACCCCACTTGGTGAATGATCGAAGCTGATCGAGAACGAGGTTCTCGACTACAGGCAGCTGATGCACCGCCGACGCGTGACGATCTTCGCCGAGGATTCCCATACCCGCCGCCATGAGCGCTGCAGGTCGCGGTGCATCGATGACTTCACCGGAGACGGTGATTTCACCGGCACTTGGTCGCAAAGTTCCGGACAGCACCTCGACGAGGTCGGTCTGGCCATTGCCCGAGACACCGGCGACACCGAGAATCTCCCCGGCGCGAACCTCGAATGACACGTCGTTGAGACCACCGACTTCTTTGGCAGTCGACACACCATTGACTTTCAGCACGACGCCCTTCGACCCAACGCCAGCGAGTCCTGATTCCCTGGCGCCGGTCGATGCCGCTTCACCCGAGCCGGTCGTGCGGTCGCGACTCCCAGTCTCCTTCTGATTCTCCGTACCGACCATCAACTTGATGAGTTCTTGTGACGTCATGCCCTTCGCGTCGGTCGATGCGACGACCGACCCCCTTCGAAGCACTGATACTCGATCGGCGATTCGCTCAATTTCTTTCATCTTGTGGCTGATGAGCACCACTGCCATCGACTCTTCGTCGCGCAATCTCCGCATGACATCGAGCAATGCGTCGACGTCGCGCGGCCCCAGCACGGCGGTGGGCTCGTCGAGGATGAGATAACGGCAACCGGCCGCGAGCGCCTTCAGGATCTCGACGCGTTGCTGCAGCGCGACAGGCAATTCAGAGATCAACGAATCTGCCGGAACGTCGATGCCGAACCGGTCGTTGGCTGTTCGTGCCGTTTCTCGCGCACCGTCGAGATCGACTCGGACCAGCCGAGTGTTCGCGAGCGCGAGATTCTCCGCGACCGTCATGGTCTTGACCAACGAGAAGTGCTGGGTGACCATGCCGATTCCGGCTGCGCGCGCATCCCGCGGTGTCGAGATCACGGCGGCATTACCGTCGATCTCGATTTGCCCTGAGTCAGGCTGGGTCAGACCGAAAAGCGTCTTCATCAACGTCGTCTTGCCTGCGCCGTTCTCGCCGAGCAGCGCGTGCACTTCTCCCGGGCGTATCCCCAGTGTGACTCCGTCGAGCGCCACCGTGGCGCCGTACGACTTGCGAATTTCTTTCAACCAAATGGATGAGGTGGGGCCGTTGTTCACAGCCCCACCTCTCTCCACTTTCTTTACAACGAGCGTTACTTGACGACCGAACCGGCCGGCACACCCTCGTTGACATCCACGCGGAACACGCCCGACTTGATCGAAGCCAGTGCATCCTCCGCCTTCTTCGCTAGGTCGTCAGGAATTCCACCCTTCACGCCCTTGTTGATCTCCGCGAGCGTCGAGCCGCCCTTTGCGAACATCGAGAAGTCCTTCAGGTCTTGCGCGGTGTACGCGCCGGCCTTGACTTGCTTCAAGATGTACTCGACGGTCGGGCGCATGTTCCAGACGTTCGACGTCACGACGTAGTCGGGAGCAATCGCTTTCTGGTCCATCTGGTTGCCGAATGCAAGCAGACCCTTCTCCGCGGCAGTTTCGATCACGCCTGCGCGCTCGGCGAACATCACGTCGGC
>JBEGRF010000008.1:0-55461 GCA_041180605.1 Actinomycetota bacterium | reverse complement strand
GGCACCACCATGGTGCGCGTCGGCACTGCGCTCTTTGGCGAGCGTCCGTGAACCATGTGATTCGCTCGGATAATCTGGGCGCCATGTCAATGTTCCGGCGGGCGATGGACTATCTCGGTCTCGGCGCCGACGAGATGTATGACGACAGCGACCAATCCGTGCGCTCGCGGCGTCCCGCACGCGGACGCTTCAACCAAGATGCGCAAGACGAGTACGACGAAGAGTACGACGAAGAATTCGAAGAAGAGGTCGAAGAAGAGCCGGCACCAGCCCGTCGGGGTCGAGTGCGTGACGACTCGGGCGTCACGGTGCGCGGGCCGGTCGGTCAGCCACCCGCCAAGACCGTGAAGCCGCTCGACACGGCGAGCGTCGAGCCCGTCACGCTGAAGCCGACCAACTTCGGTCATTGCAAAGAAATCGGCGAGCGTTTCAAGAGCGGTCAACCGGTCATCATGAACATGATCGCCACCGATCCCGACGAAGGTCGTCGCATCATCGACTTCGCATCCGGTCTCACCTTCGCACTCAACGGTTCGCTCGAGCGCATCTCGCGCGGCGTGTTTCGCCTCACCCCCAACGGGGTGCGAATTCCGCGCGATTAACCGGCGACAGCATCACTGAGTCGCCTTGTTGAATGGAAGAGAGGTACAGCCGTGATTTCTAACCTGATTGGTCTTTATACCTTCGTCATCTTCGTGCGCATCATCCTCAGTTGGTTTCCCGTGAATCCGAGCGGCCCACTCGGCCAGATCAATCGCGTGCTCTTCCAGGTGACTGAACCCGTGCTCGGCCCGGCGCGCCGAGTGATCCCGAGCATCGGCCCGATCGACATTTCGCCGATCGTGGTCGTGGTTGCGCTCGGCTTCGTGCAGAACCTGCTTGCCGGAAACGGCCTGTGACCCGGCAGGACTGATGTCGCGTTCGTATCCCGACGTCGCTGCGCAGCCGAACCTCCCCCTCATCGAAGAACACGTGCTCGCCTATTGGGCGAGCGACCACACCTTC
The DNA here is from genome assembly GCA_041180605.1 of Actinomycetota bacterium. GTDB lineage: Bacteria > Actinomycetota > Acidimicrobiia > Acidimicrobiales > Ilumatobacteraceae > F1-60-MAGs027. The sequence goes on along the minus strand of JBEGRF010000008.1, from coordinate 54,456 downwards.
GAAGCGTCGGTCGAACTGCATCCACGCCAAGGCGGTAGCCAGACCGGCGAGGGCGGCCACGCCAACAAGGGTGCCGACAGCGAATTCGTCTTCTACGACGGCCCGCCGTTTGCCAACGGCCTTCCGCACTACGGACACTTGCTGACGGGTTTCGTCAAAGATGCAGTACCGCGTTACCGCACGATGAGCGGCAAGCGCGTCGAACGACGATTCGGGTGGGACTGCCACGGCCTGCCGGCTGAAGCCGAAGCTGAACGGCAACTTGGCATCTCTGGTCGCCAAGCCATCACTGAATACGGAATCGACAAGTTCAACGATCACTGCCGCGCGTCGGTGTTGCAGTACACGAGCGACTGGCGAAGGTACGTGACCCGACAAGCCCGCTGGGTCGACTTCGACAACGATTACAAGACGCTCGATCTGCCGTACATGGAGAGCGTCATGTGGGCGTTCAAGGCGCTGTGGGACAAGGGCCTCATCTACGAGGGCTTTCGCGTGCTGCCGTATTCGTGGGCGCTCGAGACGCCTCTTTCGAATTCCGAGACGCGCATGGACGACACCTACAAGATGGTGCAAGACCCCGCCCTCACCGTCGGATTCCTGCTCGAGAGCGGTGAGCGGTTGCTCGCGTGGACGACCACGCCCTGGACGCTGCCGTCCAACCTCGCGCTCGCCGTCGCGCCAGAAGTGGAGTACGGCGTCTATGAGCTCGACGGAGTTCGCTACGTGTTGGCGGCAGCGCGGCGCGAGTCTTACCAGCGAGAACTCGAAGGCGCGCAACAGGTGGGCTCGTTGCGCGGAAGCGACCTCGTCGGTCGCCGATACACGCCGCTCTTTCCGTACTTCGCCGATCGCGCCGAGAACGGGGCGTTCCGCGTGCTCGCAGGCGACTTCGTCACCACCGAAGACGGCACGGGCGTCGTGCACATGGCGCCCGGCTTTGGCGAAGATGACCAGCGTGCATGCGCCGACGCCGGAATCTCGCTCGTCGTGCCTGTCGATTCACGCGGGCGATTCACGAGTGATGTCAGTGACTTCGCCGGCCAACACGTGTTCGAGGCAAACCCCAACATCATCAAACATCTGAAGTCAGAAGGTGTCGTGCTTCGTCACGAAACGTACGACCACTCGTATCCGCACTGTTGGCGCACAGGCACCCCGCTCATCTATCGGGCAGTCAGTTCTTGGTTCGTGAACGTGACTGCAATCAAAGATCGCATGGTCGAACTCAACAAGCAGATCGCCTGGGTGCCGGACCATATTCAAGACGGCTCGTTCGGCAAATGGTTGGAGAACGCGCGCGATTGGACCATCAGCCGCAACCGTTTTTGGGGTTCGCCAATCCCAGTGTGGCGCAGCGACAACCCCGAGTACCCGCGCATCGACGTGTACGGAGGCATCGCCGACCTGGAGCGCGACTTCGGGGTAAAAGTAGGGGAGTTGCACCGTCCGTTCGTCGATGACCTGGTGCGGACGAACCCCGACGACCCGACGGGCAAGTCAATGATGCGTCGCGTACCTGAAGTGCTCGATTGCTGGTTTGAGAGTGGTTCGATGCCGTTTGCCCAGGTGCACTACCCGTTCGAGAACCGCGACTGGTTCGAGAGCCACTATCCGGGCGACTTCATCGTCGAGTACATCGGCCAGACGCGCGGTTGGTTCTACACCTTGCACGTGCTGGCTACTGCACTCTTTGACCGCCCGGCGTTCAAGAGTTGCGTCAGCCACGGCATCGTGCTCGGCGACGACGGCCAGAAGATGTCAAAGAGCCTGCGCAACTATCCCGACCCGATGAAGGTGTTCGACACGTACGGCGCCGACGCGATGCGCTGGTACCTCTTGTCGTCGTCCATCTTGCGCGGGGCTGACTTCAGCGTCAACGAAGCAGGCATCCGCGACACCGTTCGCCAGACGATCCTGCCGTTGTGGAACTCGTGGTACTTCCTCTCGCTCTACGCGAACGCGGCAAAAGCGAGCGGCAATTTCGACACCTCGAGCGACAACGTGCTCGATCGCTACGTGCTGGCAAAGGCACGCGTGCTGGTGCGGTCGACAACCGACGCCTTCGAGCGCAATGACTTGTTCGAGGCTTGTGCGCAGGTTCGCGACTTTCTCGACGTGCTCACCAACTGGTACATCCGTCGGAGCCGTGACCGGTTCTGGAACGGAGAACAAAGTGCCATCAACACCTTGCATACGGTGCTGCACATTCTCTGCCGAGTCGCCGCACCGTTGTTGCCGCTCACGACCGAAGAGATCTACAGAGGCCTGACGGGTGAGCGCAGCGTGCATCTCACCGAGTGGCCGACGACCGCCTCACTCGCAGCCGACGATGCACTCGTCGCCTCGATGGACATGGCACGCGAAGTATGTTCCGCCACGCTCTCCTTGCGCAAGGCTCATCAGCGACGCGTGCGACTGCCACTTTCGTCGCTGGTCGTCGCCAGCCCCGATGCTGCATTGTTGCGCGACTTCACCGACGTCATCAAAGACGAAGTCAACGTCCGCGAAGTGAAGTTGCGCACCGACGTGGACGCACTCGCAAAACGCGAATTGAGCGTGACTCCAGCCGTGCTCGGGCCGCGTCTCGGGGCCGACACACAGAAAGTGATTCGCGCCGTGAAACAAGGCGACTGGTCGATAAGCGGCGGGCGCGTAGTCGCCGGCGGTGTCGAACTGATGGAGGGAGAATTCTCGCTACGCCTCGTGGCCACCGGAGATGGCGAACGGGGAAGCACGGCGTTGCCCGGTGGTGACGGCATTGTGGTACTCGATCTTGCCGTCAATGACGACCTGCAGCGCGAAGGCATCGCACGCGACATGATCCGTCTCGTGCAACAGGCCCGCCGTGATGCCGGCCTGCACGTGTCGGATCGCATCCGCTTGTCGCTCGGCTTGCCAGATGACATTGCGACTGCAGTACGCGAACATGCGGCGATGGTGCAGGCAGAAACCCTCGCACGAGAGTTGGTGCTCGGTGCCGTGAACGACGACTCGAACGCGATGCTGGATGACGCTCCCGTTCGCGTCACCGTGGAGCGGCTACCCTGACGGGGTCATGAACGCAGCCGCCAAGCGCAAAGCAGCAGCAAAAAAGAAGGCCCAAGCCAAGAAAGTAGCGGCCGCCAAGAAAAAGGCCGCAGCCAAGAAAAAGGCGATGCTTATCGCCGCTGCAAAGCGCCGCAAGGCCGAGGATTTGCGCCGCAAGAAAGCCAAGAAAGCGCTGGAAGAGAAGCGTCGCGCCGCTGCCCGCAAGAAGCTCGAGGATGCGCGCCGCCGCAAGGAAAGGCTGAAAGTCGAGGCGCAACGCCGTGCCAAGAAACAGCAACTCGAAGCCAAACGCAAAGCCGCCCGCAAGAAGGCCGAAGAGGCTCGTCGCAAGGCCGCCAAGAAGAAGGCGGAAGACGCCCGCCGCGCCGCTCGCAAGAAGGCTGAGGCTCTGCGTCGCCAGAAAGCACTTGAGCGCAAAATCGAGGATCGCAAGCGCAAGCAGGCACGGCTCGTCGCCGATCGCGAGCGTAAACGAGCCCGCCAAGAAGCTGAACGAGAACGCAAGCGCCTCGCCAAAGCGAAGCTGGCAGAGCGCAAGCGGATCCTCAAGGAGCGCCTTGCCGAAAAGAAGCGCCGCGAACTCGAGCGTCAAGTCGCGATGGAAGAGCGCAAGCGAGAGCAGGCCCGCAAGCGCGCCGCCATCGAAGAAGAACGCCGCGAGAAACAACGCGAACGCGACAAGATCACCAAAGCCAAAGAAGCCGAGCGCCAGGCGCGCGAGACCGAGCGAGCCAGAGTGCGCGCGATCCGCGAAGAAGACGAGCGTCGTATTCGTGAACAGCAAGAAAAGGCGATGGCCAAGCCAGTCAAGCCTCCGATCATCAAGTTTGAGCCCGTCGACGACATAACGCCGACGAAAGACTTCGATATTGCGTTCCTCAGGTCGCAGCGCGAGCTACTCGTCGAGAAACGCGCCGAGCTGATGGGGCAGGCCAAACGACTCGAGCAAGACGCGATGGAGATCGTCAACAACCAGGAGATGGGTGACGTCGACTTCGGCGAAGAAGGCGGCGAGGGCGACACGATGGTGGTCGAGCGCGAACGCGACCTTATCTTGTCGGAGCAAGCAAAATCCGAAGTCGAAGCAATCGACCAAGCGCTTATGCGCATGAAGATCGGCGAGTACGGTTATTCCGCTTATTCGGGTCTGCCGATACCTCGCGAGCGGCTCGAAGTGTTGCCATGGACCACCGAGCTCGTCACCGAGCGCGCCGGCGGTCTGGGCAACCGATGACCGCCGCTTCAGCGCGGCGTCTCTGGTGGTTGATCGGCGTCATCGTCGTCGCCGACCAGCTCACCAAACACTGGGCCCTCAATCGTTTGTCGCGTGGTCGAACGATCGACATCGTCGGCTCGCTCCGTTTCAACTTGGCATACAACAAGGGCATGGCGTTCTCGCAGGCGACCGGTGCGGGGCCGATCATCGGCGCACTCGCATTCGTAATCGTTATCGGAGTCGTGTTGTGGATGCGGCGGTCCGCAACCGGCCTGGCGGCGCTGGCGTCGAGCATGATCGTCGGCGGTGCCGTCGGAAATCTCGTGGATCGCGTGTTTCGCAACGACGCCTGGTTTCGCGGCGCCGTCGTCGATTTCATCGATCTGCAATGGTTCCCGGTGTTCAACGTCGCCGACTCTTGCATCACTGTAGGGGCGGTGTTGATGGTGCTTGCGTCGCTGCGCACGAGCAGGGCGTCGAATGCGGTTGCGCAAGGCGAGTCAGATGGCTGACGATCGGAGCGACGACGTAAGTGGCGGCGTAAACGACGACACGGGCACGCTGCTTCGACGTGTGAGCGAGACGATTCCTGCCTCGTTGGCCGACGTGCGCATCGATCGAGTGGTGTCGCTGATCGCCGACGTCAGCCGCAACGCTGCCGCAGCATTGATCGAGTCAGGTGCAGTAACCCTGGACGGTGAGGTGGTGCAAGCCGGCAAAGAAAAAGTGGCCACGGGGCAGCACATCACGGTCGACGTCAGCAAAGTGGCAGCACCGGAGTTGCCGTCGGCGGAGAGCGGTGTGCCGCTCGCCGTGGTGTACGAAGACGATGACGTGCTCGTCGTGAACAAACCGGCAGGCCTCGTCGTGCACCCCGGCGCCGGCAACCGCAACGGCACGATGGTCAACTACCTGTTGGCCCGTTATCCCGAGATTGCGAATGTGGGCGACCCGATGCGACCCGGCATCGTGCACCGCCTCGACGCGGGCACCACTGGTCTCATCGCAGTAGCGCGCACGCAGGCCGCCTACGAGTCGCTCGTCCAGCAACTTACGTCTCGCAGCGTCACCCGCGTCTATTCGGTGGTGGTGTGGGGGAACCCGGCATCGGCGAGCGGCGTCATCGACGCGCCACTCGGTCGAGACCAGCGCGACCCAACGCGCATGGCCGTAGTGGTCGACGGCCGTCCATCGCGAACCCACTACGTGGTTGAACGCGCGTTCCATACGCCAAAAGACGTGTCTCTCGTCGAGTGTCGATTGGAAACCGGGCGTACACACCAAATTCGCGTGCATCTTTCCTCAATCGGCCACCCAGTCGTCGGAGATGCCCAGTACGGCGGCGTGCGCGCCGGACTGCGAGCCACACGACCGATGCTGCACGCCAGGGAACTCGCATTCGATCACCCGCGCACGGGCGAACGTTGCATCGTTACGAGCGAATTGCCGACCGACTTCGCGGCGCTCGTTGCGATGCTCTCGTGACGCCGGCCTTGGCGACGAGCGTTTGACTGTCTCAGCGACGTGCGTTTGACTGTCTCAGCGACGTGTGCGCTTCTTTTTTCCCGATGCGTCGTTCGGCCAAGGCGACTCGCCCCGTGCCGCTGCGAGCACTGAGCCGAGAGTGAACTTGGCCAGGTGGTCGCGCATGTGGTCGCCGACGGAGTGCCAAATGGCGAGCAGCACGCACTGACCTTCGTGGTCGCAGGCCCCGTCGCGGTGCGGCTCGCCGAAATCGCCGAGCGAGATCGGGCCGTCTACCGCCGAAAGGATCTCTGAAAGAAGGATCTTGTCCGGATGGCGGGCGAGCGTGTATCCGCCGCCAACGCCTCGCTTCGACTGCACCAACCCTGCTCCCTTCAGTGCCAGCAGGATCTGTTCAAGGTACGGCTGAGGAAGCGCGGTGCGTGCCGCGATATCGCGCACGGAGATGGGGCCGGGCTCTTCGGCGTGCAACGCAAGCGACAACATGGCTCGGCATGCGTAATCACCTCGGGTGGAGACGCGCACGACTCCATAGTAAGCATCTCGACGCCGGGCGAGCCTCGGCGACGAATCATCGGGTGACGACTTTCGTACCGCTAGACAACAAGGTGAGATGTCCGACCCGGCGCCACGTCTTCCTCGGTACGGAGGTGGTTGCGTCACCGATCTGATTCCGTCGCTGCTCGGACCGCGCGGCACCGCCGACTTGCCGGCATTTTTCCCCGATGCGGCGCGCGGCGCGCGACAAGTCGTCATGCTCGTCATCGACGGCTTGGGCTGGCACCAGCTGCAATCTCGGCTGGCGGCCGACCGCAGCATCGCGCCGACCCTCGCCTCGATGCAGGGCGGACCGATCACCACTGTCGCACCCACTACGACGGTGACGGCGCTCACTTCTATTACCACGGGGGCGACTCCCGGCGAGCACGGACTCGTCGGCTATCGCATCGACTTCGCCGGTCAGGTCGTGCAGATGCTTCGCTGGGCCGACTCGCGCGGCGACGCGCGCAAACGGCTCGCCCCGCGCGACGTGCAACCGTGCCCGCCATTTCTCGGAGGCAGCGTGCCGGTGCTGTCGAAAGCCGAATTCGACGGCACCGCATTCACCGAGTCGCACTTGCGCGATCAGCGGATGCACAGTTGGCGCGCAGTTTCGAGCATGGTGGTTGACGTGCGCGCCTTGCTGCGCGCAGGGGAGAAGTTCGTCTACTGCTACTACGACTGCGTCGACAAGGTCGCCCACGAACGCGGCTTCGGCGACTATTACGACTCCGAGTTGCGTACCACCGACCGCCTCGTCGCAGACCTTGCTTCGGTGCTGCCGCGCGATGCAGTGCTGCTTGTGACCGCCGACCACGGTCAGGTGATGGTCGGTAAGAACACCACGTTCTTGCACCCGGAGGTGACACGATTGCTCACGCACCAGTCAGGTGAGGGAAGGTTCCGTTGGTTGCACACCAAGAACGAGCGGATCGACGAAGTGGTAGCGGCAGCGCGAAGCCACCACGGGCATCATGCGTGGGTGATGACGCGAGACGAGATGATCGATGCGGGATATTTCGGGCCGCGGGTGTCCGACATCGTGCGCCGCCGCTTCGGCGAGGTAGCGGTGATGGCCAGTGGCGACGTCAGTTTCGACGACCCGGCCGACAAGACGTATTTCGAGTTGCAGTGCCGGCACGGTTCGCTGACCTCCGACGAGACGGACGTACCCCTCCTGGCGGTCGCAGGTCACTGATCGTGCGTCGGTGATGGTGCCTTGTTGCTGATAGAACAAACTCAACCATGACGAACGACACCCCTGAACGCGGCGAGCTGTTGGACGTGCTGAAGGCAGGCGGGACAGCGAGCATGAACGGCGACGCGGCCAGCAACGGCACCGAAACCGTGCAAGAGCCGGCCAAGGTGATGCGCATCGGCTCGATGATCAAGGGGCTGCTTGACGAGGTTCGACAGATGCAACTTGACACTCCGAGCCGGGAACGCCTGGCGGAGATCTACCAGCGATCCGTCGTGGAGCTTGCCGAAGCCATCTCGCCAGACTTGCGCGAGGAGCTTCAGACGCTCACGCTTCCATTCAAGGAAGGCGAGGTCCCGACCGAGGCAGAGTTGCGGGTAGCGAAGGCACAACTCGTGGGTTGGCTCGAAGGTTTGTTCCATGGAATTCAGGCGACGCTCTTTGCGCAGCAGTTGGCTGCGCGTCAGCAGCTCGAACAGATGCGTCAGTTGCCGCCGTCAGGTAATCAACAGCCTGATCGCCCAGGAACGTACATCTAGCTCACGCTGGCACACACATAACGCGCCGTCGAAGCGCGCGCGATGCGATGAGTTCCTCAGTTGCGCGACAACCCGCTGGTACTCTCGGCAGTCCTGCCGATGTCTTCGTCCTTCACCCATCTCCATGTGCACACCGAGTTTTCGATGCTCGACGGAGCGGCGCGAATCGACGAGTTAGTCGAGCGGGCGGTAAGCGATGGCCAACCCGCAATCGGCATCACTGACCACGGCAACATGTACGGTGTCCTCGACTTCTACGAGGCCTGTCGCAACGGGGGCATCACCCCGATCATCGGCACCGAGGCGTACATGGCGTACGAGTCGCGTTTCGAGCGTCCGCAGCGCCGCGGAAAGCTCGACGATTCGGGCGGCGACACCGAAGCAGGTCGCAAGCTCTACTACCACCTCACGCTGTTATGCGAGAACAACACCGGTTACCGCAATCTCATCAAGCTGTCGAGCCTTGCTTTCCTTGAGGGGTACTACTACCAGCCGCGAATGGACTGGGAAATTCTCGAGCGCCACCACGACGGCCTTATCGCCACCACGGGATGCCTCGGCGGGCACGTGCTGCAGGCACTGCTGCGCGACAACTACGCCGAAGCCAAGCAAACTGCCGCCCGACTGCAGGAAATTTTCGGCCGCGACAACCTGTTTGTCGAACTGCAGGACCACGGGCTGGCGCAGCAGCGCCGAACGATGGGCGACCTCATCAGAATCGCCCGCGAAATAGACGCACCATTACTCGCCACTAACGACTCCCACTATGTGCACCGCCATGATGCTCAGGCTCATGACGCGCTCTTGTGCGTGCAGACGGGATGCACGATCAATGACCCGAACCGTTTCCGATTCGAGGGGGAAGAGCACTACCTAAAGACGGCGGCGGAGATGCGGCAGCTCTTCGCCGAAACACCCGACGCCTGCGACAACACGCTGTGGATCGCGGAGCGAGCCAACACGACCATCGAGTTCGGCAAGTACGTCTTGCCCGACTTCCCGATCCCGAGCGGTTTCGCCGACGACCGCGCGTATCTCGAGCATCTTGCGCGCGAGGGCGCCAAAGAACGGTGGGGAGCCAAGGTTCCCAAAGAAGTCGTCGAACGAATCGCCTACGAGCTCAAGATCATCTGCGACATGGGCTTCGCGTCGTACTTCCTCATCGTGTGGGACCTCATCCGTCACGCCCGAGAAAACGGCATTCGAGTTGGGCCGGGTCGCGGGTCTGCAGCCGGTTGTGCTGTGGCGTACGCGTTGAGAATCACCGACCTCGACCCGGTGAAGTACGACCTGCTTTTCGAGCGCTTCCTCAACCCTGACCGCGTGTCGATGCCCGACATCGACATGGACTTTGACTCGCGTTACCGCGACGAAATGATTCGCTACGCGGCCGAAAAATACGGTCGCGACCGAGTTGCTCAGATCATCACCTTCGGCACCATCAAGGCGCGCAACGCCGTGCGCGACGCAGCGCGTGTGCTCGGCCAGCCGTACGCACTCGGTGACCGCGTCGCCAAGCTGATGCCGCCGGTCGTGATGGGTCGCGACACGCCGCTTCGCTTCTGTTTCGAGCAAAGCGACAAACATGCCGACGGCTTCCGTGCCGCCGCCGAGCTGCGCAGCGAGTACGAGCGAGACGCCGAAGTCAAACGCGTCGTCGACGTCGCCCGCGGACTGGAAGGCCTGAAGCGGTCGGTGGGCATCCACGCTGCGGCCGTCGTCATCACCAAAGACCCGCTCACCGAATACCTCCCGATTCAGCGCAAAGCTGAAGCGGGGCAGAAAGCCGAAGACGCCCCGACGGTCACGCAGTACGAAATGCACGGCGTGGAATCACTCGGCCTTCTGAAGATGGACATCCTCGGCCTGCGCAACCTCGACGTCATCACTGACGCCGAGAAACTTCTGCGTCGTGCGCAACCTGACTTCAGCATCGATGCGATACCGCTCGACGACCCAAAGACTTACCAGCTGCTCGCCGCCGCCAACACCGTCGGGGTATTCCAACTGGAGTCGTCGCCGATGCGCGCACTCCTTCGTTCGCTGGTGCCGAGACGCTTCGAAGACGTGGCGGCCGTCATCGCCTTGTACCGACCCGGCCCGATGGCCGAAAACATGCACAACGACTACGCCGACATCAAGAACTCACGCAAGCCGGTGCGATACTTCCACGGCGACGCCAACGAGGTGCTAGGCGACACCTACGGTCTCATGATCTACCAAGAAAGCATCATGCGCGTCGCGCAGAAGTTCGCCGGTTACACGCTCGCCGAAGCGGACTCACTGCGCAAAGCATGCGCGAAGAAAGACCCGAAGGCGATGGCCGAGCAACGCCCGAAGTTCATCGGCGGCTGCGTCGCCAATGATTACGGCGAGCCACTCGGACGGGAGCTGTTCGGCATCATCGAAAAGTTTGCCGACTACGCATTCACCAAGAGCCACGCATACGGCTACGGACTCATCACGTACCAGACGGCCTGGCTGAAGACGCACCATCCAGTCGAATACTTCGCTTGTCTCCTCACCTCAGTGAAGGGCAACAACGACCGCGCGGCACTGTATCTCGCCGATGCTGCCGCGAACCAGGTCGTCGTTCGCACACCCGACGTCAACACCTCGGGTGTCGACTTCGAACCTGTGCCGGGTGAACGCGCCGTGTCGTTCGGTCTATCCGGCATCCGAAACGTCGGCGAGGGCGTCGCGGCGATGCTCGTCGAGCACCGCAAGAGCCAGGGCAACTTTCTCTCGTTCTACGACTTCATCGACCGCGTCCCCGAGCCGGTGCTCAATAAGCGCACGCTGGAGTCGCTCATCAAGGCCGGGGCATTCGATTCGCTCGGTCACCCTCGACGCGGACTGTTGGCAGTCTTCGAATCTCTCGTCGACCAAGCCCTCATTCGCCGTCGCGAACGCGACCAAGGGGTCATGAGCCTCTTCGGCGACACACAAGAAGCCGACTCCGGCTTCAACGACCGTGCGGAGGTACCGACGCTCACCTTCGACAAATCAGAGCAATTGCGGCTTGAGAAAGAGATGTTGGGCTTCTACGTCTCTGATCATCCACTGAGGGGGCTCGAGACGGTGTTGCAGCGTCGAGTGACCTGCCAGATCGTCGACGTGCCGGACCGGACCGAAGAAAACCTCACGCTTGGCGGGGTGATCACTGGTGTCGACCGCAAATTCACGCGCAAAGGTGAGCAGATGGCCACGTTCTCGCTGGAAGATCTCGCTGGGTCGATTGAAGTCACGGTCTTCCCGAAACTGTTCGCGTCGCAAGGTCACCTCGTCGTCGATGACCAGATCGTCGTCGTTCGCGGTCGTCTCGATCGTCGCGACGAGTCGCGATCCATCTTCATGGCTTCCGATGTGAGCGTGGTCGACGTACCCAAAAACGGTATCGAGTCGCTTTACATCGACTTTGCGCGTCGAGGTGTCGGCATCGACGAAGTCAATGAGATCCGCCACCTTCTCGAAGAGCATCCTGGCGACTCGCCCGTGTACCTCTCCATCGGCGACAAGACGGTCGCGCTCGGGCCGTCGTATGCAGTGAACATCGGCAACGTCATTGGCATGCTGCGCGCCAAGTTTGGCAACGGGGTTTCAATCCGCTGACGCCCGGCGTCGCGAACATCTCTTCGATGCGTTGATCCAGCCGCTCGCGGCGGGTGCGATTTTCGATTTTCGCTGGCAGACTAAAAGGGTGAAAGTTGCTACTCGCGACGCGAGCGCGCTGACTGACGCAGACCTCGACGAATTCGCCGCTATGGGCGGCGCTTTTGGTATTGGCGCCGTGTCCAAAGCCAAGGATTCGTGGGTGCTGGCGACCACCGCCTACGACGGCAAGACGCTGGCCGGTTTCATGTTCCTCACGCTCGAGCGCCTCGGCGGCACACCGTGCGTGGTAATGGGTTTGCTCAGCGTGAAGCGCACACCCAAGCGCGACGTAGCCATGAAGGGACTCATGACCGAGGCCTTCCACCGGGCGTTGATGGCGTTCCCCGACGAAGACGTCGTCGTCGGCGCACGATTCATCAAAGCAGAGGGTCTCGAGGCATTCGCCCCGCTCACGAACCTCATTCCGCGCCCCAAGTACAACGCAGTCGGCGAAGAGCGCGCGTGGGGCCGCCGTTTGGCCCGCCGCTACGCCATCGAACCCCAGTACGACGCGGCGACTTTCATCGCCAAGACCAACGCACAGTCCGGTTTCATCGACTACGACCCGGTGAAAAAGCCGAAAATACCTGCTGACATCACGGCGATGTTCAAGGGCGTCAACGTCCCCAAGGGCGGAGTCATCATCGTGCACGGCTGGGCGATGGCAGAGGCGCTCGCCAAACTCGGCAAGAAGCGTTAGTCGACTCGTCGCCGTGAGCGACTTCGAGGATCTCGTCGCGTCGCGGCGGATGGTGCGCGCGTTCCGCCCTGACCCCATCGACCGTGCACTGCTTTCGCGCCTCGTCGACACGGCATCACGCTCACCGTCGGCAGGAAAGACGCAAGGCTGGAGCATCGTCGCACTCGAAGGTGACGCGACCGAGGTGTTCTGGTCGGCCACGATGTCCGCAGACACGCGTGCGGAGTTTCGCTGGCGCCATCTCTTTGCGGCACCGATGATCGTGCTCTCCTTCGCGAACGCGCAGGCGTACCTCGACCGATACTCAGAAAACGACAAGTCGGACGCGGGTCTCGGGTCATCGACGAGCGCTTGGCCCGTGCCGTATTGGACGGTGGATGCGTCGTTCGCGACCATGACACTGTTGTTGGCGGCACATGACGCTGGTGTCGGCGCACTCTTTTTCGGCGTATTTCGCGGCGAAGAAGAACTTCGCCGATCGCTCGGGGTGCCGAATCACCTGCAACTACTCGGTGCGATTGCCATGGGTTATGAGCGGCTGCCCAGCGACGGCGAGCAGAACGATGCTGCATTTGCGCCCGGTGCGAGCGCGGCACGCAAGCGTGCGCGCAGCGAAGAGATCATCCACTACGGCGGATGGTGATCCGGCTAGTGCCGAGATGCAGACCCGCCAAGCTCAGGCCGGCGCCGAAACGGTGGAATCGCGGGCGTCAGGCGCCTGACAATGCGACTCGCAATGCGCCGACGAGTTCGTCGCGGGTCGTCGCCGGTGCCTGACATGCGTATTGACGGCACACATAGGCGAATCCGGGACGCCTTTGGGCAAACAACGGGGAATCAATCGCTTCACCCCACGCCAAGACGACCGTCGGCAACCACTGTGACTGCAGGTAGCTGACGAGATCGCCACGTTTGCCGATGACGGCGATCTCGGTCGCGCCAACGTGCCGAAAATGCAGCGCGCACAACAAGTGGGGGAATGCGGTCGGTGCGCTCACCACGATGCGAGCCAGCAACTTGAAGATGCCGTCGGCGTGCTCGCCGTAGCGATTGTCTCCGGTGATCGCGGCGAGACGCTGTAGTGCGATTGCCGCGACCGAATTCGCCGACGGAGTGGCATTGTCGATGAGGTCTTTCTGGCGAACAATGAGTCGCTCACCGTCATCGGGGGTCGTAAAGAGACCACCCTCAGCTGCATCCCAATGGTGGGTGATGAGCTGGTCGGCTGCCTCTTTGGCCAATGCGATCCAGCGGGCGACACCCGACAACTCGTAGAGACGAGTGAATGCATCGACGAGGTTTGCCAAATCTGCGGCCATCGCGAGGTGCTTCGGTGTTGCATCTCGATGCCACGTGCGCATCCAGCGGCCGTCCGCCCGGCGCATCGTCGTGGCCAAGAAATCTCCGGCGCGCTGGGCAGCGAGCGACCAGTCATCGATGGCGTACGCGGCGGCGGCTTCGGAAAGCGAAGAGACCATCAGGGCGTTCCACTCCGTTATCACTTTGTCGTCGAGTCCGGGCCGGTGCCGAGTGTTGCGCGCTTTGAGCAGCAGGTCGCGAACCGTTTCGACGTCGTCATTGCGCAGCAGACTGCCGCGATGAGACAGCCGACAAGGAATCGACTTGCCCTCGAAGTTTCCGGCGTCGGTGATCTCGTACCAGTCGAGTGCTACTTCGACGAGATGTTCGGGCACGATGCGACGAACTTGCTCCGGAGTGAACACGTAGAAGTGGCCTTCGTGGGAGTGGCCACTTTCGTCGAGCGAGTCGGCGTCTTCTGCGCTGAAGAACGCGCCCTCCGGCGAGCACAAGTCGCGCAACACGTAGCCGATCGTCTCCTCGACGACTTGTCGCCACCGCGGCTCGCGTAGCGCGAGTGACGCGTGCAGGTATGGACGCACGAGCAACGCTTGGTCGTAAAGCATCTTCTCGAAGTGCGGCACCAGCCACTTCTCGTCGACGCCGTATCGCGCGAACCCGCCGCCGAGATGGTCGTACATTCCGCCGGAAGCCATCGCATCGAGCGAGGTGCAGACGATCTGGCGGGTGCGCGGCGATTCATCATTCAGGTACGCCCGCAACATGACCTCGAGTGCCATCGTCGAAGGAAATTTCGGTGCGGCGCCGAATCCGCCCCATTGCTCGTCGAACGTGGCGTCGTATTGCTGCACCGCCGACGCGAACACGTCGATCGACGGCAAGTTCTGGCTTGAGGCGATCTGCGAGGTGCGACCAATGTTCTCTACGAGGGCATCGACGTTGTTGTCGATGTCGCCACGACGATTCCGCCAGGCGTCGTCGACTGCGGTCATCAACTGCAGGAACGTCGGCTTCGGGTAGTACGTGCCGCCGAAAAAGGGTTGTGCCTCCGGAGTGAGAAAGACGGTCATCGGCCATCCGCCACGCCCCGTCATCGCTTGGACGGCGTCCATGTACACGCTGTCGACATCGGGGCGTTCCTCGCGGTCGACTTTCACGTTGACGAACAACCGGTTCATCACCTCCGCGACTTCTGCGTCTTCGAAAGACTCATGTGCCATGACATGGCACCAATGGCAGGCGGAGTAGCCGACTGAGAGCAGCACCGGCACGTTGCGACGTTTCGCCTCAGTGAACGCGTCGTTGCACCACGGCCACCAGTCGACTGGGTTGTCGCGATGTTGGCGGAGGTACGGCGATGACTCGTGCGCGAGTCGGTTCATCTTTGCGATCAGGCGCCGACGGCGTGATAGCCACCGTCCACGTGCACGATCTCGCCGGTCGTCGCGGGAAACCAGTCCGAGAGCAGCGCGCAACAAGCGCGAGCCACTGCAGTGGAGTCGTGGATGTCCCAGCCGAGCGGAGCGCGTGCATTCCAGAGGTCCTCGAACTGGGCGAACGAAGGGATCGACTTGGCGGCCATAGTGCGAATCGGACCAGCAGCGACGAGGTTGCACCTCACTTTTCGCGAACCGAGTTCGCGGGCGAGGTAGCGACTGGTGGATTCCAGCGCGGATTTGGCGACGCCCATCCAGTTGTACGCGGGCCAAGCAACGGTGTTGTCGAAGTCGAGCCCGACGATGCTTCCGCCGCCGCCCATCAACGGCACGAACGCATCGGCCAGTGTCTTCAACGAGAATGCCGACACTTGCACTGCGACTGAGACGTCTTCCCATGTTGCGCCCATGAGATCGTCGCCGAGGCACGCCGCCGGCGCAAAGCCGATCGAATGCAGCACTCCGTCGACTCCTCCCAGATGTTCACGGGCTGCTTCGCGCACGGACTCCACGTGGGCAGGATCGGTCACGTCAAATTCGGCCACCGCGGGCACAGGAGTGAGTTTTTTTGCCGTGCGCTGCGTGATGGAGAGGCCGCGTCCCGCGCCCGTGAGCAAGACCTTGGCCCCTTCTTCCTGTGCAAGTTTCGCGACTCCGTAGGCGAGTGAGGCATCCGTGAGCACACCAGTGATGACGAGGCGCTTACCCGCGAGAATCGCCACGTCGCTACGGTAGTGGACGTGGCAGGTTCACTACCGAGTGTCGGTTACCTCGGCGGTACCGGGCCGGCAGGCAGCGCACTCGCCGCGCGACTCGCATCAGTCGGCTACTCCGCACGCATCGGCTCGCGCAATCGCGAACGCGGAGAAGAGGTCGCAGCCGAACTGCGCGCCAAGTGGCCGTCGCGAAAACTCGACATCGTCGGGGGTGACAACGAAATGGCCGCAACGGCGGACATCATCGTGCTCGCGACGCCGTGGGACTCGGCAGCCACCACGGTGACGGAACTATCAGACTCTTTGCGCGGCAAGATCGTGATCACCATGGCGAACGCGCTCGTGCGGGTCGGCAAGGAATTCCAACCGCTCATCCCGCCGAGAGGCAGCATTGCAGCGCACGTGCAAGCGGCGATTCCGAAGTCGCGGGTCGTTGCCGCGTTTCAGCACTTGCCGGCGGTCGAGCTTGGGGCGCTCGACCACGAAGTGGACAGTGACGTTCTCATCTGCTCAGATGATCGTGAAGCAACCGACACCGTGAGCGACATGGTGAGCCGCATCGCCGGATGTCGTCCGTTGAACGCAGGGCTGCTCTCCAATGCGCTCGCGATCGAAGCGCTCACTGCCGTGCTGTTGCAACTCAACGTGCGATACAAGACGCGCGTCGCCCCGCGCTTCACGGGCATCGGCTGACGGCAATAGTGCGCCTCTTTGATACTGCGCGCCAGGAGATCGTCGACTTCTTGCCCGGAGACGAAGTCAAAATGTACGTCTGCGGCGTTACGCCGTACGACGCGACACACCTCGGCCACGCGTTCACGTTTCTCACCTACGACGTGCTCATCAGGCGGCTCATCGACACGGGTCGAACCGTCAAGTGCGTGCGCAACGTGACCGACGTCGACGACCCGCTCTTTGCCAAGGCCAGGGAACTGGGCATTCACTACCTCGACCTCGCGGCGCGAGAAGAGAAACGGCTTGAAGACGACCTGCGGGCACTCAACTTCGTGCCGATGTACTCCACGCCCCGCGCTTCGTCGGCGATCCCAGACATCCGCGGGTTCATCGGGATGGTGCTGGAGCGCGGCTTTGCCTACCAAGCCGGAGAGGCGGTGTACTTCGACGTGGGACGATTCGAAGCGTTCGGGTCGGTTTCGCGATACGACCGCACCAAGATGCTGATGCTGGCACGCGAGCGAGGCGGCAATGTCGACGACCCGAACAAGCGCGACCCGCTCGATTTCGTCCTCTGGCAGCCCTCGGCGACCGACGAACCTGCATGGGACACCATTTGGGGTGCCGGTCGGCCAGGGTGGCACATCGAGTGCAGCGCCCTCGCCCTGCGCGAGCTGGGCACCACCATCGACCTGCACGGTGGCGGCACGGACCTCATCTATCCGCACCATGAATGCGAACGGGCCCAGTCGGAGGCTGCGACTGGCCAACCGTTCGTGCGCCACTGGATGCACGTAGCCATGGTGTGGATGGACGGACACAAAATGTCAAAGAGTCGGGGCAACCTCGTGTTCGTCGACCAACTTCGAAAGCGCTACGACCCGCGAGCCATTCGCCTGGGATTGCTCGTGAACCACTACCGCAAGGAATGGGAGTGGGACGAAGGTCTCATCGATCGGGCGGTCGAACGACTTGGCAAGTGGACTCGGGCAACTGTTGACTCAGAGGCACACAATTCGCCGGCAACAAAGGGGGGTCACGAGGTGTTGCTCGAAGCGCGAGAACGACTCGACGACGACCTTGACGCACCCGGCGCAGTCGCGGCAATCGACCGAGCTGCGGCCCGCGGTGTGAACGTGCGGAGTGCGGCATCTCTGCTCGGAGTCGAACTGTGAGCAAAACGGAGACTGCGGCGAAGTCACCGTCGGCGGCGAAGTTTCCCGACTGGGTGTTCGAGGGCGCGACGGAATTCCAGTCGCGCGTGCGCGCAGTCGTGTCGCCGCTTGCGCGGCGCGCCTGGAAATTCGAACTCACAGGGTTCGATCGACTGCCAAAGAGCGGCGCGGCAATCTTGTGCCCCAACCACATCAGCTTCCTCGACTCGGCATTGCTCATGATCTTGTCACCGCGCAACATCTCATTTATCGGCAAGAGCGAATACATGGACTCTTGGAAGACCCGATGGTTCTTCCCGAAGGTCGGAATGATTCCGGTCGACCGCAGCGGCGGCGAGAAGTCGCACGCGGCCCTTGATGCAGCAGAGCGAGTGTTGCGACGCGGAGAACTCTTCGGGATTTTCCCCGAAGGCACGAGAAGCCGCGACGGGATGTTGTACAAAGGCCACACCGGTGCGGCACGACTGGCGTTGAAAGTCGGCTGCCCGATCTTTCCGGTCGGCATCGTGGGAACGCGCGAGATCCAGCCGCCCGACGCGCCGATGCCGCGACTCGGCGGGCGAGTGAAAATCTCCATCGGCCGCCCGATTGAGGTCGCTCGCTACACATCTCGTGGCAACGACCCGATGGTGTTGCGTGAAATCACAGACGAGTTGATGTTCGAGATTCGTGAACTCACTGGTCAGGAGTACCGCAACACCTACGCCACGAAGCGACGATCCGAGACGATCGTCGCCGACACAGCAGAGATTCCGCGCTTCTCTGAAGAGCAAATCGCCGCCGCTGAGAAGTCGCACGCGTAGAATAAGGCGCGCATGTCAAGCGCGGCGCTCATCGACGTTCGCCTGCCTGACGGATCAACGAAGCAACTTGCCCAAGGCTCGACTTCGCTCGACCTTGCCTCTTCGATTGGCTCTCGACTGGCAAAGGCCGCAGTCGCCGCCGTCGTCAACGGCAACGAGCGCGATCTGACGGCGCCGCTCGCACCCGGCGACAGCGTCTCCATCATCACTGCTGACAGCGATGCGGGTCGCCATGTGCTGCGCCACTCGACGGCGCACGTGCTGGCACAAGCGGTGCTGCAACTGTTCCCTGGGGCGAAGTTCACGATTGGTCCGGCGATCGAAGACGGCTTTTATTACGACTTCGAGTTGCCTGGCGGGCGCACCTTCACCGACGATGACCTGGCGGCCATCAGTGATCGGATGAAGCAGATTGTGGAGGCCGACCAGCCATTCGTTCGGTCGGAGATGTCGCCATCGGAAGCGTTGAACGTGTTCGCGGAGCAGCCTTACAAGCGAGAGATCATCCAGCGAGTCACCTCTGGCGCGGCTGACGCGGGCGATGCGGGCGAAGTCGGAGTCGGAGACACCGTCAGCGTCTATCGCAACACCGATTCATTCGTGGACTTGTGTCGCGGGCCGCACGTGCCGAGCACCGGCAGGCTCGGTCACTTTGCGTTGATGAAGGTCGCGGGCGCCTACTGGCGCGGCAACGAAAAAGGCCCGATGCTGCAGCGCATCTACGGGACCGCATTCGAGTCGAAAGCCGCGTTGCAGGAGCACCTCGTCCGGCTCGAAGAGGCCGAGAAGCGCGACCACCGCAAACTCGCAGTCGAAATGGATTTGCTGTCGTTTCCGAACGAACTCGGTGGTGGGCTCGCCGTGTGGCACCCGAAGGGTGCGATTGTTCGCAAGTTGATGGAGGACTACAGCCGCGAGCGTCACCAAAACGGCGGCTATCAATTCGTCTACTCACCGCACCTGGCGAACGCGAAGTTGTTCGAGACTTCGGGCCACCTCGACTTCTACAAAGACGGCATGTATCCGCCGATGGAGATGGACAACGGCACGTACTACCCGAAACCAATGAACTGCCCGATGCACTGCCTCATCTACCGCGACCGCCAGCGCAGTTATCGCGAACTGCCGCTGCGCCTGTTCGAACTCGGCACCGTGTATCGCTACGAGCGCGCGGGCACGCTCCACGGCCTGCTGCGTATCAGAGGCTTCACCCAGGACGACAGTCACATCTTCTGCACGGAAGACCAACTCGCCGGAGAGATCAGTTCACTTCTTGATTTCGTGCTCTCGGTGTTGCGCAGATTCGGGTTCGACGATTTTTCCTACAAGCTCAGCACTCGCAACAAAGAAAAGTCGGTCGGTTCCGACGAGATCTGGGACAAGGCGACCGCTGCGCTGCGTGCTGCGCTCGAAAAGTTGGGTGTGCAATACACGATCGGCGAAGGTGATGCCGCCTTCTACGGGCCAAAAATCGACGTCGACGTCCGCGATGCAATCGGCCGCAAATGGCAGCTCTCGACGATCCAAGCAGACTTCCAACTCCCGGAGCGTTTCCAACTCGAGTACGTCGGTGCCGACAACCAGCGCCATCGCCCGATCATGTTGCACCGCGCGCTCTTCGGCTCCGTGGAGCGGTTCTTCGGAGTACTGCTCGAGCACTACGGCGGTTCGTTCCCGACGTGGCTCGCACCCGTGCAGGTGCGGCTGCTGCCGGTCACCAGCGCGCACGAAACGCACGTCGCGTCGCTCGTGGAGCGCCTGGCCAGCGAAGGATTCAGGGTCGACAGTGTCGCCGCCGACGAGCAGCTCGGCAAGCGCATCCGCGCCGCGAAGCTCGAGCGCATTCCCTACGTGCTCGTCGTCGGAGATGACGACGTGAAGTCCGGAACGGTCGGCGTCAACCCTCGAGGGGGAGAAGTGCAGAGGGACACGCCTTTCGATGCGTTCGTGACCCGCCTCCGCGCCGACGTGCACGACGGCGCCGGCCGGTAGGACTGCGCATGCTCGAGCGTCTGTGGGCCGGCTGGCGGTCTGACTATGTCTCGGGTTTCGGGCCTGAGGGAAACAACGCGCCGTCGACCGGTGAGTCGATCTTCTCGCGCATCTTGGCGAGTGGCCTGCCAGACGAAGAGACGCACATCGTGCACCGCGGCGAGAAGTGCTTCGTCATCTTGAACATCTATCCATACGCCAACGGTCATTCGCTCGTGCTGCCGTATCGGCAAGTGGCAAACCTCGAAGACTTGAGCGACGCCGAGCGTGACGAATTGTGGCTGACCGTCCGCGACACGACACTGGCTCTGAAGGGGGCCTACGCACCCGCCGGGCTCAACGTCGGGCTCAACCTCGGCGCACCGGCAGGTGGCAGCGTTTCGCAGCACCTCCACGTGCACATCGTGCCGCGCTGGGTAGGAGACACGAACTTCACGGTCGCCATCGCCAACACCAAGGTGTTGTCGGAGTCGCTCACTTCCACGGCGGCTCGATTGCGCGCGGCATGGCCGATAGCAAAGTGACCATGGCGGGCGGCGAAGGCGCGGACGAGGTTCGCGACAAACTGCCCGCGGATCTCGATGTCACCGGTTTCGTCGGGCCGTACCAGTTCCCGGACAACAGTCGTCGGAGAATTCCGGCCGTGATGTACCTCGCGGTTGCAGCAGCGTGCGCTGGCGCGTGGTTCTTTACTCGCCACACCGGCACGGCGCTGGTGAACGACGGGTTTCTCTACGCAGCCGTACTGCTCGCGTTGTTCGCACTGTACGGATTGTCGGCATCGTGGCGCATGACCGTGAACGAACGCGATGCGCTCGTTCTCGCGACGCAAGCAGTGGGTTTCGCAGTCGGTCACGCGTCGGCTCAGCAAGTGTGGCGCGGGCTTCGTAGTCGACCGACGTGGCGAGTGTTCTCGTACAGTGCAGAAGAACCGCCGCAGCAGCGCGGGCTCGTCCTCGTCGACGCAATCAACGGCCGGATCGTTGAGTGTCTCGTCGAAGACAATCCTGAGCGAGACAAGTAACCTTGACACGTGTTTGACGGCAAGTTTCGCGTCCACGTCGAGAAGTACGTACGCCCGGTCGGCGTCACGCTGACCCGTACCAAGATCACCCCAGATCACCTGACGGTCGCCGGGTTGCTGTTCTCGGTTGCCGCCGCCGTCGCTATCGGTGCCGGCTACCTGCGGGTGGGTTTGCTGTTGGTGATTGCCGCCGCATTGCCCGACCTGCTCGACGGCGCTCTTGCCAAGGCGTCGAATGTCTCGAGCCAGCGCGGTGCATTCTTTGACTCGACAGTCGATCGCGTCACCGACGCATTCATGCTCGGCGGAGTGGCGTGGTACCTCGGTAGCACGAGGGGCGGCACTGCCGCAGTGCTGCCGTTCGCAGTGATGGCGGCTTCTTCGCTCATTTCGTATCAGCGAGCCAAGGCGGAGTCGCTCGGCATCCAAGCTAAGGGCGGCTTGATGGAGCGTGCCGAAAGAATCGTCATCTTGTGCATCGGACTGTTGTTTGATTCGGGTCTCTATTGGGTGATGTGGGCGATGCTCGTCCTCGTGTCGATCACCGCAGTGCAACGTTTTATCAAGATTTGGCGCCAGGCGGCAGTCGCGCCTTCGACGGCAGAACGTCTCGACGCCCGACGCTCGCGTCGTGCTTCGCGCCGCGCGGCGTTCGCCGACCGTCGTGCACGCCTCGGTTCGCGCCGTCGCGATGCCTGACGAACAAAGCCCCGGCATCGCGTTCAGACTCGCCAGCTTGATGGGCTCTGTCACGCCCGCCGTGGTGTCGCATGTTGCAGCGCTCTCGCTCGGTGGTCTCGGTGCCGTCGCAATGCGCAGGGAGCGGAAGATCGTGGAGCGTCACCAGCGCCGTGTGTCTCCGCACCTCAACGCGTTCCAACTGCAACGTCGTGTCAATGACGCATTTCAGAGCTACATGCGTTACTACGTCGAGACGTTCCGCCTTTCATCACTCACTGACGAGCAGATCGACTCCGGGTTCAGCGTGGAGGGATATCGACACATCGAGGTAGCGGCGAAACTCGAACGAGGTGTGATCCTCGCCCTTCCGCACGTTGGCGGATGGGAATGGGCCGGTCGGTGGCTTGCCCAGCGCGGCTGGAAAGTGAGCGCGGTGGTAGAGAAATTGGAGTCACAAGAGGCGTTCGAGACGTTCCTCGACGTGCGTCGTGCGCTCGGCGTGAACGTGATTCCGCTCGACGACCGCGCCGGTATCGCAGTTCAGGAGGCGTTACGCAACAAGCACATCGTGTGCCTGATGAGCGACCGCGACATCCAGCGCAACGGTGTCGATGTGGAGTTCTTCGGCGAGCGCACGACGGTGCCGGCAGGGCCCGCTTTCTTCTCGCTGCGTACAGGCGCACCGTTGATTCCGTGTGCGGTGTATTTCACGCGCCGCGTCGACGGGCACCATGCCGTGGTGCGACCACCAATTGAGTTCGCACGCGGCGATCGCTTGCGCGCCGATGTGCAGCGGCTTTCGCAAATGCTGGTTTCTGAACTCGAGGCGCTCATTCGGCGAGCACCGGAACAGTGGCACGTGTTCTCGCCGAACTGGCCGAGTGATCCCGGTTACGAAAAGCGCGGTTCGGGTTTCGCGAGTTAACGCCTAGGCGTACGCAGCGAACAAGTTGGCAACACCCTTTGCCTGGCCGCCATCGACTGCAGACATGACGGCGACCGGCATGACGCCAGTGGCCCACCATGCGTCAATGCGGTCACGCACCAGCGCGGCAGGCCCGGAGATCGTGCAGTCGTCGAGCCACTCGTTGCTCATCTCTGCCATGAGGGCATCCGCGAGTTTTTCGCGCGGCGCTTTAGCGAGCACAGCCTCGAACTTGTCGACTTGTTCGGCATGGCCGACGGCCCGCAAATAGTTGCGATAGTTGGGTAGTGAGGCATACATCACGAGCGTCTTGCGATTCACCGCCCGCGCTGCATCGATGTCGTCGTTGATCACGACCGGGATCATGTTGGCCATGAAAAACGAGTTGCGCTTGTCGCTGGGAATTCGCGTGACCTGCTTTGGCACGCCGCGCAGGGAGGCGTTTGCCCACAGGGCACCGTCGGCGATCTCGACGGCGAGATCAAGCATCTTGTCTCGCAACGTGGCCAAGTAGATCGGCGGAAGCGCCCCACCGAACTTCTCGTTTGCGCGCATCGCAGCGACGTAATTGCGAATGTCGGAGAGCGGCTTGCCGGTCTCGACGCCGAGCCTCTGCGTGACCGGACCGTGCGATACACCGATACCGAATGCGAACCGACCACCCGACACTTCGTTGATGTGCGATGCAGTATTGCCAGCTTCGACGGGATGCGCCAGATAGATGGGTTGGATCGATGTGAAGTACTTCAGTGTCGAGGTGGCGTGGGCGAGCGACGTGCAGAGTGGCATCGCGGCACCAAGACTGGGGCAAGCCACATGAGTGAAGCCGCGCTGCTCGGCTTCGGCTGCAAGTTGCAGCACGCTCATGCGCCGAGTGGCTGACGCCACGAGTGATATTGCCGGAAGTCGGTGTGTCGTATCTTTCATGGGAGCCTCGTCAGATGGGTGCGCCGCCTACCGTACCGTGAGAGGGGTGGAGACACCCCCGTCGGCACAACGACGCGACTCGATGTTGCGCGTCGCGATGGTGAGTCCGTACAGCCTCACGATCCCCGGAGGCGTCCAGCACCAAGTGTTGGGGCTCGCCCGCGAGATGCGCCGAATGGGTCACGAAGTGCGGGTGCTTGGCCCATGCGACGGGCCCCCTCCTGAGCCGTTCGTGACGCCGCTCGGCAACAGCTTGCCCACCGCTGCGAACGGTTCGACGGTGCCGCTCGCCCCAGACCCTTCTGCTGCATTGCGCACCTTGCGTGCATTGAACGACGAGGCGTTCGACATCCTCCATCTTCACGAGCCGATGGCGCCCGGACCGACGGTCGCGGCCCTCATGTTGCGTATCGCGCCGATGGTCGGCACGTTCCACGCTTCAGGAGAAGTCGCGTGGTATCGACGGGTGAAAAAGGGCGTCGAGTGGCTCGGCACGCACCTCGATCATCGCGTCGCAGTCTCGGAATCGGCCTGCGACATGGCCAAGCGGCACATCGGCGGGTCGTTCGAGATTCTGTTCAACGGCATCGACATCGACACCTATCGACGCCCCGGTGTTGTGCGCGAGTCGGCGCCGACGATCTTCTTCTGCGGAAGACACGAGCCGCGCAAGGGTCTCGAGGTGTTGCTCGACGCATTCTTGTTGTTGCCGGAGAACTTCCGATTGTGGGTGGCATCGGACGGTGCGCGCATCGACGAGTTGCGCCGTCGATACAGCCAAGACAAATCCGTTGCAGCGCGAGTCGACTGGCTCGGCCAGATCAGCGAGGTGGACAAGCTGAATCGAATGGCGCGCTGCAGTGTGTTCAGCGCACCATCGTTGCGCGGCGAGTCGTTCGGCCTCGTGCTGCTTGAGGCGATGGCGGCGCGCACGCCAGTTGTCGCCAGCGACATCGACGGATATCGCAATGTCGTGACCAACGACGTGAACGGTGTGCTCGTGCCCGCAGGTGACGCAGCCGCACTTGCGCATGCGATCCGCGAGATTACGACCGACGACGGTCTGGCGAGACGTCTCGTCGCAGGCGGTGACGTGCGCGCAGAGCAGATGTCGATGCGCAAACTGGCTGCCCGCTATATCGAGATCTATCGAGACGTGCTCACTGCAGAGGCAGAGGAACGCATCGTTGTGCAGCCCAGTGCGGTAGTGCGCTACTTCGAAGACCGACTCTTGCGTCGACCGCGACTCGCCAAGTTCTCGCAATCCGTCGTCGACACCGTCACCGAGACGGTGAACGACACCGTGGCCGCGTTGCGAGACAGGTCGCAACAATTGCGCGAGCGCGTCGGCCGTGATCGCACGGACGAGGAGTAAGATTTTCGACAATGAACGGCCTTTGGATATTGCTCATCGTCGTCGCACTGCTCGCTGCGTGGGTGGTGTTTTCTTACAACCGACTCGTGAGTCGGCGCAACGAGGTGGACAACGCGTGGTCGCAAATCGACGTGCAGTTGAAGCGGCGACTTGACCTCATCCCGAACCTGGTCGAGACCGTCAAGGGATACGCGGCCTTCGAAAAAGGTGCCCTGGAGGCGGTCATCGATGCTCGCGCAAAGTCGATGGCTGCCGCTCCGACACCAGCAGCCCAAGGACAAGCGGACACCGGGCTCACCGGTGCGCTGCGACAACTCTTCGCGCTCTCCGAGGCGTACCCCGATCTGAAGGCGAACACGAACTTTCTGTCGCTGCAAGAAGAGTTGCAGAACACCGAGAGTCGCATTGCCTACGCGCGGCAGTTCTACAACGATGCCGTCGAGCGATACAACAACACCACGCAGTCGTTCCCTGGTGTCATCTTTGCGAGGTCGTTCAATTTCGCCGACCGCGAATACTTCGAGGCCGAGGCGGCAGCCACGAATCCGCCGTCGGTGAAGTTCTGAACGACCTCATCGCGGCAAACAAGCGCCGCTCCTTCGCCCTCATCGTCGGCTTCATCGTCGTGCTGGTGCTCGTCGGCATGACGGTCGGTGCGCTGTACGGCAACGGCACGCTCGGCACCATCGTTGCGCTGGTGTTCTCCGGCATCACCGCATTCGTCTCCTATTGGAAGTCGGACGCCATCGCATTGCGAATGAGTCGTGCGGTACCCGCCGATCCGATCGTTTACAAACGCCTGCACAACTTGGTGGAAGGTCTTTGCATCGCCGGCGGATTGCCGAAACCACGCGTGTACGTGATAAATGATCCGGCCCCGAATGCTTTCGCCACCGGTCGCAACCCCAAGAATGCGGCTATCGCGGTCACGACCGGGCTGCTCGAGAAGATGAATCGCGTCGAGCTCGAAGGCGTCGTCGCGCACGAGCTCTCGCACATCAAGAACTACGACATCCTCGTCATGACGCTCGCCGTCACGCTCGTCGGCTCCGTGGCCATCCTCACCGATCTCGCGTTGCGCATGATGTGGTGGAACGGTGGGCGAGTGCGCCGCTCGGGCGATCGCAGCGACAGGGGTAACCCTCTTGCGATCTTCGGCATCGTGCTGCTGATCGTCGCCCCGCTTCTCGCCCGCGTGATGCAGGCTGCAGTGAGCAGACGCCGGGAGACCTTGGCAGACGTGTCGGCGGTGC
Organism: Actinomycetota bacterium; assembly: GCA_041180605.1. Lineage (GTDB taxonomy): Bacteria > Actinomycetota > Acidimicrobiia > Acidimicrobiales > Ilumatobacteraceae > F1-60-MAGs027. The sequence continues at coordinate 27,771 of JBEGRF010000008.1, read as the reverse complement.
AACTGACCCGGTATCCACCCGGGCTCATCTCGGCGCTGGAGAAATTGCAGGCCGACAGCACCGTGACACATTCCGCGTCGATGGCTACCGCCCATATGTGGATAGAGCAGCCGTTGTCGGGGGTGAATGACACAGGTCGCCTCGGGTTTTTCCATAAACTCTTCAATACCCACCCCCCGCTCGCTGATCGCATCGCGCTTCTGCGAGAAATCTGAGTCAAAGGAGACCCAGTGTCGAACAAGTCCCAAACATCGCGCCGATTGCTCGTTGCGACCGGAATGGCCGGTCTCATGTTCCTCGCCGCGTGCGGTGGCGGTTCGCAAGACGCGGCAACCGAGGACGTCTCACCGACCACGACGCAAGAGCCGGCGCCGACCACCACGACCACCACGATTCCGCCGATTCTCGCCCCGCTCACCGGGCTGCCGGTCGAGGAGGAGATCACCCGTCCGGCGCTCGTCGCCAAGATCGACAACCACCCCAAAGCGCGACCGCAGTGGGGTTTGAATCAGGCCGACATCGTCTATGAAGAGAACGTCGAGATGCTCACACGCTTTGCGGCGGTCTTCCACACCAACGGCAGCGATCCGGTCGGCCCGATTCGCAGCGGCCGCCGACAAGACATCGACCTGCTCGAGTCGCTCAACAAGCCGCTCTTTGTATGGAGCGGCGGTAACGCAGAGGTCACCAAGTTGATCCGCGAGTCGACGATGGTCGACTTGAGCCATTCGGCTGCCAATGAAGCAGGTGGCTACCGTCGCGAAAGCTCGCGCGTCGCCCCGCACAACTTGCTCGCAGAAACGAGCAAGTTGTGGACGCTGGCCCCTGAAGGCGCCGAACCGCCGCCGCCGCAATTCCAGTACCGAGCTGCAGCAGAGGAGATTCCTTCCACCGCGCGCGAGACCGGCGGCATCAAGTTGTCGATGGACGGCGTGCGCGTGTTGTGGGAATGGAGCACCGAATTCAGCCGTTTTGTTCGTTCGCAGGATGACAAGCCGCACGTCGACTTTGAGAACGTCCGCATCAGTGCCGCCAACGTCGTGGTGCTCTACGTGCAGTACGGCAAGAGCGGCTACAGCCCGATCGCCAAGACCAAGGGTTCGGGCGAGGCGTGGGTGCTGACCGCCGGCAAGTTGTACCAGGGCACCTGGGAACGACTCGAGGCCGACCAGCCGTTCACGCTGAAAGACACCGCGGGCAACATCATCAAGCTCACGCCGGGCAACACCTGGGTGGAGCTGCCGCGCACCGGCAAGGGCGTTTCGTACCTGCCAGGCACGCCGCCAGACTCGTTCAAGTACCCGTGATCGCGGGCGCTGCGTCGTTCGCGCCAAATGCAGAATCGGTAGCCTTTGAACACCATGGCAAGAGCTGAGAAAGCACAGGCTGACAAGACCACCGGCTCGATGCGCGTGCAGCGCGGCCTGGCCGAAATGTTGAAGGGTGGCGTGATCATGGACGTGGTCACCCCCGAGCAGGCCAAGATCGCCGAAGATGCTGGTGCTGTCGCCGTCATGGCGCTCGAGCGCGTGCCGGCTGACATCCGACGCGACGGCGGTGTGGCTCGCATGAGCGACCCGGAGATGATCGAAGGCATCAAAGCGGCGGTATCGATCCCCGTTATGGCCAAGGCGCGAATCGGTCACTTTGTCGAAGCGCAAGTGCTCGAAGCGCTCGGCGTCGACTTCATCGACGAAAGCGAAGTGCTCACCCCAGCTGACGAGGCGCACCACATCGACAAACTGAAGTTCACCGTGCCGTTCGTGTGCGGTGCAACCAACCTGGGAGAGGCGCTCCGCCGCATCGCCGAAGGTGCGGCTCTCATCCGCTCGAAGGGCGAAGCGGGCACCGGCAACATCGTCGAAGCGGTGCGCCACTTGCGCTCGATCATCGGCGACATCCGCAAGATCACACAGGCTGACTCCGCCGAATTGTTCGACTGGGCGAAGAAACTTGCTGCTCCGTTGCCGCTCGTGCAAGAAGTTGCCGAGACCGGGTGGTTGCAAGTGCCGCTCTTTTGCGCCGGTGGCATCGCCACTCCTGCCGACGCGGCGCTCGCGATGCAACTCGGCGCGGAGTCGGTCTTCGTCGGCTCTGGCATCTTCAAGAGCAACGACCCGGCACCGCGCGCCAAGGCGATCGTCGAAGCGACCACTCACTTCCGCGACCCGCACATCATCGCCAAGGTGAGCCGCAAGCTCGGCGCCCCGATGACTGGCATCGCAATGGACGAAATCAACCAGCGCTACGCCGAACGCGGCTGGTAGGAGCCCCGCTCGGGGACGCATGTCGGCGCGCGCCCGCATCGGAGTGCTCGCCTTGCAGGGTGCATTCGCCGCGCACGAAGCCGTGCTCAAGCGACTCGGTATCGACGTTCGCGAAGTTCGTTTGCCGTCGGACCTCGAAGAGTGTGACGCATTAGTGATGCCGGGCGGGGAGTCGACCACGATGTCGAAACTGCTCGAGTCTTCGGCGCTCTTTGATCCGCTCGCACGACGCATCGCCGATGGCATGCCAGTGTTCGGCACCTGTGCCGGGATGATCCTCTTGGCCAGCCACGTAAGCGACGGACGACCTGACCAGCGGTCATTTGCTGCTCTCGATATCGACGTGCAACGCAACGCCTACGGAAGACAGGTCGACAGTTTCGAGACCAACATCTCGGTACGGGGGCTCGACGAGCCGTTCCACGCGGTGTTTATTCGTGCACCAATGGTGTCGCGTACGGGCGAGACGGTGGAAGTGCTCGCCGAGCATGCCGGTGCTGCCGTGCTCGTACGCTCAAAGACCGTCATGGCGGCATCGTTCCACCCCGAGCTCTCCGAAGATGACAGGGTGCACCAATTGTTCGTCGATCTGGTGGTCGGCGCCACCAGCGGCAAGGTCGCCGGCTCGGCAACGCGGGGCTAGAAGAGGCAGCGCGATGTCTGGACACTCCAAATGGGCGACGATCAAACGCAAGAAAGCACTCATCGACCAGAAGCGAGGCAAGGCTTTCGCCAAACTTGCCCGGCAAATTGACGTCGCAGCACGCCAAGGCGGGGGAGACCCGGCTGCTAACGCGGCGTTGCGCACGATCATCCAGAAGGCGAAGGCCGCCCAGATGACCAACGACGCCATCGATCGCGCGATCAAGCGCGCCACCGGCGAAGCGCAAGGCGCGAACTATGAAGCGATCACCTACGAGGCGTATGCACCTGGTGGCGTGGCGCTGCTCATCGACATCCTCACCGACAATCGCAATCGCACTGCGTCGGACGTGCGGGCCATTTTCAGCAAGTGCGGCGGTTCGATGGCGGCACCGGGTGCGGTGGCATGGCAATTCACGCGCAAGGGAGTGATCCTGGTCGACCGCAGTGCCAACGAAGACGAACTGATGAACGCCGTGCTCGAGCACGGAGCCGACGACATGACGGATGACGGCTCCGTCTGGCGCGTCACCTGCGACGCCGCAAAGGTATACGAAGTCAAGGCCGCGCTCGAGGCCGCCAAGATGTCGGTGCAGTCGGCCGAGAGCACGATGGTGTCGGCCCAAACGGTTCCGGTCACCGATCCGGCAGACGCCAAAGCCATCTTGAGGATCATGGACGAACTCGAAGAACATGATGACGTGCAAGACGTGTACTCGAATTTCGACATTTCCGAGCAACTGCTCGAGGCTGCTGCGTCGTGAATCGCTCGGGCCTCGTGAAGTGCCGCGGCGACCTCGCTACGGTGGCTGCATGAGCATCGGCGTCGGCGACACCGCACCCGACTTCACGTTGCCCGGTACGGGCGGTCGGTCGTATTCGCTGTCGCAGTATCGCGGCTCGCCGGTGGTTCTGGTGTTTTACCCGGGTGACAACACGCCGGTGTGCACAAAGCAACTCTGCAGTTACAACGACGAGCTCTCGCAGTTTGCCGGCATGTCAGCCCAAGTACTGGGCATCTCGGCCCAAGACGTGGCGAGTCACGAGAAATTCGCCGCCAAGCATGGTTTCAAGTTCCCACTTCTTGCCGATACCGACAAGTCAGTGCATCGCGCCTACGGTGTGCTCGGGGTGATGGACATGCCTCGCCGCAGCGTGTTCGTGGTCGACGGGGCGGGTGTCGTTCGTTACGCCCACCGCGCATTCGTGGGAGTCACGTTCCGGCCGGTCGATGAATTGATGGACGCGCTCACCTCGCTGCGCTAGCATCAAACACATGTTCGCCCCTCGAAAAGGGCCCCAAGCGCGACCGACCGCCGATCATCGGGACGATGTCGAAGCCGCATCGATCGTCGTGGGCATCGACCCCGGCCTCACCCGATGCGGGTACGCCGTGGTGCGCGAAGGCGCACAACCAGAACTGATCTCGCTCGGTGTGCTCTCGACCCCGGCCGCAGACGAGTTGCCAGCGCGCCTGGCCAGCTTGCAATACGACCTCGAGTCGCTGTTCGAGGAGTTTTCTCCGGCAGCAGTCGCCGTAGAGCGAGTCTTTTTTCAACACAACACACGCACGGCGATGAGCGTCGGGCAGGCGAGCGGCATCGTGCTCGCGCTCGCAGCTTCGCGCGGCTGCGAAGTAGCGCAATACACGCCCACGCAGGTGAAGAACACCGTCGCTGGGTGGGGCAGTGCCGACAAATCCGCCGTGGCTCGCATGGTGCAGATGCGGTTCGGGTTGCGCAGCGAACCCAAGCCAGCCGACGCAGCAGACGCTGCGGCATTGGCGTTGTGCCATCTTGCCACGAAGCCGTTTTCTCGCAGTGTGGCGAATGCCCGCAGTATGGCGAGTGCCCGCAGTGTCGCGACTGCGAGGCTGCAATGATCGGCTCGTTGCGCGGTCGGGTGCTCGAGCGGCTCAGCGACTCGACGGTGCTGGTCGAAACCGCCGGTGTCGGTTACGTCGTCAACGTGACTCCGCGAACGCTCGCCGAACTCGAACCGACGACAGACGCCTTCTTGCACATCCACCATCACGTGCGTGAAGACGCAGAGACACTGTTCGGCTTTCTCGACCGAGACGAACGACGAATCTTCGGGCAGTTGATCGAGACCACGGGCATCGGTCCGGTGCTCGCAATGTCGATTCTTGCCACGCACTCACCGCGCACGTTGGTGGATCTCGTCGTCTCCGGCGACGTCGCAGGGCTCACTGCAGTGCCGGGCGTCGGTAAAAAAACCGCCGAACGCTTGTTGCTCGAACTGAAGGACCGTCTCAACCTGCCGACCATCGACGAGCCGCGACCGGTCGGCGACCGCACGGCAGGCGGGGTCAGCGACGTGCGTGACGCACTCGCAGGTCTCGGTTACGACGAGAGCGAGATTCGCTCGGTGCTGCGCGAGATCGCCATCACGAACGACGCGGCGGTCATGCTGCGCGAAGCACTCAGTTTGCTCGGTGCCCGACGTGCGTGAGGAATTCGTCGACCCCACGACGCGCGACGACGGCGACGCGCGCGCCGACACAGCACTACGTCCGCGGCGGTTGGACGACTTCGTCGGTCAATCGGAACTGAAGAACCATCTCTCGATCGTTCTCGGTGCGGCGAGGCAACGCAACGAGGCGGCCGACCACCTGTTGCTCGCGGGACCGCCCGGCCTCGGCAAAACCACGATGGCCGGCATCGTCGCCAACGAGATGGGGGCCAAGTTCCACGTGACTTCTGGTCCGGCACTCGAACGTGCGGGTGACCTCGCGGCCATTCTCACAAAGTTGGAAGAGCGAGACGTGCTCTTCATCGACGAAGTCCACCGCTTGTCACGAGTCGTCGAAGAGATCTTGTATCCCGCAATGGAAGACTTCCAGATCGACATCGTGGTCGGCAAAGGCCCCGCAGCCTCGTCGATACGTCTCACGTTGCCGCGCTTCACGCTCATCGGCGCGACGACGCGAACCGGCATGATCACCGGACCGTTGCGCGATCGGTTCGGCCTCGTGGCACGTCTCGAGTTCTACGAAGTCGACGAACTGCGACAAATCATCGTGCGTGCCGCCGGCATACTCGGAGTGCAGATCGACGAGCAGGCCGCAGCGGAAATCGCGTCACGTTCGCGCGGTACGCCACGCATCGCCAACCGGCTCTTGCGCAGGGTGCGCGACTTTGCCCAGGTGCGCGCCAACGGCTCGATCACACGTGCGGTCACCGACGAAGCACTGCGCACGTTTGGCGTCGATCCGCTGGGTCTCGACAAAGTCGACCGCGCCGTGTTGCGGGCCATTTGTGAACGCTTCGGCGGTGGTCCCGTCGGCTTGTCGACGCTTGCCATCGCCGTGAGCGAACAGCCCGAGACCGTCGAAGACGTCTACGAGCCGTTCCTCATCCAGCAGGGCCTGCTCGCGCGCACGCCGCGCGGTCGAGTTGCGATGCCGGCGGCGTTCACGCACCTCGGCTTGACGCCGCCTGACCGAGCCCCCGAACTCTTCTAGGCGCCGCCCACAGCGTGCAACTTGCTGACATCGACTATGAGTTGCCCGATCGGCTGATCGCGCAGACTCCGATCGAGCCGCGCGACGCAGCGCGGTTATTGGTCGACCGCGGCTCGGCGTCGCCACGTGACGCAGTCGTGCGCGACTTGCCTCAGTACTTGCGTGAAGGGGACGTGTTAGTGGTGAACGACACCAAAGTCGTGCCCGCCCGACTCCACCTCGCGCGCAGCACGGGCGGGGCAGTGGAAGTCTTGCTGCTCGAACCCCTCGACGACGCTCGCCGCGAGTGGGAAGCGCTCATTCGCCCCGGTCGCAAGATGAAGCCGGGCGAGGTGCTCTTTGCCCCCGACAACTCGCAAGTGATCGAAGTGCAGGGGCGCGGTGTGCAAGGCGACACGTTTCGTGTCTCATTCATGCACGACGACCCCATGTCGCTTGTCGTTCGGCTCGGTGAGATGCCGTTGCCGCCCTACATCACCCGACGGCTCGACGATTCGAGCCGTTACCAGACGATCTATGCGCGCGAAGCGAAATCGGCTGCAGCCCCGACTGCGGGCCTGCACTTCACTCCTGAACTGTTGGCCGCGGTCAAGCAGATTGGCATACCCGTTGCGAACGTCGAACTCGTGGTTGGTCTTGACACGTTTGCGCCAGTCACAACCGACGATCCTCGCGATCATGTGATCCACACGGAGTCGTACCGTGTGCCTGCAGCGACGCTTGAGGCCGTGGAGTCAGCCAAGCGCGTGGTGGCAGTCGGCACCACGGCGACGCGCGCACTGGAGTCGGTCGGGGTGACCGGCAAATTGTCGGGGCGCACGAACTTGTTCATCACGCCGGGCTTCACGTTCGCGCACGTCGACGTGCTGATGACGAACTTCCATATGCCGCGCACGACGCTGCTCTTGATGATCAGCGCATTCGTCGGTGATCGCTGGCGCCGGCTCTACGAGCACGCCATCGCGCAGGAGTACCGCTTCTTGTCGTTCGGCGACGCGATGTTGCTCGACCGGCACGCGCACTGACGTAGGCCAGCCCGACGGCATCATCACGCAATATCCTGATTTCGATGTTTCGCGCCGTCACCGACGTGAGCGCGACGGATGGTGCGGCGCGCGCCGGCATCGTCACGCTCGCGCGAGGCACGTACACCACGCCGACGTTCATGCCGGTCGGCACTCGCGGCGCAGTCAAATACCTGAGCGCTGCCGACTACGAGCAGCTTGGCGCGCAGATCGTGCTCGGCAACACCTACCACTTGATGCTTCGCCCCGGGTCGGAGATGGTCGCGCGAATGGGTGGTCTCGCGGCGTTTGCCGGATGGCGCGGGCTCACGCTGACCGACTCAGGTGGCTACCAAATCTTCTCGCTCGAGCCCGACGTCGACGACGACGGCGTCACGTTCACTTCGACGTACGACGGCTCGAAGCACCGACTGACGCCTGAGACTGCCGTGGCCACGCAAGAACGTCTCGGTGCCGACATCCAGATGGCTCTCGATGTGTGCCCGCCGCTCCCGTCGAACGAACACGTCGTGCGCGAGGCGATGCGTCGCACCAGTCTGTGGGCCCGCCGAGCACGCGATGCCCATCAGCGCAGGGACCAGTCGCTCTTTGGGATCGTGCAAGGCGGCATCGACGTGCGCCTTCGTCGCGAGAGCGCGCGCGACATCGTGAGCATGGGTTTCGACGGCTACGGCATCGGCGGATTGTCGGTGGGCGAGACGCGCGAGGAGATGCTTCCGGCTCTCGCCGCAGCAATCGAAGAGTTGCCAGCAGACCAACCCCGCTACCTCATGGGGGTCGGTGATCCGGCGTCGATGATCGAGGCAATCGGTCTCGGCGTCGACCAGTTCGACTGCGTGATGCAGACGCGACTGGGTCGTCACGGAACCGCACTCACGAGCACCGGCCGCCTCAACTTGAAGCGCGCAGAATTCGCAGAGAGCAACGACCCCATCGACTCATCGTGCGACTGCATGGTCTGTAAATCGCACACGCGCGGATACTTGCGCCACCTCTTTCAGGTGGGTGAGCCGACAGCCTCGCGGTTGGTGTCGCTACACAACCTCGCGTGGACGCTCAATCTCATGCGTCGGGCCCGCAGTGCCATCATTGCTGGAAACTTCGCATCGCTTCGGCGCGAAGTGCTCGACGTGTGGGCGGTAGCGTAAAACGTCATGTTCAGCCTCGTATTTGCCGCACAAGACACATCCAGCTCGAGTGGCGGGGGAATCTTCGGTCTGCTGCCGCTCGTCCTCATCTTCGTAGTGATGTACTTCTTGCTTCTGCGTCCGCAGCGCAAGCGCCAGAAAGAGACCGCAGCCCTGCAGGCAGCCGTTCAGGTGAACGACTCGGTGCTGCTGAGTAACGGCATCATCGGCGTGGTGACTGGCATCGAAGAGCGCTATCTGTGGGTCGAGATCGCCGAGGGAGTTCAGGTGCAAGTGATGAAGGGTTCTGTCGGCAGCCGCGTCAACATGGACGGGAGTCCAATCGTTGTCCCGAAGCCGGAGAAGAAATCGAAGAAGTTCGGCAAGTCGACGGACGCCGACAAGGATCAGAAGTAGAAGTAGCGCCGCTCGTCCGGTGCTCGCATTCGCCTCGCTCGATTCATGAATCGCCGACTGCTCGCCTCGCTGATCAGCATTGTCGTCGTTGCGGCAGCTGCCATCGGCGCGACGATCGGCACGGGTAACTCGCCGTCGCTCGGTCTCGACCTACAGGGTGGAGCCTCGGTCACGTTGCAGCCCGAAGGGTCGTACGATGCCGCAGCGCTCGAAGTGGCAGTCGAGATCATTCGCGCGCGCGTCGACTCCATCGGTGTCGCCGAGCCAGAGATCATTCGCCAAGGTGACACTGTCGTCGTCAACCTGCCCGGTGTGAAAGACCAGCAGCGAGCACTCGACATCGTCGGACGCACCGGCGACTTGCAACTTCGACCCGTGTTGCAAGTGGGTTCGCTCGACCCGAACGCCACGCGGGACGCGACGACCACGACGTTGCCGAGCGAAACAACCGTGCCAGCGGAAACCTCAGTGCCAGACGAAGGCGGCCCGGGTGAGTCGCGCGGCGCCCGTCCGACCGCGACGACGATTCCGACCGACACCACGATTCCGACCGAGACAACCATTCCGACCGAGACCACCGTCGCGAGCCCTGGAACAACGGCCGATGCGAACGCCGGCACTTCCGATGCGGCGACCACTGCTGCGCCGCTTGCCGAACCGCCCGCAGGGTCAGAGATCATCCCAGGGCGTGACGGTCTTGCGTATCTCGTCGGTCCAGTGGCAGCGACCGGTCTCGTCTTTGAGAACACCGCGTCGGCGACGATTCAAGGATCAGGTTGGTCCGTCGTCGTGCAGTTGCGTCGCGGCGCCGAGGGTGAGGACATCTGGAACGCCCTCACCACCCGTTGCTTCTCGCGCGACAACACCTGCCCCACCGCACAAGTGGCGATCGTGCTCGACGGTGAAGTGCTCTCTGCGCCGGTCGTGCAAGAAGCCGTTTTCACCGGCGGAAGCGTGCAGATCACTGGCGACTTCTCCGAGGCAGAAGCCCGCGACTTGGCCAAAGTGCTCGAGTTCGGCGCAGTGCCCGTCAAGTTCGCCGTGTCGCAAGTGCAGACCGTGTCGCCGACGCTCGGCGAAGACTCGTTGCGCGCCGCAGTGATCTCGGGTCTCGTCGGGTTGGCGCTCGTCTTCCTCTTGATGCTCATGTACTACCGATTCGTGTCGCTCATCGTCTTCTTGGGAATCTCAGTGTCAATTGGGCTGCAGTTTTCCGTCATCACGTACCTGTCGAAGACCAACGGTCTTGCTCTGTCGCTCGCCGGTATCGCCGGCATCATCGTGTCAATCGGCATTGCCGTCGACTCCTACATCGTGTTCTTTGAACGCTTGAAAGACGAGCTGAACTCCGGTCGCACGCTGCGCAATTCGGCCCAGCGCAGCTTTGAGGGCGCATGGCGAACCGTGCTGGCTGCCGACACGGTGTCTTTCCTCGCGGCGGCAGTGTTGTGGTGGCTTACGGTCGGCTCGGTGCGCGGCTTTGCCTTCTTCCTCGGTCTGGCCACACTTGCAGACGTGATGATCGTGTGGTTCTTCACGCGCCCGGCGATGCTGCTGCTGGCCCGAAGCAAGTTCATGGAAAACCGCTCACTGCTCGGCGTGCGCCAGAAAGAGAAAGCGGTGGCTTCGTGAGCGCATTCTCGGGATTCGGCCGACTGTACCGCGGCGAGACGACGGTCGATTACTACGGCAAGCGCCGAGCAGCTTTCATCGTTTCGGGTGTGTTCATGCTCGTCACCATCGCAGCGCTCATCTTGGGCGGGTTGAATCTCGGTATCGACTTCAAGGGCGGTGTCGCATGGGAAGCGCCGGCGACTGCCTCACTCGGCGAGACGCAAGCCCGCGAAGTGCTCGAGGCAAACGGCGTCGACACGGCGAACGCAAAGATCCAAGTGCTCGCCAGCGCCGAGGGCGAACGGATACGCGTTCAAGTTGGCGACCAGCCGGAAAAAGTTCGTCAGACGCTGCAAGAAGCTCTCGCTGAAAAAGCCGGCGTCGACAAGCAAGAAGTCAGCGTCGCGGCAGTGAGTTCGTCGTGGGGTCGCAGCATCACCGAAAAGGCAGTCCGAGCGTTGCTGGTGTTTTTCGTGCTCGTCTCGCTCTATATTGCCTGGCGCTTCGAATGGAAGATGGCTCTCGCGGCGATCGCCGCAATGGCGCACGACGTGCTCATCTCGGTGGGCATTTATGCAGTGTTGCGCTTCGAGGTGACACCCGCGACGGTGGTGGCATTCCTCACCATTCTTGGTTACTCGCTCTACGACACCGTCGTGGTGTTCGACAAGGTTCGGGAAAACATCGATCGTTTTGCGTCGTCGCGCATCTCGATGGGCAACATCGTCAATGTGTCGAGCAACCAGGTCTTGGCCCGTTCGCTCAACACCACGCTGTCATCGGCACTGCCGGTCGTTTCGCTGCTCGTCGTCGGCTCGTTCATCATGGGGGCAACGAGCCTGGAGGAATTCGCTATCGCGCTCCTCGTCGGCATGATCACCGGCACCTATTCGTCGATCTTCGTCGCCACTCCGCTGTACGCGGTGATGAAAAACCGCGAGCCGAAGTATGCGCCCGTTGCCAACCACGTCGCAAAAGGCGCGGAAATGGCCGCCCTCTTCGAACACTCGACTGCCCGAGCCGCGCAGAAAGCCGCCGCAGGCGAGGCCGGCGCGACTCGCGAGTCGCAAGTGCTGCGGAACACGGCGAGCAACGTGCTCACGCATCCGCCACGGCCGCGTAAACGCCGCCGCCGCTAGTTCCTAGACTTTTTCCATGGCAACCGGCTCCCGGGTGCTGCCGTGGCGGCGCCAGCAATCCACCACCGCGCAAGAAGTCGCGCCGTTGCTCGCCACCTACAAGAGCAGGCACCCGAAAGGCTCGCTCACCAACATCAACCGTGCATATGACACGGCTCGAGAAGCGCACCGACATCAGACGCGCACCACGGGCGAGGCGTACATCTCGCACCCCCTCGCCGTTGCGCGCGTCGTGGCAGACATCGGGCTCGACGAAGCGTCGATTATCGCGGCGTTGCTACATGACGCCGTCGAAGACACAGAGTTGACGATCGACGACATCACCCAGGCATTCGGCGGCGAGGTTGCTTCGATCGTCGACGGCGTCACGAAACTCGACCGTCTGCAATTCGACTCACAAGAAGCGCAGCAGGCGGCGACGATGCGAAAGATGCTGGTGGCGATGGCGCGAGACCTGCGCGTGCTCATCATCAAGTTGTCTGACCGATTGCACAACATGCGCACGCTGGCGTCGAGCCCGTCGGAGAAACAACAGCGCGTCGCACAAGAGACGCTCGACATTTACGCACCACTTGCGCACCGTCTCGGCATGCAGGAGATCAAGCAGCAACTCGAAGACCTGTCGTTTGCTGCACTGTATCCCAAGCGATATGCCGAAGTCGAACATCTGGTGAGCACCCGCGCACCGGAGCGCAACGTCTACCTGGCGCGCGTGCTCGGGCAGGTTGGGAAGCTGCTCGACTCGGTGAAGATCAAAGCCGAGCTCACTTCTCGCGGCAAGCACTTGTGGAGCATTTACGAAAAAATGGTGCAGAAGGGCCGTGAGTTCGACGACATCTACGACTTGATGGCGATACGCATCGTGGTGGAGAACGTGCGCGATTGCTACGGCGCCCTTGGCGTCATCCACGGCCACTGGAAGCCCGTCGTCGGCCGCTTCAAGGACTACATCGCAATGCCCAAGTTTAATCTCTACCAGTCGTTGCATACGACCGTGGTCGGCCCCGACGGCAAGACCATCGAGGTGCAGATTCGCACGCGCGACATGCACCAACGCGCCGAGTGGGGAGTGGCCTCGCACTGGGCCTACAAAGACGCCGCCAGCCCGCAAGAGGTGGAGTGGCTGAACCGCATCATCGAGTGGCAAGGCGAGGTGAGCGACCCGAGGCAGTTTCTTGAAGGCCTCAAGTCTGACCTTGAGCAGGACGAGTTGTTCGTCTTCACACCGAAGGGTCGTGTCATCTCGCTGCCTCTCAAGTCGACGCCGGTCGACTTCGCTTACGCGGTGCACACCGAGATCGGGCACTCCTGCGTCGGTGCGCGGGTCAACGGACGTCTCGTCTCGCTCGAACACCAACTCGCTTCGGGCGACACGTGCGAGGTGCTCACGTCAAAGGCCGAAGGCACGGGGCCGTCGCAAGGCTGGATGGAGTTTGTCGCCTCCAGCAAGGCGAAGAACAAGATCAAACAGTGGTGGACTCGCGAGCACCTCGAAGACATGGTCGACGAAGGTCATGACGAGTTCGTGGAGGAGTTGCGTCGAGTGAGCCTGTCGATGCGCCGCGTGGAGTCGTCGCCGGAACTAGCCGAAGAGATCGCGTCGCTCGGCTTCGCCGACTTGAATGGGCTGCTTGCCGCGATCGGCCAAAAGAAGGTCGCCGTGCGTCCGCTCGTCGCGCGAGTAGCGGAGAAGTTGCAGTCTCCAGACTCATCCGACGAGGTGCCCGTGCTGCCCACCATGCGTCCGCGCAGCGGCGCATCAAAGTCGAAAAATGCGGTATTCGTCGAGGGCCTCGAAGACGTGCTCGTGCGGCTCTCCAAGTGCTGCACACCGGTGCCGGGTGACGAAATCATGGGCTTCGTGACAAGAGGTCGTGGCGTCACGGTGCACCGCGTGGACTGTGCGAACGCAATCTCGCTGTCGACGGATCAGTCCGCTCGTGTCATCGACGTGGAATGGGCAGCTCTCGATGCCGCGCAGACGTATGTTGCGGCAGTGGAAGTGGTCGCCCTCGACCGTACGCGCCTGCTTCGCGATGTCGCCAACGCACTTTCCGACCAGCGGGTGAACATCGTCTCGTGCACCACGCACACCGGCAGCGATCGTGTCGCGCGAATGCGTTTTGAGTTCGAGTTCTCCGATCCGGGGCATCTGCAGTCGATGCTCACGATGATCAAGAACATCGACGGCGTGTACGACGCCTATCGACTCGTGCCAGGGCAGGGTGAGGCGGCATCCGAAGACGACGACATCGCCTCCACGCACCCGTCTGCGAATTAGCCTTGATTCGTGCCGACCTTCGCCACTAGTCCGGGCACTCGCGACATCCTCGCCCCCGAGGCAACGCGCTGGAGGGCGTTCCAACAGGTGTTTGCCGACGTGGTGGAGACGGCCGGTTACGGCCACATCATCCCGCCGATGTTCGAGGATCTCGGCGTCTTCCTGCGGGTCGGCGAGACCACGGAGATCGTCACCAAGGAAATGTACGACTTCGAGGACAAGGGCGGACGTCGGATCGCACTGCGACCGGAGCAGACCGCGAGCGTCTGCCGCGCCTTCGTGGAGCACCGACCTGTCACACCGTGGAAGGTGTGGTACGCCGGACCGAACTTTCGTTATGAAAAGCCACAGCAGGGCCGCTACCGACAATTCGACCAAGTCGGCATCGAGGCGCTCGGAGCCGACGACCCGCAACTTGATGCAGAGGTGATTGCGCTCGCGATGGAGTTCTACGGTCGTCTCGGCCTGCGCCAGGTGCGGCTCTCGATCAACTCGCTCGGAGATTCAGGAGACCGCGATCGCTACGCGGCAGCGCTGCGCGCGCACTTCGTAGCGGAGGGCAGCGCGTTGTCGGCAGAGAGCCGCGCCACGCTCGAGCGCAACCCGTTGCGCGTGCTCGACTCCAAACGTCCTGAAGACGCGGCGCTCATCGCCGCAGCACCGAAGATGGCCGATTATTTGAGCGACGCTGCAGCTGGGCACTTCACGAATGTGCAGGCATCACTGCGTGCTGCAGGCATCCAGTTCGTGGTCGACGACCGGCTCGTGCGTGGACTCGACTATTACCGCCGAACCACCTTCGAGTTCGTCTCGACGGCGCTTGCTGCGGCGCATACCGCGATCGGTGGGGGAGGCCGATACGACGGTCTCGTCGCCGAACTCGGCGGGCCAGAGACCCCCGGCATCGGTTTTGCGCTCGGTCTCGACCGCACGCTGCTGGCCTGCGACGCAGAAGGTGTGTTCGGTGCCCCGGCCTCGAGGGTCGAAGTATTCGTCGTCGACATCACCGGCGGCGAACAAGCAACGGGCGTCTGCGCCGCGCTGCGCGCCGCTGGCATAGGAGCTGATCGCGCATACGAGGGTCGTCGCATGAAGGCCCAGATGAAAGCCGCCGATCGATCGGGTGCACGGCTCGCCGTCATCATTGGCGACGACGAACTCGCTGCGAACACCGCCATCATCCGTACGATGGAAGGCGGTTCGCAGCAATCGGTGCAGCGCGACTCCCTCGTCGCTCACGTGCGTCAAGCGCTCGGACGCTAACTCCCATGACTTCTTCGTCTGCTTCCACCACGCTGCGCACGCACGCTTGCGGCCATCTGAACTCTTCGCACGTTGGCAGCCGCGTGCGCCTCGCTGGATGGGTGGCGCGCCGCCGAGACCACGGTGACAAACTCGCATTCGTCGACTTGCGCGACTATTCGGGTGTCATGCAATGCGTCATCGACGACGGCGCAGACGCCCGCAGCGAGTGGGTGGTGCAGATCGAAGGCACCGTCAGCGCACGTCCCGCCGGCACGGTGAACGCAAACTTGCCAACCGGCGAAGTCGAACTCACCGATTGCACGCTCACGGTGCTGAACGCAGCCGAACCGCCGCCGTTTCCGATCGACCAGCGTGCTGACGAAGTCGACGAGAACATCCGATTGAAGTACCGTTACCTTGACATCCGCCGCGAGCGAATGCAACGCAACCTGCGTCTGCGTGCCAGCGTGAATGCCGCAATCCGCGCAGCGATGGACGAGCAGGGTTTCGTCGAAGTCGAGACACCGCTCCTCATGCCGAGCACGCCGGAAGGCGCGCGGGAATTCTTGGTGCCGTCGCGCAAGGAACCCGGCTCGTTTTACGCTCTGCCGCAGTCGCCGCAGTTGTGGAAGCAGTTGCTCATGGTGGCCGGCCTCGACCGCTATTACCAAATCGCTCGTTGTCTTCGCGACGAAGACCTGCGCGCCGACCGCCAATACGAATTCACGCAACTTGATGCGGAAATGAGCTTCGTCGGCAAAGACGACGTGCTCGATGCAATCTCCCGCGCCGTCATGGCTGCCGCCCGGGCGGCGACGGGGGAGGCGCCGCCACCGATCGAGCGCATCACGTGGCACGACGCGATGAACCGCTTCGGTACCGACAAACCTGACCTGCGCTTCGGCATGGAACTCGTCGAACTCACTGCGGTGTTCGCCGGCACGGGCTTCAAGGCGTTCGCATCTGCAGCGTGCATCAAAGGCGTGCGCGTCGATTCGACGGTGTATGCAGAGGCCGCCGCCATGGGCCGCAACAAATTGGACGCGCTCACCGACCGCGCGAAACAACTCGGTGCCAAGGGTCTCGTGTGGATGAAGGTCGGAGATGCGGGTGCGCTCGACTCGCCTGTCGCAAAGTTCTTGTCTGACGCCGAGAAGTCGGCACTCGTCGGGGCAATCGGTGCAAAAACGGGCGACCTGCTGCTTCTAGTCGCCGACGAGTGGAGCACCACCTGCACCGTGCTCGGCCAACTGCGCAACGACATCGCCCGACCGCCCGTGCACGAGGGACCGTATCGCTACGTGTGGGTCGTCGACTTCCCGCTCTTCGTCGGTGTCAACCCGACGACCAAGAAGCCACAACCAGGACACCACCCGTTCTGTCACCCGCACCCCGACGACTTGGCGAAGATGGAGACCGACCCGCTCAACGTGCGTGCCCTCGCGTACGACCTCGTCCTGAACGGCTGGGAGCTCGGTTCGGGTTCGATTCGTATCCACGAGCCCGAACTGCAGCGTCGCGTCTTCCAGTTGCTCGGCATTGACGACGAGACCGCCGACCGCAAGTTCGGCTTCTTTTTGCAGCCGTTCAAATATGGTGCGCCACCGCACGGCGGGTTCGCGTTCGGCATCGACCGGCTCGTTGCGATCTTGGCGGGCGAAGAGAACATCCGCGAAGTGATCGCCTTCCCAAAGACACAGTCGGGCCTCGACCCGATGACCAACGCGCCAGGCCCGGTCGAAGCTGCGCAACTCGGCGAACTCGGCTTGCGTACGCTGCCCAAACCGGCGAATTAAGTGGCGAGCAGCGCCGACGACCTCTTCACGCAGGCGGCACTCGCCACGCTGCGCAACCAAGCGCCGCTTGCCGCCCGCATGCGGCCCCGCTCGCTCGACGACATCGTCGGCCAGCAGCACTTGCTCGGGCCCAATGCACCGCTGCGCCGGCTCATCGAATCTGATCGGCTCTCGTCGGTCATCTTGTGGGGGCCGCCCGGCACCGGCAAGACCACCGTTGCCGAAGTGATCGCAGCAGTCACGCGACGCGAGTTCGCGCGACTCTCTGCCGTGACTTCCGGAGTCAAAGACGTCCGCGAGACCATCGATGCGGCGCGCGCACGGCTCGGCGAGCAGCAACGCCGCACCATCGTGTTCGTCGACGAGATCCATCGTTTCAATGCGTCGCAGCAGGACTCGTTGCTCCCGGCGGTAGAAGAGGGTCTCATCACGCTCATCGGAGCGACGACGGAGAACCCGTTCTTCGAAGTGAACGCGCCGCTGCGCAGTCGCAGCACGTTGTTGCGGCTCGAGCCGCTCTCCAACGATGACGTCGCCGAACTGCTCGACCGCGGTGCAAAGACCGAACAGGCGCGGGTCGCGACCGAGGCCCGTGATCTCATCGTCGAACGAAGCGGGGGAGACGGCCGCCAGGCATTGACTTCGCTCGAGGTGGCGATCGCTCTCGCCCCCGACAAGCAAGTGACGCTCGAGCATGCGGAGGCCGCACTCTCGACGAGTGCGCTGCGCTATGGGCGCAACGACCACTACGACGTGGTGTCGGCGTTGATCAAGAGCATGCGCGCGTCGGACGAGAAGTCGGCTCTCTTCTGGCTCGCCCGCATGCTCGAGGCCGGCGACGACCCGCGGTTCGTGGCGCGTCGCTTGATCGTGTTCGCAAGTGAAGATGTGGGGCTCGCTGATCCGACTTCACTCACGGTTGCGACGGCGGCGGCGACTGCGGTCGAACATGTCGGAATGCCGGAGTGCCGCTACAACCTCGCGCACGCAGTTATGCACCTGTCGAGCGCACCGAAGAGTCGCGCCGTCACCGAAGCGATGGAGGCGGCCCGAGAATCACTGTTGAGCGGCGCGTCGATCGAAGTGCCGGAATATTTGCGCGACGGCAACTCGCCACACGGCTCGATCATTCCGCCTCGGCGGTACGATAAATAATGGTCATGTTCCGACGACTCTTCTGGTTCGCGCTTGGTGCCCTCGCGGCACTCTTCGGTTACGGCTGGTTGCGCCGTCAAGCCGACCAGGTGGCCACGAAAGAGTCCGTCGACCAATTCATTGACGGTCTCGTCGACCGCGTGACCGCCGTGAGAGAGAAGGTTTCCGACACGGTGGGCGGCGCGACGAGCGGCAGACGCGACTCGACGAGCGACGACCTCTTCGAGTAGCCAAATGGCGCGCGCCGACTTAAAGACGGCAGACGACCTGCGCAAGGCCTTCGTCGATTTCTTCGCTGCTCGCCAGCACACGGTGGTGCCCTCGGCGAGCCTGATCCCGTTCGATCCGTCCATCATGTTCACAGTGGCAGGCATGGTGCCGTTCAAGCCGTACTTCGTGGGCGAGGAGACCGCACCGTACGATCGCGCAGTGAGCGTGCAGAAGTGCGTGCGCGCCGGCGGCAAGCACAACGACCTCGACGATGTCGGTCGCACGAAGCGCCACCTCGTGTTCTTCGAGATGCTCGGCAACTTCAGCTTCGGCGACTACTTCAAGGAGAAAGCGATTCCCTGGGGTTGGGAACTCGCCACCGAGATCTTCGGGTTCGACGGCGACCGACTCTGGATTACGGTGCACGAGAGCGACGACGAAGCCGAACAGATCTGGCACGACGTCGTCGGCGTGCCGATGGAGCGAATCCAGCGGCTCGGCGACAAAGACAACTTCTGGCAGATGGGTGACGTGGGTCCATGCGGTCCGTGCTCGGAAATCCACATCGATCGCGGCAGCGCGTTCGGCCCTGACGGCGGCCCGCTGCACGACCCGAAAGGCGATCGGTTCCTTGAGTTCTGGAACCTCGTCTTCATGCAGTACAACCAGGCGAAAGACGGTTCGCGCACTCGGCTTCCCCGCCCGTCGATCGACACTGGTGCCGGATTCGAGCGCATCCTCACGCTCGTGCAAGGAGTCGACTCCATCTGGGAGACCGACCTCTTGTCACCGCTCATCGACACGGGTCGCCGTTTGAGCGGTGCGGAGTACAAGGTCGGCGACTACGAGCACCGTCCAAGTTTCAGTCTCCGCGTTCTTGCGGAACACGCGCGTTCGTCGATGATGATGATCAACGACGGGGTCTTCCCGAGCAACGAGGGTCGCGGCTACGTGTTGCGACGAATCATTCGTCGTGCGGTGCGGCACGCCTACTTGCTCGGTTGCGAAAGACTCGTCATGCCTTCGCTCGTCGAGACTGCGCTCGGCGTGATGAAGGGCGCATATCCAGAGCTCGCGACCAACAGCGATTTCATCCTTGGTGTCATCACACGCGAAGAAGAAAAGTTCCGAGCCACTCTTCGCAACGGCCTGGGCATCCTCGAAGACGAGATGGGTGGAGACAAGAAATCGGGAAAGAAAGCTCAGATCAGCGGCACGGCGGCCTTCACGTTGCACGACACGTACGGATTCCCGCTCGAGCTCACTCAAGAAATTGCCGGTGAGCGCGGTGTCGCGGTTGACACCGAAGGCTTCGAGCGGGAAATGGACCAGCAGCGTGAGCGCGCAAAGAGCGCCCGCAAGAACGATGCTGCCGACCCGCAGCGTGTCGCGGCATACAAGGCGCTCGTCGACCAGCACGGTGCCACCAAGTTCGTCGGCTACGAGAAGGACTCTGCATTAAGCAAAGTGCTGGCAGTACTCGGACCGTACGACCACGACGACGGATCAAGCGTGTACGAAATATTCCTCGATGCTTCGCCGTTCTACGCAGAGAGCGGTGGGCAAGTCGGTGACACTGGCACCATCGTGCAGGGCGACGCATCAGCCCCGACCGCGACGGCCCAAGTCATCGACACCACTTTCGCCGCGCCAGGTTTGCGTCGTCATCTTGTGCGCATCACGCGCGGTGCGTTCGCAGCCGGTGCAAAAGTGACAGCCACCATCGACTCTGCCGCGAGGGCTTCGACGCGCCGCAACCACACTGCGACGCACGTGCTGCACTGGGCACTGCGCGAGGTGCTCGGCGACCACGTGAAGCAAGCCGGTTCACTCGTGGCCCCCGACCGGCTGCGTTTCGACTTCAGCCACTACGAGGCAGTGACGCCAGCCGAGATCCGCCGAATCGAACAACTGGCCAACGCCGAAGTGCTTGCCAATAGTTCCGTTTCCGCCACGGAGATGAGCAAGCAAGCAGCGACGGAGAAGGGCGCCATCGCGTTCTTCGGAGACAAGTACGGCGACACGGTGCGGGTACTCGAAGCTGGTCACTCGCTCGAACTTTGCGGAGGCACCCACGTTTCGGCCACCGGCGACATCGGCCCGGTCAAGATCGTGAGTGAAGGTTCCATCGGGTCGAATCTGCGCCGTATCGAGGCAGTCACCGGCGAAAACGCAGTGCGCTACATGCTCGATGCCGCCGACACGTTGGCGAATGCGGCCGAAGTTCTAGGCGCGAAACCTGACGACCTCGTTGCCGCGGCACAGCGCGCAGTCGACCACGCCAAGTCACTTGCTGACGAGGTAAAAAAACTGCGCCGAACGCAACTGGGCTCGCAGGCGTCCGAGCTGGCCGCCCGAGCGCAGAACGGCGCACTGATCGCCCGAGTCGACGGCCTGACGCCGGCCGATTTGCGCGACCTTGCAATCTCCGTGCGGGCAAACAGAGGAATCGAAGCCGTCGTGCTGGGCGGTGTCTCCGATTCTGGCGGTGTCGCGCTCGTCGCAGCAGTTGCTCCAACGAGCGGCTTGAAGGCAGGGGACCTCATCAAAGACGCCGCAAAGCAAGTCGGCGGAGGCGGAGGCGGTAAGGGCGACATCGCGACGGCAGGCGGCAAGAATCCGACGGCCCTCGACGATGCACTCATGACGGCGACCAAAGCGGTGGAGGCCGCACGACGCTCCAAGTGATGCGCTGTCTTGGGCTCGACCTCGGCAGCAAGCGCATCGGTGTGGCACTCTGCGACCCCGACGAGCGCGTGGCAACACCTCTCACGGTCGTGCAACGCGGAGCATCGCGCCAAGAGGATCACGCAAGGATCCGTTCGCTCGTCGCAGAGTACGAGGCGCAAGCGGTGGTAGTTGGTCTCCCGCTCAATTTGCAGAGCAAGGTCACGGCGGCCGCGCAGAGTGCCATTGAAGAAACCGAACAACTGCGCTCGGCACTCGATGTGCCGGTGCATCTGCACGACGAGCGGCTCACCACCAAAACGGCCGACCGATCACTGATGGAACTGGAGATGAAGGCAGACGCACGTCGACGAGTCGTCGACAAAGTTGCGGCAGCGGTGATGCTGCAGTCGTTCATCGACCACCGCCGCAACCAGCGGGCGAGGGAGTCGCAACCGTGAACGAACGGCTGGGTCTGTGGGGGCGTTCGTGAACGAACGCCCGTGGCAAGAAGACCCGTGGGATCCGGTCCGCCCTGACGACGACTTCGATGTCGATGGCATGCTGCCCAATTTGCGTCAGTACTCGCGCCAGATTCTGATCGGTCTCGCCGCAGTTGCGGTGGTCTTCATCGCATGGGCCGGCTGGCAGGTGCGCTCGATCGCCGGCCAAGTCGACTCACCCGACGCGGTCGTCTCACCGGTCGACAACGAAGTGATCGAAGTCGAGGTGGTGTTCCCCGAAGGCTTCACCGCGGCACAAGTTGCGGAGCGACTCGAGCGCGATGCACCGGGCTTCACCGCTGCCGAAGTGCAAGCCGTGCTGGACGAGAACACCTTGCCCGCGCCATTCCGACCCGATGGAATCACGTCGTATGAGGGCTTGCTGTTTCCCGCGCTGTACCGCGTGGCGGCATATGAGACCGAAGAAGACGTACTCGTTCGCATGATCGAGGAGATGCGCACCCGTGCAGTCGCCAACGATCTCGAAGCGGCAGCGCAACGGCTCGGTCGCACACCGTACGAGATTCTGATCATCGCCTCACTCATCGAGAAAGAGGTGAAGGTGGCAGATGAGCGCGCGCTCGTGTCACGTGTCATCCACAATCGTCTCGAACTCGGTATGGAATTGCAGATCGATGCGGCGCTCTATTACCAGGCTCCCGAAGGGGCGTCGTTCGCCGACTTGAAGGCAGCCGACACGCCGTACAACGTGTATCTGCGCAAAGGTCTTCCGCCGACACCCATCGCAAACCCCGGTGAAGCGTCGCTGATCGCGGCGATAAACCCTGCTGACGACCCGAAAGACGACGATCCGCTCTGCGCGGCCAGGAACAAGCGCGAGAAGAAGCAAGCGTGTCGTTTGCTGTTCTACGTGCTGAGCGACGCAGAGGGGCGGCATGCGTTCTCGACGACGTATCGACTGCACGAAGAGAACGTGGCCGCAGCACAAGAGGCCGGGGTCCTGCCATGACCAAAGGCGGTTCTGCCATGACACCCACGTCACGCACCAAAGTGGCCGCAGTCATCGGCAGCCCCGTTCGCCACAGCTTGTCACCGGCAATCCACAATGCGGCATTCGCGGCGCACGGTGATGACTGGGTGTACGCCGCGTTCGAAGTCGAGCCGTCGCACGCCGCTGCCGCCATCGACGCGATGCGGGTGTTGGGCATCTGCGGTTTATCCGTCACCATGCCGCACAAAGAAGTCATCATGCCGGCGCTCGACCGAGTCGACGATGAAGCGCGACTCGCCAACGCTGTCAACACCGTCGTGCGCGCGAGTGACGGTTCGCTGGTCGGTCACAATACCGACGGCATCGGATGTGTCGACGCGCTGCGCAACGGTGGCGCAGATCTCGCCAGCGTCGCAGTCATCGGGGCTGGCGCAACGGCGCGCGCCGTGGTGGCCGCACTTGCTCGCGCTGGCGCTGACGTGCGAGTCGCGAATCGCACGCCGAAACGACGCGACGAAGCGGTGGCGGTGGGCAATGCCGTGCGCGCAGGCAGCACGCGAGGCATCGAGCACGACAGGGTCGGGGAGTGCTCGACCATCGTCAACACGACACCCGTTGGTATGGCCGGCGTGTCGCCAGATGCCGTGCCTATCGACGTAAAGAATCTCTCTGGTCGTCACTGTGTGTTCGATTCGGTGTACAACCCGCTTGAGACGCCGCTCCTGCGAGCCGCACGAGAGCGCGGCTGCACGGTGGTGGACGGACTCGACATGCTGTGTGCGCAGGCCGCCCGCCAGCAAGAGCTGTGGCTCGGTCGTCGTCCCGACGTTGCGCTCATGCGACGCGCTGCACTCGCCGAGCTTGCAAAATCACAACGGTAGAATTCGTCGCGCATGTTGCGCTTCTTGACCGCCGGCGAGAGTCACGGTCAGGGGCTGATGGTGATCGTCGAGGGCTTGCCTTCCAACTTGCCAGTCACGATCGCAGATCTCGCGGCTGAACTCGCTCGCCGCCGCCTCGGCTTTGGTCGCGGACCGCGCCAGAAGTTCGAGCAAGACGAATTCGAGCTGATCGGCGGCGTCCGCCACGGTCGCACGCTCGGCTCCCCGGTGGCGGTATTGATCAAGAACACCGAGTGGTTCCGCAGCGACGTGTGGCACGAGGAGATGTCGCCGCACCCCGGAGCCACGAAGATGCCGCTCACGCAGCCGCGACCTGGTCACGCCGACCTGGCCGGCATGCAGAAATACGACTTCGTCGATGCGCGCGACGTGCTGGAGCGCGCGAGTGCACGTGAAACGAGTGCACGCGTGGTGGCGGGAGCGCTCGCCAAATTGCTGCTCAGGCAGATCGGTGTGGAGATCGTCTCTCACGTCGTCTCGATGGGTGCAGCCGCCACGAAATCGTCCGCGCGACCGACGCCAGCCGACCGGGAGACCATCGACCAGTCACCGGTGCGCTGTTTCGACAAGAGCGCAGAGGCGAAGATGATCGCGGAGATCGAGGCTGCAGCCAAAGACGGTGACAGTCTCGGAGGCGTCGTCGAGGTGTTGGCTTACGGAATGCCCGTCGGTCTCGGCAGCCATGTGCACTGGGATCGCAAGATCGACGGCATGCTCGCGCAGGCAATCATGAGCATCCAGGCGGTGAAAGGCGTGGAGATTGGCGACGGCTTCGTCGGGGCAGCGCGACGTGGCAGTGAAGCGCACGACGCCATCTCGTGGGACGAAAAATCCGGCGCGTATCGACGCGAAACCACCAAAGCCGGCGGCACCGAAGGCGGGATGACCACCGGAGAACTGCTCGTTGTTCGTGCCGCGATGAAGCCGTTGTCCACATTGAATCGACCGACCCTCAAGACCGTCGACGTCGTCTCCAAGGAAGAAACCGTCAGCTTCAAGGAGCGAACCGACGTCACCGCAGTGCCTGCAATGGGAGTCGTGGCGGAGACCATGGTCGCCCTCGTTCTCGCCGCCGAGGCCCAGCGCAAGTTTGGCGGCGACTCCGTCGGCGAGTTCGTTCGCAACGCCCGGTCATTCGCTGATTCTTTGCGGCAATGATCTCGGGACCGGTCGTGAGCCAGTGATGTCAAAACCGATCGTGCTCGTCGGAATGATGGGCTCAGGCAAGACCACCGTAGGTAAGCGCCTCGCTGCGCGGCTGTCGAGTGATTTCATCGACACCGACGATCTCGTCGTTGCCCGAGCCGGAAAGCCGGTGCGCGACATCTTCTCCCAGGACGGCGAGGCGGCATTCCGGCGCCTCGAGTCAATGGCCTTGCACGACGCGCTCTCGCGACAACACGTGGTGGTCGCCGCTGCGGGAGGCTCCGTGCTGTCGGCCGAAAATCGATCACAGATGAAGAGCTCGGCGGGTTGCGTGGTGTGGCTGGATGCCGACGTGAGCACACTCACGAATCGCACAGCACGCGGTGGGCATCGCCCGTTGCTCGATGCGCAGCCAGAAGAACGCTTGACGGCGATGGATGCGCAACGGCGCTCCCTCTATCAGTCCGTGGCCGACGTGCGGGTCGACACCGCCAACAAGCAGATTGAAGTTGTCGTCGACGACGTGCTGGCCGCACTACAGAACGTGCTTGCATCATGACCCGTCGCGTGCACGTGGGGCTCGGCGACCGCTCGTACCACGTGGTCGTCGGCGCCGGTGCCACGAGAGAACTCGCCTCGCTCGTGCCCGAGTCCGTGCGACGTATCGCACTCATCACGCAGACGGGAGTTCCCGTCGACGTCAGTGCGCACCTTCCGAAGAACGTGAGCATCTCGCGCCACGTCGTAGGCAACGGCGAGGAACACAAGACGCTTGCCACCATCGAGCGCCTATGCGAAGAGTTCGCCGCCGCAGGCATCACCCGCAACGACATGGTGGTCGGGGTCGGCGGTGGAATGATCACCGACGTCGCCGGTTTTGCGGCAGCTTCGTGGCATCGTGGCATACGCGTCGTGCACGTTGCGACCACCATTGTGGGAATGATCGACGCAGCCATCGGCGGCAAGACCGGCGTCAACATTGCCGCCGGCAAGAACTTGGTCGGTGCGTTCTGGCAGCCGAGCGGCGTGATCTGCGATACGAGTCACCTCAGTTCGCTGTCGGATCGGGAGCAGCGCTGCGGTCGAGGCGAGATGGCGAAGTATCACTTCTTGACAGGCGACGACCTGCTCGCGCTCGACCTCGATGCGCGCGTGGCTCGCTGCGTGGAAATTAAGGCAGAGATCGTCGCAGAAGACGAACGAGAGTCGGGCCGCCGGGCTGTGCTGAACTATGGCCACACGCTGGGTCATGCGCTCGAGACCGCGACGAGCTTCCGGTTGGCACACGGCGAAGCAGTCGCCGTCGGAATGATGTATGCCGCGCACCTCGCAAGAGTGCTCGGCCGCGTCGATGCGGCCCGGGTCGCCGCGCATCGCGAAGTGATCGTCGGCCACTACGGGCTTTCCGTCGAGGTCCCGCGTGACGTGAATCGTGGGCAACTGGTGGAGTTGATGAAGCACGACAAGAAGGCAGTCAACGGGCTCACGTTCGTGCTCGACGGAGCGAACGGAATCGAAACGGTGCACGACGTGAGCGAGAAGTCAGTGCACGAAGCACTCGATGCCCTCTCAGTACCCTGAATCTCATGCCCGCATCGAATGGTCGCTTGCTGCTGCTGCACGGGCCGAATCTCCATCTGCTCGGCACCCGCGAACCATCGGTCTACGGCACGATGACTCTTGCTGACCACGTCGCGCGCGCGAGCAAGGTTGCAGAACAACGCGGATACCAGGTCGACAGCGAGCAGACCAACGACCTCACCACCATGATCGACCAAGTGCACGGCGCCCCTGGCAAGTACCACGGCATCGTGCTGAACGCAGGTGCATTCACCCACTTCGCGTGGAGCCTGCACGACGCCCTGAAGAGCGCCAAGGTGCCCGTCGTCGAAGTGCACATCTCCAATCCCGCGGCGCGAGAGCCGTGGCGCCACGAAAGTGTGGTCGCCCCGGTGGCAATCGGGACGGTGGCCGGTTTCGGTGCAGACTCGTACGTGCTCGGCGTCGAAGCAATGATCAAGTACCTGGAGGCCCACAAGTGAAGAAGACTGACCTCTCGACACCGCTCCCGCCGCTCTCCGTGTCGGGCCGCGACGTGCTGGTGCGCCAAGAACTTGCCCGTCGTTCGTCGGTCACCGGTGATGCGACGAAAGTAGATGCACTCGTCGTCTTCGACCTGAACAACATTCGATGGTTGACAGGTTTCACCGGCTCGGCGGGCACGCTCGTCGTGCGGCGCGACGAGATGGTGCTTGTCACCGACGGACGTTACGGCGAGCAGGCGCGCGCACAACTGGCCGCTGCTGGTGCGTCTGCACGCGTCGTGGTCGGCACCAGCGCAGCAGTGTTGCGCGAAGCGATGGAACAGTCGCTGGCTGGCAGCTCTGCAGTGGCAGTCGACCCAACGGAGGTCACCCATGCCCAGTACGAGACGCTTCGCGACCAGACCTCGGCAAAACTCGTGGCAGTCGGCGGAGTGGTGCAACAACTTCGCCGGCGAAAATCGGCGGCAGAGATTGCCCGCATGCGCCGGGCATCGGCTTGTACCGATGCGGCGCTCGCCGAAGTCGCAGACATGATGTCTGCCCGACCCACCGAGCGTGACGTCCGCGACGAACTCGAATACCGCATGCGACGCCACGGCGCCGACGGCCCAAGTTACGACACGATCGTCGCCACGGGGGCGAACGGCGCTCGGCCACACCACCGCCCGACGTCGGCGGTCATCGAAGAGGGTCATCTCGTCGTGATCGACGTCGGTGCGCTCGTCGACGGATACCACTCCGACATGACGCGCACCTACCTGATCGGCGATGTCGACCCGGTACTGCGGCGCATGCACGACGTGGTGCGCGAGTCGCAACTGGCCGGTCTTGCCGCCGTGCGCGCGGGCATCACCGCCGGTGACGTCGACAAGACCTGCCGAGACATCATCGTCGACGCCGGATTCGGCAGTGAGTTCATCCACTCGACTGGTCACGGTGTCGGACTGCAGATCCACGAACAACCTTGGGTGCGGACCGCGATGCCCGAACCGTTGCAGACCGGCGAAGTAGTGACCGTCGAACCAGGCGTCTATCGTGAAGGGCTCGGCGGTGTGCGAATTGAGGACCTCGTGGTCGTCACTGACACCGGCTGCGACATACTCACCGCATCACCAAAGGACATCTCGTGCCTGCAATTAGCACCAACGAACTGA
>JBEGRF010000007.1:0-11025 GCA_041180605.1 Actinomycetota bacterium | reverse complement strand
AGTGCGACGGACGTCGCCCAGGCGCCAGACCCCAATTGGCACTACACCATCGTGAGCCTGAAGTACGACCCTCCGCGCCTGCGCAACTTCCGCATCGTTGGCGGAGACATCAGCGAGACCGCAGTCGAACGCATGTGACGGCTGGCGCCCGTTCGGCCTGGCAGACCGTGCAGGTTCGCCGCTAGATTGTTGACAACTCCTATCGGGTTTTACAGGATTCCGAGCGGAGCCTGTGGCGAAAACCGCGACAGTTCAACCCTCCGGAGCACGACATGAACGACGCAAACGCGATGCACCTCGCCGAGCGCACGTCCTCGAGCGTGCTCGAACTGATCGGCAACACGCCGCTCGTGGAGGTGAGCCAGCTCTCGCCGTCAACCGATGTTCGACTCTTCGCCAAACTCGAAAGCCAGAACCCGTTCGGCTCGGTGAAAGATCGCATCGCCAACGCGATGATCAAGCGCGCCTACGCGACCGGTCGCTTGGTGAAGGGCCAGCGAATCCTCGAACCATCGTCGGGCAACACCGGGATCGCGCTCGCTGCAATCGCGCGCATCACCGGCAACCCGATCACCATCCTCATGCCAGAGAGCGTGTCCGTCGAGCGTCGTCAGATGCTCGAAGTGTTCGGCGCAGACATCATCCTCACGCCGGGTGCGGAAGGTTCGAACGGGGCAGTGCGACGCGCGGAGGCAATCGCCGCCGAACATCCCGAGTGGTGTTTCTTGCACCAGTACTCGAACGAGGCCAATCCGCGCGTGCACTATGAGACGACTGGCCCCGAAATCTGGCGCGACTGCCCGCAGATCACGCACTTCGTCGCTGGTCTCGGCACGAGCGGCACCCTGATGGGTGTCGGTCGCTATCTCAAAGAGCAGAACGCCGACGTGCAGATCGTCGCAGTCGAGCCGCCGCTCGGCGAGTTGGTCGAAGGGCTGCGCAACTTGGACGAGGGATACATCCCGCCGGTCTTCGAATTGTGGAAGGGTCGCGAGATCCTCGATCGAAAGCGCATCGTGAGGCCGCGCGAAAGCGTAGAGATGACGCGCCGCCTCGTGCGCGAGTGCGGCATCTTCGCGGGCATCTCGTCTGGTGCATCGCTCGCCGGCGCGTTGAAGGTCGCCAACGAAGTCGCTGAGCGTGGCGAGCGCGCGAACATCGTCTTCATCGTCTGTGACGGCGGATGGAAGTATCTCTCGACTGGTGCCTACACCGTCGACCTCGATACGGCGGCATCGAACGCCGAGAAGGTCGTCTACTTCTAATAGTCGCCGCTTCGAAGCATCGCTGCGAGCGTGCTCAGCCGCCGGCGACGAGAGCCGCCAAGCCGACCAACACGACTGCGGCACCACCGATGCGCCGCCGATGGTCGGCTTCGCCGAGCAGCTTCCACCCAGCGAACGCTGCGATGAGCACGCTTGACTCGCGCAATACCGCCACGTAACCGACCGGTGCCCGACGCATCGCCAACAAGACGAGGCAGTAACTGCCGAGCGTGAAGACTGCAGCAAACGAGAATTGCGGCCATTGCCGTCGCATCGCTACGAGTGCATCGGGGCGTCGGGTGGCGAAGGTCCACGTCGACACAGAAAGCCCTGTTGTCACGAAGATGCTCAGTGCGTACGCGGCCGGGTCAGCCGACTCTCGCACGCCCGTGGCGTCGATCGCGGTATATACGCCGATGATGATCGCGGTCGCCAGCGCGAATCGCATCTGCCGTAGCGAGCCGCGCGATAACAAGAAAAATCCTGACGCGGCGATCACGATGCCTGCGACCGTGAGCGGCGACAACACGTCGTCGAGCAGCATCACTCCGAGCACCGCCGCGCCGACCGCGCCACCGCCGCGCGCGATGGGGTAGGCGACGGAAAAGTCTCCGGTGCCGTACGCGCGCGCGAGCAGCATGGTGTACGGGAGATGCGTGATGCCCGAGAGCAAGGTGTATTGCCACGCGAAACTCGGCCCACTACCGACGATCGCCCACCCGACGAGCACTGCGGCCGCGATGAACATCGCGATGAAGAATTGTCCCCACAATGCAAGACCCGAGTCAACGTTGCGTTTGACGGCGAGATTCCACCCGGCGTGCAAGCATGCTGCACCGAGCGCCATCAGCGTCGCAGTCAGCACCGCGCAATAGCCTAAGAAGCGCATGGTGGATGCGCGCGAGCAGCCAATCGGCGTGTTCGACTCCGGTTTCGGCGGTCTCACCGTCATGCGCTCGCTCATCGACCTGATGCCCAACGAGTCGCTCGTTTACATCGGCGACAACGGTCGGTATCCCTACGGCAACAAGCCGGCGAATGAAGTTCGTGGATACGCCGTCGAACTCGCCGAAAGCCTCGTTCACGACCACGGCGCCAAGATGATCGTCGTCGCTTGCAACACGGCCGCATCGGTCGCGCTCGATGTACTGTCTGCATCGCTCACCGTGCCGGTTATTGGTGTGATCGAACCTGGCGCCCGTGCATTGGCGCGAGTCACGCACAATGGCAAGGTCGGCGTCATCGGCACCGTCGGCACCATCGCCTCAGGCGCTTACGACATGGCGATCGAATCCACCGGTGCCGACGTCGAGCTCACTTCCGCCGCCTGCCCGGGTTTCGTCGAGTTCGTCGAGCGCGACCAAACCGACGGCGAAGAAGTCACGCTGCTCGCGCGACGGCTCTTGTCGCCGGTGAAAGACGCCGGTGTCGATGCACTCCTGCTCGGCTGCACGCACTACCCGTATCTCGCCCCCGTCATCCAGCGTGTGATGGGTGACGGCGTGGTGCTCGTGAGCAGCGCCAACGAAACCGCATTCGCAGTGCGCGAACTGCTCGACTCGCGAGCTCTCGCCGCGCCAGCCTCGCACCTCGCCACCAGACGTTTCTTTTCTTCCGGCGATGTCGACGCGTTTGCCAACGTCGGTCGTCGACTGCTCGGCCCTGAATTGCGAGAAGTGTCGCCATGGCATTCTGGAGCAACCTCATGACGCCACCGCAATCTGCAGCCCGCGACAACACTGGCGGTTCGCGCCCGGACGGTCGGCGCCCCGACCAGTTGCGACCGATCACGTTTCAGCGCGACTTCACCGAGATGGCGTCCGGCAGCGTGCTCGTGTCGTTTGGTCGCACGCGCGTGTTGTGCACGGCCTCCGTCGACGAAGACGTGCCGCGCTGGATGAAAGGCTCGGGCAAAGGCTGGGTGACCGCGGAGTATTCGATGCTGCCCGGCTCGTCTCCCGAGCGCGTCGACCGCGAGGCCGCCAAAGGCAAGCAGTCGAGCCGCACGGTGGAGATCCAGCGGCTCATCGGTCGTGCGCTGCGCTCGTCGTGCGACATGAAATTGTTGGGTGAACGCCAAGTGCTGATCGACTGCGACGTGCTGCAAGCCGATGGCGGCACTCGCACCGCGAGCATCTGTGGGGCGTATCTCGCGTTGCACGATGCCCTCGCGCGGCTCGTCGGCAGTGGCGCCATCAAGCAGCACCCGTTGCATTCGCTATGTGCGGCCGTGAGCGTGGGCATCCACTCCGGTACGCCGATCATCGATCTTCCGTATGTCGAAGATTCCACGGCCGAAGTCGACATGAACGTCGTGATGCTCGCACCGCTCGCGGGTGGTGCGGCGCGATTCGTCGAAGTGCAGGGCACCGCAGAGGGCCAGGCGTTCAGCCGCGAGCAACTCGACGTGCTGCTTGCACTCGCCGAGGGTGGTCTGGCGCAAGTGTTCGATCAGCAGCGCGGCGTGATCGCCGTGCCACCGTCACCGCGCGCGTGACACGAGTTCGGTCGCGGCGCGCGTGACACGGCTCGTCTGCGCATCCGCCAACCCCGACAAGGTCGCCGAGATCCAAGACCTGCTTCGCGGTGTCGCCGAGCTGTTGCCTCGACCCGACTCGGTCGGCGAAGTCGTCGAAGACGCCGACACCCTGCTCGGCAACGCACGATTGAAAGCCCGCGCAATTTGCGACGCAACTCGCATGCCAGCAGTAGCCGACGACACGGGACTCGAGGTAGATGCGTTGGGTGGCGCACCCGGGGTGCACACGGCGCGTTACGCGGGGGAGAACGCGACCTACGCCGACAATCGCGCGAAGATGCTCGACGCCCTGCGTGGAGTCGCTGCCCCGTCGCGCACCGCACGATTTCGCACCGTCGCATTGGTTGCGTACCCCGACGGCACCGAACTATGGGCGCAAGGCGTGTGTGAGGGATTCATCGCCGAAGCAGAACGCGGCACGCGCGGCTTCGGCTACGACGCCGTGTTCGTGCCGCGCGACGGCGACGGTCGCACGTTCGCCGAGATGTCAGTGCACGACAAGCACGCACTCGGCCACCGCGGACGCGCGTTTCGCGCGCTGGCCGCAGTACTTCACGACTAGCTCGTCGCGATATCTACCGCCCTCGCGGCGCGACTTCACCAGCCGCGCAGGTCGATCGGCCAGCGGTCGAGCACTTCATCGCCGCGCACAATCCACAGGTGGTCGTGCAATGCCATGGTCGGGTCGACGTGCGCGGGAATCACGCGTATGCGCGAGCCCGCTGTGGGCTGTGTCGCCCTCGCCGGACTGGCATTGCCGCCGTGAGTCGGATCTATTTTCTCCGTCGCGAATGTGATGTGCTCGTCGCTGCAGAACCACACCTTGCACCCATTGATTGACGGGTTGCCGTGGTCCATGCCGAGGCTTTTCAAGCCCACATCAGCGACCGCCCATTTCTCCTGCGACGAAACGACCGTGCCCAGGATTGAGAGTGCTTGGTGGAATGGCAAGCCAAGCGTGGAGTAATACGTATCCATCAGCGCGTACGACCCAGCCTGCACCTCGGTGACGCCGGTGTCTCGCAGATGTTCGGCGTGCACGTCGTGGTTTCCGGTGCCGCCGGCCGACACCACCTCGCCGCCGACGTCGCCGGAAGCGTCTCGCAATACCTGCATCGCCGACAGCGTCTCGCGTCGTTGTGCCGAGCGATCGTCGCTCACCATCAAATGACCTTCGTAACCCATTACGCCGCGCACGTTGAGACCGCGCGAGCGAGCGACATCCGCGAGTCGCCCGGCATCGCTTGGTACACAACCGCAGCGCGGCAGGCCGATATTCACGTCGATGAGCACATTGCGAATTCCGGCGCGCGCTGCCGCGTCGACGGTGGCGTCGGAGTCGACGGCGACCGTGATCATCGCGCGGTCTTGCACCGCGGCAAGCGCACGGAGGCGTTCCAAGTCGAGAACTTCGTTGGCCAGCAACAAGTCGTCGCCGAGCCCGGCACGCGCCATACCGATCATCTCGCGCACCGTCGCACACGTGAAATTGCGGTGGCCGTGGCGGCGCTGCATCTCGGCGAGTGCCGTGCTCTTGTGTGCCTTGACGTGCGGTCGCAGCAGTGCGCCAGGCAAGCGGGCGGCCATCGTGGCGAGGTTGTGCTCGAGCGCGTCGATATCCACCAAGACGGCGGGGGTCGCTAGTTCGTGCACCGTGCTCATCCGTGCCGGCGGAGAGACTCGAACTCTCACTGGCGGCGTCCTAAGCGCCGTGCCTCTGCCATTGGGCTACGCCGGCCCGCGTTCGTTCAGGGTAGTAGTACCGCTGCTCGTTTGACAGAATGTAAAGGTGACTGCCACTGACGCAGCAATGATCGACCAACTCGGTCTCGCTGATCGCATCGTCGACGAAAAAGCTCTCGCCGCAAGCGTCGCCCGTTGTCGCGAACGCAAGGTGGTGCTGCCGACCTTCGCACAACTCGCCGACCCGCGCAAGATCGATGCATCACTTACCAAAGGTGTCGACAAGAACGCGCCCGATGCGCGCAACCTCTTCCGCGTGCACTGGTACAACGACATGGCCGGTAACCGCGTCGAAGTGCCCGACCATGTGGTGCTGCCGTCGTCGCTCACCGGCATCGAGAGCCCGATCATCGTGGTGTTCGGCGACCGGTTCCCGATGATCACCGCGCACAAGGTGCTGGCTGCATACGCCTGCCTCGCGCCGCGCATCATCACCGGTCAATTCGACCCCACGCAGCACCGTGCGATTTGGCCGTCCACCGGCAACTACGCGCGCGGCGGAGTCGCCATCAGCAAGATCATGGGTGCGCGCGGCGTGGCCGTGCTGCCCGCCGGCATGTCGCAAGAGCGTTTCGACTGGCTCGACAAGTGGACGAGCGACCCGAGTGACGTCGTACGCACGCCCGGCACCGAGAGCAACGTCAAAGAGATCTACGACGCGTGCAACGAGATGCGCAAAGACCCGCGCAACTTCATCTTCAACCAGTTCTGTGAATTCGCTAACCATCTCGTGCACTGGCAGGTCACCGGCAACGCGCTCGCGCACGTGTTCGACACCGTTCGCGCACGCACCGGCAACGACAAGATGCGCCTTGCTGCGTTCACCAGTGCGACGGGCTCGGCCGGCACCATCGCTGCCGGCGACCGACTAAAGGAGCTGTTCGGCACGGCCATCGGTGCCGTCGAGGCGCTCGAGTGCCCGACGATGTTGGAGAACGGTTTCGGCGAGCACAACATCCAGGGCATAGGCGACAAGCACATCCCGCTCATCCACAACGTGATGAACACCGACCTCGTCATCGATGTGTCTGACCGAGCCACCGACGAACTCGACGTGCTCTTCAACACCGAAGACGGCCTGCGCTACTTGCACGAGCGCAAGCACGTGCCCGAGGCGACGTTGAAGGTGCTGAAGCACTTCGGTTTCTCCGCGATCGCCAACGTGATCGCTGCCATCAAGGTCGCCAAGGTCCGCGGTCTCGGTGCCAATGACGCGCTCATTACCATCGCCACGGATGGCGCAGACCTTTACCCGAGCGAGCGCCGCAAGACGCTCGCGAAGCGCTTCAACGGCAGCTTCGGCACCACCGACGCCGCGGAAGTCTTCGCCGAGCACCTCGGTTCTGTCACCACCGACCACATGATCGACTGCGACGAACGCGACCGCAACCGAGTGTTCAACCTCGGCTACTACACCTGGGTGGAGCAGCAAGGCACGCCGCTCGAAGTGTTCGAAGCGCGCCGTTCGCAGACGTTCTGGCGCGACCTGCGTCGATTCGTACCCGCATGGGATGCGATGATCGACGACTTCAACCGTCGCGTCGCAGGCTGAGAGTGCCGCAGCGCCGCGGCCGACGATGAGCGACACCACGCTCCCGCGCGCCAACCCCCGCGCCAGACCGCCCATCGTCCGGGGCCTGCGTTGTGCGGCCTGCGGTACACGCGTCGAGGTGAAGACGCCGCTCTCGTGGCGCTGCCCGAACGCCAAAGACAACGATCGTCATCACGTGCTGCTCATCGAGAGCGACGTCGCACCGCTGCGCCGCACCAAGCACAAGAACCCGTTCATCGCGTTCCGCCGTTATCTCGCGTGGGATGCCTTCGCCGACGCCAACGGAATGAGCGAAGACGACCGTGACTCGCTCATCGAAGAACTCGACGAACAGATCGCTGGCGTGGCCGGCACGGGTTTTGTCTTCACGCCATTCGCCCGGGCCGACGAGTTGTCGAGTGCGTTGGGCTTTTCGCAGAATGGCGGCGTCTGGGTGAAGGACGAGACGCACAACGTGGCGGGCTCGCAGAAGTCGCGACACCTCTTTACGGAGTTGCTGCACCTGGTGGCGGCTGAACGCCTTGGTCTCACACCATGGGTCGGCTCGCCAGGCGTCGCCGGCTCCGACGCGCAGACGAGTCGTCCTCGGCTTGCCATCGCCAGCTGCGGCAACGCTGCATTCGCCGCGAGCACGCTCGCGCACGCCGTGAAGTGGCCGATCAGTGTGTTCGTGCCCGAGCACGCCGACGCGCTGCTGGTGCAGCGACTGCGCGATCTTGGCGCCGACGTGGTGCACTGCCCGCGCCGAGAAGATGATCCTCCTGGTGACCCGTGCGTGCACCGCTTTCGAGAGGCAACTCGTGACGGCGCGATCCCGTTCGGTGTGCAAGGGCCGGAGAATGCATGGTGCCTTGACGGTGGTCGCACCATCGGCTGGGAGATGGCCTATGTCGCCGAGCACATGGAGCCACCGCTCATCGCGCGACTGTTCGTGCAAGTCGGCGGGGGAGCCTTCGCGGCAAGTCTCGCCGAAGGTTTCCATGCCGGCGGCACCCGCGCTGCGCTGCACGCCGTGCAAGCCGAGGGCTGCGCACCGCTCGCGCACGCGTGGCAGGCGAGCGCGAAGTACAAGACGGCACTCGATGCTGCCGCTCATTGGGCCGAGTGCATGACGCCGTGGACGGGCACGCCGACGTCGTTCGCCGACGGCATCCTCGACGACGAAACCTACGACTGGGTCTCTGTCTGCCGAGCGATGCGCACAAGCGGCGGCTGGCCGGTGGTCGCGAGCGAACGCCACGTGCACCAGGCGTACGAGCTTGCGCACCGTACCACTGACATCGACGTGAGCCCTACAGGTTCGTCAGGTCTCGCCGGTCTGCTCGCTGCGCGCGATCGCATATCAAACGACGATCGTGTCGCCGTCGTTTTCAGTGGCATACGTCGCGAGACGCCCAAGCCCGCCAACCATTAGCCTTGCGCGCATGACATCACCGCTCACGCCGTCGTCCGCATCACCGTTCGTGCACGGAGCGACGACTTCCATGCCAGTCACCGCGCCGATGGCGCTCGAAGGTGGCATGGATGCCCGCAGCGACATCTTCAACCGACTGCTGAAGAGCCGCGTGATCATGCTCGGTTCCGACGTCGACGACTCGATCGCCAACCAAATCTGTGCGCAGCTGCTCTTCCTCGAGGGCGAAGATCCAAAGAGCGATATCTGGCTCTACATCAACTCGCCCGGCGGTTCGATCACTGCCGGCATGGCCATCTACGACACCATGCAGTTCGTCTCCTGCGACGTTGCCACTGTCTGCGTGGGTCTCGCGGCGTCGATGGGACAGTTCTTGCTGACTGCTGGAACCAAGGGCAAGCGATACTCGCTGCCCAACGCGCGCATCATGATGCACCAGCCGCTCGCCGGTCTGCGCGGCCAAGCCGCCGATATTGCAATTCAGGCCGAGCAATTGGCCTACACCAAGCGCCGCATGGCGGAGCTCACGTCGTTTCACTCCGGCAAGAAGGTCGAAGACATCCAGGCTGACTCCGAGCGTGACCGCTGGTTCACGGCGGAGCAGGCCAAAGAATATGGTCTCGTCGACAAAGTCATCCTGAAGCGCGGCGAGATTCGCTAAGGCGCGACGGTCGTCGCCGTCGGCTCGGTTGCAGCCGGCAGCTCCGGCACTTGCACCGCGAAACCCGTCGACAAATCCACTCCGCAGGTAGCACCCGCGTAGATGCCCGCGGCTTCTGCCGCACCGTCGGCTTGATATGCGAGGTCGGCGACCGCCTGCACGCTCTCGGGGTCGTTCACGTTCACTTTTGATGCCGCGATGAAGAGGTCACGCAATGCGGCGATGTGTTCCTCCACCTCGATCGGCGAAACTTCTGCCAGGCGCGAGTAGTGGTCGATCAGCCGCTTGACAGCGGCGTTGTCTGCTGGTGGCTCGGTCATCTCGTCGATGCGTTCAGCGAGCACACGGCAGAAGTTGGTTGCGGTGCGCGGGGTTTCGGCGCACGCTGCGAGGGTGACGAGCAAGAGTGCTGTTGCCACTGCTGTCGCCACTGTCGCCGACCCGTGCACACATCGCTTGAGAAGCATCGCCGTTTCATTCTCACAGGTCACGGCCGGGCAACTCGGCATCTGGAGGCATCATGTTTGCAAGGGTCCGCTCGACCACGCTGCTCGGCGTCGTCGGACGCGCCGTCGACGTCGAAGTGCACGTCGGTGTCGGGTTGCCTGGCTTCACGATCGTCGGTCAGCCCGACGAAGTGTGTCGCGAGAGCCGCGATCGTGTGCGCGCGGCATTTCTTTCACGCGGTTTCTCGTGGCCTAATCGGCGCATCACGGTGAATCTCGCCCCGAGCGGTGAGCGCAAGGGCGGTGCCGGACTCGACCTCGCCATTGCTGTCGCGGTGTTGATTGCCGACGAACAACTGTCGCCTGATGCAGCGCAGCACTTCGCGTTCGTCGCCGAGCTCGGTCTCGATGGCTCGTTGCGCAGCGTGGTGGGTGCGGCTCCACTTGTCGCTGCAGTGCGGGAGAGGCGAGTGGTCGTCGCAGCGGGCAACGTGGCGGCCGCGAGAGCCGCTGGAGCCAGCGACGTCGTTGCAGCGAGCGACATTGCCCACGCGATTGCCTGCTTGCGCGGCGACGACGACTGGCTGACCAACGAATCTCCTGCATCAGTCGAAGTCGATGCGTCGCTGCCCGATCTTGCCGATGTGCGCGGGCAACCAGTCGCCCGTCTCGCGCTCGAGGTGGCTGCTGCTGGCGCGCATCATGTGTTGTTGGTCGGCCCACCGGGTGCCGGCAAGTCGATGCTCGCCCGTCGTCTGCCCGGCATCCTGCCGCCGCTCACCGACGACCAAGCATTGTCCTGCACCATGGTGCACTCCGCCGCGCATGTGACGTTGCCTCCGAGTGGTCGCGTCTCGCGACCGCCATTTCGCGCACCGCACCACTCGATCTCGATGGTCGGTCTCATTGGTGGCGGCACTTCGGCGATGCGTCCTGGTGAGATCTCATTGGCGAGCGAGGGCGTGTTGTTTCTCGACGAGCTCGGCGAGTTCGCCCCGAGCGTGCTCGACGCGCTGCGTCAGCCGATTGAAGAAGGCGTCGTGCACGTCTCTCGTGCCCGCACCACGCTCACGTTTCCGGCCCGTTTTCTGCTCGTTGCGGCGGCAAACCCGTGTCCGTGTGGCGCCGGTGCACCAGGAGTGTGCGTGTGCGACGACGCTGCACGAGCGAAATATTTGCGCAGGTTCTCCGGGCCCCTTCTCGACAGGTTCGACCTTCGACTGAGCGTCGGGCTGCCGCGCGTCGACGACTTGGTTGACGGCGGCAAAGGCGAATCGTCGTCGTGCGTCGCCGCCCGCGTCATGCAAGCCAGGTCGGTCGCCGCCGAGCGCAACGGTGGCGTCAACTCCAAGATCGCCGTCGACGACCTCGACCGGTTCGCACCGCTTGCGTCGGCGGCAAGAGC
>JBEGRF010000006.1:0-84255 GCA_041180605.1 Actinomycetota bacterium | reverse complement strand
ATTTATTGTGATTTTCGACTCCAGGAATACATTCGTCGCACCCTTGTAATCATTGGGTTTCAGAAATTGTTTTCTCGAAAATCACAGATCTTGTAAAAATGGGAGAGGCAATGCGAACTGTCAGCAACAGTGGTGAACACCGGTTGAGTGAGTTTCACGTGGAGTTCTTAGGAGCACTTTGTTTGTTGGTTTCCTAAACACTGAAAAAGTGCTTTATTTACAGGGGATTACGACGTTTGATTGAGCCAGCACTGCGGCTTCCTAAACCGCAGGTCCCAGGTTCGATTCCTGGCGGGAGCGCCACTTCTCACTTTGCGATTCATGCAGTGATGTTCTGCGTCATGCTCTTGCACTACGGGAAGGTCGACTCCAAGGCGGAGAGATTGTGTCGCGGTGGCGGTTATCAGCGTCCGGCCAACAGAGCGTCAGCGAACGCGCGCAACGTCGGAAACTCCCAGTGCGGGGTGACAGGTGCTGCAGCAGGTGTCGCGCCGAGCGAACTCGCTGCCGCACGCTTTGCCCCGTAACGGTTGATCCAAACGGTTCGCAGGCCAACCGATTGTGCCGGAACGTGGTCATGAAAGAGACTCTGCGCGACGTGCAGGTGCTGATCGATGCCGACACCCAACTCGCGCGCTTTGTCGAGCAGCACATGAAAGTTGCGAACATCCGGCTTGTACGAACCGATGTCCTGAGCGGTGAGAATCGCGTCGAAAGTGACACCGAGGCGCGCATTCGACCCGACGAAACTCGCGTTGTCGACGTTGGAGAGAATCACCAGCTTGCAGCGCGACTTCAATGCGACGAGCGCTTCATGACTGTCAGGAAAAGCCGGCCAGCTCGGTACCGACTCGGCGAACGTACGGGCGTCGCGCTCGCACTGCTCGGCGCCGCTGTTCGGGTCGGGCAAGCCGAGGCTCGTCGCCATACGTCGCCATGTCTCTCGAAGAATCACCGGGTACGTCCAAGTCGGGTTGGCGTCCTGCACCTTGGTTTCATGCGATGCAAAGAGCGAGAGAATTTCCTGCTCACCGGGCCGTACGCCGTGCGGCGCGGCTATTCGTGTGACAGTGCCGGTGATGCCGGACTCCCAGTCGATCAACGTGCCGTAGCAGTCAAAACTGAGGAGGCGCGCGTCAGCGAGAAGCATGTTGCGTCTGCCATGCGACGAGAGCCTGGCGCACCTCATCATGGGATCGAGCGAGCACGTGCAGCGAGCACTGCATCATGAGATTGACCGTCTCGAGACGCGCCGGAAACCGTGCCCGCCAGTCAGTGAAGAGGCCGATTCCGTATTTGCCGAGGGCGAACGCGTAACCAAGTTCCCACGCCGTGCCGTCGTCAGTCATGATGCCATTGAGGTTGGCGACGATGACGTCGCAGCGATCGATGGCACCCTTGTCATTGGCATAAATCGTCGCAACGTTGTGCTCGGTCTTCGGCGGATTGTCGCGGTGCGGAAGGAACGTGTCGAAACCGAGCGAGTTGACCAGTGAATCGAGTGCTTCCATCTCGAACCTCTCACCTTCGGTGAAGAGAGGGCCCGCAATATATGCGTACGGAGGCTTTGTCGACGGCGGCATGTGTCGTTCAGCGTCCCTTCGAGCAGGTGGAGCACAGCCCGAGTACGTCGAGACGGTGTCCTTTTGGCGTGAATCGGGACTTCCGCGAGGCTCTCGTGAGGGCAGCGTCTATTGCTGATTCAGTGGAGTCGGGCACGGTGAAGTCGTCGACGTGTCCGCACTTCATGCACACGAGGTGATGATGGTGTCCGATGAGTTCTTCGTCGAGCTCGTAGAGCAGCACACTGTCATTGCCCGTCACTCGACGGACGATGCCCTCGTCTTCGAGACCGACCAGGTTTCGGTACATGGAGCTCTGTGTCAGACGCGAATTCCTGCGGAGCATGTCAGCGACGCTTACCGGTCGGGCGAAGTCGAGCAGAAGGTCGACGAGTTGGCGTCGGCCTCGGGTGTAGACGGACTTGCTGCCACGAAGACGATCAGCGATGAGCGTGTGCACTGCATCGCGGCTTTGCTTCACGAGTACGAGCGTAATTCTCACTGCACTAGTTTGAAGCCGTGGCAGCACTGAGCGGAACATACGTGCCGAGCACACTCCAGTGGGTGCGTGAGCAGATCGAGTTGTACGAGCGCACTGGTGGACGCGAGGGTGCGACACTGAGAGACACTGGTATCCCCGTGGTCATCGTTGCCATGCGTGGGGCAAAATCAGGCAGCGTGCGCAAGATCGCCCTGATGCGGGTAGAGCACGAAGGCGAATATGCCCTGGTCGCCTCAAAAGGCGGCGCTCCAGAAAACCCAGACTGGTACTACAACCTTGTAGAGCACCCTGATGAAGTCACCGTGCAGGACGGCCCGGCACCTTTCTTCGTGCGTGTGCATCTCGCAGAGGGCGACGAGTACGACTCGTGGTGGAGGCGTTCGGTGGCGGTATTTCCGCAGTACGAGGTGTACAAACAGAAGACGTCCCGGCGAATCCCGATCTTCGTGGCAACGCCGGTGCAGACCCGACGAGTCGCCAAGTGAACCTCTTCGTTCGCTGGTTGCTGCTCACGTTTTCGGTCTGGCTCGCTGACATCTTCGTTCGCGGCATTGACATCAGCGGCGGAATCTGGAGCCATCTATGGGTGGCGGCACTCTTCGGCCTCGCGAACGCAGTCATCGGAAATTTCATTCGACTGGTCGCGTTTCCCGCGCTAGTCCTCACACTCGGAGCTTTCACCATCGTCGTGAACGCCTGGATGTTGATGCTCGTCGGCAACCTCAGCGACTCGTTGGAAGTCACGGGGTTTTGGCCGGCGTGCCTCGGTGGACTGATTATCGGCGCAGTCGCCGCGGTGACGCGTGGAAAAGTCAGTCGCGACTAACTGCGACGCTTCGGGTAGTGGTTAGCCGCGAGCGTCGGCAATCTGTGCTTCGGTCGGTCGCCGGAATATGGCGATCATCGAAATGCCGGCCGCTAAGTAAATCGCAGCGTTCATGTACCAAGCACTGTGCAGTTCTCGCGTCGACAAGTCGAGGAGTGCCTCGCCGCTGCGTCGCGCAGTCTCGACACGGGCGAGCGTGGGTGCCGCTATCGCAAGCGACAACGCCGCGCCGAGGGCGGTGCCGACCTGTCGGAATGTGTTGTTGAGCGCCGAACCCATCGCCAACTGCGCCGGTCTCAAGAACGCGGTGGCCGAGCTGGAGAGGGTCGAGATACTGAGACCGACCCCGGTTCCTGTGATCAGCATCCAGGGCAAATAGTGCGTTACGTACGACGGAGTGTCAGGAATCGTTAGCGCAAGCCCGAGGGTGCCGAGAGCCAACATCAGCGAACCGACGAAGAGCACGCGAGAGTGTCCGAATTTGTCGGCGTACCTGCCTGCAAACGGCGCGACTAAGGCAGCGCTCGCCGGCCCCGGCATCGTCGACAAACCAGAGAGTGCGACGCTGTAGCCCCACACCGCCTGAAGCCAGAACGTGTTCAAAAGCCACATGCCGATGAATCCCATGCTGAAGAGCACGCCAGCCACGTTGGCGGCGACTACGAACGGAAGCCGAAACAGTTTCAAGTCGAGAATCGGACTCTCGGCGCGGTGGCAGCGCAATGCGAATAAGCCGCACAACATGACTCCAACCAAGATCGAACCAATCGTGGCACTGTCGATCCAGCCCCAGACCTCGCTCTGCGAGATTCCGAGCACGACGAGGGCGACACCAGTGAATCCGAGCCCTGCACTGACATAATCAACCTTGCGTTGCGCGTTCGCGTCGCGACTCTCCCTCAACAGCTTCTGGCCAACGATCACCGTGATCAGGGTGAGTGGAATGTTGAGGAAGAACAGCGAACGCC
Organism: Actinomycetota bacterium; assembly: GCA_041180605.1. Lineage (GTDB taxonomy): Bacteria > Actinomycetota > Acidimicrobiia > Acidimicrobiales > Ilumatobacteraceae > F1-60-MAGs027. Next base: position 80,397 of record JBEGRF010000006.1, on the reverse strand, counting down.
ACCCGAGTGTGTCAACCAGGATGCCGCCGATCGACGGCCCGAGGGCTGCGGCGAGTCCGCCCGTCGCGCCCCAGATGGCGATTGCCTGCGTACGTTTCTCCACCGGAAACTCCGGAAGTACGAGTGCAAGTGACGCAGGCGAGAGCTGTGCACCACCGAATGCCTGGATGACGCGTGCCAGGACGAGAAACCAGGCAGTGGGAGCGACTCCGCACAGCAGCGAACCAAAGCTGAACCACAACACTCCGCGTATGAAACTGCGTTTGCGTCCGAAGACATCGGCGAATCGTCCCGCAGTCAAGAGCGCGGCGGCATAGGCGATTGCGTAGGCGGAGAACACCCAAGTGAGCAGACTGCCGCCGCCGAGATCTTCTTCGATGGTGCGCTTGGCGACCACGACGATGGAAATGTCAAGTGATACGAGAAACGTTGCAACTGCGGTGAGTGCGAGCACCCTGTATGCGTACGAGAGCGACTGTGTTGTCTGGGGCGAACTTGCGATGAAGCCGAGACTAATGGTCTTCTAGTCTCGGTACGTCATGGGAGAGCTCCGACGGCATCCTGAGCGGGGAAGTTCGGAACTCTCGGTCATACGTTCGATACTCGCCGACGGCCTCGTCGCCCACGTGGGAATCATCGATGCTGAGGGAGCGCCAGTGGTGATACCAATGGCCTACGCGCCTGACGGTGATTCGCTGTTGATTCACGGATCAGTCGCCAGTCGGCTGATGCGAACCACGGGCTCGGTCTGCGTGACCGTGACGGTGCTCGACGGCCTGGTCGTGGCGCGCTCACTCTTCAATTCTTCGATGAACTACCGCAGCGTCGTGGTGACCGGCGTACCGGAGGAACTTGATGGCGAGGAGCGCGAGCGAGCACTGCTCGTGCTGAGCAATTTCTTGTTGCCAGGTCGCGTCGGTCATGCTCGTGAACCAAGCCCCGTCGAGGTGCGCCAGACGGCAGTCTGGAGATTGTCACTCGACTTCGCAGTCGCAAAGGTGCGAACCGGACCGCCGAAAGAAGACCCTGCCAGCGACTACGAACTGCCCTTCTGGGGTGGTGTCGTGCCAGTGCGTACGGCGTTCGGCGAGCCGGAATCAGATCCGACTTCGAGAGCCAAGGGCTTGCAACCACCCGACCACGTTCGTCGTCGTTGAGCGGCGCCCTCGCAGAGTGCTCGATGGGTTATTTCGAGAGGGCTTCGATGTAGTCGACGATGTCGGAGATTTCGGCGTCGGTGAGGTTGTTCGTCGGCATCGCGACGGAGTAGCCGACGTGCTTTTTCTTGTCGGGGTACTTGATCGACTCGACGAGGTACGCACGATCGATCACACCGGACTCGCCGCCTTTGAAGGCGACCGTCTGGCCAATGATGCCTTGCCACGTCGGTCCGGTGCCGCCGCCGAAGTCTGAACCGTGGCACGATGCACACCCGCTGCTCTGCGCAAGCTTGAGCCCGTTCGCGGCAGACGCCGAGAGTTCGGCAGCAGGCGGCCCGGCGGAGGTGCATGCTACGAGCACTGCAGCAAGCGCCAGAAGACTTAGTCGTCGCACGGGAGGAAGGCTAGCCGCGCGTGGTGTGAGTGCGACTTCACCTACCGTGTGAAGTCGGATGTGGCGGTTCGAAGATGGTGGTGCCAGACGACGTTCGTGTGTTGACGGTGCCCGACTTGGTCTTCGGGAGGGCGAGTCGCTGCACACCACGAGCAGAACTGCGATGGTCGCAACGATGGTCGTCGTCGCGGCAGAAGACGAAGTGTTCTTGCTCTGCCACACCGGTGGTGACGCAGCAGTTGCGTGGGTCGAGCAAATCGATCCTGAAAGCTTGGAGATAATTGCAACCAGTGAGCATTTGCCGGGTGGTCCCGCGTGGCCGGGCGGTGTCGGCGTGCATGACAACGGGGATCTCTATGTGGTGTTCGGCAATCACGCGCATCGACTCGATCGGCGGTTGCAGCTGCGCGCGTCATGCGAGTTGCCTCGCCACCGCCCCTACAACAGTTTCGTCGTTCTTGCTGACGGGCACCTCGTCACCAAAGACTTTGGCGGCTCACGACCGGGCGCCGAGCGAGACGAGCCCTACCCTGCGACGCAACTGGTCGTGCTCGAGCCTGAGTCGCTCGAGATCGTTGCAACCCTGGATCTGCCAGAAGCTTCGATTGCCCGACTCTCGGCCGACGACAACGACATATACGTGGTCGGCACGACCGCACTTTGGCGTGCGCGATGGAATGGAGTCTCGCTCGCACTCGATGATGCACACGGTGTCTATCGACAACTGGAGGGTCAGGGATTCGGATGGGATGCGGTTATCGCTGACGGCTGTGCGTGGTTTCTTGACAACGGCGAAGGTACGCATCGCTTTGCCGGCACCTTGCGCGGAGTCGGTGTCGCCACCGCACCGCTGCACTTGGTGAGAGTGCGTCTCGACGACTTCAGAGTGTCGTTGACTGAGATTTGCGGGCTACCGGGCGGTGTCGTCGCGAACCCACCGGTGGTTGACGATCGGCGCAAAATCATCGTCGGTTTCGACAGCGGCAATGGTGTGCTGGCTGCATTCACCTATGACGATGCGACTGTACGCCCGTTGTGGTCGCACTCTCAGAATCATGGGTCGCACATGCTGTGGTACCCGGAGACCGGCGAGATCGTCTCCGCACACTTCGACGCGGAACGAGGTGTAGAGCAGGTGGTCTTGCGTGACATTTCGACCGGTGCAGAAAAGGCGCGCGTTGACACGGCATCGCCTGTCCAGTCGGTGGTGTTCCCGGCGTGCGGCACGAGACGAGATTTTTACTGGTGCAGCATGCTCGCGGTGAGTCGAGTCACCGTGGCGTAACTCGAGTGAGCGTCGCGTAACGCGGCTGACTGTGGCGCGATGGCGCTACGACGTCATGCCGCGCAAGCCAACGAGGTGGCGTGCATATTCGATCTCGCCCATATGCCGCAACGCGTGCTGGTAAATCCAGCACTCGAGGCCATCCAACGTGGTGATGCCCGCGTCGCCGCCCACCCGTGCCGAGTAGGTCGAAGCAATCTGGGGCGGGTAGGGCTTGGTGAAGATGACGCGATCGAGATCGCTGGGGGAGAGCGTTGCGATCCACGTCTCGACTCGATCGAACACCTCTGCCATGTACTGCTTGAATGCTTCGTAGTCACCGATTTGTTGTTGGACCATGTCTTCCACGGTGCGGTGCTTGCCGTGATCGCTCACCGCAGGCGACACACGCTTGACCCAGTCGTCATTCCACAACGGTGGCTGGCCGCTCAGCAACATGAACGATGCATCGATCATGTTGACGATGTGGAAGAGGCTGAATGCAATCGGCAGGACTCCTTCTCGCTCCCGGTAATTGACATGGTGCGGCTCCATTGACGCCGTGGCGTCCTCGTAGAGGGAGAAGATTGCCCGCATCCGGCGGCGCAGAGAATCGAGCACGAGTTCGGACATGGCGCGAGCGTACACTGACGCCATGCACGACTATCGGCTCGGAATCCACGAAGTTGCCGACGGATGTCATGCGTATCTGCAACCCGACGGAGGCTGGGGTTACAGCAATGCCGGGCTCATCGTCGGGGACGGTCGTTCGCTGCTGGTCGACACACTTTTTGACCTGCGATTGACCGACGCGATGTTGGCAACGATGGCACCGCTCACGCGTGCGGCACCAATCACGTCATGTGTCAACACGCATGCCAACGGTGATCACTGTTTCGGAAATGAACGGGTGAGCGGAGCCGAGATCATCGCTTCAAAAGCCGCTGCAGAGGAGATGCAGCACGTGCCGCCGGCGATGCTCGCTGCGTTGAACAAGGCACCCGGGGAGGTCGGCGAGCTCTTCCGCAGATTTTTCGGGGACTTCGACTTCGATGACATCACGCTCACGCTCCCGACACGCACCTTCGAAGGTCGTCTCGATGTGGATGTCGCTGGTCGGCTGGTCGAGCTCATTGAGGTCGGTCCCGCACACACCAACGGCGACATCATCGTGAACGTTCCTGATGCGAAAGTCGTCTACACCGGCGACATCCTCTTCATCAACGGCACGCCCATCGTGTGGGCCGGTCCGCTCGAAAACTGGATCGCCGCCTGCGACTTGATCGTCTCCTTGGGTGAAGACGTCATCGTTCCCGGACACGGACCGATCACCGACAATGCAGGCGTCGTGCAAGTTCGCGACTACTTGTCATTCGTGCTGAGTGAAGCCTCTGCACGACAAGACCAAGGGATGGATGCCTTTGATGCGGCGCGAGACATCGCCCTCGGCGCGTACGACAAGTGGGGTGAATTCGGCCGAATCTGCGTGAACGTCGACACGGTGTATCGCTCCCGCGATTCGAAGTACAAGAGCCCCGACGTGGTCGAGCAGTTCCGACGCATGGCAGCGCTCGAGTCAGCACACTGACCGCAAGCAGCCCAGTCAGGCAAAGTCAGTGAATCGGAGAGGATTCAGTGCCGTTCGGGCAGGATTACTGAGCGCCCGTCAGCGGTGGTCGTCACCTGAATCTTCTGGTGGTAGACGTTGCTCAAGAGTGCCGGGGTGAGCACGGACTCAGGCAAGCCGTTGGCCACGCAACGTCCTTCATGCAAGACGAGCACCCGGGTTGCATATCGCATGGCGACGTTCAAGTCGTGGAGCACGGCGACGACTGCACGACCTTCGTCAACCAATGCCCGAGCAATCGCTAAGAACCGCTCCTGCTGACCGATGTCGAGCACTGCGGTCGGCTCGTCAAGCAAGAGCAGGGGAGTGTCCTGGGCGAGTACGCGCGCCATCGAGACGCGGGCTTGTTCGCCGACGGACAGCGTTTGATATGTGCGTGACGACAGTGAAGCAACATCCATTCGTTGCATCGCTGCCTCGATCACGGCCTCATCGTTGTCATCCTGCCATGGTCCGCGGCCCATCGCGACGATTTCATGGACGCTGAACGGGAACGAGATCGTTATTTGTTGCGGCAATACGGCGCGTGCGCGGGCAAGATCGCGAGGTGAGTATTCCACGAGAGGTTTGCCATTGATGCTGACGACACCTCCCGCGAGGGCGAAGTCTCCGGCGAGGGCACCCAGCAACGTCGACTTGCCTGCCCCGTTGGGCCCGAGCACCGCCACGAGCTCGCCTGCTTGAACGTCGATATCGACACCGTCGAGTAGCAGCGCGCCGTTGCGAACGACCCGCACGCCACGCGCAGAGAGCGACGTGTTCATGCCCAGCCACCTTGGCTGCGACGTGTGCTGCGCAGCAGCAAGAGAAAAAACGGTGCGCCGATGAGTGCCGTCACGACCCCCAGCGGAAGTTCGGCCGGCGACAATACGGTCCGTGCCGCGAGGTCGGCGAGCAATGTGACGCTGGCTCCGAGTACTCCTGACGTCCACAAGAGGTGTCGGTGGCGAGGTCCGAGCACGAGACGCATGATGTGCGGAACGAGCAGTCCGACGAACGCGATCATTCCGGTTGCGGCGACGGCACTCGAAGCGAGCAGTCCGACGACGGCAATGGACTGCATTCGAACTCGCTCCACCCTGATGCCGAGGTGGGCCGCCGAACGATCGCCGAGCGAGAGCATGTCGAGAACCCGGGAGAAACGTGCGCATGCCAGCATTCCGAGGACGGCGAGAGGAATCACGACGCCCACTGACTTCCAGGTGGCGAGTCCGAGTGTTCCGAGGCTCCAGAACGTGACACTGCGAATCTCGTCGTCGTCGGCAACGAAAACGGCGAAGCCGATGACAGCTCCTGCAAAGGCATTGATCGCGATGCCGGTGAGAATCAACGTGACGACCTCCGTCTTGCCGTCAGTCCGTGACAGAACGTAGACGAGTGCAGTCGACAACGTGCCGCCGAGGAAAGCGGCTACTTGGACACCGAGCGGCAGCTGGTTGAGCCCGACGATGATCGCGATGACCGCACCTACTGCAGCCCCTGCGGAGACACCGACTGTCGCTGGCTCCGCGAGCGGATTCCGGAAGATGCCCTGCATGATCACACCGGCGACAGCGAGGCTTGCGCCGACGACCACTGCCAGCACGACTCTCGGGAGTCGCACTTGCCAGAACACGTCGTGCGCGATGGCGTCGACGGTGTCGCGATTCGGCCCGTCACCGATGATGCGGAACAAGTCGCCGAGCGGGATGCGGAAGGCACCAGTGGCCAACGACAAAAGTGCGGTCATCGCGAAGAGGACCGCGAGAAAAAGTCCGACTGCAGAAATGCTCGGTCGTCGTGCGGTGTTCATGTGTCGCTGTCGAAAGTTCTCAAAACGTCTGCCAGCCGTCTTATCAACGCGCCGGTTCGCGGACCAAATGACAGTAGTAGGTCGTCGTCGACCGCAATCACGGCCCGCATCTTGGCGGCCCGAGTGCTGGAAACGCCGGGCAGAGCGAGCAACCCGTCGATGCCGCCCACTGACTCGAGACCGCGAGTCATGACGAGCAATACGTCGGGGTCGGCTTGCACGATCGCCTCGGCAGTGAGGGGAGTGAACGCGGAGAGCCCGTTGAGTGCACCGACATCAACACCACCGGCGGCGGCGATGATCTCGTCCGCACCCGAACCCGAGCCGCCGAGCAGATACACAGACGCCGTGCCTCGCACGTAGAGAAATGCGACTCGCAAGATCGACTTCGCGTTTCCGACGTTCTTCAGGGCGTCGTCGACTGAAGATTCACTGAGTGCGACGAGTCGCTCGCCTGCGCGCGGCACTCCGAGCGCGGCGGCCAGCAACTCGACTCTGCCCGGAAGTGCCGAGAGAGTCCACACCTCGGGAGCGATCACAACTGCGACTCCCGCACCACGAAGCTGCTCGATGGCCTCCGGCGGGCCCGTGCGAGTGTCACCGATCACCACGGTGGGTCGCAGTGACAACACGCTCTCGGCACTGACATCGTGGCCGTTGCTCACCTTGGGCACGGACTCCAGTGACTCGATGGTCGTCGTTGCGTCGCGACCGATGATGTTGCTTCGTAATCCGAGTGAGATGACGATCTCGGCAATGGCCTGATTGAGCACAACGATACGTGAGGAATCCGTCACGACGACTTCGGTGTCGCTGGCGTCCACGATTTTTGTGGGCAAACGAGGTTCCTCGCGCTCGACGACGGGCAGCGGGTAATCCTGCGACAGAATGAACCGTGACCCGTCGGTGGCAGACTCGTTCGCGTTGCCGCACGCGGACACACTGACGATGAGCAACGAGCACACCACCACCCGCCGCAGCATCGGCTTTCAGGGTACGAGCCGGGGAATCCCTCGCCCGAGCCAGATGATGAGACGTCGGTTACTTCTGCCGGTGCTCGTGGCGTTCGCTCTCGCGGGGTGCGGCGCAGCGTCAAGCCCCGCGGCCAAACAACAGCCAGCGCAGGGGCTCGTTGCCACGACGCTCGCCGGCGCGGCAACGACCGTCGTCTTGACCTCCACTCTTCCGAGTGACGACGAGACGTCGACATCGGTCGCGGAGTCGGCGACTTCGGTGCTGGTGGCCACGACCAATGCGGCACGGAGCACCACAACCGCTGCGACTCCGTCAACGGCGGCACCTGCCGCTTCGACGACGGCCGTACCGACGACCGCGAGTCGCACCGTCGGAACTCCGCGACTCACGTTGAGCCAGAGCTCTTCACTCGACCCGAGCGGCGTCAAGGTCACCGTGCGTGGCACGGGGTATGACATCAGTAAGGGCGTCTATGTGATCGTCTGCAACCAGGCGGCTTGGACCGACGCCCGTCGCTGCGTCGGCGGTGTGAATATCGACGGGTCTTCCCCCGTGTCTGAATGGGTGTCTTCGAACCCTCCGGCGTATGCCAAAGGTCTCACTGTTCCCTTCGCCGTCGACGGATCGTTCTCCATAACCTTGCTCGTGCGAGCGCTTGGTGACGCCATTGACTGCACGAAAGAACAGTGCGGTGTAGTGACGTTCGCTGATCACACTCGTCGCGAAGATCGTTCGCAAGACGCCTTCGTGCCGATCACGTTCAGAACCGGTGGCTGATGCCCTCGGGGTTGAATCCGACAAGTACGACGAACTGAAAGGTGCCCAGCATGAACATCCGCCCCAAAGCCCTTACCGCACTCCTCGCTGCAATCTTGATCGCGCCACTGGCGTCGTCCTCGGCTGCCTCCGCGGCAGTCGCCGTTTCGCTGAGCAAGCAGATCTCGCTCGTCGATGGTGAGAAGATCAGCGTCACCTTGGCAGGAATTCCAGCGACGCAGGGCGTCTACATTCAGCAGTGCTATCAACCAAAGGTTGGGCAGCGCGCCGCGACCGGATTGCTGTGCAACGGCAGCCTGCAACAAACCGAAGTCATGGTCTGGGCGACGATGGACGGCGCTCGCGGATCGCAGCCGGCATCGGCACCGCTCACCTTCACCGTGCGCGAGAACGTGACCGTCGGCTCCCAAAGCTACGAGTGCGGACCGTGGAACTGCTTTCTCTTCGTGTATCGAGATCACCGTGGGCTGAGCGATACGTCTCTCGACACGATTACACCGCTCGTATTTCTTGCACCGCAAGAGTTGAAGATGCGATCCTTCGGCCTCCCCAAGGACGGTGCGTCGGTGCGCAAAGGCGCAACGCTAAATCTTCAGAATGACCGCATGGTCACTGAGCAGGGTGTGGATGCTCGTGGAAAGAGCCTCACTCCTGACGTCTGCACCGTGACTCGTGGTCGGGGTGTGACAAGCGTTCGTTTCGTCAACCGAGGCACCTGCACCCTGAGATTCACGGCCAAAGGCGACGCCGTATACAAGCAACTCGTAGAGAAGGTGACCTACGCCGTCAGCTGACGTTGCTCGCCTCGAGCGATCTGGTCGTCTACAACCCCGCGCACGTGCCGACGATGCTACGAGAGTCGGCACCGCCCGCCATGGTGCCATCGTCGCGCACGACGATCGCATGTGCGTGACCGAAGCCAGAGTCGAATCGTCCGCGTCGCTCGACAGCATGGCCACGGTCGGCAAGACCCGTCGCCCAATCGTCGGGAGCGTGACCTTCCACATTGACGACCGGAGTGCTACCGCTCGTCCAGGTGTCGAAGCCGGTCTTCGGCCCGCGCAACGCAAATCGACCTGCGTCGACCGTGTCCCACGGAAACCTTGATTGATTGTTGCGCAGCATTCGAGTGATGATCTGCAGCACGATTTGCGGTTGCGCGTCGCCGCCCATCGTTCCCAAGACCGAATAGAGGGAGCCGTCTTTGCGCGTAATGACCGACGGGCAGAGCGTGTGCGGCGGTTTGCAGCCCGGCGCAACTTCCGCAGGATGTCCCTCTTGCACCGAGAAACCGAGCCCTCTGTTGTGGAGGTTGATTCCCGTCGAGGGTTCGACGAGTAGCGAACCAAAGCCCGAAGCGTTGGAGTTGATGAGCGAGACCCCCATGCCGTCACGGTCGGTGGTGCACAGATACGTGGTGTCTCCATCAGAGCTCGGTGCCGGCCGCGGCGAAGCAATTGAGGGGTCCACCATGGTCGCGCGGGAGACGAGCGACGGAATCAGCGCCGCAAGATCGGCGTCATCATGGAGCAAGTCCGGACGGTCATAACTGACCGCGGTCGTTGCCTCTACTAAGAGATGTGCCCACTGTGCGTCATTGGGGTCGTCCGGCAAATCGAGTGTCTCGGCGACCCCGAGCGCAGCAAGAAAGAGGTAGCCCTGCGAAGGTGCCGGAATCGACCAGATTGCGTGCCCGAAGGCGTCGATACGCAGCGGCGTCACCCACTCCGCACGTGCCGAGTCAAGGTCGCTTGCTTGGTAGTGGCCGTTGCCGAGCCGCAAGAGTCCGTCGCCAAACTCGCCGCCGTAGAACGCGCGCGCACCACCCGATGCGATCGCACGCAGCGTGCGTGCAGCACCCGCACGTTGCACGGGCGAGCCGGCAGTGACGGCCTGTCGCGCGAGTTCGGCGAAGTTGATCTTGTAACTCGTCGGCATCAACTGCAGCGAGCCCACGAGGAGCGGTGAGGCGAGGAAGCCTTCTTCAGCGAGGCGGATCGCAGGAGCAAAGATCGTCGAAAGAGGAAGCGTGCCGAAGCGTTCGTGCAGCTCGACCCAGCCTGCGACAGCGCCGGGTACGGTCACGGTTCTGATGTCGCCGTGGAACGGCATCTCCCGATGACCCTCGGCTCGCAACTGCGCCGCATTCGACCCAGAACCAGCGCGTCCTGCCGCGTCCAGTGCGTGGACTGCGCCGTTCGTGTGCACGAGTGCAAAGAGATCGCCACCCATCCCGCACAGGTGCGGCGCGACGACCGCCATGGCGGCACTCGTCGCAATCGCAGCGTCGACGGCGTTGCCGCCGAGCGCCAGCACATGTGCACCGGCCTGCGTGGCAGCGCCGTCTGCGCTCGCGACGATGCCGTGCCGTGAGTGTGCCCCGGAACTCATGTTGCTGCGCTGTCTGTGGCGTATCTGACACCGAGTTGCCTGCGAATCTCGTCCATCGTCTCTGAGTATGCCAACGTTTCGGCGTGCGTGAGCCACGGGCTCTCGATAAAGCCTTGCTCTATGCAGCGATGCACCTCGAAGACTTGGTGGCGCAACCCTTGGCCGGTCTCGTCGTGACGGTGATACACCTCAGCGCGGCCGTTGAGAGCCACCGAAAAACCCGGCGAGACGTGCATGCGAGGTGCGAGCGTGATGGTGCCGCGTTCACCGACGATCTTCGCGACGCACGGAGTGGCGACTTTCAGCGAACTGCGCAGCACTGCGGTAGCACCGCTCACGTAGCCGAGCGTGTAAGTGGCGTCGACGTCGACGCCTTGGTCATTGAGTTCGCCAGATGCCGTGACGGTGTCGTGACCGCCGAGAACGAAACGAGCAAAGTGAAGACAGTAAATGCCGAGATCGAGCACGGAGCCGCCGCCGAGTTCCGGGTCGTTGAGTCGATGTCGTGCGTCGGTCGGACCAACAAAACCAAAGTCAGCTTCGACGTGCGTGATGCGTCCAAGAGGTCGTGCCTCGAGGACGTTTCGGAGCGCTACATAGACCGGCAGGAATCGGCTCCAGATCGCTTCCATCACGAAGCGTCGGGAGTCGCGGGCCGTGCGCACCATCGACTTGGCCTCCGACTTGTTGAGGGCGAATGGTTTTTCGCACAACACGTGCTTGCCGGCGCGGAGGTACATCTCGGTGTCGCTGCGGTGCCGGGAGTTGGGGGTCGCGACATAGACGATGTCGACGTTCGGATCTTCCGCGAGAGCCTCGTACGAACCGTATGAGTGAGGAATGGCGCGTCGATCGGTGAAGCCGCGGGCCGTGTCGCTCGAGCGGGAGCAGACGGCTACGACGTCGGCGTCAGGCACTTGACGAAGACCGTCGACGAAGTCGCTGGCAATTCGGCCCGTGCCAGCCACACCCCAGCGAAACTTCATTCCCTTAGCCTTGCCGAACATGGCGGCCACGAAGCAATCCGGTGGACGGCTCGTCGAACTGTTGCGTTTGTTCGGTTGGCTCGGCATCGTCGGCGTGGGCGGACCGGCGGCGCACATCGCGATGATGCGCAGATGGGTAGTGAAGCAGCGAAAGTGGGAGAGCGACGACGACTTCGTACGACTGGTTGGTGCGTGCGCGCTGGTGCCCGGCCCGAACTCGACGGAGATGGCGATGGCGCTCGGCGCGAGACGATCCGGCTGGCGCGGGTTGTTGGTGAGCGGAGTTTCATTCATCGCTCCGGCTTTCGGCATCATGTGCGTCATCGGGTGGATATACGAAGACGTGCTGACTCGCGCCGCGATTGCCGAGATTCGCCGATGGGTCGCGCCGATTGTGGCGGCGGTCGTGCTCGAGGCGTTGTGGAAGTTGCGTACAACGGCCGTCCGCGACGCGAAAGACGCAATGGTGGTGGTGCTTGCACTTGTGGGGGCCGTGCTTGGAGTCGCCGAATTATTGGTGCTGCTCATTGTCGGAGCGGCATCGATTGCGTTTCGCCACCCGCGAACTGGTGTGACACGTGACAGAACGGGAGTGCCGGGAACCAAAATGAATCTCTCGCCAGTGTTTCTCGGTGCGGCCACGATCGTCGGTGCAGCGACCGTGGCGGTTCCGCTGTGGAAGATCCTCGTGGTCTTTCTGCAGATCGGATCTGTGATCTACGGCAGCGGTTATGTGTTGCTCGTCTTCCTGGAGTCAGAAATCGTCGCTCGTGGCTGGATATCGCCGGAGGTGCTACTCGACTCGATCTCCGTCGGTCAATTCACGCCCGGGCCGGTGTTCACCACCGCCACGTTCATTGGCTGGCACCTTGCCGGTTTTGGCGGAGCGGTCGCCGCGACAGTTGGGATCTTCGGTCCGTCGTTCGTCTTCGCTTCATTCGTAGAGCGAATCGTGTCGTGGTCGCAACGGTGGCGGATGTTCGCCTCGTTCCTGCGCGGGGTGTCGAGCGGTTCGATCGCATTGATTGCATTTGTGTTGGTGCGACTCGCCGATGATGCATTCATCGACACATTTGCAGTCGGAACGTTCGTCGCATCGCTCGCGATGATCGTTGGAGTGCCGTGGTTATGGCGGGTGAGACGAGCGCGACTCGGTTAGCGCAATTCGCAGCGGCAGACTTTGTCGGTCAGCGCGACTCGCGCCAGAGCACACCGTCGGGCCAGCGCCCGACGCCGCCTGCCTCAAGTTTCATCCCGGAGAGTCTCCGCTCCGTGTGCTGCGAGCGCCACGTGAGCATGCGTTGCGCGAGGGGAAGCACGCGTGAAGGGTCATCGATAGTGGTTCGCCACGTCGGGTCGCTCTCGAGGTCGAACGCCAACCAGTCGCCGTTGCCGAATTGCACGTATGCAGCGTTCTCGTCGCGCTGCACGCACAGGTTCTGTCGCTCGAGTCGCCGGTCGCGCGGCCAATTGAGGGCAGACCCGTCCCGGGAATCGTCGATGTAGAGCTGCCGCCAGTCGTATTCCCATGTCGCCATCTCGCGCCATTCGGCTGGCGTCTCGCCCGCCAACCACGGCACGAGAGATCTGCCGTCGCACTGTGCTGGCGGTGTCGCGCCGAGTAGTTCGCACAACGTGGGCAACACGTCGACATTTTCGGTGAACGCGCGCACGACTCGACCGTGACCTGTCGCATGTGTCGGTGAGCGCACAATTCCGATGATGTGATAGCTCTGCTCAAAGAAACCGACCTTCTCGCGCAAACCGTGGTCGCCCAGTTGCTCTCCGTGGTCCGCCGTGATGACGATGACGGTGTCGTTCCAATGGCCCTGCTCCCGCAGCGCTGACACCACGCGACCAAGTTGATGATCAACCTCGCCGATCATGCCGTAGTACTGCGAACGCATCTTGCGCATGCCTGCTTCGGTGCGCGGTGCAGACGTGTCGGGCAGCTGCATCACCGCATCGTGAAAGCCGTGACGTTGCTCCGATGGCGTGATCGGCATGTTGACGAGCGATGGGTCGTATGCGCGCGACCATTTGCCCGCTGCGGTGTACGGCGGGTGAGGTCGCAGATAACTGAGGTGCGCGAACCACGGCGTCTCGCCCGGGCTGGTCGGTGTTCGAGATTCGCGAGCGTCTCGGTTGTCGAGCCAGTCGAGAAACGTGTCCGTAAGAAACGCGGAGATGCTGAGCGACTCGTCTCGCTCAGGCTCACTCATCAACGCCGCGATGTGGTCGTCGAAGTGGTGACCGTTCGCGCGCAGGTGGGCAAGCCAATGGACGTACGGCTCGCTCAAGTCGAGTGTCCAGTCGAATCCGGGCAGCACTCCCTGGTACGTCGAGAGTCGCGGATCGTCGGCGCTCGTCGTCGTGCGCGGGTCGACTCCCTGGTCGGTGTAGCCGAAGAGTGCAGGTGAGTAGCCGAGACGTCGGCCGACTCGCGCGACGTTGTCGAGACCGTCGTCGAGCGGTGAACCGTTGAAGCACACACGATGGTTCATCTGGTAGGTACCGGTGTACAAACTGGCGCGACCGGGCGAGCAGGGTGCGGCTTGGCTGTAGTGGCGGGCGAACGTGACCGACTCTTTTGCGAGTGCATCGAGGTTGGGCGTGCGCACGACCTTGTGCCCAAGAAGAGAGAGGCAGTCGCCGCGAAATTGGTCGAGCGTCACGAGCAGCACGTTGGGCCGCCGTGTGCCGCTGCTCATGCGTTCAAGTGTGGCTATTGCGTGGCGCGCGCGGCGCGGTCTTCACGGGCAGGGTCGCGCCATGTCGAGCCCTCCGGCTCGACTGTCACGGTGATGAGTGCCCCTGGCGTGAAAGCAAACGGTGCGTGCACCTGCTCGATGACCGAGTGTCCGCGCAAGTAGCCGACGGTGAAACCAGCCGTGCCGTAGAAGAACGGCACGGTAACGGGGATTTCGGCGGCTCCGACGGGCAAGTCGTCGTAGAACAACTCGACGTTGCCCTTGAAGCGGCCGGTCATCGTGAATTCGACGATCAATTGGTGCTTACCGCGCGGCACCGGCACGCTGGCTGCGGCAGTGAATCGTTGCAGCCCCAAGAAGTTGTGCAGGTAATGGAGTCGGTTGTCGCGCACGTAAATTGCGTATCCAGCTGACGCCGAGCCGTGGGCGCAGATCGCGCCGTTCACCGAACCGGGTGAGTCGACTTGGGCGATCACGCGGAAGCCGCGGTTGTGCAGATTCGGCGCGACGGCGCGCGGCAGCGACCCGATGCCGGGGCGGTAGACGTATCGCTCGCGGTGGTGTCGGCGGTCGCCGAATTTCCCGGGTTGGTTGTTGAGTGGCAACACTCGGTGTGACTCCGCTTCTTTCCACCAGAGCGAGATCATCTCCTGCAACTTGTCCTGTCTCGTGGCGGCGAGGTCGTTCGACTCCGAACGATCGTTGGCGACGTTGTACAACTCCCATTGGTCTTTGTCGAACGGCAAGTTCGGGTCGCTTCCGTCGTATGCGACCGCCGGCATCGGGTGGAACACGACCGCCTTCCAGCCGTCGTGGTACATCGCGCGCGACCCCATCATCTCGAAGTACTGCGTGACGTGCTTGGTCGGAGCGTTGGCGTCTTTGAATGCGTGGGCGAAACTCACGCCCTCGATTGGGTTCTGCTTCACGCCGGCGATTTCTTTCGGGGGCTCGATCTTCAACACGTCGAGCAGCGTGGGCATGAGGTCGATCGCATGTGCGTATTGGTGGCGAATTCCGCCACGTTCAGCGATGCCCTTTGGCCAGTGCACGATGAGCGGATCGGTGACGCCGCCTTCGTGCGTCTCGCGCTTCCAGCGCTTAAAGGGCGTATTGCCGGCCCAGGCCCAGCCCCACGGGTAGTGGTTGTGGGCGTCGGGCGTGCCGAGCAGGTCGATGCGCTTCAGGTTTTCGTCGAGGCTCTCAGGCACGAAGTTGAAGAAGAACACTTCGTTGTACGAACCCTTCGGGCCGCCTTCGGCAGACGCACCGTTGTCGCTCATCACGACGAAGATCGTGTTGTCGAACTCTCCGGTGGTTTTTAGATGTTCGACGATCCGGCCGACTTGGGCGTCGGTGTGGGTGAGGAATCCTGCGTACACCTCCATCATTCGCGCGTAAAGACGTCGTTCGTCTGCCGAGAGCGACTTCCACTCGGGCACCCAGTGCGGGCGCTCGCTCAAGACCGTGTCGCTCGGCATCAGCCCTGAATTCACCTGACGGGCGAACACTTCTTCGCGCCAAGCATCCCAACCTTTGTCGAACTGCCCGCGGTACGGCTCGATGAACGATGACGGTGCTTGGTGTGGGGCGTGGCAGGCACCGGGAGCAAACCACAAGAAGAACGGTTTGGTCGGGTGTGCAACGCGCGCATCGTTGATGAAGAGAAGTGCCTTGTCTGCCATGTCTTGCGTCAAGTGGTAGCCCTCTTCAGGCGATTGCGGCGGGTCGACTTCGTGGTTGTCAAAGACGAGGTCGGGGAAGTACTGGTCGGTTTCTCCGCCGAGGAATCCGTAGTAGCGCTCGAAGCCGCGACCAAGCGGCCAGCGCCAGCGTCGGGCGCCCATCTGTTGTTCGTGCGGCGGTGTGAGATGCCACTTGCCGACGCAGAACGTGCTGTAACCGTTGCGTACGAGAATCTCGGAGATCATTCCGTCTTCGTGCGACATCTCTGCGTTGTAACCGGGGAATCCAGACGTTCGATCGGCAATCCGCGCCATGCCGACGCTGTGGTGGTTGCGCCCGGTCAGCAGTGCTGCGCGCGTGGGTGAGCACAGTGCCGTGGTGTGGTAGTTGCTGAAGCGCAACCCGGCTGACGCGAGCGAGTCGAAGGTCGGCGTGCGGATGTCGCTGCCGTAGCAACCGAACTGTGCGAACCCCACGTCGTCGAGCAACACCACGACCACGTTGGGGGAGCCGGCTGGCGCAACGTCGAGCTCCGGCCACCATGGGGCGGAGTCCTCGAATGTCTTGCCGATCTTGCCGCCGAACGGCGGCCGCGTCGTTTGCGCCATGCGGGCAACGGTAGTGAGCGCGGCGGCGGAGTGACGAGGCGGGTTGCCCCACTACCTTGGAAGGTCTACAACGGGAACGGGGAGGTTTACCGATGGGACGCACGGTTCGCGCAGCGTTGTTGCAGACCGACTGGGCCGGCAGCAAAGACAAGATGATCGACAAACACGAGGTCGCAGCCCGCGAAGCGGCCAAACAAGGCGCACAAGTGATGTGCTTCCAAGAACTGTTCTACGGCCCCTACTTCTGCCAAGTACAGGACGCCAAGTACTACGACTACACCGAGGCGATTCCCGACGGCCCCACGACGAAGCGTTTCCAGAGTGTGGCCAAAGAGTTGGGAATGGTGCTGGTGCTCCCGATGTACGAGATCGTGCAGCCCGGTCTCTACTACAACACCGCGGCGGTGATCGACGCCGATGGGCGTTACCTCGGCAAGTATCGCAAGCAGCACATCCCGCAGGTGAAGGGTTTCTGGGAGAAGTTTTATTTCGCTCCCGGCACCGACGGATACCCCGTGTTCGAGACCGCAGTCGGCAAAGTCGGCGTGTACATCTGTTATGACCGGCACTTCCCAGAAGGATGGCGAGCGCTCGGATTGAATGGCGCCGAGCTCGTCTTCAACCCCTCGGCTACGAGTCGCGGTCTGTCAGAGTACATCTGGCGTCTCGAGCAGCCCGCCTCAGCCGTCGCGAACATGTACTACGTCGGAGCGATCAATCGCGTCGGCATCGAGAGCGAATACGGTGACGACGATTTCTACGGTCAGAGCTACTTCGTCGATCCAGAAGGCAAGTTCGTCGGCAACGTCGGCGACCCGCACAAACCGGAGCTCATCGTGCGCGACCTGGACATGGACAAGATCAAGATGGTTCGTGACCGTTGGGCGTTCTACCGCGACCGTCGCCCCGACGCTTACCCCGAACTCGTCCGTCGATAGTCGCGAGAGCAGCAAAGCAGCAGTCAGCCCCGCACCTCTATAGATAAGGAGAAATCCATGGCACGCACCCTCATCAAGAACGGCACCGTCGTAAGCCCGACCGGCCGCCACGAGCAAGACGTCCTCATCGACGGAGAGATCATCGTCGCGCTCTATGCGCGAGGTCAGGCCGAGGCGATGGGCGTGACCGCTGACAAAGTGATTGACGCAAAGGGTAAGTACGTCGTGCCGGGCGGCATCGACGTGCACACGCACATGGAGCTGCCATTCGGCGGCACCGCCGCGGTCGACACGTTCGAGACAGGCACCATCGCCGCGGCATGGGGCGGTGTCACGACCATCGTCGACATGGCGCTGCAGCGATACAACGAGAACGTGCAACTCGGCCTCGCCGAATGGCACCGAAAAGCCGGTGGAAACTGCGCTGTCGACTACGCGTTCCACCAGATTGTCGGCGGAATCGACGAACAGGCTTTGAAGGACATGACTTACCTCGTCGACCACGAAGGTGTCACGAGCTTCAAATTGTTCATGGCGTACCCGGGCGTGTTCTACAGCGACGACGGGCAGATTCTTCGAGCGATGCAGACTGCGGCGGAGAACGGCGCGATGATCATGATGCACGCCGAGAACGGCATTGCCATCGACGTGTTGGTGCAGCAATACCTAGCCCGCGGCCAGACCGATCCGAAGTACCACTCGTACTCACGACCGAGCCTGCTCGAAGGTGAGGCGACGCATCGCGCGATCGTCCTCTCCAAGGTGGCGGGAAATGTGCCGCTCTACATCGTGCATATGTCGGCCACGGACGCTCTCAACGAAGTTGCCGCGGCGCAACATGAGGGTCTCAACGTGTTCGCCGAGACTTGCCCGCAATACCTCTATATGACGCTCGAAGATCACCTCGCGCGCCCGGGGTTCGAAGGTGCCAAGTTCGTGTGCTCGCCGCCGATTCGCTCGAAGCACGACCACCATCACCACCACGCCGACCTGTGGAAGGGTCTGCGCATGAACGAGTTGGCGATTGTCTCCACCGACCACTGCCCGTTCTGCTTCAAAGACCAGAAGGAACTCGGCCTCGGCAACTTCAGCAAGATCCCCAACGGCATGGGCGGCGTCGAACACCGCATGGAGTTGATTTACCAGGGCGTCGTGCTCGGCGAGATCTCGCTTGAGCGCTGGGTGGAAACCTGTGCGACCACACCAGCACGCATGTTTGGCATGTATCCGCAGAAGGGAATCATCGCGCCGGGCTCCGACGCCGACATCTTGGTGTGGGACCCGACCAAGAAGACCAAGATTGGCATCAAAGACAAACATCACATGAATATGGACCACTCATCATGGGAAGGCTTCGAGGTCGACGGCAAAGTCGACACAGTGCTGTCTCGCGGCATGGTCGTGGTCGAAAATGACACCTTCAAGGGACGCAAGGGCCACGGCAAGTACGTGAAGCGCGGTCTCAGCCAGTACCTGCACTAAAGGAGCCAAAACATGAACCGCATCGGACACTGGATAAAAAACAAGATGGTGCCCGGCACCTCCGGTCGCTCGGGTGCCGTGTACAACCCGGCTACGGGTGAGCAGCAAGCGACGGTCGACTTCGCAAATGTCGCCGAGCTCGATGCTGTGGTTGCCGTAGCAAAGTCGGCCCTGCCCGGCTGGCGTGCCACATCGTTGTCGCGACGCGCAGAGATCATGTTCCGCATGCGCGAACTCGTCGATGCAAACCGCAAGGAGATCGCCAACATCGTCTCGCTCGAACACGGCAAAGTGCCGGCCGATGCGATGGGCGAGTTGGCTCGCGGTCTGGAGAACATCGAGTTCGCTTGCGGCATCCCCGCGCTCCTCAAAGGCGGATACAGCGAGCAGGCCGCAGGTGGTGTCGACGTCTACTCGATCCGCCAGCCGCTCGGTGTCGTTGCGGGCATCACGCCGTTCAATTTTCCGGCGATGGTGCCGATGTGGATGTTCGCCAACGCCATCATGTGCGGCAACACGTTCATCCTGAAGCCGAGCGAGAAAGACCCGTTGGCCTCGATGTTCATCGCCGACCTGCTGCGCCAGGCGGGCCTGCCAGACGGCGTGTTCAACGTGGTACACGGCGACAAAGTCGCAGTCGACCGCATTCTCGAGCATCCCGACATCGCAGCCGTCTCGTTCGTCGGCTCGACGCCGATCGCAAGATACGTCTACGAGACGGGCACTCGCAACGGCAAGCGGGTGCAGGCCCTCGGCGGCGCGAAGAACCACATGCTCGTCTTGCCTGACGCCGACCTCGACATGGCGGCTGATGCTGCGGTCAGCGCCGCATACGGCTCGTCAGGCGAGCGCTGCATGGCGGTCTCGGTGGTCGTCGCGGTGGACTCCATCGCAGACTCGCTCATCGAAAAAATGAAGAGTCGCATTCCCAACATCAAGGTCGGGCCGGGCACCGATCCGTCGTCGGAGATGGGCCCGCTCATCACACGCGAGCATCGCGACAAAGTTGCCGGATACGTGAAGAATGCCGCCGGCGAGGGCGCAAAAGTCGTCGTTGACGGGACTGCTGAGGCCAAAGAACCCGGCTACTTCTTGAACCCGAGCCTCATCGATGCTGCGAAGCCGGGCATGAAGTGCTACGACGACGAGATCTTCGGGCCGGTGCTCGTCGTCTCGCGAGTCGACACGTACGACCAGGGACTGAAGATGATCAACGACAACCCGTACGGCAACGGCACGGCCATCTTCACCCGCGACGGCGGCGTGGCGCGGCAGTTCCAGTTCGACGTGCAGGTGGGCATGGTCGGCATCAATGTGCCGATCCCCGTGCCCGTGTCGTATTACTCGTTCGGTGGATGGAAGGCGAGCCTCTTTGGTGACCAGCACATGTACGGTCCGGAGGGAATCAACTTCTACACGCGCGGCAAAGTTGTCACGTCTCGCTGGCCCGACCCTCGCACGTCGAGCGTCAACCTCGGTTTCCCGCAGAACCGCTGAGCTGCGCCATGGACATCGGCGTCGTACTGCAGACCACTCCGCCTGCCGCGCGAGTGATCGACCTCGCAAAGAAGGCCGAGATGTACGGCATGTCGCATGTCTGGACGTTCGATAGCCACATCTTGTGGGAAGAGCCGTACGTGATCTACAGCCAGATCCTCGCCCAGACCAACAACGTGATCGTTGGCCCGATGGTGACGAACCCCGCGACGCGCGACTGGACGGTCACTGCGAGCGTCTTTGCGACGCTCAACGAGATGTATGGCAACCGCACGATCATCGGCATTGGTCGCGGTGACTCCGCGGTTCGAGTCACGAACGGCAAACCGACCACGCTCGCAACATTGCGCGACAGCATCCACGTGATTCGCGAACTCGCCAACGGCCGTGGAGTCGAATACAACGGCTCGAACATCCGCTTCCCCTGGGCGTCAAAGAGCCGTTGCGAAGTTTGGGTCGCCGCGTACGGACCGAAGGCCTTGCAGTTGACCGGTGAAGTCGGTGACGGCTTCATCTTGCAGTTGGCCGACCTCTCGATTGCCGAGTGGACCATCGCAGCCGTTCGCAAAGCGGCAAAAGACGCCGGCCGCGACCCGAAGAGCGTGAAGATTTGTGTCGCCGCGCCCGCGTACGTTGGCAGCGACATAAAGCACATGCGCGACCAGTGCCGCTGGTTCGGCGGGATGGTCGGCAACCACGTCGCCGACATCGTTGCCCGTTATGGCGAGAACTCTGCGGTGCCCAAGGCTCTCACCGACTACATCAAGGGACGACAGGGATACGACTACAACGAACATGGTCGTGCGGGCAATTCGCACACCACGTTCGTGCCTGACGAAATCGTCGATCGATTCTGCATCTTGGGCAATGTCGACGATCATGTGCGCCGACTGAAGGAGCTTGCTCAGCTCGGCGTCGACCAGTTCTCGATCTACTTGCAGCATGACGGCAAGGAGCAGACGCTCGACGCCTACGGCGAACGAGTGATGCCCGCCATCGCAGAGCTGACTCGCGCCAAGCAATGACTCCGATCATTCGCCGTGCCGCAGTGCGAACGGCGATGTTCGTGGTGGCGCTCGCGCTCGTTGCCGCGGTTTGGGAGACGTACAAAGCAGTCGGCCCCGAAGATGGCGGCACCATACTCGGTGTTCGCATCCTGCCGCGCACCAGCGAATACGCCATGCCGCATGTCTGGGACATGTTCTCAAGGTTCTCTCGACCAGAGGTACGAGGGTCGGAGCGCACAGTGCTCGATGCAGTGACGGCCGGGGCGTGGTTCTCTTTCCGCTTGAGCGTCGCAGGCTTCCTGCTCGGCGCGCTGATCGGCGTCGGTCTCGCCGTGCTGATGGCGCGCTTCAAAGTGGTGCAGCGCGGCGTGCTGCCGTATCTCGTAGTTTCGCAGACGGTGCCACTCATCGCCCTTGCTCCGTTGGTCGTTTCTTGGGGCGGCCGACTCGAAGTCGGCCCGTTCGTGTGGCCACGCTGGCTGTCAGCCTCGGTGCTCGGAGCATTTCTCGCGTTCTTTCCGATTGCAGTCGGCACGTTGCGTGGTCTGGCGGCGGCACCGGCGGCGTCGGTCGAGCTGATGCAGAGCTATGCCGCGTCGTGGTCCAAGACGCTGTTCAAGCTCCGCTTTCCGACCGCCGTGCCATACATGGTGCCCGCGTTCAGACTGGGAGCATCCGCCTCGGTGATCGGTGTCGTGGTCGCCGAGATATCGACCGGCCTGAAGGGTGGCATCGGTCGGCTCATCATCGAATACGCCCGCGAAGCGACCGGCGACCCTGCCAAGGTGTACACCGCTATCTTCGGTGCAGCCATTCTCGGCTTAGTGATGGCCGGCGCAGTGGTGGCAGTCGACGTGGTCGTCATGCGTAACCGACCCAAGGAGGCCGTGTCGTGACAGCAGTGAGCGTGCGCAACGTGAGCAAGGTGTTCAACCAAGGACAATCAAATCAAGTCGACGCACTGTCGGACGTTGCACTCGAGGTGAAACAAGGCGAGTTTGTCTCGCTCATCGGGCCGTCTGGGTGCGGAAAATCCACCTTGTTGCGTCTCATCGCCAACTTGCTCGAGCCGACTGCCGGTGAAGTCGTCGTGAACGGCAAGACGGCTGCGCAGGCTCGCCTCGACCAGGACTATGGCATGGCATTTCAGCAAGCAGGGCTGTTCGATTGGCGAACGGTGCGCAAGAACATCGAGCTACCACTCGAACTCAAAGGTTGGGACAAAGTCAATCGAATGGCACGGGCCGACGAGATGTTGCAGCTCGTGCAACTGCCGGAATTCGGCGATCACTACCCGTGGCAGTTGTCGGGCGGCATGCAACAGCGCATCGCCATTGCGCGCGCTCTTGCCGCGCATCCGCCGCTCTTGCTCATGGACGAGCCGTTCGGTGCGCTCGACGAGATGACGCGCGAGTACATGCAAGGGGAGTTGTTGCGGATTTGTGCAGCGACCGGCACCACCGTCGTGTTCGTCACCCATTCGATACCAGAGGCGGTGTATCTGTCTAATCGCGTCGTGGTGATGTCGCCGCGCCCCGGACGTATCACGAAACTCATTGAAGTCTCGCTCGGCGCGGAGCGCAGTGAAGACACGCGCAATCGCACGTCATTCTTCGAAGCAATCACCGCAGTTCGCGAGGGCCTGCGTGGAATGCACGCCGCGCATGTCGGGCTGGGCAACGACGACCGATGATCGAGGCGTTGTGCGAAGGAGCGGTTCGATGAGTCGTCTCGCGACGACGTTGGGCAAGGCGGTTCCGGCGGTCGTGTTCGGTGCCGCATTTCTCGGCTTTTGGGAGTGGGCTGTCAGATTTTTCGAGTTGAAGCCGTACTTCCTAACCGCTCCGAGCAGCATCTGGCAGCAGTTCACCGCCAACTTCGATCTCATCCGTGGTGCAGCAACCGTGTCGGGCACGAATGCCCTCATCGGGCTCGTTGCAGGCACGGTGTTCGGTGTGGCCATGAGCTTCGTTTTGAGCCGCTTCCGAATTCTCAACCAGCTGATCACCCCGTTGGCGATCGCGTTGAACGCGATCCCGATTTTCGTGCTCGTCGCCGTTCTGAACAACATGTACTCGATCACGAGCGAGATTCCGCGTCGCATCATGGTGACCTTGGTCGTGTACTTCATCGTGCTCGTGAACGTGGCCCGTGGGTTGACCCAGGTTTCGCCGACGCACGTCGAGTTGATGCGCTCCTACGCTGCAAGCGACGTCGCGATACTGCGCAAGGTGCGAATCCCCAACGCCGTGCCGTTCCTCTTCACTGCCTTGAAAATCGCTGCACCTGCAGCAGTCATCACTGCGTTCGTCAGCGAATATTTCGGTGGTTCGCAGAACGGGTTGGGCAGCCGAATCTCCAGCAATATCGCCAATTCCAAGAATGCCGCAGCGTGGGCCTACGTGTTGGCGGCCTGCCTGCTTGGGCTACTCTTCTACACAGTCTCCGTAGTAATGGAGAGTCTCAACCGCAAGGGTGGGGCGAATCAGTAACAACAACATTCGGGCACGAGCCCGAAGGGGGAGAAACAGAATGAAGCGTTCAGTACGGGTCGCCTTCGCTGGCATCGCCGCGCTGTCGTTGTTCGTGGCCGCTTGTGGCGGCAGCGACGACGCAGCCGACGAGGTCACCGAAGACACCACCGAAGAAGCGACCGACGAGGCAGCTGCAGAAACCTGCACCACGCCGACCCCGGTCAAGCTGCAACTGCAGTGGTTCATCCAAGCCCAGTTCGCCGGTTATTTCGCGGCGCAAGAACAGGGTTTCTACGCCGACCAGTGTCTCGACGTCACCATCGTCGAGGGTGGTGTCGACATCGTTCCGCAGACCGAGCTGGCCAACGGCAACGTTGACTTCGCAGTCTCGTGGGTGTCGAAGGCTCTCGCCAGCCGCGAGGCAGGCGCGAACATCGTGGACATCGCACAGGTGTTCCAGCGTTCGGGCACTCTGCAGGTGTCGTTCAAGGACAAGAACATCACCAAGCCGGAAGACTTCAAGGGCAAGAAGATCGGCAACTGGGGCTACGGCAACGAGTTCGAGATCTTCGCAGCGCTGACCAAGGCGGGTCTCGACCCAGCCAAGGACGTCACGCTCGTGCAGCAGCAGTTCGACATGGTCGGTCTGCTCTCTGGTGACATCGACGCAGCAGAAGCCATGACGTACAACGAGTACGCACAGGTGCTCGAAGCCAAGAACCCTGCAACTGACGCGCTCTACACGGCGGACGACTTCAACGTCGTTTCGTACGAAGCAGCAGGTGTCGGTATGTTGCAGGACGCCATCTGGGCGTCGGGTGAGCGTCTCGCCAGCGATGCCGCTTACGCGGACACCGCGGTGAAGTTCGTCGCCGCCTCGCTCCAGGGCTGGGCATTCTGCCGCGACAACGTCGAGGCATGCCGTGACATCGTCGTGGCGAAGGGCTCCAAGCTCGGCGCCAGCCACCAGTTGTGGCAGATGAACGAGATCAACAAGTTGATCTGGCCGGCAGCCAATGGCGTCGGCTTCATCGACCAGGCCGCGTGGGATCGCACCGCACAGCTGTCGCTCGAGACCAAGAACCTCGAAGGCGGCACGGTGCTCACCAAGGCTCCTGATGCAGATGCGTACACCAACGACATCGTGACGAAAGCGCTCGACATCCTCGCGGGTCTCGGCGTTGACACCACGGGTTCGTCGTACGCACCCATCGAGGTCACTCTCAACGAGGGTGGCAACTAATCAACGACTGACGCGGCGCTCGTCGCCGCAAACGTCGCACGAGGGTGCGGGTCGCGCAAGCGGCCCGCACCCTTCGCGTTTCAAAAAGCATCCGCAAGTCCAGATCAGTTCGGGAAGGGGTCCCCGGTGCGTAAATTGACACGGATATCGGGATTCACCCTCGCCATGTGCTTGGCGGTCTCGCCGATAGTGCGCGCTGCTAGTGAACGCGGCTTGGTCGGTCGGCAGCTGTCACAGAGTGTTACGAACGCTTCATTGCTCGGTACCGCGTGTTCGAAGCCAGGGACCGTGAGATTTTCGCGCGGTACTCAGGTTGTTTGCACAAGAAGAGCAAGACGCAACGTCTGGTTGGCAACAGAGTCACGACCCGCGACCGCGGTCACCACGACGACAGTTGCAGAAACTTATCAGCAGCCCTCCGTTGTCACCTCGGCGGCTGAACTTTGCAAACTCACGGACCTGAGCGTGAACCGTCTCACGCACGGGTTCTTGGCCTCAGGATTCCCGCGTGTTGAAAAGAACTTCGAATCCCGTGGCACATTCACTCTCGCGTTGATTCCCATTGACTTTGCTGACTTGCCTGGCGACGCCACCGTCATGAGTCGGGTGAGTAATCAGATGGCTTTGGTATCGGACTGGTATGACATGGTCTCTGACGGTCGTGTTCGAATCGAGTGGCGGGTGCATCGCTCGTGGATCAGGCTGCCAGGTTCATCAACCCGATATCAGATGAATCGATCGCGAAGCGACGACAACAGCTTGGCAATCGCTGCTCTCGCCGCCGCTGATTCAAACTTTGACTTCACCGGAGTTCGAGCAGTCGCATTCGTCTTGCCACTCGGCCAGAAGTTCATGGCTGAGGGAGTGCAAGGATTCAAGCACAGCGAGTTTGGTTCATCGGGCGGATACCTCACCGATGAAGGTCGCGTCGAGAATTACATGATTGCCGGTGCGTATTTCGAGCAACAGTGGCGCAACTTCTGGTCGTATTGGGTGCACGAGATGGGCCACATGTTTCCCCTGCCAGATCTCTACGACCAAAATCAACAATGGTGGATGAATTTAGAGAACAAAAAGTATGACGTGCCAGGAGGACCTTTCTCGGGTTTTGACATCATGGCCAATCAGGACGGGCCATCACGAACGCTGAGCGCATGGCTGCGATTCGTCATGGGGTGGCTGACCGACGCCCAGGTGTACTGCAAACCACTTTCCGAACTCATGACCACAGAAGTAATGCTCGTGCCGATTGACAATCGAGTGGGCGGAGTAAAGGCCGCGATGATTCCGATCTCTTCAACGAAGATATTGGTGATTGAATCACGTCGACCGAACGAAACGTTCGATTGTGCTGGGACCGGAATAACTACGGCTGCGTGGCGTGCCCGTAAAGGGGTCATCATCTACACGGCAGATGTGACACTCGGTCATGGAGAGGGCTTCCAGGCTCTCGTCGCACCAGCTGGACGCGGGCTCCAGACTTCACCGAACTGTGCTACACCGCAACAATTGGATGCCGTCCTGAGTGTTGGTGACGTTGTCGAGACCAACGGAGTACGCGTTCGTGTCTTGGCAAGCGGTCAGTTCGACCGAGTGGAAGTCTCGCGACCGTAAGGGAAAGTCAGCCGACGTAGTGCTTGTCGGCGATGTTCAACGCTTCGTCGAGTATGGCGATACCTGCGCGGAGGTCGGCTTCGCTGGTCGTGCACGGCGGCACCACGTGGATGCGATTGAAGTGCGTGAAGGGCCACAAACCCTGCTGCTTGCAGAAGGCGACGATCTCGGCCATCGGCTTGGCGTCGGCACCTGCAGCGTTGAACGGCACGTATGGCTGGCGTGTCTCGCGGTTGCGCACGAGTTCAATCGCCCAGAACATGCCAATGCCGCGAACGTCGCCGACTGAAGGGTGCTTGTCCTTCAGCCTGTCGAGTTCGGGGGCCACCACGTTCTCGGCCATCTTGCGCACGTGCTCGAGCACCTTTTCTTCTTTGAAGATGTTGATGGAGGCCACTGCGGCTGCGCAGGCCAAGGGGTGACCCATGTAGGTGAGGCCACCGGGGTAGACGCGCTCTTTGAACGTGTCGGCGATCTTCTGGCTGATGACCACACCGCCGAGCGGCACGTATCCCGAGTTGACTCCTTTGGCAAAACAGATGAGGTCGGGCGTGACATGCCACTTGTTGACGGCGAACCATTCGCCACAACGGCCGAAGCCCGCCATCACTTCGTCGCACATCATGACGATGCCGTACTTCGTGCACAGGTCGCGTACGCCCTGCAGGTAGCCCTCGGGCGGGACCAGGATGCCGTTCGTGCCGACGACGGTCTCGAGACCGATCATCGCCACGGTATGAGGACCTTCGACCATCAACACGTCTTCGAGGTGTTGCAGTGCACGCTCGCACTCTTCTTTTTCGTTGGAGGAGTGGAATGCCGATCGGTAGGCGTACGGACCCCAGAATTTCACGGCACCTGACGCGCCGGTCTCGTTGGGCCAGCGGCGTGGGTCACCAGTGAGGGCGATGGCGCCGGATGTCGAACCATGGTAGGAGCGATACATCGTGAGCACCTTGTGTCGACCGGTGTGCAGTTTGGCGAGTCGGGTGGCGTTCTCCGCTGCTTCGGCCCCGCCGTTGGTGAAGAACACCATGTTGAGGTCGCCTGGTGCGACTTCGGCAATCAAGCGGGCTGCTTCGGAGCGCATCTCGTTGGCGTGGAACGGCGCGATGGTGCACATCTTTGCGGCATAGTCCTGGATGGCCTTCACGAGTTTGGGGTGCTGGTGGCCGATGTTGACGTTCACCAACTGGCTGGAGAAGTCGAGGAATTTCTTGCCGTTTGAGTCCCAGAAGTATGAGCCTTCGGCGCGCACGACATCGACGGGGTCGATCAATCCCTGTGCCGACCAGGAGTGAAACACGTGCTTGCGGTCGTCGATATATGCCTTCGTCTTCTCGTTTGCCATACAGCGAGCCTAGTTACGGGTGCAGTCCGCGCAGCTGGTGAGCGTCGGCCAACGCCTTCACCCCGAGCACCGACGCCGCCTTTCGATAGTTGAGGTCGTTCTCGGCAGAGAACGAATGCAATCGTTTGAAGACTGCCCGCATCGTGTTGACCACCGACGCATTGACTTCGTCCTCGTCCCACTGCAAGTGCGCATAGTTCTGGCATTGCTCGAGGTACGAGCAGGTGACACCACCGGCATTCGCATAGATGTCGGGAACGACGATGACGCCTCTCTCGCTGAGCACCTCGTCGGCCGCCGGAGTGAGCGGGCCGTTGGCGCCTTCGATCACGTATTTCGCGGCGAGGGAGACCGCCTCGTCTTTGTCGATGGCCCCGCCCAACGCGCAGGGCATTGCGATGTCAGACGGCAATTCAAAAACTCTGGTGGAATTTTCGACACCGCGAGCGATGACTTCACCGACACCGGCGTCGACGACGCTCCCGACACCGTTCTGGGTGGCGCGGACGAGTGCTTGCACGTCGAGACCCTTCTCGCTGGCGATGACCCCGCCAACATCCGAGACTCCGACGATCTTGGCGCCCCACCCGGCGGCGAGTCGTGCTGCCCACATTCCGACGTTGCCGAAGCCTTGAATGGCAATCCGTTTTCCTTCGAGGGAAGTGCCGTTGGCTTGGCAGACGAGCGATGCCGCCTCGACCACGCCACGACCGGTCGCCGAGTCGCGACCGAGCGACCCGCCGAGGGCGAGGGGCTTGCCGGTGACGACACCGGGAACCGCATGCCCGATGCCGATGGAATATTGGTCCATCACCCATGCCATGACCTGGGCGTTGGTGCCGACGTCGGGGGCCGGCACGTCTTTGTCTGGACCGAGAAAAGCGAAAATCTCCGACACGTAACGACGCGTCACCCGCTCGAGCTCACGCGTGCTGAGCAGTTTTGGGTCGACTGCGACTCCGCCTTTCGCTCCGCCGAGCGGCAGGTTCATGAGCGCGGTCTTGAGCGACATTGATACGGCGAGAGACACGGTCTCGTCACGATTCACTGACGGGTGGTAGCGGATACCGCCTTTGGCCGGGCCGCGGGTGATGTTGTGCTGCACGCGCCAACCGGTGAATCGGGTGCGCGACCCGTCGTCGCGCCGGATTGGGATGGATACCTCGAGCACTCGGCGCGGGGCGATGAGCGTCTCGATGACGCCATCTTCGAGCTCGAGCCAGCGACCCGCTTCGCGCATCCGAAACTCGACGGAAGCAAGCGACTTGTCGTGCGAAGGATCGTCTTTGGTCATCTGTGTGGTTCGACGACCTCGTTGTCGCCTTGACGAAATGTTAGGCGATGCAAAGAAAACATTGCGGAAACACGTACCTCACAGTCGAGAAACGCGCATTTTCTAGGGTGCCACGCAAGGAGCCAACGTCGTCTCCGCGACCACGAAGTACTACTCGACCAAGGAGAAGATGATGGAACCCGCAGGTCTTGCGTGGGTGCTGATCTCGTCGGCACTCGTGCTCTTCATGACACCAGGATTGGCGTTTTTCTACGGCGGCATGGATCGGCGCCGCAACGTGCTCAACATGCTGATGATGAATTTCTATTGCGTGCTCGCAGTGCCGGTGCTCTGGATGGTGCTCGGGTACTCGTTGGCTCAGGTGCCGTTCGGGAACGATTTCATCGGCGGCCTTGATTCGTTCATGCTCAAGGACATCACCACCGCAGGCGACGGTGGCGCACTCGCGACGATCGCATTTCTCGGAATGTTCGCCGCGATCACTCCGGCGCTCATCTCGGGTGCAGTCGCCGGACGAATGAAGTTCGCGGCGTGGGCAGTGTTCGTGCCGCTGTGGCTTTTCATCGTGTACGTGCCGGTCTTCAAATGGGTGTACGGCGGCTGGCTCGGTCAGCGAGGTTCACTCGATTTCGCCGGCGGAACTGCGATTCACGTGAACGCGGGCATCGCCGCGCTCGCCACCGTGCTCGTGCTCGGCAAGCGCAGAGTCGACCCGGCACCGCCGCACTCCGTGCCGCTCGTCATGATCGGCACCGGCATTCTCTGGTTCGGTTGGTTCGGTTTCAATGCGGGATCGGCACTGAATGCCAACGGCCAGGCAGCGCAAGCGTTCATGAACACCTTCCTCGCCGGTGCAGCAGCTGGTTTGGCGTGGGTGCTCACCGAATGGTTGCGTGACGGTCGCCCCACAAACTTGGGTGCAGCATCAGGAATCGTCGCAGGACTCGTGGCCATCACTCCGGCCGCTGGCTACGTGTCGGGCGTTGCTCCGGTGGTGATCGGCCTCATTGCAGGTGTGGTGTGCTGCTACGCCGTGCGATTAAAGACTCGTCTCGGCTACGACGACGCCCTCGACGTGGTCGGGGTGCACTTCGTCGGTGGTCTCGTCGGCTCACTACTTATCGGATTCTTGGCTAACCCAAGCTTTTTCGAGGCGGAATTCCGGGCCGGACTCTTCTACGGTGGCGACGCGAAGTTGCTCATTGAGCAAGCCATCGCCAACGGCGCTGCCGTGGTGTGGTCGTTTATCCTCACCTTCGTGATCATGAAAGTGCTCGACGCCACCATCGGGGTGCGCGCCGAAGAACAAGCAGAACTGACGGGCCTCGACCTGGCTCTCCACGCCGAAACCGCTTACCACGACTAATCAACACAGAGGAGAACGAACATGAAGCTCATCACCGCAATTATCAAGCCCTTCAAGTTGGACGAAGTGAAGGATGCCCTCAAGGCGGCAAACGTCACCGGTATCACCGTCACCGAGGTGCGCGGATTCGGTCGCCAAGGCGGGCACGTCGAGACGTACCGTGGCGCCGAGTACAAGGTGGATCTCATCCCGAAGGTTCGACTGGAGATGGTCGTCGACGACGTAGTCGCTGATCGAGTAGTCGAGACGATCGTGAAGAGTGCGGGCACCGGAAAGATCGGCGACGGAAAGGTGTGGATCACCGACGTCTCGCGCGTCGTGCGCATCCGCACGGGGGAAGAAGGCCGAGACGCGATCTAGCGTCGAGGCAGGTGGTGCGTCGAGACGCGATCTAGCGTTTGCGGCGTTCTTTGCGTGCCACACGCTTGGCCTCTTGCGCGGCATGGTCGCGCACCGGCGCCGTGGTGGCGGTCGCACTCGACGGAATTTTGAATCGGTCGTCTTCGTTCACGAGGCGGCGAAAACCACCGAGTGCCACCGAGTACTGCACGGCCATGAGGCGCACGGCGTCGAGGCCGAACTTCTCGACGGCGCTCGGGATCAGTGATTGCAAGTCGTCGAACGATGGGTCGTCGCTCGCTTCGCCAAGCGTGTCGACGAAGAACTCCGTGCAGGGCTCCGAGAGCAGCACACCGGCGTCAATCACCGACTTGCGGGCAACCATACCCGTGCGAATCGAGTCGGCGAGCGTGTCCGTGTCGTCGAAGGCCCCACGTCGCAAACCGACTGCGCGCGCGAACGGGTCACGCAACGACTCGGGCAGCGCTCGAGCCAGCGCCGTCAGCGACTCGTCGCTCACGGTGCCGAAGACGGCGTTATAGCGCCGCTCGACGATGATCTGGTCTCGGGCAAGGTTCATTGGCACGATCAGTTTCCTGTTCGCGAGAGAAGGGGATGCGGAGCGTTGCCCCGCGTCACGTCAGCCGATGACTTTTACTTTGTGCGCTTCGACACCCTTGCGACCCTGGCCGAGTTCGAACTCGACTTGTTGGCCCGCGAGAAGGGTGCGGCGCCCGGTGCCTTCGATGTTGGAGAAGTGCACGAAGACATCTTGCTCGCCATCGCGAGAGATGAATCCGAAGCCCTTCTCGTCATTGAAGAACTTGACGGTACCGGTTGGCATGATTACTCATTTCTTTGCTTGTCGTGACTCACCGAGTGGTGCGTCAAGGGTTCACACTACTCACCAATTTGCGGATTGACGAGCCGACCGCGCAAATTCTTCGACTGCCAGTGCGTCATTGGCGCACGACTGCCTGCAGTTCGCGAATCCGCAACGAGTGGGTGGCGCCGAGACGCACATCGGGTAGTCGACCGGATGCTCCTATGTTCGTCTTCCATGTGATTTCCCACACCACGTCGAGACGCGCCCGGTAGACGCCTTCGGGTCGCACGCTTGATGGAACGGGATACTGGTACTGGCATTCGGTCTCGACGAAGCTCGGCAAGAACGATGTCCACGGAAGGCCCGGGCCGTCGCACTCCACGGTGTCGCCGATGCCGTCGCCGGGGGAAAACTCCAGCGAGTCTGGCGTCGCTGTCGTCGTGACCGTGAGGATTCCTCGCGGTGTAGGCACGCGCGCTGTGACCGACACAGGCTTCCACAAGAGCGGATTCACCCAGAACCATGTCGGTGTCTTGACGAGTCCTCGATGGGGAAGCGGCGAAAAGTTTTCGGTAAGCATCGGGATGAGTTCTCGTACGACGTTGCGCGACGACTCAGCGACCTGTTCGCTGCTCACGTCGGGCAACCACACGAACCGAGACTCCCCGTCGAGCTCGCACGCATACAGCGACCAAGTGAGACCTTGCCACTCGCGCGTGATGACCGACGGGCTCACGCCTTGTTCGTGGATGGTCGTGGGGCGAACCCAGGAGCATCGTTCGAACGAGTCGTATGATCCGTACGACACGCCGGCGAAGATATGGTCGCCATCGACGCCGGCCTCTGAAGCCCTCGCTGGCGTAGTGGAAGCGAGCGACGCGAAGAATACCGCGAGGAGTGCCGCGACACGCCTTGTCGCGCGGGTGGTGACACGCCTCATGGTGTGCAGAAGCGAGCGACCGGTGAGCGTCGCTCGATACGTCGTGACCACAGAGTCCACGAGTCACCTGACCGGGCAAGAGTCCATTCCACGCGGCGTGTCCAGACGGTGGTGTCGAAGATGATGTCGCCGAATTCGGTGTCGGCCATGCTCGCATCGAAGAAGATCCTGGTGTCGTACTCGCACGTCATGAGGCGGGCGCGGTCTTTGGAAGGAATCGTCAGCGACTCGATCGACCATTGCAGACGACCCTCGTCAGGTTTGGTACGGATGTTCTCTGTGACGTAGAAGTCGAGCGACTCGGTGAGTCGTTTTCGCTCGGGTGAATCTGGTGCGGTAATGCGACCGACCTCGCAGCGGGCGGGCCGATGGAGGCAATCAGTCCACCTTGTGATGAGGCGCGTGAATGCCGATTCGACTCCCGTTTGTGTGGCGTCGCCGACCGCTCCGGAAGGCGCGTCGCCGGGCGCTTCGCCGTCGGCGACGGATGCTGACTCAATGGGGTCGATCGTGTCGGGGGTGAAGGCGTCGGCTGCAACCTCGCCAGTTCCGACATCGTCGGTAACGACGCCGTCGAAGACGAGCCCCTTGGTGGACGCACAACTCGTGAAGAAGACGATGGATGCGAGAACGGAAAGACCTCGCCGCAGCGAGTGAGACATAGCTGGCTCCTTGTCGGATAGGTGACTGTGGATCGGCCCTGCTCGGTACCGACTTGGAACCTGACAGGACTTTGTCAGGTGTGTGCATGTACGTGCGTAATCGTGCGCGGAAATTCGGTCGGTAGCCTTCCTAAACCCCTAAAACGTCCGAATCATCCCCAAAATGACCGAACATCCGGATCTCCCAGCCGAACAAGCGCACATCGACCGCGCCTACGAGAGCCTGGAATCGGTTCGAGAACAGGCTCTCGGCATTCGCAACCTGACGACGGGTCAAACGGGCGGAACCTTCCAGGAGCGCTACGAACGCAACTACTTTGACGAAAAACTCGTGCAAATGTTGAACGACCTCGACATCGGGGATGCCGCTTTGGTCTTCGGGCGCATCGACCGAACCCCCGACGGCGGGGGAGAACCCGAGCCGTTCCACATCGGCAGGCTCGCCGTGCCAGACAAAGACAACAATCAACTCGTCGTCGACTGGCGCGCCCAAATCGCGGAAGCGTTCTATCGGGCCACTGGTCGCGACCCGATGCAACTCGTCCGACGCCGCCACTTCTTGCTCGACGGTCGAAGTCTCGTTGCAATCGAGGACGAATTATTCGGTGAGAACCGTCTCGGCATCGGCAAAGATGACGGACTCGATGAACCAAAGCTGCGCGGCCACAGCACCCTTCTCGCCACACTGCGCAAGGGCCGAAGCGGACAACTCGGCGACATCGTCGCCACAATCCAGGCGGAGCAAGACGTCATCATCCGCGCACCGAACAAGGGCGTGCTCGTCGTGCAAGGTGGTCCGGGCACCGGCAAGACGGTCGTCGCTCTGCATCGCGCCGCGTACCTTCTCTATACGCACCAGTTTCCGCTCGCGGCACAGGGCGTGTTGGTCGTCGGACCCAACCGCGTGTTCTTGCGGTACATCGAGCGCGTGCTTCCTTCGCTTGGCGAGTCGGGCGTGCGCGAGGCAGTGCTGGCAGACCTAGTGAAAGACGTTCGCTTTGGCGTGGTCGACACGGCGCTCGCGCGACGCGTGAAGGGTGACCTGCGGATGGTGGACCTGATCAAACGCGCAATTGCTCAGCGGCAGCGCGCGATCTCCGAAGACTTCGAATTGCCATTTGGCGGAAGCGTGCTTCGAGTGCGACCCAAAGACGTACTCAGGGTCGTGCGCGAGGCCCGCAAGCGCTCCAAACGGCACAATGAGCTGTGCCGCGCAGTTGAGGGCGAACTGGTCGCGATGCTGATGCCGAACATGCGCGACCAGGACTACACACTTGCCACTGCCCGCGCCCGTTTGCGGGAATTCGAGCAGTTCAGGGCGCTCATGTTCACCATCTGGCCGTCGCTTGCTCCGCATGAGTTGTTGCACGACTTGTTTGGTTCCAAAGCACTGTTACGGTCGGCTGGAAAGAATCTCTTTACCGAGGAAGAAATCGAATCACTGCATCGTCCTCGCGCCGAGTCGCTCGCTCAGGCTCGCTTCAGTGACGCAGATGCCGCGTTGCTCGACGAGGCGCGTCATCTGCTCGGCCCCAAGCCGCGCAAGGGCGGCGTGCTCGAAGAAGGTGACGAGATCGAGACGTACGGTCACATCATCGTCGACGAAGTACAAGACCTCACGCCTATGCAACTGCGAATGGTCGCACGCCGTTCACTCAACGGGGCGATGACCGTGGTGGGCGACATCGCGCAGGCAACTGGGCCGTTTGCTCCGTCGGATTGGCGTGACGTGCTGAACTTGCTGCCCAAGAACCGAGATGCGAAAGTCGCCGAGTTGTCGGTGGGCTATCGCATTCCGCGCCAGATCATGGATTTTGCTGGCCGATTGTTGGCCACGGCTGCGCCGAACCAAACGCCTCCTACCGCGGTACGCGACGGAGAATTCGAGCCTCGACTCGTGAAGGTCGCTGAAGACGAACTCACCAAGACGGTGGCGCGGGAGGCGCGCGAGATGCTGGGCGCGCTCTCGGACGGAAGGGTCGCGGTGGTGTGCCCAGACGACATGGTCGAGGCGATCGCTACTGCACTCGATGACGCGTCTCTCGCGTACGGAAAAGCTGGTGCTCGTGGACTGGACGCGACGCTCACCATCGTGCCGGTGAGCGTGGTGAAGGGCCTGGAGATGGACGGCGTCATCGTCGTAGAACCGACGTCGATGTATGAATCGCCCGACGTCGGGCCACGCGGCGTGTACGTCGCCTTGACGAGATCAACCCAGCAGCTCGTCGTGGTGCACTCGATGCAACTTCCACCCGAACTTCGCGACTAACTCTGCAAATCGAGCGAGGCGAGCGCGAGATTCAAGAATGCGACCGCTTTGTCCGCGTCGGCGGGTCGGTTGCGTTCAACTGAGCCGCGGGCGAGCTCGATAACGCGCCGAAAGTCGTAGGTGATCTGGTCCGCCAGTTCTCCGTACGATGCGATGATCAATGGCTCGGCAAGCGCCCACGCTTCGTTGATTCGCGCCACGTGCGAACGAGCGGCAACTTTGTCGCCGTCAAACACGGACGTGCTGAGGGCCGACGTCTCCTCTTTCAACACGATGACGAGCTCGTTGAGGTCGGCCCCCTTCAATGACTCACCGATGCTGGCCGTGGTTTCTGTACTGGTAGCCGACCCACCCGACTCGATGACTTTGGTCGCGCACGCAGATGCAACGATGGTGCACGCTGCAATGAACGACAAAGTGCGAGCAAGTACGGTCCTCTTCATCGCTGCCTAGAGCGTGACAAGCAGGCGGTCGCTCACGTAAGGGGACAGCGATACGGTGCGATCGGTTGCACCATGCACGGTGATGCTGACGGCACCGCCTTCTCGTGCCGTAAGCGTGCATTCACGACCAGGGAATAGCTGGTATGACTCCAGCGCGGCGAGCGCACCGTCGTGTTCTTCGACGTCTTCGGGGATGCGCACCAACGTGAA
Organism: Actinomycetota bacterium; assembly: GCA_041180605.1. Classification (GTDB taxonomy): domain Bacteria; phylum Actinomycetota; class Acidimicrobiia; order Acidimicrobiales; family Ilumatobacteraceae; genus F1-60-MAGs027. The sequence goes on along the minus strand of JBEGRF010000006.1, from coordinate 44,071 downwards.
ACGGGACCCGATTTCCACGTGTTCAAGGGTGATCGCCAGTTTGTTGCTCGGCGCGGTACCAGGGATCGGGTTGCCGTGCGGGCACGTCGCTGGGTTGCCGAGCAGTCGATTGAGACCGGCTTCGACCTCATCGCTGATGATGTGTTCCCATTTGCACGCCTCATGGTGGGCGGTGGACCAGGAGAGTCCGATCACGTCGGTGAGGAATCGCTCGGCCAATCGGTGGCGCCGCACGACTCGCGACGCGAGTTCTTCGCCGGCGGGGGCCAGTTGCAGGCGCGTCGAATTCACTTTGACGAGGCCTGCGGCCTCCATGCGCTTCACCATTTCCGACACGGAAGCCCGGGAAACACTGAGACGCTCGGCCAGACGCGCCTGGATGATTTCGGCGTTGTCTTCGCGCATCTCGTAGATGCACTCGCAGTACTCCTCGAACGCTGGGTGATGCTCACCAGCCGTAGGCATGGCGCTCAGCGTACCCATCGGCACACCGAGTAGGTACTCTTCGGCGGTGGACAGCAACGCGATGAGCGACGGTTTTTCGCCGGCGGTGCGTGCGTGGTTCTCCTCGTCGTTTCCCTCTGCCACCGATGCGCAAGCTCAAGGCTTCGGGCAGATCATGGCCGGTCATCACACGCTCATTTCTGCGCCGACGGGCAGCGGCAAGACCCTCGCAGCATTCTTGGTCGCCATCGACCGTCTCGTCACCCTCGAGACCGAAAGCATTTCCACCACTCGAGTGTTGTACGTGTCTCCGCTCCGCGCACTGGCCGTCGACGTGGAGAAGAACCTTCGTGCCCCGATCGTCGGCATTAGGCACGCCGCCGAGCGTCTCGATGCGCAATTTCGCGAGCCACTCGTTGCCATGCGCACCGGCGATACGAGTGCACGCGATCGTCAGCGAATGTTGCGCAATCCTCCCGACATTCTCATTACGACGCCAGAAAGCCTCTATCTCATGCTCACCTCGTCGGCGCGCAACACGCTGGCGAACGTCGACACGGTCATCATCGACGAAATCCACGCAGTTGCCGCCACCAAACGCGGCGCCCATTTGGCTCTCTCACTCGAGCGACTCGAAGAACTCACGGCGAAGCCGCCGCAACGCATCGGGCTCTCCGCTACCCAACGACCCCTCGAAGAAGTCGCACGATTTCTCGGTGGATACCGCGAAGGCACACCACGACCGGTGTCGATCGTCGACGCTGGCGCCCGCAAAGTGCTGGAAGTTGAGGTCGTCGTACCGGTCGAAGACATGGGTGAACTTGGCCAGGTCACGCACGAGTTGCGAAGCGGCCCTGCCACTGCTGCCACGGTCGAACGGCGCACCAGTATCTGGCCGAGCATCACGCCGCGCATTCTCGAGCTCGTTCAGCAGCATCGCAGCACCATCATCTTCTGCAACGCTCGTCGCGGAGCAGAGCGTCTTGCGGCACAGCTCAATGAGCTGGCGGCCGATCTCGGATTGACGGGCGGAGACTCCGCCGAGACAGCTGGTGATTTCGTGAAAGCACACCACGGTTCACTCGCCCGGGAGCAGCGCGTCGTGATCGAGGATCAGTTGAAGCGCGGCCAACTGAGAGCAATCGTGGCTACGAGCAGCCTCGAACTGGGTATCGACATGGGTGCGGTCGACCTCGTCATCCAAGTCGAGTCGCCCGGTGCGGTCAGCCGCGGGCTGCAGCGCATCGGTCGCGCGGGCCACGCGGTCGGTTCACCGAGCCGCGGCAAGGTGTTCCCGAAACATCGTCACGACTTGCTCGAAGTGGCAGTAGTCGCCCGCCGCATGCTCGACGCCGAGATCGAAACCACTCGTTATCTGCGTAACCCGCTCGACGTGCTCGCACAGCACATCGTGGCGCACGTGGCGATGCACCCAGACGTGAGTGTCACCGCGCTCACCGCGATGATCAAGCGATGCGCGAACTTTGCCGAACTTTCCGATGAGGTGCGCAACAACGTGCTCGACCTGCTCGCCGGCCGGTATCCGAGCGAGGAGTTCCGCGACTTGAAACCGAGAATCGTGTGGGATCGCATCGCCGACACATTGCGAGCCCGTGATGGGGCCCAGCGACTCGCAGTCACCAACGGCGGCACCATCCCAGATCGCGGACTATTCGGAGTGTTCCTGCCCGACGGCACGCGTGTCGGTGAGCTCGACGAGGAGATGGTCTACGAGACCCGACCGGGGGAGACGTTCATTCTTGGTGCTTCCACGTGGCGCATAGAAGACGTGTCGTTCGACCGAGTCATTGTCAGTCCGGCTCCCGGCGAGCCGGGAAAGATGCCGTATTGGCACGGCGATCGGCTCGGGAGACCGCTCGAGTTGGGTCGCGCTGTCGGCGAATTCTTGCGCGACATCCGCGAGCAACAAGTGAAGTCTGACGATCTGGCCCGGACCACTCTCGAATCGCAGCACTGCCTTGACCCGCTCGCAGCCCGCAACCTCTTGGCGTACATCGAAGAGCAAGTTGAGGCGACTGGCACGTTGCCCGACGATCGAACGATCGTGGTCGAACGATTCCGCGACGAGATCGGTGACTGGAGAATTTGCATCCACTCGCCGTTCGGCACACCCGTGCACGCGCCGTGGGCGATTGCGCTCGAGAACCGCCTGATGGAACGTCTCGGCATTCCGGTCGAGACGATGTATGGCGACGACGGCATCGTGTTGCGCTTGCCTGAAGCGATAGACCGCGTCCCGATCGAAGAACTGTTGATCGACCCAGATGAACTCACCGAGACGCTCGTAGCGGCCGTGCCCCAGACGGCGCTCTTTGCGGCGCGCTTTCGCGAGTGTGCTGCGCGCGCGCTGCTGCTGCCTCGACGGCGACCAGATCAACGCACACCGTTATGGCAACAACGTCAACGTGCAGCCGACTTGCTGGCAGTCGCGGCGAAGTACCCGACATTCCCGATGCTGTTGGAAACCAGTCGCGAATGCCTGCAAGACGTGTTCGACGTGCCGGCACTGCGCGACGTTCTCACGAGGTTGAGATCTCGTTCGATACGGCTCGTCAGCGTTGATACACCGAAAGCCTCGCCGTTCGCCCAGAGCCTGCTTTTCAACTGGATAGCTGCGTACATGTACGAAGGCGATGCGCCGCTCGCTGAGCGCCGGGCGGCAGCGCTGGCACTCGATCGCGACTTGCTCGACGACCTCCTTGGCTCGGAGGAACTTCGCGAATTGCTCGACGGCGACGTGCTCGTGGACGTCGAACTTGAACTGCAGCATCTCGCGGACTCTCGACGTGCACGCAATGCTGACGAGTTGCACGACGTGCTGCGCCGAGTCGGTGATCTCACATTGGCCGACCTCTCGCTGCGCGTCGATGCCGACGCGACCCCGCTCATCGAGACGCTTGTGGCGCAACGCCGCGCGATAGAGGTTGCGTTGGTAGACGAACGACGATTCATCGCCGCCGAAGACGCCGGTCGCTACCGCGACGCGCTCGGTTGCGCTCTCCCGCTCGGCCTTCCCCGGGCCTTCACCGACCCGGTTGATGCACCGCTGCTCGAACTCGTCGCACGGTACGCGCGCACGCACGCGCCATTCGTGGCCCGCGAAGTTGCGAGTCGATTCGGTATCAGCGTCGACCGAGTGGCGGTCGTGCTGGCACAACTCGAAGCGGCACATCGAGTGGTGCGCGGAGAATTCCGCCCGTTCGGCACCGAACGTGAGTGGTGCGATGTCGAGGTGCTGCGGCTGGTGCGGCGACGGTCACTCGCGAAACTGCGCAAAGAAGTCGAGCCCGTCGACCAGCACACGTTCGCCCGGTTCCTCACCGAATGGCACGGCATCGATGCAGCGACCCACGGCAGTGAAGCACTCAACGAAGCCTTGGCGTCGCTCGCTGGATCCGCTCTCGTGGCATCCACGCTCGAAACTGACGTGCTCCCACTGCGAGTGCGGGGGTACCGGGCATCGCTGCTCGACGACCTGTGCACGAGCGGCGAAGTGGTGTGGATCGGCGCCGGCGCGCTCGGTGGAAACGACGGACGAACCCGACTCTTCTTTGCAGACCAACTCGGGGCACTGTTGCCCGCACTCGAGACATCTGAAGCACCGCAAGGCACGGTGCACGACCAGATTCGCACGGCACTTCGCGAGCGCGGCGCGAGTTTCTGGGGCCAGTTGCGCTCTGCAGTGCGAGGTGCGAGCGACACCGAACTGCTTGCCGCACTGTGGGATCTCGTCTGGGCAGGCGAAGTCACCAACGATTCGCTCACGCCGCTGCGCGCGGTGCTGGCCGGAGCACGAAGCGGCAAGAGCGCACGACCGACTTCGGCGCCGAGTGCACGACGAGCCGCGGCTCGTCTCGTGCGACCGCGGCACTCGCGCAACAGTGGGAGCAGCCGCATAGGCCCGCCCGCGGCACAAGGCCGCTGGAGCCTCGTCTCGCAGCTTGTCGATCGCACCGCGAGCCAGACAGAGTCGGTGCACGCAATCGCGTTGCAGCTTCTCGAGCGGCACGGCGTGCTCACGCGCGAGGCAGTGCTGGCCGAAGGAATCCGCGGTGGTTTTGCCGGTGTCTACGGGGTGCTCAAAGCACTCGAAGAACGAGGCACGGTTCGTCGCGGATACTTCGTCGACGGGTTGGGTGCCGCGCAGTTCGCCGTACCGGGCGCGATTGACAGGCTGCGTGCCTGCAAAGAACCCGCCCTTGGCTCCGACGCTGAAGGGCCGGCAGTGGTGGTGCTTGCGGCGACCGATCCCGCTCAACCCTTTGGTGCCACGATCGATTGGCCAGAGACGACTGGCAGGCCGATGCGCAGCGCCGGAGCAATTTGTATCTTGTCGCGGGGCCACTTGCTCGGTTGGTACGACGTTCGTAGTCACCATCTCGTCACGTTCATTGGCACCCTCGAACCGGTCGCGTTTGCTGCGCTCGCCGAAGCACTCCGCAACCTCGTGAAAGACGGCCGGGCGAAGTCAGTGGAAGTGCGCAAGATCAACGGTGAGGCGCACGACGAGAAGTCGCCGTCGACGCTCGAGATTTCGGCGCTACTCGAGCAGCATCGTTTCGTGCGCGGCTACCGCGGTCTCGTCTTGCGCGACTGAATTCGTTCTGGGGCGCCGCTGCGCGGTCACGGCTGCACGCCGCGCAAGCCAGCCCAAGCCAAGTTGGCGAGCTGCACGCCGACTTCTTGCGGGTCAAAGATCTCTCCGCTCATCACGAGGTGACGGCTGAGTCCTTCCGACATTCCGACGAGTGCATATGCGAGTCGTCGTTGATGCCGAGCGTCGAGGCCGGCATCGATGAGCGGTGCGATCGCCTCAGCGACGGCCTTCTCTGCTTCTCGAACTGCCGCAGCGAACTCGTCGTCGCTGCGCGCTCCGCTGCCAAAGAGCAAGTTGAACTCGTCTCGGTGCATCGCAACCCAGGAGAAGTACGCGACGATCCCGGCTTGGGTTTGGGTCTTTCCGTCGGCTGCGTTGGCCGTGGCCTTGCCGATCGTCTCCAGCATCTCGTTCGCTACTTCATCGATGAGGGCAAGGTAGAGGGCTCGCTTTGATTCGAAATGCTGATACAGCACCGGCTTAGTGACGCCAGCAGCTTCTGCGATGTCGTTCATCGAAGTGCGATGGAAACCTCGCGCCGCGAACTCTCGCAGCGCGACCCGCAGCACCTGCGTGCGCCGCTCTGCAGCTGGAAGGCGCGAATTCACTGGTTGCCCCGTGCGTCATCGCGACGTGCTGCACGAATCCCGTAGGTGATGACGATGCTCGGCGCAAGTATTACCGAGCCGACGACGAGCGAGACACCGCTCGCCAGATGAAAAAAGCCCGTGTAACGGGTCCATATTCCGCCGAAGAATGAAACGGTCGAGATTGCGTAGAGGCCGTAGCCGATACGCGACGCGATCTTGTTGATGCGATCGATACGGTCGCGTTTTGCGACAACCGGGTCGGCCGGCAGGTCTGAGGTCTTCGAAGAACTCATCGGATGTGGGTCAATCTAGGCTGAATGTCGATTGAGCGCGCATCGATGCAGGCAGTGACGACGAACGACACGGCGATTCGGCTCACCGATGCGGTCGTGGCACTCGGGGGCTTTCCGGCACTGGCTGGGGTAGATCTCTCGGTCGGGCGAGGCGAATTGGTCGCCCTTCGCGGGGCCAACGGAACCGGCAAGTCGACGCTGCTTCGTCTCTGTGCGGGCTTGGTGCCGTTGTCTCGCGGTGCGGCGCGCGTCTTCGATCTTGACCTCGGCGACGACCGCTCCGCTGTGCGACGCCATGTTGGCTTGCTCGGCCACCGCAACGGCCTGTATGCCGACCTGACCGCTCGTGAGAACCTGGAGTTCACTGCTCGTCTCGCCGGCGCAAGAGACGAGGACGTAGAAGATGCGTTGCAACGACTGAAGATAGACGGGAGAGTCGCCTCGACGCGAGTACGCACACTGTCTGCGGGGCAGCGACGTCGAACCGCCCTCGCCTCATTGGTCGTGCGGCGCGCGCAGTTGTGGTTGCTCGACGAACCGCACGCAGGTCTTGACGCTGCTGGGCGCGTCGAACTCGACGCGATACTTCGCGATGCAACGGATGCTGGTGCGACGGTCGTCTACACGACCCACGAGTCAGACCGCCCAGGGGGCGAGATACCAAGAACAGTCACGCTCGCAGGCGGGGCAGTTGTGACAGACAAGCCGAGCCGACGACCATGAGACAAGCATTCGCAGTCGCGCGCAAGGACTTGCTCATCGAGATCCGCGCGAGGCTCTTGCTCGTGCGCGTGGCCCCGTTTGCGCTGCTCGTGCTGGTGCTCTTTGCGGTCGCGCTCGACAGCGAACCGCTCATCTTGCGCGCGGCCGCCGGTCTCGTATGGCTGACGATGCTGTTTTCCGTGCTCTTGCTCGTGCAGCGCGCATACGACGTGGAAACCGAGGATGATGCGCTGGAGATGCTGCTCACGAGCACCGTAGAACCGACTCAGTTGTTCTTCGGTAAGTTGCTGGCGGCGTTCGTGCAATTGCTGGTGTTGTCGGTGTTGCTCGTTTGCGGAGCAGTCGTGCTCTATGGTGCGACGGTGACCGCCGGTCACTTGGTGTTGTTGGTCACGACGGTGTCGTGCGCGGCATGGGGATTGGCCAGCGTCGGTACTCTCTATGGCGCCGTGGTCGCGAACATGAACGGACGTGATTCGTTGCTCGCGCTCCTTGCGTTACCCGTGCTGGCACCCGTGCTGATCGGGGCATCGCGCGCCACCGAGGCGGCCTTCGGCAGCCAGACGATTGACACCGCGAGCGGGTGGGCATGGGTGGCGCTGCTTGCGGTGTTCGCCCTCGTCTTCAGCGCAGCGGGGGCAGCCGCCTTCGGTGCCTTGATGGAACCCGAGGCGTGAAGACGGAGCATGAGGCCTGAAGTGAGTCGTTCAACTGGCACCACCGTCACTCGCGTGATCGGAATCTCCGCCGCGCTCCTGCTCGCATGGGTGGTGGTCAGCGCTTTCTTCGTCACCCCGGCCGATGCACAGCAAGGTGATGCCGTCCGCATCATGTACGCGCACGTGCCAGCTGCGTGGGTCGCCTATCTCGCGTTCGTCACGACGGCAATCGCCTCGGGTTTCTCTCTTGCTCGCCGGCATCGCACGCTCGGGTTCGACCGAGTGGCTGGCGCGTCTGCGGAGACTGGTGTGTTGTTCATGGGCCTCGCGCTCGTGACGGGCAGTCTCTGGGGCCGTCTTACGTGGGGGACTTTCTGGCAGTGGGATCCGCGCCTTACCACGACGCTGTTTCTCTTCGTCACCTACGTGGGCTATCTCGCAGTGCGAAACATCGATAGCGACCCGCAGCGTCGGGCGAAGCGAAGCGCGGTGCTGGCGCTTCTCGCAGTGTTGGAGATTCCGCTGGTGCACTTCTCCGTCGTGCTCTGGCGTTCGTTGCACCAGGAGGCGAGTGTGCTCAACCCAGACGGCGACGTGCGACTCGACGGCAGCATGCTTTTCACGTTGTTCTCCGGCGTCGTTGCCTTCACGCTCGTTTTTGTGTGGCTCGTGATCCACCGCCAACGCTTGTCCACACTGCAAGACCTGCAGCAAGGCGCGGGCCTTGATGCGGCAATCGCTGCGCGGCGCAACGAAGTATCCACCCGATCCGTCGGCGGGGCGTAGGCATGGCAGCGACGGAGCATGTGCATGGATGACATCGGTTTCATCCTCGCGAGCTGGGTCATCACGCTCGGTACCATCGGCCTCCTCGCGTTCGTGACGGTACGCCGAGCGAGAAAGCTCTCCGGGCAGATCCCGGACGACGACAAGCCGTGGCTGTGAACTCCTGATGGATCTCTCACCTCGTCCGACACCGCAGGCACCTCGCGGAAAACGTCGCATCGTGCCGGCGATCGTTGCAGGCCTGGCTGTGGTGGTCGGCATCGTCATCATTGGCCTCTTCCTCACGTCGTCAATCGACTATTACTGCAACGTCGATGAAATCGGCGTGAGAGACGGCTGTGACGACTCTCGTCGAGTGCGGGTGCAAGGCACCGTCGACGAAGGCAGTCTCGAATCGCGAGGCAGCATCACGTCGTTCGTGATGTCATTCAATGGCGTCTCCCTGCCTGTCGACTACGAAGGCGAACCGGGAGGCATCTTCCAGGAGTGCATTCCGGTCGTCGCGCATGGGCGCATCGTCGACGGTGTGCTGGTGGCGACTCGCATCGAGGTGAAGCACTCCAACGAGTACGAAGCCGAGAATTCGGAACGGATAGCGGAAGCCGAGAAGTCGGCATGCTCGTAGCGAGCGCGACGGCCCAGCTCGGCCGCGCGATCCTGCTCGCAGGGTTCGTCGCGGCATTCTTCGGTGCCTTCGCCGCCGCGGTCGGGGCTCGACGCAATGACGAAAAGACGCTCCGTTTCGTCCCTCGGTTCGTGGTGATCACCACCGCAATGGCTGTCGCGGCTTTCGCCGTGATGGAGTGGGCAATGATCACACGTGACTTCTCGCTCGACTACGTGCAAAAAGTTGGCTCGCGCGGAACGCCGGCGCTCTACAACGTCGCAGCAGTGTGGAGCGCACTCGAAGGCTCGATTCTCATGTGGGTGCTGGTGCTCGCGGGATACGTCGCCGCGACGGCTTGGTGGATGCGCCGCCGGATGCAGGAGCCACTCGTCGCGTGGGCACTTGCGGTGATGTTCGCTGTACTCGCGTTCTTCTTCTTGATTTCTTACGGTCCGGCGAATCCCTTCGGCGCCGGCCAGCCAGGAATCACCGACGGCCCGGGCCCGAACCCGTTGTTGCAAAACCACGTCCTCGTCATGTTCCACCCGCCGATTCTTTATCTCGGATACGTCGGAATGACGGTGCCGTTTGCGTTCGCGGTTGCCGCGCTCATCACGGGCAAGGTCGAGGATGGCTGGCTTCATCTCACTCGACGCTGGACGGTGGTTGCGTGGGGTTTCCTCACGTTGGGTATCGCTCTCGGAGGCTGGTGGAGCTACGAAGTGCTCGGCTGGAGCGGTGTCTGGGCGTGGGATCCGGTCGAAAATGCGTCACTTCTGCCTTGGATCACGGGCACGGCGTACATCCACTCCGTGATGGTGCAGGAGCGCCGCGGCCTCCTGCGCGTTTGGAACGTCTCGCTCCTCATTGCAACGTTCAGCCTCACGATTCTCGGCACTTTCCTCACGCGTTCCGGGGTATTGAACAGCGTGCACGCGTTTTCGGAAAGCGACATCGGTCCGTGGTTGCTCACGATGTTTGCCGTCGTCGTCGCCGTCTCGCTGGCGCTCATTTTCTGGCGGGGCGACCAACTGCGTGCGGACGCTCGCGTGGAGACCATCTATTCGCGAGAGGGAGCCTTTCTCGTCAACAACGTGTTGTTCGCCGTATTCGCCTTCGTGGTCCTGCTCGGGACGGTCTTCCCGCTCATCGTCGAGGCGTTGCAGAACAGGCAGCTCGTCGTTGGCGAACCGTTCTTCGATCAACTCACGATTCCGATCGGGTTGACGATGCTTTTCATCATGGCGGTGGCGCCGGTGTTGCCGTGGCGCAAGGATGGCCGAGGCACGCTGTCGCAGCGCCTGCTCGTGCCTGCAGCGTTCGCGGTGGTGTGTCTTGCGGTTGCGCTCTTGGTCGGGGCAGGCGGCTCAAAGCCGCTTCTGGCATTCGCGCTCGGTGGATTCGCGGCGGGCAGTGCGCTTCGACACCTGGCACGGGCCATTCGGGTGCAGAGGCTGCGCGGCTTCGTCGGGCGGGCAAATGGCGGAATGATCGTGCACGTGGGCGTGATCCTCGTTTGCGTCGCTTTGGCGGCGTCGAATTCCTTCACTCGCAGCCAGGAGATCGACTTGGTCGTCGGACGCAAAGTGAGTTTTGCCGGACACACGTTTGAGCTCATCGACGTCATCGAGCAGCGCGATGCCCGTAGTCAATCCGTTCGGGCACTCGTCAGTTTGGACGGCGGCCGACCGTACGCACCTGCAATCACCAAGTTCACACGCGTGGGGACGAACGTCGGCACGCCTTCGGTGCGCACCACCTTTACCCACGACATCTATCTCACGCTGGAGCCGCCCGTACGCCAAGACTCCGGCCAGGCACGCATCAAGGTGTTCATCAAGCCGATGATTCTGTGGTTGTGGGTGGGCACGTTCGTGATGGCGATCGGCACGGTGCTCGCCGTCCTGCCGACCCGACGCAAGTCGGAGTTCGACGAAGACCCCATTCACCGGCTGCGCGACGAGGCGATTGACGCATGAAGTTTGCGCGAATCGGAGCACTCCTCACGGCCGTCGTGCTCACCGCCCTGATCGGCGTGTTCATCGTCTCCGATGGCGACGGCGACGTCGGTGCTCGTTCGCCGTTGCTCGGCCAGCCGGCTCCGGCGATTCGGACCACCACGATCGACGACGAAACCTTCGACCTCGGTCACAGGAAGGGTTCGTGGGTGGTCTTCAACTTCTTCAACTCGACGTGCGTTCCGTGTGTTGCGGAGCATTCGTCCATCGTGAAATTCGTCGCTGCGGAGTCGTCGCGAACCGACGGCGCAGAGTTCTACACCGTCGTCAATGACGACTCCGACTCGGCAGTCCGTGACTTCTTCGCAGCGAACGGCGGAGACTGGCCAAAGTTGCGCGACGCAGACGGTGCGATAGCTGTCGCATTCGGTGTCGCGAAGGTTCCTGAGACCTGGATCATCGACCCGAACGGTTTCGTGCGCCTGCGGATCCTCGGTGCCGTCGCAGACGGCGTGCTTGAAGCACAGCTGGCAGACCTGCGAGTAGACCAGAAATGACCTCGATACCCTCGGCCACGCTGCGCCGGCGACTCGCGTGGCTGCTCACGTTGGTGACCGCGGCCGCGCTGTTCGCGATCGGGGCTGCGCGTGATACCGGGCCGCTCACGCAACAAGACCGAATCGACGCAGTCACCAAGCGCATCGCGTGCCCGACGTGCGACGGTGAGAGCGTCTATGTGTCTCGTGCTGCTGCCGCACAGGCGATTCGCGCCGAAGTTGCCCGTCAAGTCGGTGACGGTCTCAAGTCAGACGACGAGATCGTGGCTTACGTCGCGCAGCGATTCGGCAGCCAAGTGTTGTTGGTGCCGCGGGGTACTGGTCTCGAGGCACTCGTGTGGGTGTTGCCGATTGTCCTCGCAGCAGTGCTGGTCGCGGTGCTGCTTTCGGTGTTGCAGCGACGGTCGGTGGTCGATGTGCCATCGACGAGACGCAGGAGCTTGCTCATTACCGTCGTGTTCGCTCTCGTCATCGGATGCGGAATCGGAGTGCTCGTCGCGCGGCAGGCTGGCCAGCGTCTACCCCGACAATCAGCGACGGGAGGAATCGCTGACAGTACGGCGTCGTTGTTGTCGCAGGCGCGACTCGCCGGACCGACCGACGTGAAGACCGCGATCGACCTGTACGGCCGCGTGCTCGATACCGACCCTGACAACGTCGAAGCGCTCACGTATCGCGCGTGGCTGATCATGTTGTCGGCTCGGCAATTCGACGAGTCGCTGCGCAAACAGGCGTACGCGTCGACCGTCGCATCGCTCGGCAGGGCGATCGAAATCGACCCCGCGTATCCGGATGCGATGTGCTTCCTTGGCATCGTGGTGTTCCGCGATGGGGGAGACGCTGCATCGTCGAGAGAGTTTCTCGATCGCTGTATCGAGCGCAATCCACCGGCCGAAGTGCGAGGCCTGGTCGACTCGCTGCGTAAAGAAGTTGCAGAAGCTCTCGGCGACTAGTCGACCTCGGGCGGCGGCCATGCATGTGCCGATGTGAATCGATGACCGTCTCGCTCAATCACCCACACGCTTCCCTTGCCCCATTCGGGTGTGCCGACGAGGCACGTCCCGCCGTCGACGAGCGCTTCGATGAGCGCAGGAATCACGTCGCCATGGCTGCATACGACCGCGCGGTCGGGCAGGTGCCGTATGCAGTCGAGCACCTCGGCAATCGCGCCAACACCGGCCTCGTCGGTGAACTCGGCGAGACGGTCGTCGGTGCGCACTTCGACATCGATCGCGACGGCAAGAGGCTCGACCGTTTCGACACACCGCACATAAGGGGATGAAACAATCCCTGAGGGTGTCATCGAGGCGAGGCGCGCGGCCAGCGCCGTCGCCTGATTTCGACCTTCGTTCGTGAGCGGACGATCTCGGTCGTCGCCGTCGAAGTCGTGTCGCGAACCCGCTTCGGCATGGCGCACGACGTACAACGGCACCGCGGCAACCTACTTGCTGCGAGTGAACGAGTCTCTTCCTCGCGCGATCGGGGAGCACCGTGCGAAGCCTGAATAGGCTTTGCCCATGTCGTCAGACCAGCCTGGCCACGAGCCTGACGGCCGACCAAGCCTCGTCGATCCGTTCGGTCGTTCAGTTCGCGATCTGCGAATCTCGGTGACCGATCGCTGCAACTTTCGATGCACCTACTGCATGCCGGAAGAAGGCATGAAGTGGCTGCCGCGCCAAGAGGTGCTCACGTACGAAGAAATTCGCCGAGTGGCGAAGGTGTGCGTCGATCGGTTCGGAGTCGACGGAATCCGCTTGACAGGCGGCGAGCCGACGGTACGAGCAAACCTGCCCTTCCTCATCTCGCGCCTGGCAGAACTGACCGTGCCCGCCGACGCCGATTCACCGCGCGCCGGCAAGCCGATCGACCTCGCGCTCACTACCAATGGTGCGACGCTCGCCCTCATCGCGAAAGATTTGCGACGGGCCGGTCTGGCACGCATCAACGTGAGCCTTGACACGCTCGACAGAGACAGGTTCCGCGCCATGACGAGGCGAGACGATCTGCACCGAGTGCTCGAAGGAGTCGATGCGGCACTCGCGGCAGGCTTTGAGCCGGTCAAACTGAACGCCGTCGTCCAGCGCGGAGTGAACGACGACGAGATCGTCGCGCTTGCGACGTTCGGACGAGAAAAGCGAGTCGAAGTGCGGTTCATCGAATACATGCCGCTCGACGCGCAGGGCAGCTGGATGAACCAAACTGTGGTCGGCCAAGACGAGATCGTCTCCAAGATCCACGAGGTATACCCCCTCGAACAGTTGCCCGCTCGCGGGGCAGCACCGGCGGATCGCTGGCGTTACCTCGACGGTCGGGGATCGGTCGGGGTGATTCCGTCGGTCACCAAACCGTTCTGCGGCGACTGCGACCGTGTGCGACTGACTGCAGACGGCCAGTTCCGAACGTGCTTGTTCGCTACCGATGAGTTCGACGTGCGCGGAGTGCTGCGTTCTGGCGCGACCGACGACGAACTTGAGTCACTATTGCGTCGAGCCGTCGGCACGAAGTGGGCCGGTCACCGCATCGGCGACGTCACGTTCGTGCGCCCGCGCCGCTCGATGAGCCAGATTGGCGGATGACGTGATGCAAGGCAGCCGATGACATGAGTGACGCGACGTTCTCCCACCTTGACCCGCTCGGACGTGCGCGAATGGTCGACGTGACACCGAAAGACCCGACACACCGCCGGGCAATGGCCCGCTGCAAGGTGTTCATGCAGACCTCGACGACGGCCGCCATCGCCAATCGCGAGGTGAAGAAAGGCGACGTGCTCGCCGTAGCGCGCGTGGCAGGAATCCAGGCTGCGAAACGTACGAGCGACATGATCCCGTTGTGCCACCCGTTGCTCATTGGGTCAGTCACCATCAACTTCGAGATCGGGGACACCTTCGTCGCGGTGGAGTGCCATGTGGACACCATCGACCGCACCGGGGTAGAGATGGAGGCCCTGCACGCCTGTTCGGTGGCGGCCCTCACGATCTACGACATGTGCAAAAGTGCCGATCGCGAAATGGTCATCGGCGACCTCACCCTGTGGGAGAAGTCGGGCGGCCGCCAAGGCGCCTACCGTCGCGCTGCCCTGTAGCCCCGCATCACTGCATGTCCGGGGGCGGCCGCGGGCCAAAGACCCCCTCGGTTCGCTGTCATCAAATCGTCATAGAATGGGTAAAGCCGTATGAGCAACCTCATCTTGCTGCTGGTCGCCGCTGCCTGGGCAGCCGTCTTGGTGCCGCCGCTCGTCCGATCGCGCCTGCGCAACTCACCCACGACCTCGGTCAGCAACTTCCGCCGCCAGCTGTCTTCACTGCAGCGGGACACGCGTCCTCTTCCGCAGGGTGGCCGCCACCTCGCCCCGTTGCGTGACGCGGCCCGCCCCTTTGCCCCCGCCGCTCGGGTCATGGGTCGACCGCTTCGCCAAGTAGGTCACGCGACCTCGTCCATGGTGCGCCCGCGAGGTGCCCGCCAGCATGCTCGATTCGAAGGAGAGTACTTCGAGCGCGAGTTGGTGCGTCGTCGCCGCGCCAACTGGTTGTTCGGTCTGCTCGGCACCGCCGGCGTCTCGTTGTTGCTTGCAATCGCCATGCGAGAGATGTTCTTCGTGTGGACCTTCACCCTCGCTTCGCTGGCCCTCGGCGCATACAGCTACATGCTCGTGCAGTGGCGGGTGCGTCGCGATCATGAGCGGTATCGCCGGCAGTTCCGTCGCGTCGCCTGAGCGTCGTCGCTTTCGCCAGATCTGGCTTCAGGCAGTTCGTCGACACCCCACGGCGGTAGCGTGTTCGCCCGCGGGGCTGTAGCTCAGTTGGTAGAGCGGTACGTTCGCAATGTACAGGCCAGGGGTTCAATTCCCCTCAGCTCCACAAGACCGAAGAACGGATTGGCGCAAACCGTGGGCTGCGAGTGGCGCGCGACACGTTGCATGAGCGAGACTCAATTCCGCCGCACGTTGCGGTGAGGGGGACATCATGACGACGCCAGCATCAGGCCTTGGTTGGTTCGAGGCAATCGCGGCCGCCACCGGCCCTGGGCAGATCTTCGAGTTGGTCGAAGCCGACATTCGGGGCGTGAAGACCCAGGTCTTCAAGAACGCACCAGCCAGCCTCGCCCAAGTGTTTGCCATGGCCCGCAACCACGGCGAAAAGCCCTTCCTCGTCTACGAGGATGAGACGCTCACGTTCGTGCAGGCGATGGATCGGGTGGATGCTCTCGCGCACACGCTCGCTGCCCGTTACGGAGTGAAAAAAGGCGACCGGGTCGCTGTCGCAATGCGCAATTATCCGGAGTGGTGCATCTCGTTTGCCGCGATCCTCTCGATTGGGGGGATCTCCGTCTCGATGAACTCTTGGTGGAAAGAAGAAGAGATGGACTATGCGCTGCGTGACTGCGGAGCAAAGGTGCTGATCTGTGACGACGAGCGGTACGCCACCGGCAAAGCGACGTGTGCGGCCCTCGGTGTGAAGGCGTTGCTGGTGCGCTCGAAGCAAGCCGGCAGCTCGTCGTATGACAAGTGGGAAGACGTCGTACAGCTCGGCAACAAGCCAGCCCCGGTCGAGATTTCACCCGAAGATGACGCGACGATTCTTTATACGTCAGGCACGACCGGGTTTCCGAAGGGTGCGGTCTCGACTCATCGGGCGATCGTCAGTGCGTTGATGGGCTTCTCGCTGCGCCAGACCGTCGACGGCATGCGCGCGACGGCGAAGCCGGAACCGGACCCGTTCCCGCCGTCGTTCATTCTCATCGTGCCGCTCTTCCACGTAACCGGCTGCGTCCCCGTCATGTTGAGCTGCTTCGTCGCTGGATTGAAGCTGGTGATCATGTACAAGTGGGAGCCCGAGAAGGCGATGCAGCTGATCGAGCGCGAGAAGATCACGAACTTCGTCGGCGTGCCCACCCAGAGCTGGGATTTGGTCAACCACCCGGCCTTCCCGAACTACGACCTCTCGTCACTGCGTGCAGTTGGCGGCGGTGGTGCACCTGCGCCGGCAGCGCTCGTGCACAAGGTGGCGAACAGCTTCAAAAAGGGAGGTCCTCAACTCGGATATGGCATGACGGAGACGAACGCTTTCGGCCCCGGCAACCGCGGCGCCGATTATGTCGCGCGACCGACGAGCACCGGACGCGCTGTCTTGCCGATGCGGGTCGAGATTCGAGATGCCGAACGGCGTGCATTGCCGGCCGGTCAGACCGGCGACATCTGGATGTCAGGCCCGATGCTGATTCGCGGTTACTGGAACAAGCCTGACGCGACTGCCTCGACGATCGTCGATGGCTGGCTGCTCTCGGGCGATATCGGTCGCATGGACGACGAGGGTTTCCTCTACATCGAAGACCGAGCCAAGGACATGATCCTCCGCGCGGGGGAGAACGTCTATGGCGCCGAAGTGGAGCATGTCATCTACGAGCACCCGGCAATTCACGAGGCTGCCGTGTTCGGCGTGCCCCACGAGCGCCTGGGCGAGGAAGTTGCGGTCGCCGTCTACCCGAAGGCGGGTCACTCGATCACGCCGGCAGAACTTTGGAAGTTCCTCGACGGCAAGATCGCTTCGTTCAAAGTGCCGTCGCACATTCTGCTTCTCACCGAGCCACTGCCGCGCAATGCGGCCGGCAAGTTCTTGAAGCGTGAGCTTCGTGACCGTGTGGTGAACGGCGAGTTGCGCTCCGCTCAACGCTGACGTTCGTCAGCCCGAATTCTTGCGACGCTCCACCTCATCCGTGAATCCCGACCTATGTGGTCAGGTCTGAACGGGGGGGGGGGGGCATTTCAGGGCTTTATAAATGATCATGTGATGGTGTCACAAATAGTTTGGGGCATGCGTAGTACATGACATGTCGGGTGGTCAGGTGTCGAAAGACCGTCACCAATACGCCGTACACCCTTCGTTTACGCTGGGGCGGACGTGGGGCATGCCCTCACGAGACCTTCGCTGATGTCCCACCGTTACACGCTCGTGCTCTGGACTGCCGACGCCAATCGGTATGTTTCATTTGCGGCAGCACATCTTCTGTATGAAGGTTTGGCGGCGGCAAACCAAGGGCGTATCGACGACGAGATTCCTGTCGCAATCGGCGTGGCGAACGCCCGCCGCCGACCCATATTCTCCCGCGAGGCAAGTGCAACCGGGCTTCTCATTGGTCGCGACCCCGTTGTCTCAACGACTGAACGGCACGATTATCTGCTCACCTTCGCGAGCGGCGACGATGTCGACGCGCTTCGATTTCGAGCTCCGACGACCAAGCCCCGCGTCCTGCACGGCGGCACGTTGGTGGAAGCTCTGGAGAGCGTGTCGCCACAGAAACTCTCGAAATCGGAAGTGCTCGCTCTCTTTACGTCGGTGTCGCGCACCGCACGGCCGATCTCTACGCCGAATTCTGACAGAGTCGCACTTCGTGAAGTTGCCGATCTCTGCCAGCGACTCGTCGCGGCAATGTCGAACTGACTTCCCGCAGCTTTCACGGGCTGACTTCTCTCAACCCTGGCAGGCTGGACTACTTGCGGCTGCGCTTGCCTTCGACGAGGTCCGATAGCTTGCACTTCAGCACCACGCTCAGACGGGTGAGCGTGTCAAGCGACGGCGAGAAGTGCCCGTTCTCAATTCGATTGATGGTCTTGCGGTCGACCCCTGCGAGTTCCGCGAGACGAGCCTGAGAAAAGCCGCGCTCGTTGCGCAGCGACATGAGACGGTTCGAAACGGTCTCTGCCGAGTGGTTCGACGCCTTCTTTAACTGTGCGGAAAGTGACTTCCCTTTCATTGCATTGCTCCTTCATCGGTCCAGTTGAGCCGGGCGGCTCGCTTGGAAAGATTATAATCCTAGTTCTTCAGTGATTAAACCCTAGTTACTCGGTGCGCGATTCGGCGTGACTTGCGTACCTTCTAAGGTTGTGTGGTCGTGAGCCGAGCCGCCCTGGATGCCGTCACCATCGGTAATGCAATGGTCGACGTCATCGCCTCGGTACCCGAGAAATTCTTGGTGGAGCACGACTTGACGAAGGCTTCGATGATGTTGGTGACCGACGAGCGTTCCAAGTACCTCATGTCACACATCGGTACGAGTTTCATGTCAAGCGGTGGTTCGGTCGCCAACACCAGCCACGGCTTGGCGAGCCTCGGCGGTCGCGCAGGATTCATTGGGAAAATCGCCGATGACGACCTCGGCGGGGTGTTCACCCGCGACCTGCACGAGGCGGGCGTTCAGTTCTTTCCCGCCCCCAAAGACCACGGCCTACCCACGGGTCGTTGCGTAATCGTGGTGACCCCCGACGGTCAGCGGACCATGAACACCTACCTCGGGGCCGGCGCGGTATTGCACCCCGGAGACGTGAGTCAGGATGCGGTGCAAAGCGCGGAATGGGTGTTTCTGGAGGGGTACCTCTTCGACAAAGACGACGCCAAAGAGGCGTTTCGAGTGGCCGCCCAATATGCCCACGATGCGGGACGAAAGGTCGCGCTCACGCTCAGCGACTCGTTTTGCGTCCAGCGCCACCATGCCGACTTTCTCGCCCTCGTGAGCGACCAAGTCGACCTGCTCTTCGCCAACGAACACGAACTGAGCACGCTG
This sequence comes from Actinomycetota bacterium, assembly GCA_041180605.1. Taxonomy (GTDB): domain Bacteria; phylum Actinomycetota; class Acidimicrobiia; order Acidimicrobiales; family Ilumatobacteraceae; genus F1-60-MAGs027. Next base: position 25,279 of record JBEGRF010000006.1, on the reverse strand, counting down.
TATGGCACGGAAGACTTCGATGCCGCAGTCGCTCGACTTCGTAACTGCTGCCCGCTTGCGGTCGTCACACGCAGCAAGAAGGGTTCGGCAGTGGTTACTGCCGACGAGTTCATCGAAGTGCCGGCGCTTCCTGTGGACCCGATCATCGACGCGACCGGTGCCGGTGACATGTACGCCGCCGGATTCCTCTTCGGCATCACCCACGGAAAGACGCTCGAACAAGCAGCAGAGATCGCGACTATTTGTGCTGCCGAGGTGATCATGCACATGGGGCCGCGCCCCCAAGTGGCGCTGGCGTCGTTGTTGCCCGAAGACTTGCGCTGACTGTTCGCGTTGCAGCCTGCGCTGACAGTTCGGGGCGCATCCTGCGCCAACTGCTACTTCTCGTCGTCGGCAGGGTGGTAGCTGAATTGCAAATCACCCAACTTGACGAGCGTTGACGCGACCCATCCACCCAACGAACCGAAGTGCTCGTCAAGCTGGGCGTTGGTGCCATCAGCAAGCGTTGCCTCCGCCAATTCGTATGCACCGAGGTACACGATTTCTGCAGCGTGATCGGTTGGCCGGGTCGTGTCGGTGGCGGTGATTGTCTCGCTGCTGATGCTCTCACGAGAGAGTTGCTGAGTGCCGAGCCGCGGGCTGGTGAGCGGTGCGACACCGGCGATCTGTGCGGTGTCTGGCGGCGAGGCGAGTCGTTGCAGACGGAACACGATCTCCATCTCGATGACCGGTGCTTCGTGGTAGATCTCTTCCACGTACCACGCGCGATAGGTGGCCTGGCTCCATGAGGGCCACGTAAAAGTGATGTGTGCGACCACTCGAGGCGGCTGGCCTTCGCCGGGCAGACCGTAACTGGTTGCCCACACGAGGTCGCCGAGCAGGACGTCGGAGTGCAGGTGTTCTTCGAAGGCTTGACGTTCGAGAAATGCGTTGCCGAAGGCATCGCGAAGTGCGCCGATTGCATCGGTAAACACGTGGTCGAGCACGGGTTCACGCTACAAGTGTGCGAGAATCTCGGATGTGCCGTTGGTGATCTACGACGTTCGCGACGGCATTGCCACGCTCACGCTCAACAACCCGACTGAGCGCAACTCGATGACAGCTGAGATGGTACGCGACATCGTGTCAGCGATGGACTCCGCCGAGCGAGACGACAATGTGAGAGTCGTCATCGTGACGGGTGCTCCTCCCGCGTTCTGTGCGGGTGCCAACCTCGGCAATCTCGCTGAAGCGACACGCGAGTCGTTGCTCGATATCTACGAGGGCTTTCTGCGTATTGCTCGCAGCCCGCTGCCCACGATTGCTGCGGTGAACGGGGCGGCAGTCGGCGCCGGTATGAACCTCGCGCTCGGGTGCGACGTGCGCATCGCCGGCAAGAGCGCCAAATTCGACACGCGCTTCCTGCAACTCGGCCTGCACCCAGGAGGTGGGAATACCTGGATGCAGTTGCGCATCGCCGGTCTGCAGACCACGATGGCCACGGCGTTGTTCGGCGAGGTGCTCGACGGTGATGCGGCACAAACCGCTGGTCTCGTCTGGAAGTGCGTCGCAGACGACGAGTTGCTGCCGACTGCTCGCGCGGTGGCCACGAAGGCGGCGGCAGCACCGAAGGAGCTGTTGACCGCGATGAAAAAGACGATCATGGAGATCGGCAGCTTGCCCACGCACGCCGAGGCTGTCGAATTCGAGCTCGGGCCGCAAGTGTGGACCACCCGCCAACCGTGGTTCCGCGAGCGACTGGCGGCGATGCAGGCGAAAATTACAAAGCGCTGAACGCGCTACAACCACGTTCGCGACAGCTCGGCGCCGCGCTCTTCCCACTCCTCGATGGTGAAACCGAAACGGTCATGGTCTTCCCATACCCCGTTGATCTCGAGGAATCGCTCGGCGCGACCCTCGTGGCGCCAACCGAGCTTCTCGACCACTCGAAGACTGTTGTGGTTGCGGGGGATGATGCAGATTTCCAGTCGATGCAGACGCAGGTCTTCGAACGCGAACCGCGAAAGCAGCACCACAGATTCCGGAACGTATCCGTGCCCGGCTCTTTGCTTGTCCATCCAGTAGCCGATGGTCGCGGATTGCATCGAACCTCGCGACACTCCGTTGAGATTGATCTCACCAACCAGGATCGAGTCCACGAAGATTCCGAACGAATAGGCATTGCCGGCCGCGCGCTCGCGTTCGCGAACTTCGCATCGCCGGTTGAAGGCTTCTTCATTCTCTGCAGGGTCTGCAGAGACGGCTGGGCGAAGTGGCTCCCAGTCGGTGAGCCACCGGCCGTTGCGGCGTCGCACCTCGCTGAAGGTGGCAAAGTCTGCCGCAACGAGTGGCCGCAACATCACTCGCCGCCCGAGGAGACGCGAGGCAGCACCGCCAATGGATGCCGGATGCGCCGGTCGCGCACGCGAGCTGACAGAAGGTCTCACTAGTGAAATCCTTGGCGCGCGAGTCGCGCCTCTGCAACGAGGCCATCCAGCAAATTGTGCGTGCTCACGATGATGTGGTCCAGTCCGAGTCGTCGCATGATCGCCACCAGGATGCAACATCCTCCCACGATGACCCCCGCTCGTTCCACTGGGAGTCCGGGGTTGTGAATGCGATCGGCGAGCCGTTCGGTCGCAAGCGTACGAAATACGTCCTCTGCTGCGCCCTTGGTGAGGATCATCCCGTGCAGTCGGGATGATTCGAACTCTCGCAAACCAAGTTCGACTGCGGCGATCGTGACGATGCTGCCGGCCACGCCGATGACCCTGGATGCGTCTCCCAGCAACGGTCGTTCGATGACTGCGTTGTCCACTGCATCACCGACCATTGATACGGCATTCGAAAGTTCTTCGGCACGGGGCGGGTCGCCATGCAGTTCCGTCTCGGTGAGCGTGACGACACCGAAGGGCATACTCACGCTCTCGAGGTCGCGGGCCATCGGCGAACTCGTCTCCACCGTTCCGACCGTCAGTTCTGTCGATGCGCCGCCGATGTCGACGACCATAGTTCTCGCGTCCGACGCGGGCAGGTTCGCCACCGCCCCGTGCCACGCAAGCCGAGCCTCGTCGCTCGCCGAGAGGAGGCGCGGGGCGACTCCCGTAGCGGCGCGCACGAGCGCGAAGAAATCTTCGGTGTTGGTAGCCATTCGGCAGGCCGCCGTACCGGTGATGTGCAGTTCTGCGTCGAACGTCTTCAACTCGCGCGCGTAACCATTGATCACTTGCATCGTGCGCGAGATGGCGGCGGTTGACAACACTCCACTTCGACCGACGCCCTCGCCGAGTGCGGTCACGTTCATTCGGCGAACAATCTGCCGTCCTGCCGCGTCGGTGATGAGTAAGTTCGTCGAATTCGAACCGATGTCGATTGCTGCTACGGCGCGCATCACAACGCCAGACCTGATGTGTGCGGGTCAGCGGCAGTCGGATTGATGCGGTCGGCAACCCAGCGGCCGACTGGATCCGCATTGCCGACCAGCCAGTTCGCATAGTGCGCATGCAGGCACTTCACGCCGCGTCTCGTGCCCGCTACGCCGCCGAAGGGTCGCGGCCCGGTGTGCGACGCGGGGAGGTACGCGTCGCGTTCGGCGGCATAAGCCGCGTGCGCGGAGGCAAGATCGTGCTGGTCGACTTCACGTTCGGCGGCGTCGACGCCGCCTGATGCCTCGAGGCGAGAAACTGCGGTGACGTCGTCGGGATCGACCAACCAGTATCGAGTGGGCATCGGGGTCCCATCGTGGAGGAGCGGTGCATTGCGCACGACTCGCGGTGAACCGTCGGAGCGGCGCAGGACGACGGAGAAGTCCCCTCGGGGACGCCGACCGAGCAGCTCTGTGACGCGGTCGACGTCGCCGGACGCGGCGTTGTCAGCGGAAGATGACAAACGCAGCCACCGCCACTGCGATCACAATGAAGACCGGCGTCAGGCGCTTGAGAATAGTTCCGCCTGCCGCGTCGAGCAAGTCGAGCGGCGCCACTTCGTGGTGTTGTTCGATCTTGCGCACCGAAGGCTGCTGGGTGGCATTCGACATGGGTGCCGTAGTGCCCTCTGCGGCGATGAGCGTATTCAGGTTGTCGACGAATTGCAGGAGCAATTTGTCGCTCACGTCGGCGAGCGCTCCACGACCGAACTGGGCGACTTTGCCGGTGATGTTCAGGTCGGTGTCGACCGTGCACTTCGCGCTGGAGGGTCCCGTCGACTGGAGTCGAGCGGTGATGGTGGCGGCAGCATTGCCCTTTCCACCAGTGTCACGACCTTCGGCTTTCAGTGACGCCGTGAAATTTGCATCGTCGCGAGTCACGAAAGAAGCCTGGCCCTTGAATTGGGCGACGATTGGCCCGACCTTCACTTTGACTTGACCGCGATAGATCTCGCCTTCCACCTCGGTGAGCTGGGCGCCTGGCAAGCAAGGTGCCAGACGTTCCAAGTTGGTGAGTATCCGCCACGCGTCGGCGGCTGGTACCGGAACGCTGAACTCATGATGCAGATCCATCAGGTGTCCTCTCGGTGTGCGGCAAGTCGAGCTTGCCAATGCGCCACGTCATCGACGGTGTCGATGTCGTCAGCGTTGCCTTCGCAGGCTACTTCGGTCACCAGCTCCGCGCGCTCCCGAATAAGTGCGCGCGCGCCCTCGTCGCCATCAACCGGGAGGTGCGACCACAATTCAGCGTGGATGCGAACCGGGTTGCGTCGCTCGCCGCGGTACGTCGCGACGGCAAGTGGCGCGGGCGTGTCGGCGACAGCACGCCACGCCGAAGCGCCGATGCCTGGTTGATCGCCGAGCCCGACGACGACGGCCTCGAGGCCGCGTTCACGTGCTGCTGCGAGCGCGCACTGGAGCGAACTCGCCATGCCGTTGCGCCACTGGTCGTTGTGAATGATCACGATGTTTGCGTCGCGAGCAAGCGGCTCGCGCAATGCTTCCGTCAGATCCACGGCACCCGTCACCACGAAAATGGGGGAGAGACCCGCCTCGATGATTGCATCCAGCGCCCACCGCACGACCGGTGATCCGGCCAATGGTTGCAACAGTTTGTGACGACTCCCGGAGAACCGACTGCCCCCGCCCGCTGCGAGCAAGACCGCCGCGCAGGTGCCACGGGATGCATTTGCGCGGGAAGCGTGCGCAGCGTGGCCAGTTGGCATAGCGCCAGCCTCGCACTTGCATTTGAAGGCCTCTGTGCGGGCACTGTGTATGGGCATTGGGAGCTGCGAAGTGCCCGGCACAAGTGCACGAATTATTACAATTTCATTACAGCAAGCGGTAAACTGATACCACCCCATCCCCGACCCAGTGGCGCACCCCCTGCGCCACCCGGAGGTTTTGATGCCCCCCAAACACCCCGCAGCTACGGCTTTGTCCGACCGACAGCCCAAAAAGCGAACGCTCGTTCGGGTGATCGTGCTGGCTTGCGCAGTGGCCATTGCGTCGACTCTTGTGCCCAGTCGACCGGCTGGTGCCATGCCAATCAATGAAGGAACGGAACGATGGATCGCAACCACCGCTCGTCAGGTTGCGCTCGAGCTGCGCGAGGCGCGCGACCTGCCCGAGTCAGAGAGCCGATACGTCGCCGGTCGACAGATTGACGAACTCGCTGGGCTGGTCGGGTTTCTCTTGGATGCAGATGTCGACCATCTGCAGGTCGTCTGGACCTCCACTTCAATTCAGCGAAAAATCGCACTCTTCTCCGCGCTCAGCCAAGTGGGCGTGCCATACAAGCTGAATGCCGATGCACCGTTCATCGCGCTCGACTGTTCGGCTTTGACCCGATTTGCATGGGCACAGGCCGGAGTTTCGATCGAACGCGGTTCAGTGCAACAGTACGAACGTGGCAGTCGCGTCAGCCGCGACACCGCGCAGGTGGGTGACCTCGTGTGGTACCCGGGTCACATCATGATGTCGCTCGGGGTGCCAGGTCTCATCGTGCACGCCCGCTCTGGCGAGCGTGCCGTCGAGCTGCACCGAATTGACTCCACTCGTATGTCGTGGATGCGATGGGTGAGCCCGATCAATTAGTGGATCGAACCGCCTGTCGTTGACAACGATGACGCGCCGCGGCCGGTACGTCTGGCGATGATCTCTCCGCAGATGGAGATTGCAGTTTCCTCCGGTGTGCGAGCACCGATGTCCAATCCGATCGGAGACATCACGCGCGCAAGGTGTTCGCTCTTCAGGCCGACCTCAGCGAGGCGCTCAAGTCGTTTCGCGTGCGTCTTGCGGCTGCCCATCACGCCGATGTAGCCCACTGCCGTGCGCAGTGCCCCTTGTATCGCCGGCACGTCGAACTTCGGGTCGTGCGTGAGGATGCACACGGCATCACGAGGACCGAGCGTCGAGCCGAACTTGTCGAACAGCTCGTCGGGCCACGAGACCATCACCTCGTCGGCCATCGGAAACCGCCGGGCCGTTGCGAACACCTTTCTCGCGTCGCACACCGTGACGCGATAGCCGAGCACCTTCGCAACGCGGGCGAGCGCACTCGTGAAGTCCACCGCACCAAAGATCACCATGTGCGGCGGTGGGGCGAATGACTCGACGAACACTCGAACCGTCGGAGAATCAGCCAGATCTTCAGGAGTCGTCTGCCCCTGCGGACCGTAGCTTCGCGTGCCCGTTCGGCCGGCCTCGAGCTCGCCGAGAGCATCTCGGGACGCCACACGGTCGAGCTCCGCATGCCCCAGCGAGCCAACGAACGGCGACCCTGGTGCAACGAGCATCGTCGCACCAGCGTTGGGCCCTTCGACGACAACGACGAGGGCGGTCGGTTGGTTGGCGCGCAGGCGTGCAGCGAGCGTGTCGTACAACGAAGGGCCGCTCACCAAGTGAGCTCCTGCATGAACACGTGGATCGTGCCACCGCACGTGAGCCCGACCGCGAAAGCCTCGTCGTCGGAATACCCGAACGTCACGACTTTTGCTCTCGACTGCTCCCGCATCATCTCGAGAGCCTCTGCGACCACGGCTCCTTCAACGCAGCCGCCGCTCACCGAGCCGACGACTTCGCCGTCTTCGTTGACGGCCATCGCCGCTCCTGGATCGCGCGGACCGGAGCCTTCGATGCCGACCACTCGGCCGACGACGCAGCGCTTGCCAGCAATTCGCCAGCGGTCTATGTCGTCCAGTAGTTCGCGCATGACTCAGTTGCCCATTGCTCTCGTGCGGGCGCTCTCACGATTCGGTACGTCGTCGTGAATGACTGCAGTGAGTTGCTCGAGCGCGGCGAGCGAATGACCCTCGACGAAGGCGTCGATATGGGGGAGCGCCGCTGCCATCCCGCGCGCGAGCGGCGCATAACCAGGTGTCACCTTGAGCGGGTTCACCCACACCACACGGTGCGCGACTCGCTGCAGACGGCGCATCTGCTCGTCGAGCACTTCCGGCTGACCGCGATCCCATCCGTCGGAGAGCACCACGACGATCGCACCGCGAGCCATGCCGCGCACCCCCCAGCGGTCGTTGAACGCGCGCAGGCACTCACCGATGCGGGTACCGCCACTCCAGTCAGCGACCTGTTGCGACGTGCGTGCGAGCGCCTTGTCAGGGTCGCGGTGCGACAGTTCCCGAGTGATGCGCGTGAGCCGGGTGCCCAGCGTGAACGCTTCGACACGTTGCCGACCGACCATCGCGGCGTGCATGAACCTCAAGAAAGCTCGCGCGTAGGGCTCCATCGAACCTGACACATCGAGCAATACGACGAGCCGCCGCAACCGCTCGCTTGGTTCGCGCCACTCGCGTCGAACGGGCTCGCCGAGGCTGGCGAACGATCGCCGCACCGTGCGACGAACGTCGACATCGGCGCCGTGCCGACGCGACGGAGTCTGGCGCAGCGATCGGCGCGGCGAACCCGAGAATCGCAAGCGGTGCATGAGGCGTTGCGCTTCGAGCAACTCGTCAGTGGAGTAATCGGCGAAGTCTTTCTTGCGCAGTGTTTCGAGGGCAGAAAAGCGCAGGGTGACGCTCGGGTCGTTGGCGTCGCTCATGTCGTCGCCAGTGTCGTCCCCGTCGTCGACAGCAAGCGTCGTCGAGTCGAGGCCGATTGACTCGGGGTCTTCACCCGCAGCGAGGCGTTCCCAGAACACGGCGAAGGCCACGTTGAACGCCTCCCGATCCTCTGGTTTTCGCACCAGCGCGGCGTGCGCTGCCCAGTACACGCGGTTGCGGTCGGTGATGCCGACAGCGTCGAGGCACTGTACGAACGTGACTACGGAGTCAAGTGGTACGCGAAGGCCTGCGCCACGCAGCACCCGCCCGAAGGCGACGGCCATCCGCTCGGCAGTCACTAGCTGGCGGTCGCGCGTTCGAACGCATGTTTCACGAGATCGGCAACACCGTGCTCATTGACACGTTCATGGTCTTCTCTGTACTTGAGCACGGTGCCGAGCGTCGAGCGCACGACCGACTCGTCGAGCTGCGTGACGCCGAGCGTGCCGAGCGCCGTCGCCCAGTCAATCGTTTCAGCGACCCCCGGCGGTTTGTACAGATGCATCGTTCGCAAACGCTCCACTGCGCCCGCGACTTGCCGAGCAAGGCGCTCGTGCACTTGCGGCACGCGAAGCCGAACAATGTCGACTTCGCGTTCGAATCCGGGGTGCTCCACCCAGTGGTACAAGCAACGCCGCTTCAACGCGTCGTGCACATCCCGCGTGCGGTTTGAAGTGAGAACGACTACGGGGATCTCCGTGGCCCGATACGTGCCGACTTCGGGCACGGTGATCTGGAAGTCAGAGAGCACTTCCAGCAAGTACGCCTCAAATTCGTCGTCGGCGCGGTCGATCTCGTCGATCAGCAACACGGGTGCCGCACCATTGCGCGGCTCGATTGCCCGCAGCAGAGCGCGCCGGATGAGGAAGCGCTCGTCGTACAACTCGTTCTCCAGGTTTTCCGTTGCCTTGCTGCGGGCTTCGCCGCTTGCTTCTGCAGCGCGCAAGTGCAACAACTGACGGGAGTAGTCCCAGTCGTAGACGGCTTGACTTGCGTCGATGCCTTCGTAGCACTGCAGGCGGATGAGTTCGCTGCCGCGCACTGCCGCCAAGACCTTCGCGAGTTCGGTCTTTCCGACCCCGGCTTCGCCTTCGAGCAGGAGCGGTCGCTTCAGCGACAATGCAAGAAAGACTGCGGTGGCGAGCCCCTCGTCGGCGAGGTAACCCGACTGCGACAACGCATCACGAACTTGCTGCACGGAGGCGAGTGATGCGCGCGGTGCCGCCACGGCAACAGCCTACGAAGACTGCGCTACCGTCGTTCAACGTGGACCTCGGCATCAACGGACGCACTGCCGCCGTCGCCGCAGGCACGGCTGGTCTGGGTTTTGCCTCGGCAAAAGCCCTCGCTGAAGCAGGGGTTCGCGTGGTCATCTGCGGGCGTTCGAGAGAACGCCTTGATGCCGCGGTCGCCAAGATCGGCAGCAGCGCAGTGGGTGTGGAGTGCGACGTGTCGACTGCGGACGGTGCGTCGATGTTCGTCGATCTCGCGCGCGAGCGCCTCGGCCACGTGGACATCCTCGTCGCCAACGGCGGAGGACCGAAGCCCGGCAACTTCTCCGCACTCACCACGGACGATTATCTTCCCGCCCTCCAACAGAGCTTGCTCGCAGTCGTCGCGATGTGCGAAGCGACGGTGCCGGCGATGCGCGAGCGCAAGTGGGGAAGAGTCGTTGCAATCACGTCGGTCTCCGTGCGCCAGCCGATACCGAACTTGATCTTGTCAAACACTGCTCGCGCGGGAGTGACCGGTTTTTTGAAGACGGTTGCGCGAGAAGTCGCCGCCGACGGAGTGACGGTCAATTCAGTCCAGCCGGGCATCCATGCCACTGACCGTGTGACGCAGCTCTACGGCTCGTCACCGAACGCGGCACAACTCGGGATTCCAGCCGGCTTCGTCGGCGACCCGTCAGACTTCGGCGATGTCGTGGCGTTCCTGTGCAGCGAATCCGCACGCTTCATCACCGGTGCACACGTGCCAGTGGACGGCGGCAGCTACGCCGGCCTCTTGTAGCGCAAACGCTTCAGTGCACTGACTACGACGCCGACGGTTACTTTGACGCCGCCTCGAGTGCGCGACGTACGAGCACGCGTGCCAGATGTTGGCGGTACTCCACGCTCGCGTTGAGGTCGCTTTGCGGATCCGCGTCGTCGGCAGCTCGTGCAGCTGCATCTTCGATCGACGCGCCGCCCGAGAGCGCCTTGCTGACGGAAGAAGCAAGCACCGGAGTAGAACCCATGTTGACGAGCGCGACGCCGCTGGAGCCGTTGTTGCGCCACGCGGCCACTCCGACAATCGCCCAATCTTGTGCCCGGCGGTTGAACTTCTGGAAGCTCCACCCCGCACCCTTCATTTTTGGCACCTTGATCTCGACGAGCATCTCGTCGGCAGCGAGCGCGCTTTCCAAGAAACCCTTGAAGAAGTCTTTTGCCGCGATCTCGCGCTTGCCTTTGGGCCCTTGCACCACGTAGGTGGCGCCGAGAGCGAGGGTGGTGGCTGGTAGGTCGCTCGCCGGGTCGGCGTGTGCGATGGATCCGCCGATGGTTCCGCGGTGGCGCACCTGCGAGTCGCCCACATGACTTGCCGCGTGAGCAAGCAGCGGAACATGCTGCTTCAGCACCGGTGACTTCTCCACGTCCATGTGCCGAGTGAGTGCACCGATGGCGATGTGGTCACCGGCCTCTTTCACGTAGGAGAGGTCCTTCACTCGACCGATGTCGACGAGCACCGTCGGCTGGGCCAAGCGCAATTTCATGAGAGGCACGAGGCTGTGGCCGCCCGCCAAGAACTTCGCGTCGTCGCCGTACTGGCCGATGAGCGAGATTGCTTCTTCGGCAGAACCTGCCCGCTTGTATTCGAAAGGTACGGGAATCATTTCTTGCCTCCTCGGGCGTTGTTGATTGCTTTCCAGACGTTCTGCGGTGAAGCAGGCATGTCGAGTGCCGTGATGCCGAGACCGGAGAGCGCGTCAATCACCGCGTTCATCACCGTTGGCGCCGCCCCAATCGTGCCGGCCTCGCCGATGCCTTTCACCCCGAGTTCGTTCGTGGGTGAAGGTGTCACGGTGAAGTCGGTCGTTATTGGTGGCACGTCGCACGCCGCTGGCACCAGGTATTCGGCGAGGTTGCTTGTCTTCAGGTTGCCGTCTTTGTCGTAGACGGCTTCTTCGAAGAGCGCCTGAGCCAGACCTTGCACGACTCCGCCGTGCACTTGGCCTTCGACGATTAGGGGGTTGATCTGCTTTCCGCAGTCGTCCACCGCGACGTACTTGAGTACATCGACCTTGCCCGTCTCGGTTTCGACCTCGACGACGCAGATGTGCGTGCCGAACGGCCAGGAGAAGTTCTTCGGGTCGTGCGTGTACTGGGCCTCGAGGTTCGGCTCGACGCCATCGGGCAAGTTGTGCGCAGTGAACGCCGCGAATGCAATCGCGGCGATCGGCACGGCCTTGTCGGGAGAACCCTTCACGCTGAAGACACCGTTTGCGAAGTCGAGGTCTTCGGCTGCGCATTCCAGTTGGTGGGCGGCAATCTTGCGCGCTTTGTCGATGACCTTGTCGCATGCGCCGGCGATCGCGACACCGCCGACGGCGAGCGATCGCGAGCCGTAGGTGTCGAGGCCGAGCGGTGCGATTGCCGTGTCGCTGTGCAACACATCGACGTCGTCAGGAGAGATGCCGAGTTTTTCTGCGGCGATCATCGCCCACGAGGTTTCATGGCCCTGGCCGTGCGGCGAGGTGCCGGTCACTACCTGCACCTTCGAGGTGGGCAGCACGCGCACCGTCGCGGACTCCCATCCACCGGCGCCGTAATTCAGCGACGCCAGCACTCGCGATGGGGCAAGACCGCACATCTCGAAGTACGACGTCATGCCGATGCCGAGGCGCTTGCGTGCACCCGGAACGTTCTGCGTCGCCTGCTTCTTGCGCACGCCCTGGTAGTCGGCGTGCTTCATCGCTTTCTCGGCGGCAGCCAAGTGGTCGCCAGAGTCGTAGTTGAGCCCGTGGAAAGCGGTGTAGCCCACCTGCTTGCCGTCTTTGTCAAAATACTGCTCACGCTTGATGTAGTTGCGCTTGCGCAACTCGTATGGGTCGATCTTCATCTTGCGAGCCAGCGCGTCCATCGCGACCTCGATCGCATAGGTGGCCTCCGGACGACCGGCACCGCGGTACGCGTCGGTCGGCGTCATCGTCGTGAACACCGAGGTGCAGGAGAAGTCGTAGGCCTGTGGGAGGTCGTACACGCCCGCGTACAAGAAGGCGCCGAGTAGCGGCACGCCAGGCGTAACCAGTTGGAGGTAGGCACCCATGTCGCCGATCAGGCGAATGCGCACGGCGGTGAGGCGACCGTCTTTGTCAGCCGCCAGCTCGACATGCTGAATCTGACCGCGTCCGTGGATGGTGGCCTGTGCATTCTCGGTGCGCTCTTCTACCCAGCGCACGGGTGCCCCGTGCTTGCGGGCGAGGGCCACGCACAGCAGCTCTTCTGCGTACACGTTGAGTTTCGACCCGAACCCGCCGCCCACTGCTGGTGCAACGACGCGCACTTGGTGCTCCGGGATGCCGCACGTGATCGCCGTCATCACCTTCAGGATGTGCGGAACTTGCGTGGCTGAATACAGGGTGATGTCGCCGCCGAAGGGCTGCGGCACCGCGGCAACGGCACGCGGCTCCATTGCCATCGGCAGCAGTCGCTGTTGCACGTAACGCTCTTTCACCGAGAAGGCGGCGTTCTTGAATGCTGCGTCGACTGCGCCTTCGCTCGACTCCACCTTCAAGTTCCAGGTGTACGACTTGTTCGTACCCAGTGCGTCGTGGATGACGGTCTTGTCGTTGAGTGCTTCTTCGAGATCGGTTACTGCGGGCAGTGGCTCGTAGACGACGTCGATTGCGTCGAGAGCGTCGCGTGCGGCCGCATCGCTGGTGGCGACGACTGCTGCGACACCGTCTCCCACGTAGCACACCTTGTCGAGGGCGAGCGGATAGTGGGCCGGGTTCTTCATGTCGGGCGTGACCGGCCACGCGCACGGCATCGGCGCGGCCCAGGTCGAATGCAGGTCTTTACCGGTGTACACCGCGACCACGCCGGGCATTGCTTTTGCGTCAGCGACGTCGACGCTCTTGATTCGCGCATGGGCATATGGCGAACGCAGGAGAGCGAGATGCAGCGCTCCCGGGATTGCCAGGTCGTTCGTGAACTTGGCTTCACCCGTGAGGAGAGCCGGGTCTTCGCGGCGCAACAGCCGCTTACCGATGACGGTGGTGACGCGGTCTTGTGTGATGCTCATGTTGGTCTCCTACTTCTTTGCTGCCGCGAGTACGGACTTGACGATGTTGTGGTATCCGGTGCACCTACAGAGGTTGCCTTCGAGTCCGACACGCACGTCGTCTTCAGAAGGATTCGGGTTCTCGTTGAGCAAGCCGATGGCTGCCATCACCATTCCGGGCGTGCAGTAGCCGCACTGCAGACCGTGGTTCTCCATGAAGGCCTTCTGCATCGGGTGCATCTCGCCGTTCTTCGCTAAGCCCTCGATCGTCGTCACTGAACCGCCGTCAGCTTGCGCCGCGAAGATCGTGCAACTCTTGACGGCTTCACCGTCGAGATGCACGGTGCATGCACCACAACTCGACGTGTCGCATCCGATGTTCGTACCCGTCAACTTCGCGTGCTCGCGGATGTAGTGCACCAGCAGCGTGCGTGGTTCCACATCGTGCGTTTGTTTGGCGCCGTTGACCGTGATCGTGACCTGCATATGGCCTCCCTCGGTGAAGTCGGATGGTGACCCGACCGCTGTGTCCGGATTCACACGAACCCAGATATGGGCAGTATTGCCCTTCGAAGGGTGCCTTGTCTAATCGTTCAGCCGGTGCAGGCTGCGTACCGCGAAGGTGAGGGTGAGCCCTGCCATGACCACGATGGCAAGCAGCCCGCCCCAGACCGAGTTCCACGACAGGTAGTCGGGGCTGGATTCGTTCACGAGCCCCGCCCGCGCCAGACGGAGGATGTTTGTCGCTGGGTTCACGCGAGCCACCGAGTGCAGCCAGCCGCTCATCACATTGAGCGGCACTTGGGCAGATGAGAGGAACATGACGAGAAATATCGAGAGCTGCATGACTGCCGCACCGCGCATGTCTTGAAAGCGGAATGCGAGACCAAGACCCCAGCCAGCACCCACCGTCGCCAAGCCGAGCGCAGCGACATAAAGGCACAACATGCCGAGTACTCCGCCGGTGAAACGTGCGCCGAGTGCGATGCCGATCACGATGACGATCGTCGTCACCATGATGATTCGAACGAGTGTGCCGGCGAGCGGCCCGAGGACGAGCGAGAGTCGTGACGTCGGGGTCATCCGCAGTCGGTCGTAGAAACCTGTCTCAATGTCGCGAATCGCCGTGAAGCCGAGACCTACGCCGCCGAACGCCGCACCCATCATGATGCCAAGTGGCATGTACCAATTGATCGAGCGATCAGTGGGGAAGCCCGGAATCTTCGTGACTGCAAAGAACGTTCCTGCAAACACGATCATGTTGAAAATCGGCATGGCGAGCGCCGGGAAGAACGCCGAGGGCAGGCGTCGGATGGTTCGGATGCTGCGCTTGGCGAGAATGCCGATCGTGCGCTGCGTGCTCGAGGCGAGCACTTCGGGCGTGCGGTGCAGCGTGGTGCTCATCGCGCGGCCAGTCGTGCGGAGAGTTGGCGGAGCGCGAGAGCGGTCGTCACGACCGCGACACCTGTCGGAATCGCGAGCGTCTGCAGCATCGCAGTGAGCGACAAGCCGTCGATGGCAAGCCATCGTTGGCCTTCGACCATGTACGAGATTGGGTTCACATCGGCGATGCGACGGTAGACACCGCTCATCGTCTCGCGCGGGAAGAATGCACTCGACAAGAACAGCAAGATGAAGAGCACTGGGAAAGTTCCTTGCACGGCTTCGGCCGACCCTGTCTTCAGTGCGACGACCGACATGAGCGCGCCGACCGCGAACGCGGTGAGAAATCCTGCGACGACGATCGACGCGTAGCCAACCACGCCTGCTTGCACGACTACGCCGAACGGCAGCAATGCCAGCAAGAAGACGAGTGCCTGGAGCGCACCGAAGAACGAACTGCCGGCGAGACGACCGAAGAGAATTGAGGTTCGCGACGTCGGAGCAGCGAGTAGGCGGTCGAAGAAGCCGTCTTGAATGTCGGTGGCGAGCGCGGCTGCGCCGGTGACCGACCCGAACAGCACACCTTGGATCACGGTGCCCGCCAGCGTGAACTGAAGGTATGAGTCGACTTTGGGGAATCCAGGAAGGTTGATTGCGCGGCTAAATGCCGACGAACCGAGGGCAGCAAAGAACAACGGGAAGATCATCGACGGTCCGACCAATGCCGGCTGGCGAAATATGGCGACTGTCGAGCGTCGGGAGAGCGCGACCAATTGTCGCGCGGTGTCAGCCGGCTTGCGGCGCATTTTCCGCCCCTTCGAGCCGATGACCCGTTGCCTCGGCAAACACGTCGTCGAGGCTCGGTTGATTCAGCTCGAGATGCTCGACCACGATCTTGGCGTCATCGAGCGCACGAACGACTTCCGCCACGCGTTCGGCACCGCCGCGCAGACCAACCCCGAGGGATCCCTCAGCGGTCGGCCGCAATTCGCCGAAACGCGAGAGCACCGATTTTGCGGCATCAGACTGCGAACGAGACACGTTGATGAGCAGCGTCGGGTCGCCGACGGTGCGCTTCAAGTCGGCTGGCTTGCCTTGCCTCACAATGCGACCATGGTCGATGATTGCGATTCGGTCGGCGAGCTGGTCGGCCTCTTCCAGGTATTGCGTCGTGAGCATCACCGTGGTGCCTTCACGGTTCAGGCGACGCACTTCTTCCCAGAGGGTGAGACGGCTCATCGGGTCGAGGCCGGTTGTCGGCTCGTCGAGAAACAACACGACCGGTTGGTGGATGAGAGAGAGCGCAAGGTCAAGTCGACGGCGCATGCCGCCCGAATACGTGCCCACGCGACGATCGGCGGCGGCAGTCAGTCCGACGCGCTCGAGCAAATCGTCGGCCCGCTGTTTCATCTTGCTGGACGGGATGCCGTAGAGCACTGCCTGCAATTCCAACAACTCGAAACCAGTCATGAGCGGGTCGATGGCAGCGTCTTGTAACGCCACACCAATGCTCCGGCGCACATCGTCGGCCTGTTTGACGACGTCGAATCCGGCGACCCGCGCGGTTCCGCTCGTCGGTCGCAGCAGCGTGGTGAGCATGCGAACCGCTGTGCTCTTGCCCGCGCCGTTCGGGCCGAGGAATCCAAAGATCTCGCCTTGTTCGACGGTGAGGTTGATGCCGTCCACTGCTTTGACTTCACCGAAATGACGGACGAGATTTTCGGCGACGATAGGTGCGCTGCTCACCCAAACAGTCTCGCCGACTGTGACTGACGGCGACGTTATTGGAGTGCCGATATGAGTCGGCCCTCGATGCCGACGAATGCGCCGAACTAGCCGTGTAGCGCGCGCCAGACGCGCTCTGGCGTCGCAGGCATGTCGATGTGACGTATGCCCAAGTGGGAGAGCGCATCGACCACTGCCGACTGCACTGCCGGGGTCGAACCAATCGTGCCTGACTCGCCGACGCCCTTTGCTCCGAGCGGATTTCGCGGTGTCGGCGTCTCCATCGGCACCAGCGTGATGCGCGGGACTTCGACTGCCGAGATGAAGGCGTATTCAGCGAGGTTTCCTGTTTTCGGGTTGCCTTCGTCGTCATAGACGAATTCCTCAAGCAGGGCCTGGGCGGAACCTTGGGCGATGCCTCCGTGGATTTGACCCTCGAGCAACAGCGGATTGAGCACTTTGCCCGCGTCGTCGCAAGCGATGTGCCTCAGGTGCGTGACCTTGCCGGTCTCCGTGTCGACTTCGACGACGGCCACGTGCGCACCGAACGGGAAGGTCGCCCCGCCGGAAGTAAAACGATCGGCCACCGCGAGACCTCCGTCGTTCTTGCGCCGCGCGGCGAGCTCGCCCCAAGTCACTACACGCGCCGGTGTTCCTGCGACGTGGAATGCCCCGCGACTCTTGTCCAGCACCACGTCTGCTTCGGCAGCTTCGAGCGCCGATGCCGCAACCGAACGGGCGAGTTCGACCAGTTTTTCTGCGGTCTGGAGCACGGCGGCACCGCCGAGTTGCAGTGATCGCGACCCGTATGTGCCGAGACCTTCGGGCACGATGTCGGTGTCGCCCCACACCACGTCGATCTTGTCCATGGGGACTCCGGTCTGCTCGCTCGCGATCATCGACCATGCAGTCACATGGCCTTGACCGTGCGGCGACGTGCCGGTGTAGACGACTGCGCGGCCGTCGGGCAGCACCTCGATGCGGGCATCTTCGTGGTTGGTGCCGCCGCTCGTGATTTCCACGTACACGCTGACGCCGATACCGAGTTGACTGCGATCGCCGCGCTTGCGGCGTTCGGCTTGGTCGCGACGCAACTCTTGGTAGTTGGCAGCGGCGAGCACCTTGTCGAGCGACAATTCGTAGTCGCCGACGTCGTACACCTGGCCGATCGCGGTGGTGTACGGCTCGGTGAAACGGGGAATCAGATTCATGCGACGGACGTCTGCCGGATCTTTACCGATTTCGGCAGCGAACATGTCCATCGCGCGCTCGATCGCCGCGGTGGCTTCGGGCCGACCAGCGCCGCGATAGGCGACGATCGGGGTGGTATTGGTGACTACGGATTTCGTCTGGCACTCGATCTTTGGGATTGCGTACACCCCGCTGCTCATCGGGCGCGTGAGTGCAGGCGCAAGAACCGTGCCGACATCGGCGAATGCACCGCAATCCTGGATCGCCTCGAGCCGGTAGGCGAGCACCTTTCCTTCGCGCGTGCCACCGATCGTGATGTATTGCAGTTGGGCACGTCCGTGCCCGAGCGCGAGCATCGACTCGCTGCGGGTCTCGCGCCAGCGAAGGGGGCGACCCACGGCATGCGAGAGTCGCCCGAGCACGATCTCTTCGGGGTAAGCAGAAATTTTCGCGCCGAAGCCGCCGCCTACGTCGGGCGTGATCACTCGCACGCTGCTCGACGGATCGCTCTTGTTGATCTGGTCGCGCACTCCCTGCGCGTGTTGAGTGGAGATCCACTGGTAGAGGCGACCGTCGACCCACGCCACTGCCGAACCGCGCACTTCGAGCGGGCACGGTGCGAGGCGTTGGTTCATGAATCGTCCTTTCACCACCACTTCGCATTCCGAGAAGAATTCGTCGCCCGTCACGCCGGGCATGCCCCACGCGGTGGAGTCGACCATCACGTTGCTTCCTGCCGCGGGGTAGATGAGAGTCGACGACTGCAGGGCCGCTTCGAGGTCGACCAATGCCTCGATGGGGTCGTAGTCGACCACCACTCGGTCGGCTGCATCTTCGCCTTGGTCGGCACGCTCGGTGATGACGGCGGCGACTGGTTCGCCGACGTAACGAACGCGGTCGCTCGCCAGCATCGTGCGCGAGCAACCAGGGTTGAACGCCGAGGCTTCAGCCACCAGGTTCAGTGACGCGGAAGTATGAACAGCGATGACGCCAGGCATGCGGAGTGCTTCGCTGACGTCGATGCCTTTGATGTGGGCATGGGCGAGCGGAGACCGCACGAACGTGACGTGGGCCGCGCCGGCAAGAAGTTGCTCGTCGCGCATGTCGTCGACGTAGACACCGCCGGTCGTGAGAAACTTCGGGTCTTCCTTGCGCAGAACTCGGTTGCCGAGGATGCTTCCAGCCATGCGCTCAAGTTAGTGCGTCGACGGCGCAGTATCGCCTGACGTGCGGCGCCGTGTTACGGGCGTGTGGGGTCGTACGTGTCGAGGTTGCCTTGGTCGACGCCTGCTTGCTGAACCTTCCGTAGGGTGACGATGCTCGCCACCAACGTGTAGGGCCAGCGTGCGGGAAGCGTCACCGCGGCGTCTGGCATCTCGAGCAGTGGGATGCGGCGTTCATTGGGCAGCAAGTAGCCCAGTTGCTCGCGCACCGCCTGGCGCACTCCCTCGGGAGTTCGAAGCGCGTCTATTTCGTCCTGCAGTGCGTCGTTGACCTCTTCGTACGCCGCGTATTGACTGCTTCGTGACTCGACGAGATCTCGTTGCGACAGCCAGGTGCGCAGCGGCACCACGAGAAACGTGACGGTGAGGCCCAACACGACGACGACGGCAATCGGCATCGCCATCGTCCGCAGCCGACTGGCCAGCAACAGCGGAACGTTCACCCCACCATTGTGACGGCTGATGCGAGCATCTCGGTGGACGGCCGCAGGAGTCGCGTGGACGTGTCGCGTCAGCGCGGGTTGAGCGCTGCGCGCCCTGCGAACGCGGCTCGCGAACCGAGCTCTGCTTCGATTCGCAGCAACCGGTTGTATTTTGCGACTCGGTCGCTCCGTGCCGGAGCGCCAGTCTTGATCTGGCCGCAGTTCGTTGCGACAGCAAGGTCGGCAATCGTGGAGTCTTCTGTTTCGCCGCTGCGGTGGCTCATCACACTCGTGTAGCCGTGCTGGCCAGCGAGTGCCACGGTGTTCAACGTCTCGGTGAGCGTGCCGATTTGGTTCACCTTCACGAGCACACTGTTGGCCACCTTTGCATCGATGCCGCGTTGCAATCGTGCAGAGTTGGTGACGAAGAGGTCGTCGCCGACGAGTTGCAACTTGCCGCCAAGCATCTTGGTCAGCTGCGACCAGCCATCCCAATCGTCTTCGGCCATCGCGTCCTCGATCGACACGATGGGGTAGCGCTGGACGAGCCCATCCCACCATTCGCAGAGCTGCGCGGCGGTCATCGACTTACCTTCGCCCGCCAAGTTGTATGTGCCGTTCTTGTACAACTCGCTCATCGCCGGGTCGAGTGCGATCGCAATGTCGCTGCCGGCCTTGAAACCTGCTTTTTCCACTGCCTGCAGCAACACGATGATGGCCTCCTCGTTGCTGGCGAGATCCGGTGCAAACCCGCCCTCGTCACCCACTGCGGTGCTGAGGCCACGCTCGCGCAGAACGGCCTTCAGGGCGTGGTACGTCTCGACTCCCCAGCGCAATGCGTCGCTGAACGAAGACGCGCCGACGGGCATGATCATGAATTCCTGCAGATCGACGTTGTTGTCGGCGTGGGCACCGCCGTTCAACACGTTCATCATCGGCACAGGAAGTACGTGGGCATCACGACCGCCGACGGATGCGTACAGCGGTGTACGGGCGGATCGGGCGTGCGCATGGGCGAGAGCGAGGCTCGCCCCGAGTATCGCGTTTGCCCCGAGGCGGCCCTTGTTGGCGGTGCCATCGAGCGTGATCATCGCGCCATCGGCACCGGTTTGATCGGCGGAGTCGCGCCCGACCAGCAACGATCGAATCTCGCCGTTCACGTTCGCCACGGCCTTGGTGACTCCTTTACCGAGGTATCGCTTGCCCCCGTCGCGAAGTTCCACGGCTTCGTGCTCACCGGTGGATGCGCCCGAGGGCACGATTGCCATGCCGCTAGCCCCGTCGTCGAGTCGTATCTCGACTTCAACGGTCGGATTGCCGCGCGAATCCAGAACTTCGCGACCGACGACATCGGCGATTTTCATGCGTCGCTCAGACTAACTGTCAGTCGCTTCGTTTGGCTTCGTCCCAGAGTGCATCGAGCTCTGCCAAGTCGCACTTCTCGAGCACCACGCCACGTCGTACTGCAAGTTCCTGCACTCGTGTGAAACGCGAGACGAACTTGTCGGATGCGTCACGCAGCGCTGTCTCGGCATCGACGCCGAGTTTGCGTGCGACGTTCACCACGCTGAAGAGCACGTCACCGAGCTCCATCCGCACTGCGGCGGGGTCACCAGCCGAGCTCGCGCTTTGAAGTTCGCCGATTTCTTCCCTGAGTTTTTCTGCCGCGCCGTCGACGTTCGGCCAGTCGAAGCCGATTTCGGCAGCGCGCTTCTGCAATTTCTGTGCGAGGGAAAGTGACGGTGCCGACCGTGAAACGCCGGCGAAAAAGTCTGAAGCACCTTCGCCGTCGACTTCGCCCTTTGTCGCTCGCTCTCGACGTTTGATTTCGTCCCAGGTGGTCACGACATCATTGGCGGTCTCTGCCTGCACGTCGCCAAACACGTGAGGATGGCGTCGAACGAGCTTGTCGTAAGTCGCGCGGGCGACGTCGGCGAGGCCGAAACGACCCTCCTGTTCTGCGATCGTGGCGTGGAATTCCACTTGGTACAACAGGTCGCCGAGCTCTTCGATCAAGGTCTCGTCAGTCCGTGGATCTTGCGGGTCGAGTGCGTTCAATGCGTCGACCACTTCGTAGGTCTCCTCGATCAGGTAGCGAACCAGCGAAGCGTGAGTCTGTTCTTGGTCCCACGGGCACCGTTCCCGCAGAGTGCGGGCGAGCCGATGCAGTCTTGCCATTTCGCCCGCCACCGGCTCGGCAAGTTTCGGAATATAGAGACTGGTGAGATGATCGACGACGACTCCACACTCTTGCTCGAGGCGGTCGAGGTGATTCCAAGTGGTGCGCACGACTCGCTCGTCGGGCAGTCCTAGATGATGAAGCACCATGACTTCCTCGTCGCCGCTCGCTGATTCGTGCGCGAGCTTGATCTCCGACAACACCCAATCGGCGTGGCACTGCGCCACCAAGAACGGCCCGCAGTCGTCGGCAGTCGCTTCCGCAAATCGGTGCGCGTCGACGAGGCGGACGCCTTCGTTGACCG
Organism: Actinomycetota bacterium; assembly: GCA_041180605.1. GTDB lineage: Bacteria > Actinomycetota > Acidimicrobiia > Acidimicrobiales > Ilumatobacteraceae > F1-60-MAGs027. The sequence continues at coordinate 3,622 of JBEGRF010000006.1, read as the reverse complement.
GATCGATGGCGAGTCGCAGCCACGCCAGGTCGAGAAAACTCACGGAAGCAAGTACACGAACCTCGACTCGGGAGTCTCTCAGCAGTCGTTGCACCGCATCTTCGAGCACCCCGGGTGAACCGGGAACCGCATAGAGGGCGGAGCCTTTTTCGATGGCAGCTTGCGCGACTCGTTCGGCGATCGCTGCGTACACCGCGGCGAACGTGTCGTGACGGTCGTACTCGTCATCGAACGCAACCGCATCCTTGACCAGCGACGCACTCGGGTGCTGTTTGGTGCGCACGAACGTGATGGTCGCTGACTCGATCGCCTGCAATGCCTCCTGTGTGACGTGGCCGGCCGAGCCCGGCCCGAGTCCAACGACGGTGACGGTGGGTCGAGGCACGGCGCTCTCAGTGTCTCGAAGTTTCCGGGCCACAAGTGGCTTACGGGGCAACGACCCGACCAGCGAGCGGATCCCATTTGCCGTAGCGGGAGGCAACCGAAATGTCGGCTTCGGCGAGTGCACCGAGCAGCAGATACTCACCAGCAGCCGCATTCAGCGTCGCAGAGAGGCTTTCGGAGACCGCCGTGAATGGCCGCACATAGATGATGTGCCATCCGAACGACGACTTGACGGGCTTCGTCGGGATACCGGTTCGTGCATCCAATGCGCCACGAACGAAGTCGGGGTCAAAACCGGCCTGGTATTCGTTGATCGATATGCACTCGCCAGCCTGACCTTTGAGTGCGCCCCCGGTCTCTTTGGCGTTCGGCTCGATCGAGAATTTTCCGGCGACTGCAGCGAATTCCTCGTCGCTGGGTGACTTGCTCAGTTCGGCGAGGGCTTCTTTTGCGGTCGCTTCTTTCTCGACGACGAGGTGTCGCACGCACAGCAAGCCGAGCGACTTCGGGTCGCTCTCGTAGCGTGCGGCCACGACGGATGCTTCGGGAGCGCGCACACGTCCGAGCGCCGTGGTGGCTGCATTCAACTCAACGATCAAGTCGATGAGCGTCTGGGGAAATCCTTCAGTGTTCTGGTTGCTGATCTGTGCTCGCACCTCGTCGCGGTCGGCTTCGGTGACCTCTTCGCCAGCGTCTGCGAGCACCTGATAGGTGGCCTCGGCCCGAATAAGGGAAGTGAGCAGCCCGCGGACGGTCTCGCCGTCGGCCGAACCCTCGACGATTGGTGACTCGCCGACCACAGCAAAGTCTTCGACCGTCTGCTCGAGGTCGGCCGAAAGAACCGCGACACCGTTCACGGTCGCAGCGTTGTCAGTGGTTCCGCAGGAGGCGAGCACTCCGCACGCAATGAGAAGAGCAATAATGCGACGAGGCACCGCAACACCCTAGTTGTCGCTGTCGCATGAGACACCGTGCGCTGGCGTGACGATTACGCCGTGTGCTGGCGCAACGATCACGCCGCGCTACAGGATTTCTGGCAGCACGCGAATGAGAAACTCCACCGCTCCCTCTCCGCGCGGCACGTCGAGTCGAAGTGTCCGTGGCTCGCGCTCATACGAGCTTGTCGACACGACGGCTTCCACGCGTCGCTCGCCCGACTTGTCGATGTTCACGGGGTAGAGGCGTACCGCCTGGTCTTGCACTACCACTCGGCTCAGGCCGGCTCTGTGGCACAGCACGCGCAAGCGACCGATTCTCAGCAAGGCCTCGGCCGCAGAAGGGAGTGGCCCGAAGCGATCCACCCACTCGTCGCGAAGTGATTCGAGGCCTTCGTCGTCGACGACAAGTGCCAATTTGCGGTACGCGTCGAGCCGCAGCTCTTCGCTGTCGATGTATTCGTGGGGGAGATACGCGTCGACGAGCAGGTCGATCTTCAGATCGAGCGGGCGTTGAGGCTCCTCACCTTTCATGTCTGCCACCGACTCACTGACCATCTGGCAGTAGAGGTCGTAGCCCACGGCCGCGATTCGGCCGCTCTGCTGTTCGCCCAGAAGGCTGCCGGCGCCACGCAGTTCGAGGTCGCGGCGCGCAATCTTGTACCCGCTGCCGAGATCAGTGGACTCGCCGATGGTCTTCAGGCGTTCGTAGGCGATCTCGCTCAGCACTTGATCGCGCGGATGAAACAGGTAGGCGTACGCCTGCTGACCTGCGCGACCGACGCGACCGCGCAATTGGTGCAACTGACCGAGGCCGAGGCGTTGTGCATCTTCGACCACCAGGGTGTTCACAGCCGGCATGTCGATGCCGCTCTCGATGATCGTCGTGCACACCAGCACGTCAAACTTGCCGTCCCAGAAATCGATGACGGTGCGCTCGAGCAACGCTTCGTCCATCTGGCCGTGGGCGAACGTGATGCGTGCTTCAGGCACCAGACGACGTAGTTCTTCTGCTCGTTCTTCGATGGTCTCAACTCGGTTATGCACCCAGAACACTTGGCCCTCGCGCAGCAGTTCGCGACGGATCGCCTCTGCGGCGACTCGGTTGTCATAACCGGTCACGTAGGTGCGAATCGGTTGACGGTCTGCCGGGGGAGTATTGAGCAACGACATGTCTCGAATGCCGACGAGGCTCATTTCCAGCGTGCGAGGAATCGGCGTGGCTGACATGGTCAACACGTCGACGTTCGTACTCATCATCTTGATCGATTCCTTGTGTTGCACACCGAAACGTTGCTCTTCGTCGACGACGAGCAGGCCCAGGTTCTTGAAGCGGACGCTCTCTTGCAGCAATCGATGTGTGCCAATGACGACATCAATCTCGCCCGACGCCAGGCCCTTCACGATTCGCTTCGCCCTGCTCGCTGAGACGAATCGTGACAACATTTCGACTTTGATCGGGTAGGGCTTCAGTCGTTCACTGAACGTCGTCATGTGCTGAGATGCAAGCAGGGTGGTCGGCACGAGAACGGCCGCCTGCATTCCGTCTTGCACGCATTTGAAGACGGCCCGCAGCGCGACCTCGGTCTTGCCGAAGCCGACGTCGCCGCACACGAGACGATCCATCGGGCTCGGTTTTTCCATGTCGGCTTTGACGTCGTTGATCGCCTGCAGCTGGTCCGGAGTCTCGACGTACGGAAACGCACCCTCCATTTCTGCTTGCCAGGTCGTGTCGGGCGAGAACGCGTGGCCTTTGGTGTGCAGACGCCGCTGATACAACACGACGAGTTCTTGAGCGATGACGCGCAGGTCGTTGCGCACGCGTTGCTTGACTCGAGTGAAGTCGGCGCCACCCATCTTGTTGAGCGCAGGTGCGTCACCGCCGACGTACTGTCGGACGAAGTCGATTTGGTCGCTGAGTACGAACAGGTTGCCGTCGGCGTACCGAAGGTGCAGGAAGTCGCGCTCGACACCGTCGAGCTTTCGGCGAGCCATGCCCTCGAACACCCCGATGCCGTGCACTTCGTGCACCACATAGTTGCCAGCCGTGAGATCCTCAAACATCGTTGTGGCGCGGCGGCGCCGCGAACGTCGGCGGCGCGTATTTCGTCGACCGGTAAGTTCGGACTCCGTCGCCACCAAGATTCGTGCGCCCGGAAGAGCAAACCCCTCGTGCAGAGCTCGCACCACGACGTGAACTGCACCGGCGGCGAAATCTGCGCCAACCTCGGCATGCAGAACGCTCGGCACGGCCAATGCAGACAGGTCGTTTCGAAACCGTGCAGCGGATTCAGGCGAGTCGC
>JBEGRF010000005.1:0-16598 GCA_041180605.1 Actinomycetota bacterium | reverse complement strand
TCACCATGTACGGGTACGGGTGGGGACCCATCACTGATCCGATGCAGTAGTAGGAGTGCTCGACGCTCGCGACCCAATCGCGCATTGCTTCGTTTACCGCATCCTTGAGGGTGCGACTGCCCGATTGTGCCGCTTCAACCTCTGCACCAAGCAACCTCATCCGAAAGACGTTGAGAGCCTGTCGCTCGACGTCGACGGCACCCATGTACACCTTGCATGTGAGGCCGAGCAATGCCGCAGCAGTCGCGGACGCCACGCCGTGCTGGCCTGCCCCTGTCTCGGCGATGAAGCGCTTCTTGCCCATCCGCTTGGCGAGCAAGGCTTGCCCGAGCACGTTGTTGATCTTGTGAGATCCCGTGTGATTGAGGTCTTCCCGCTTCAGGATCAATCGGATGCCGAGTTGTCGGCCGAGATTGTGACACTCCGTCAGGATTGACGGACGACCGGCGTACTCTCGCTGCAAACGACGAAGCTCGCCCCGAAAGGCCTCGTCGTTCCACGCTTCATTAAATGAGCGCTCAAGTTCCTGGCATGCGGGCACCAGGGTTTCAGGAACGTATCTCCCGCCGAAATCGCCGAAACGACCGTCGGGCGATGGTGCAGCGAGACCACCAATCACCGTTTCACTGTACAAGTGCGTCGAACGCTCGCTGAGCGTTCTGCACGAAGCGTCGCACCTTCGATGCATCTTTACGCCCTGGCTCACGCTCGACGCCGGTGCTCACGTCAACTCCGTAAGGTTTGGTCACTGCAATTGCATCAGCAACGGTCTCTGGCGTGAGCCCTCCGGACACCACATAGCGGACACCTTTGGGCATCGTCGCGAGAATCGACCAGTCGTACGCCTCCCCTGATCCCGGACTGGCTGAGTCAACGAGTATCAAGTCGGTTCGATATCGGTCGCACTTCTCGGCGTCACGTGAGCCGGCCACTACAGCCTTCATCACCCATCCGCAATCAGCGGTCACCTGATCAACTTCTGTCACTGTCTCGCGACCGTGCAGTTGCGCACCCCGCAAACCCACCTCGTGCATGATTCGCGAAACGGTCGCTGCGTCGTGGTCACGAAACACTCCGACCGTGATGATGCCGGCCGGCAATCGTTTCACGATGTCCGCCGCGCGTCCTGGCGTGATTTGGCGTTTGGACGGTGCAAAGACAAAACCGAGAGCCGTGGCGCCCATTGCGACGCTGAGAAGGGCGTCTTCTTCGTTCGTGATGCCGCAGATCTTGACGAACATCTCGCTTATGAAGGTAGTGCCACCCGCAGTTCTCGCAGTGCTTCCTCACGCCGAGTACTTCGCACCAGATGTTCCCCGACCAGGATCGCCCTATACCCCGCATTGGCCAAAGTGCGGGCGTCATCCACCCCACGGATTCCAGATTCTGCGACAGCGATTACATTGCTCGGCATGAGCGCGGCCAACGACTCAGCGCGGGCTTGATCGACTGAGAAGGTCCGTAGGTCTCGCTGGTTGACCCCAATCAAGTCAGCACCAATGGCTGCGGCCCGAGAGAGTTCCTCTTCGTCATGAACTTCGACAAGACAGTTGATCATCAAGGCTCGTGATACGTCGTGCAACTGACGAAGCTCACGATCCGAAAGTGCCGAAGCGATCAGCAACACCGCGTCGGCACCCATGAGCGCAGCATCAATCACGTCGAGTTCACAGACCGTGAAATCCTTGCGCAGGACAGGAAGTTGGGTGGCTTGCCGGGCCGTCCGAAGGTCAGTTTCACTGCCTCCAAAATGTGGCCCGTCCGTGAGCACCGAGAGGCACGCGGCACCGGCTGCTTCATATTCCCGTGCCAGGGAAGCCGGATCGAGCGTGGCATCGATGACACCTTTCGAGGGCGATTTGCGTTTGACCTCGGCGATGACATGGAGTTCACCTCCTCGGCTAAGGGCCTCACGGAAGCCTCTCGTTGCGTGGTTGCCTCTATTGCCCTCCAAGAGACTGCGCAGCATTTTTGGATCGCGCGGGTCGGACTGCGCACGCTTACGGTGCCAAGCAATGATGTCGTCGAGGTAGCTCACACCGCTTAGAAGCCGAGGCGTTCAGCAAAATACGCGAACAAATCGTCGACGGGAACACGAACCTGTTCAGTGGTATCACGGTCTCGCACCGTCACCGCATTGTCATCGAGAGACTCGAAGTCAATCGTCACGCAGCATGGGGTTCCGATCTCATCTTGGCGTCGGTATCGACGTCCAATTGCCTGTGTCTCGTCGTAATCGCACATGTACCGCGATGCGAGCATCGCGAAGACTCGTTCGGCAAGCGGAGTCAGGGTGTCTTTCTTGGAGAGGGGAAGAACTGCGATCTGATACGGAGCAATTCGCGGGTGAAGTCGCAGCACAGTTCGAGCCTCGTCGTTCACGACATCCTCGTCATATGCGGCAAGAAGAAAAGCCGCCATCGTGCGATTGACTCCCGCCGCCGGCTCTACGACGTAGGGCACGTAACGCTCGTTCGTCGCCTGGTCGAAGTAGTCGAGTTTTTGCCCAGAGTGCTGCGCATGTTGCTTCAGGTCGTAGTCGGTGCGTTGGGCGATGCCTTCAAGTTCGCCCCATCCCCAAGGGAAGAGAAACTCGATGTCGCATGTTCCTGTCGAGTAGTGGGAAAGTTCGTCTTTCTCGTGCTCTCTCAATCGGAGCATCTCACGAGGCACACCGTGCGCGACGTACCACTCGAAGCGTTCCTTCTTCCAAAAGTCATACCACTGTGCACCATCTGCAGGTGGTACGAAGAATTCGAGTTCCATCTGCTCAAACTCCCTCGTGCGAAAAATGAAATTTCCGGGGGTGATCTCGTTGCGGAACGATTTGCCGACTTGGGCAATCCCGAACGGAGGCTTCTTGCGGCTCGTGGCGAGCACGTTCGAAAAATTCACGAACATGCCTTGCGCCGTCTCGGGGCGCAGGTACACCTCCGCGCCGGACCCTTCGATCGGTCCGGCGTGGGTCCTGAACATCAAATTGAACGCACGGGCCTCCGTAAATGCGCAACCCTTCATGTTTTGCGGGCAATCACGACCGTCGAGTTGATCCTGTCGGAATCGCCGTTTGCATACCGTGCAATCGACCAGAGGATCGCTGAAATTCGCCAGGTGACCGCTTGCTTCGAACGTCTGCGGCGGGTTCAGGATCGCGGCATCAATCAGAACAACATCGCTTCTCTGCTGGACAATTGACCTAATCCACGCTTCTTTCACGTTCCGCAGCATCAATGCACCGAGCGGACCGTAGTCGTACGAAGAGCGAAAACCACCGTAAATCTCCGCGCTTGGAAATGCAAAGCCGCGGCGCTTGGAAAGGTTGACGATCTGGTCTAAATCCTTCGCCGGCACCCGACTCAGGCTACTCAACCAACCCGTGGAGCTTCGAACAACGATGATGCGCGGATGCGTCGTTCGAGGTGATGTTCCGTCGTCGCGCGTGAGATTTCAACTATCTCTCGGACAGTTGACTCCGCCATATTGCTTCGTGACAGCATCTCTGCCACGCGACCGCCCAAGATGGCCTGCATCACTTGGATTGCTTCTGCAGAAAGTGAGACTCCTCGTCGGTGGACGGCACACTGAACGCCTCCGGCGGCAACATCAAAGGCACAAAGTTGCTCCTTCTGGGAACACACGACGCAGCTGTCGACCCTGGGGCCAACACCTTCAACCTCCAGAAGTCTCAACTGCAGCGCAGGCAGCACAAGGGGCGAGTACTTCTTGTCGAGCTGACGCAAGGCTCCGACGAGCATCCGATACAAGTGCTGGCTTGGCGTCCTTTCATGCGCGAACTGTTCCACAACTTCGCACATAGCCAATCCGTCGGTCGTGCTTTCGAGGTTCCCCCTCGTGTTGTTTGATACCTCGACCAATTCCACTTGGTTCACCACGTCGAGTTGCCGCCCGCGGTAAAGCTGCAACTGGACGTGACTCATCGGTTCCAGCCTTGAACCGAAACGCGAGCTCGGTTTGCGGACGCCTTTTGCGACGGCCCGAACCTTGCCCGAGTCTTGGGTGATGATGGTGACGATGCGGTCCGATTCACCGAGCTTGTGCGAGCGGACGATCACGCCGACATCTTTGTAGACGGGCATCAGGAATCGATCCCGCCGAATCGCCTGTCGCGCCTGGCGAAGTCGTCGATTGCCATCTCGAGATGCTCTGCATCGAGCGCCGTCCACGGTGCATCAAGGAAGACGAGCTCTGCATATGCGAGCTCCCAAACGAGCGAAGTGGGAATTTGGGTCGCTACGCCAAGCACGATCACAAGATCTGGTTCTCCGGGTGCTGGGGCACTGAGTGTCGCAGCGAGTCGCTGCTCTGTCACGTCGTCTACGTTCATGCGGTTCACTGCGTCTGCCACACGTACTCGCCCGTCGGTGCACACGTCGACGATGAGGGTGACTCCTTGCTCCCCAATGACCACGACACGATCGGCATACCGAACCCCGCCGCAGGCCTCGATCAGAAGGGTCCTGACCGTTTCGCGGTCGGACTCAAGGCCTGGACCAGTGGGGATGATGGTCGCCCATTCCGCGCCCCCACCATGCGCCACTCGCGAAATGACGTTCAGGCGGTCGCGCCACGCTTTGGCGTCGGTCGACGCCCACTCTCTCAAGCTTCCCGCACACAGCAAGACGTGAGAGAGAGTTGTCTGCGGTGCCACTGTTACATCCTCGCACTAGCAAGTAGTTTCTGATGCGCATCATGCCGGACCAGATGGCGAAAATCAAGGAAGATCCGCCTGACGGCGCGGGTCTGCACCTCGCATGCATCATGGACGGCAACGGGCGATGGGCTAAACGGAGAGGGCTTCCGCGCACTGCAGGTCACACTGCCGGCGAGGAGGCACTCGCAGAAGTCGTGCGCGTTGCTTCACACCGACGGGTCGGATGGCTGACCGTCTTCGGTTTCAGTACCGAGAATTGGGTGCGACCGCCCTCCGAGGTGCGCCACATCCTCGGTCTGCACCGCAAGCTGTTCGGGCGAATCGAGGAACTGAATGCGAACAACGTTCGAGTCAATTGGATCGGCCGCCCGTTCGACGAACCAGGTTCTCGAACCCCAGCGAACGTCCAGAAGTCGATTCGAGAAGCCATCGAAGACACAAAAAACAACACTGGAATGGTTCTGACGGTTGCCTTCGACTACGGGAGTCGCGCCGAAATCGCTCGCGCGGCCGGCAGGGCTCGGCGTGCCGTTCGCTCGAAGTCGACAGTGACGGCAAGGGACATCAATCAAGAGATGTACGACTCATCATTACCGCCAGTTGACGTGCTCGTCCGCACATCCGGGGAAACTCGAATCTCGAACTTCTTGTTGTGGCAAGCAGCAGGCGCACGTGTGTACTTCACCGATTGTTCATGGCCCGATTTCGGCGCCGCTGAAATCGACGCCGCGATCAATCTCGTGCGTCGCGGCACATGAGCCCAGCCGCCAAGAAGGCAACTCGGCTACTCGAGCGTGTTCTTGCCCGGTTGGAGAGCGCTGAAGACCGGGAAGGTCAGGCAGAGATGGTGCGCCATGTCGCCGATGCAATTGCCACGCGCGACTCGGTCATCATTCAGGCTGGAACGGGTACGGGAAAGACCCTTGGTTACCTGATTCCCGTCCTTGCTGCGGGTCAGACGGCAGTGGTTGCCACTTATACGAAGGCGCTGCAAGATCAGTTGGCCAGCACCGATCTCCCACTCCTGCATGATGTTTGCACCGGCGACGAGAATCTCGCTTTCACCTGGGCCGTCCTGAAGGGACGTAACAATTACGTATGCCGTCAAAGAGTCGCTGAAGTAGAGGGCGAAGCTGAACAGCTCGAGTTGGATGAAACGTCGCCTGATGTGCAACACGAGATTCGCGCACTCGTCGAGTGGTCGGCAGTCACTACAAGTGGCGACGCTTCCGACGTACCGTTTGCGGTCAGTGATTCAGCTTGGAGAAAACTGAGCGTTTCCTCCGATGAATGCCCGGGAGCATCGAAATGCCAGTTCGGGGACACCTGTTTCACCGAATCCGCACGACAGCGTGCGGCCGAGTCGAACGTCATAGTCGTAAATTTCACACTGTACGGCCTCGATCTGCAGCAGGATCGGGAGTTCCTTCCGGAACACGATGTCGTCGTCTTTGACGAAGTGCACGAACTTGAGGATGTGGTCAGCGACACCGCGTCCGTAGTCATCACACCAAGGTGGCTTTCCAACGTTGCCGAAAGCGCACGACGGGCCCTCAAGACGCAGAAAGTGGCGAATGCTCTGGCAAAGACAGCGGGCGAACTTGACGAAGTGCTGTTGCGGCACGTCGGCACACGATTTCGCAACTCGCTCCCCGCAGACGTCGCAACTTCGCTGACCACTGCTCTCGCGCAGATTGAATTGCTGTTCCACCAGGTGAATCAGATGGGCGACGAGACGCCCGAGGTGCTGAGAGCTGAATCAACGCTCACGCGTGCCAAGAAGGACATTGAGCGTGTCCTTGCGGCAAACAGCGACACCGTGTGCTTTGTCACTGAGCAGCGTGGCTCCGTTCGGCTCACTGCCGCTCCGCTGCGGATCGATGGTGTGTTGGCCCCCATCTGGACGAACAACATCGCGATACTCACGAGTGCGACGATTCCACCAGGTCTGCCGCAACGTCTTGGGCTGGCCAAGTCCGAGGAGGACATCATCAGTGTCAAAAGCCCGTTTGATTACAAGCGCCGGTCGCTCTTGTACCTCGCTGGAGACCTCCCGGCCCCGAACGAGGCGCTGCGCGCCGAGAAAGTGCACGAGCGCATCAGAGAGTTGATCGCGATGTCCAATGGCTCCGCGCTCGTGCTGTTCACGAGCTGGAACGCCCTAAATGAAGCCGTTGTCGCACTTCGCGGGAACCTCGGCAGCGAGATTCGTCTCTATGCCCAAGACGACATGCCCAAAAAGCTGCTGCTTGATGAATTTCGTAACGACATTCATTCCTGCCTCTTTGCCACGCGCGGCTATTTTCAGGGCGTCGACGTGCCGGGTGATGCCCTGCGACTGGTCATTATCGACAAAGTTCCGTTCCCTGCCCTGCAAGATCCTCTGCTTGACGCACGACGCGAACATGCCGGGAAGGACTCTTTCCTTGCTGTCGACGTCCCGATTGCTGCCGCATCATTGGCCCAGGCAGCGGGACGCCTCATCCGTACCGCCACCGATCACGGCGTCGTCGCGATTCTCGATCCGCGACTCACCAGAAAGCGTTACAAACCTCTCGTCCTGCAAGGCGTCTCACACATGCCTGAAACGACGTCGTTGACGGAAGTCGAGGAGTTCTTCCTCAAGCGTCGGGATGAAAGCGATAGCCCAGGCCGCGATTGGTGACGATGAACTTCGGGTCGTTGGGAGAATCTTCAATCTTCACTCGCAGCCTGCGGATGTGTGCATCCACTAAACGGCTGTCCCCCAGATAGTCGTAACCCCACACTCGCTCGAGGAGCTGGTCACGGCTCAACACCATGTTCGGGTGATCGGCAAATTCGATCAGCAACCGAAGTTCGGTCTTCGTCAGTGCGATTTCGATCCCAGCTTTTAAGACAATTCCTGCATCCCTGCGCAATTCAACATCCCCAAAACGCGTCACGTCCGGGCCGCGAACAGCCGTCTCCCGAACAAGTCTGCGCAGAGCAGCACGTATTCGCGCCGCCAATTCCTTGGTGTTGACTGGTTTCGTCACGTAGTCGTCGGCTCCGGCTTCGAGACCCGCCACCAAATCGTGCGTGTCCGTTTGCGCCGTCACGATGATGATCGGCACGTTGCTCCGAAGGCGAATTTCGCGGCATACTTCGAACCCGGAAACATCTGGAAGTCTCAGGTCAAGCAGGACGAGGTCGGGGTGTTCGTTGGCCGCCACGGAGAGACCTGCTTTGCCGTTTGCTGCCTGTCTGATTTCGTAGCCCTCGTCTTCCAGCGCGAGACTCAATGCATCGCGGATTCCGGCATCGTCCTCGACCAAGAGAATTTGTGCCATCCCGTGCAGTCTGCCAAAGAAGCGCCAACTGTTACACAAAACGCACACTTTTGCAGGCGAGACGTCATCTTCGAAAACCAGTATGTACAACGAGTCGGCGCGGGTCATGCTCCCCCTTGACCCCGCCGACTCAAACATTTCGCACATCGCCGTGGCGTGCTGGGAACTTCCCGCTCCCGATGAGCCATGCTTGTCGTATGCGGATTCGTACGTCGCTGCGCCCAGGCTTGCGGACTCGGATCGTCGCGTACTTTTCGCTCGCGACGTTCATCGGCGTACTGATTCTGAGCATCGTGACTTTCGCGGCAACACGCAATTACCTGGTTGACAAAGCCACCACGTCGGCACGTGACCAGGCGCTCGCAAACGCCCAGCTCGTACGTACTCTCGTCGGTACCAGTCGCGCAGATGCCGGAGAAGTCGTCACGGATCTTCGCACGCAGCCCGGCGGCTACGCAGTTCTCCATCTTGGAAAGGAGAACCTCTTCTACGCGCAGGCACCGCTACGTTTCACACAGTCCAACCTGCCGACTGACTTCGTGAGAAATGCGTTGGCTGGGAAGAGCGGAGTACAACGAGTCGATTTTCTCGGTCGACCGTATGAAGCGGTCGCCATAGATGTGCCAGCGGTGGATGCAACGTATTTTGAGGTTTTCCCAATCAGCGACGTGGCGGACACACTCGGCACCATTCGTTCAATCTTGATCGCGGCAGTGCTCGCGATCACCGTCGTCGCAGGCGTCATCGGGTTCCTCCTGAGCGGCAATGTGCTGTACCCCTTGCGCAGAGTCACCGAAGCTGCGACGACTATTGCCGAGGGATCCTTGACTACCAGACTCGAGCCGGAGTCCGACCCTGAACTCCAACAGCTCGTCGACAGTTTCAACGGTATGGCAAACGCAGTTCAGGAACGAATCGAGCGCGAGGAACGTTTCGCGAGCGACGTGAGCCACGAGCTTCGCTCCCCGATCACCTCGCTCGGTGCAGCAGTCGAGGTGCTGAAAGGCAGGTCTGACGAACTTTCGGAGCGCAATCGTCATGCTCTCGACATCATCGCCATACAAGTACGAAGGTTCGACCGCACGGTGCTCGACCTTCTCGAGCTGAGTCGGCTGGATGCGCGCGCCGGACAAGAGAACCGCGAAGAACTGCACCTCACCGCGTTAGTGGAACGAATCGCGAGTCGTCATGGTTACGCCTCCGTTCTCGTCGTATCCGACCTCGGCGACGATGACATCGTCTACCTGGATCGTCGACGGGTCGAGCGTATTCTCCTCAACCTGCTGGACAATGCGCGAGACCACGCCGGAGGTGCCTCCGAGATTCTGATCAGCAGTGACGACTCCGGGAACCTGCTGCTCATCGTCGACGACAATGGACCTGGAGTCGGCGTGAGCGAACGCTTGAGAATCTTCGAACGCTTCGCCCGCGGCACCGCGTCGAGGAACAGCGTCGGAAGCGGGCTTGGCCTGGCAATCGTCTCCGAACATGCCAGCGCCCTCGGTGGACGTGCGTACGTCGACACCTCACCGAGCGGTGGGGCTCGCTTCGTGGTCGTGATACCAGGAGAACGATCAGAGTGAGAAGGCTTCGTCTCGCTGTTCTGCTGTTCTTGGTCACCGCGCTCTCTACCTCATGCGGTGTACCGAGAGAAGGTCGCTTCGTAGCCCTCGCCCCCCAAGACATACCTGAAGCACTTTCGGCAACGACCACCGTCGCACCAACTCCGACATCCGTCGAACCCGCCCCAGAAAACACGACCTCGACGGTCGCAGAGGTTCTGTACGACAGCATCGAGTTGTACTTCGTGAGCGCCAATCGCGTCGTGCGATCGGAGCGCAGAATCGTGAGCCCCGCAACACCCACGCAGGTCTTGGACACGCTGCTCGCCGGTCTTGATCCGTCGTCTGAGAACGCGGGCTTGCGCAGTGCACTCCCGCGAGGTCTCTCTGCCACTATCGAGGTCAGTCGAGGGGTTGCACGCATTCAATCGACCGCCCCGTTCTTGTCTGAACTGGAGCCGCTCGACCAGCGACTAGCAATTGCGCAACTTGTCCTCACGCTCACCCGCCGACCGGGCATCGGGCAGGTCACTTTCAGTGTCGATGGCGCCGGGATCCCCGTACCGCGGGGCGGTGGTGATCTCACCGCACCCGGTGCGGCGGTCACGTACGACGACTATCTCGCTGTTCTTTCGACTCGCGACTAAATCGACACCTCAGTATCCGAAGCGTTCGATTCGGTCAGGACGTTGTTGCCAGTCATCATCGACAACGACGTGGAGCTCAACATAGGCGCCCTCCGCCAGTTGTTTGCGTACTGCCGTGCCGACAGCCTTCAGCACGGCGCCACCCTTGCCGATCACCATGCCCTTCTGGCTCTCCCGTTCGACCACAATCTCGCAGCGAATTCGCGGCCACTCATACTCAGTCACACGCGTGGCGATGGAGTAGGGCAACTCGTCCCTCATCGCCGCGAGCAGTTGCTCGCGTACGAGGTCGGCAACCCATACTGTGTCGGGAGTCTCACGAACGACTTCTGGTGGAAACAATGGTTCGCCGGTCGGCAGTTGTTGTACCAACCAGTCGACGAGGTTGGCGACACCGTCCCCCGTCTTCGCCGAAACCGGAAAGTAGACGGCGGCATCCAGCTCCGCAAGCGCGGACAGTTGTTTTGCGACTTTGGCCCGAGGTACTGCATCAATCTTGTTGAGGATGACTGCCGTGGCTGTCATCCTCAGGCGTTCCGCGACGAACCTGTCGCCACGACCGAACGGCATCGTTGCATCAACGACGAGGGCGGAGATATCCGCATCCCCGAGTGACTCGAAAGCAGTGGCGTTCACGCGCTTGCCGAGCTCGGTGACGGGTTTGTGAATTCCGGGCGTGTCGACGAAGACGAGCTGAGCATCTGGGCGGTGCAGAACCGCCCGCACCCTGGTGCGCGTGGTCTGTGGTTTATCCGAGACGATGGTGACCTTTCGTCCGCACGCCATGTTGATCAAACTTGACTTGCCGACGTTCGGCCGCCCAACAAGGCTGACGAAACCGCTGCGCATCCCGAATCACGCTACGGTCTGCCAGAATCGCTGCATGCTCAACCGTCGCAAGTGGCTTGACCGGATGCAGCCACAGACTCTCCAGATTGCAACATGGCTGCTGTACATCAGTTCGTTCTTCGGGTTTGTCGAGCTGGTTGACGGCGGCGGTGTGCTGCATTACTTTCGAAATCGCTACGCACTCGGATTCGTTTTTGGGCTAGCCGTGATTGCCGCATACATCGCAGGCGGTTTCTTGATGGCCAACGAGCGCAAGGTCGGATGGCGTATCTCGCTCGTCGCGGCAACGTCGCCGTTCTTCCTGACCTTTGTGGCGTACACCCAGATCGGGGCGTCCCTGCGATACCGACTCTTCGGTGCAAGCCTGGTCTCGTTTGCCTTTGATGTGGCGCTTTTGGCCTTGCTTTTGCACCCGCAGAGTCGCGAACACCAGCGAATCTGGTATCACTGAGTCATGTCCAGAACCATCATGAAAGGCGCCGATGGCGTCAAAGCAAACGTCGGCAAGCACCTCGGGTACAGCGAGTACATCACCGTCACGCAGGAAATGGTCAATACGTTCGCCGATGCCACCGGTGACCACCAGTGGATCCACATTGACGTGGAGAAGGCGAAGAAGGGTCCGTTCGGCGCACCGATTGCTCACGGATATCTCACGCTCTCTCTAGGTCCGTCGTTGCTCCCCCAGATTTACGGCGTTGAAGGCGCAGTGATGGGCGTCAACTACGGTGCGAACAAAATTCGATTCCCGTCACCTGTTCCTGTGGGCTCACGCTTGCGACTGGGCGCAAAACTCATCTCCGCAGAAGACATCGCTGGCGGGATTCAGATGACCTTGGAAGCGACATTCGAGATCGAGAACGCAAAGAAGCCAAGCTGTGTAGCCGAGCTCGTGTTTCGTACCTACTTCGCGTAGGCGATTCGGGTCCCGACGCTCCGCTGACTTGGCGGAACATCAACGGAAGTTCTTGGCGACTCTCGCGAAGAGATCGAGTGTGGTGGTTTCTGGGTAATCCGCGCACCATGGAACGAAACCGACGCAGCCCATCGAAAGGTACTGCTGCACCTTTTCACTGACTTGCTCAGGTGTCCCTACGAGCGATGATGCCTTCCATTGCTCGAGTGGATGCCCCCACAAGCTGCGCGAACCGGCGGCATCAAGTTCCCGCTGTGTCTCGCGCATGAAGACTTCAGGAGACCACGTCAGCCCGATTTCGTCAAAATTGCGTCCCACTTCCTTGCAGTGCTGGGCGAGGATCTCTCTTTTGCGCTTGAAGTCCTCTACCGTTCCACCAAAGTTCGCGAAATCGGCATGGCGAGCCACGACGCGCAACGTCAGTTGTTCGCCGCCACCGCCAATCCAGATTGGTGGTCTCGGCTTCTGGACAGGTTTCGGATCGCAGTTACCACGCTCCAGCGTGTAGTACTTGCCGTGATAGGTCGTCTCTTTCTCCGACCACATCGATTTCACGATCTCGACGCACTCGCGCAACATCGCGATACGTTCCTTCGGCACGGGAAATGGATACCCGTATCCACGGCACTCGTTCTCGTACCATCCGGCACCAATGCCCCAGTCCAAACGACCTCCGCTGATCACATCCACGGTGGAAGTGATCTTGGCAAGCATCGACGGTTCTCGGTAAAGGTTGCATCCGACCATCTGCCCGAGCCTGATACGGGATGTTCGTTGGCTGATTGCAGCGATGGTCGTCCAGCACTCGAACACGGCTTCGTGGGCCGGGCGCGGAACGTTGTGAAAATGGTCGTACACCCAAATCGAGTCAAACCCCAGTTTCTCGGCGCGCACTGCAATTTCTACGGCTTTTGCCCACTTGTCTTGGTCGTCAGGAATTCCGACGAGTTCCATCTTCCACCCCTGAGGCATGAAGACTCCGAATATTGGCTTGGTCATATGACTTCCTCTCCTTGAGTGAAGATTCGATTCATAGCGGGAGGTCTCCCGTTGCAGATTTTGTCGTGCCGTGGTCCTTGAAGGCGGCGATCGTTCGTTGGGCGATTCTCATCTGGTGGATTTCGTCGGCGCCGTCTGCAAACCGACTCCATCTCGCTTGCTGCAGCATGTGCGCCAACGGCGTGTCATTGGAATATCCAAGTGCTCCGTGCACCTGGATGGCCCGGTCAACGATTTGCCAGAGGCTGTTTGCAACGAAATGCTTGGCCATCGAGACCTCGGAAGTGAATGGGAGGTTGTGTTCGATCTTGAACGCCGCGTGCAGCACCATCAGCTTGCATTGGTAGAGCTCCATCGCGGAGTCGGCGATCAACCACTGAATGCCTTGTTTCTCTGCCAGGAGCGAACCGTGCGAGTAGCGGTTCAATGCGCGATCAACCATCATGTCGAGCGCGGTCTCCGCCTGGCCGATCCATCGCATGCAGTGCGCGAGACGGGCCGGCCCGAGGCGATACTGCCCGAGGAGGTGACCTTGTCCTCGACCGCCGAGCATTTGCGACTTGTGGACGCGCAGGTCCTTGATCTCTATTTCGCAGTGATTATGGCTTCCCGACATCGTCTCGACGTCACGAACAATGTTGAAACCTTCGGAGGGAATATCAACGATGAAACAGGAGTTGCCCGCTTGAGGAATGTCGGGGGTTTCCTCCGTTCGTGCGACGAGCAATGCGAACTGTGCTCCTCGAGCACCTGAGATGAACCACTTGTGGCCGTTGATTACCCATTCGTCACCGTCTTCGTATGCGTGAGTCCGAATGAGTGTCGGATCGCTTCCGGCGACTTCGGGCTCGGTCATCGCAAAGCACGAGCGTGCCGTCCCCTCGCACAACGGGCGAAGGTATTTTTCTTTCTGCGCGGGAGTCGCCCAGTGCAGCAAAGTGTGCTGGTTTCCTTCGTCTGGTGCCTGTGCATTCAGAACGAACGGACCGATACTCACTTTGGCTGCCTCCGCCGACACCGCCGCCATGGCTGTTGGCCCAAGACCCATTCCGCCCCACTCTGCAGGCATGTGCGGCAACCACAGTTTGGCGTCATCGCGCGCTTTTCTGCGCAGGTCGACGATTGCTTTTACGACTTGCTTCCGGTCGCCTTGGTCGATCTTCTCCCAGCGCGGTCGCACCTCATCGTCCATGAACGTGCGCACCTTCTTGCGCACGTCCTCGACTTCCGGTGGGAACGTGAAGTCAATCATGTGACCAGTGTGCCTTACGCCTCGTGTCTTCCACGAGGCGGGCTCACCGTAGCCTTGCCCCAATGAGCGGCGGACGACGAAGTTGGGACTCCGACACACTGCCAACTGGCGAAGCAAAAGCCCGGGCAGTGCGGGAGATGTTCGACGCCATCGCACCCCGATACGACCTGGTCAATCGGGTCATGACGTTCGGTTTGGACGTGAGGTGGCGCCGCGAGACAGTGAGGGCGCTACATTTGCCGCAGGGATCCACCGTGCTCGACCTCGCAAGTGGCACAGGGGATTTCTGCCGTGAACTCTCTCGCGCGGGTCTGACTCCCCTCTCTTTCGATTTCTCGTTCGGGATGCTTGCCGCAGATACGAGTGGGGCGCCGCGTTCCCAGGCCGACGCCCTCTCCTTGCCGGTACAAGAACGATCTGTCGACGGTGTCACCTGCGGCTTTGCCTTGCGCAATTTCGCCGACCTCGGCGCATTCTTTGCCGAAATCGCACGTGTAACGCGGGTGGGCGGACGAGTTTGCCTGCTCGACGTCTCTGTTCCGACGAACCCAGTGTTGCGATTCGGCAACTCGGTCTATTTTGGCAGGATCGTTCCTCGAATCGGTTCGTTGCTCTCCGATGGGCCGGCATACCGCTACCTACCGCGCAGCGTCTCTTACCTGCCCGAACGTGATCAACTCTGCCAAATGCTTTCCTCTGTAGGATTTTCTTCAGTTACGCACCGCCAACTGTCAGGCGGTCTCACACAGCTCCTCAGTGCGACGCGGGCATGACTCGCAACTTCATTACACGTCCGCTTTCCGACTTTACGGATGATTCCTGCGACCTGAATGACCTTGCGGGCAGCGAGGGAATGCTGTTCGTACGAAACGGTATCGGCTTCGCCGGAGTCGGCAACGTGCAGCGACTGAGCCTCCCCGATGCGGTGGCGACGTTGCGCGCATCACGCCACGACTCAACCGTGGACGAAGCGGGCGCAGGAGCCGTGGCAATTGGGTGGCAACCATTCGGCGTAACCGGCGGCCGGGCGTTTGTTCCTGACGTCTGCTTCGGAAAATCTGCCTCAGGTGCTGCGTGGGTCACGTTCGAAGTCGGACAGGAGCACGTCGCAAAAAAGCACCTTGCCCCTGTATCGCAATTGGCGCCGACTGCCTCGAACTACTCCATACGAGCAGGAGTGAGCCCTGAGCGCTATCTCGATGCAGTGCTGCGTGCGAGGGAAGCCGTACGGAGTGGTGAGATCACCAAAGCGGTCATTGCGCGAGACATCTTCGTCGAATCATCCACACGGATCGATGTCCATGCGTTACTCAGACGACTGAAAACCTCGTTCGGTTCGAGCTACCTATACAGCATCGACGGGCTCGTGGGTGCATCACCTGAATTGCTGGTCGAACGAACCGGCGATGTCGTACGCAGTCAACCCTTGGCGGGTACATGTCCGCGCACGGGCGATCGTGAGGCAGACGCTCGCCTCGCGGCAGAGCTCCGATCAAGTTCCAAGAATCAAATAGAGCACCGCGTCGTCATCGACATGGTGCACGACACCTTGCTCCCCTACTGCTCGTACCTTGACTGGCAACCTGAGCCGGAGGTGATCGCAGTCGCGAACGTGCAACACCTCGGCACCAGCATCGAAGGTCGATTGTCTGAGCCCCTTCCGTCGGTGGTTGATCTCGTGCGCGTGCTCTCGCCGACGCCCGCACTCGGTGGTCACCCCCGCGAGGCTGCACTCCGCTTGATTGCGAGGCATGAAGGCATGGACCGCGGCAGGTACGGAGGGGCCGTCGGATGGGTCGACCAACATGGCAACGGAACATGGGCGGTAACCATTCGCTGCGCAGAACTCTCGACAGACCGTATGAGCGCACGGCTCTTTGCCGGCGGCGGAATCGTCGCGGACAGCGAACCACTTGCGGAATTAGCCGAAACTCAGGCGAAATTGCAAGCGATGCTCGCGGCGATCGTCAGACCTTGATCGAGCCGCGAACCGCCTCTGCCACCGCACGGTGAATCTCGTCGTGGTGCTCGACGTTTTTGTCGCGATCAGCCTTTACAACAATGACACTCGGCCCGACTTCGGCGAGCGCTTGCCGGAGCTCGGCTGTGGTACGAGCCTCGCAGCTTCGAACTCCATGCGCTCTAGCGATGAGGGACGCATCTGACTCGTGAGGTGTTCCGAAAATCGTTTCGAACTGACCCCCTGGCAGAGAAGTGCGTTGCGGCAGGAAGGAAAAAATGCCTCCTCCATTGTTGTCCACCACCACGATTCGCACGTCTGCTCCCCGACGGGCAAGCCCGATCAAGCCATTCGAATCATGCAAGAAGGCAATGTCACCAATCAGCAGTCCGGTCGTTTGACCAGTCTCCAATGCAACCCCGACTGCTGT
>JBEGRF010000004.1:0-51523 GCA_041180605.1 Actinomycetota bacterium | reverse complement strand
TGTGCCAGTCACCACGCATGTGTTCGATGCCAAGTCTCCGTACCTGAAGAGCGACGCCGTTTTCGGAGTCCGTGACTCCCTCGTGGTTTCCATGGAGAACGGGAAGTGCGAAAAGGACTTCACACTCGAACCGGTGACTCGCAGCGGCGGATGACATCCAGCACATGCCGCGGACGGTGATCGCTCAGATCTCTGACACCCACATCCCCGGGGCTGGCGAAGACTCGCATCCCGGTGCAGACCCCGTCGGCAATCTTGCTGCCGCCTTAGCCCATGCTTCACAGCGTTGCTCGGGTGTGGTCATCACCGGTGACTGTGCCGCCAAGGCTGGCACCGACGCCGAGTACGCGGTGTTCGCCGAGGTGATTGCGACCGCAAAGGTACCGGTCTGGTTGGCACCTGGCAACCACGATGACTCCGCAAAGATGCAGCGACTCTTCGGTCTTGCGTCGGTCAACGGTCGTTGTGACTACGTGGTCGACTTGCCGGGTGGGCGACTCGTGGTGCTCGACTCATCGCGACTGGGTCGCGAAGACGGGTCACTCGATCCGTCACAGACGGCGTGGCTCGATGAGCAATTGCGAGGTCATCGAAGTCTCGTGGTGATGCATCACCCGTGCATCCGGGTTGGAGGTCGAATTTTCGACAGCATCCGACTCGACGATGACTCTGCACGGCGTCTCGCTTCAGTCGTCGAGCGCCATGACGTGTTCGCAGTATCCGCCGGTCATGCGCACATGTCGTGCTTCGCTGCGTTTGCCGGCACCCAAGGCATGATCGCCCCTTCGTGTGCGTACGAATTCGGGATGGTCGATGGAGTGTTCTCGTACCAGCTCGGCGAACCGCAGTATCTCGAGCACTCGTGGAGCGCGGACGGTTCGAATTATCTCGCCCGAGTGGTGACGGTCGAGCCGGCGCTTTGGCGCACGATGCACTAACACCTCGGCGCTGGGTCTTCGAGATCTGTCAGCGTTGGGATTCGGCAATGAGCCGGACAACGTGGGGGGCAAACCAGCCTGCATAGCGCTGCTGCAACTGCGGGAGCTTCCAATCGTTACCACTCATCTGTCCGCGGCACGAAGGTGACCCGCACCGACACGCGAAAGCGATGAATTCATTCGTGTCACTCATGGCGTAATCGAACGTCACTGCTTCGCCCGGCAAGATCTCACGCATCGCGACGAGTGTCGCGCCGTCAATAAAACCGCAGTTCGGGTCGCAGCTGTGATTGATGAAGTCGACCGTGACTAGTTCTTCGTCGCTGTGGATGAATGTGTCACCGTCGACCTGTAGTAGCTGGTCACGCTCATGGGCCGGGAGGTTCACCGCTTCTCGTGCGGTGATTATCGGCCCGCGCCAGACGGCGACCACTTCGCCTCGCGCGAACAACCGCTCAGCGACGACGCCACGCCCGAGCGACTGCAGCGTCACCACCCGCAAGCCTGGTGCTGAATAGGTGGTGTGGTCGGTCATCGGTCTGCACCTTCGCGGTCAGACGACGACATTCACCAGGCGCTGCGGCACGACCACAACGTTCTTTGCGGGTTTACCCGCCATCGCCCTCGACACGGCTTCGTCGGCCAACGCCAGCGCCGTGAGTTCGTCGCTGCTAGCGCCGCGTGGCACTGTCAGGCGTGTGCGCACTTTGCCGTTTACTTGAACCGGAATTTCCACGGTGTCGGTCACGAGCAGCGCCTGGTCGGCGAACGGGAAGGCAGCAAAGGTGATTTCGTCGGTGCGGCCGAGGCGTTGCCACAACTCGCTGGCGAGGTGCGGACACAGCGGGCTCAGCATTTGTACGAGGGCTTCGGCCACCGGGCGCGGCGTTGAACCGGTTGCCTCGACGTGCTTGGTGAGCGCGTTGTTCAACTCGATGAGTTTTGCGATGGCCGTGTTGAACCGCATGCCTTCCATGTCCCGGCGCACGCCGTCGATGGCGACGTGAAGGTCCCTCAGAAGTGGCTGCGGGCATTGCGTATCAGAGACCGTAAGAGCCCCTGAATGTTCGTCGACCAAATTGCGCCAGACGCGCTGCAAGAAACGCTGCATGCCCACTACGTCGCGGGTATTCCACGGTCGACTCGCGTCGAGCGGGCCCATCGACATCTCGTACAAACGGAACGTATCGGCGCCGAACTCGTCGTACATCTCGTCGGGTGTGACGATGTTCTTCAAGCTCTTGCCCATCTTCCCGTACTCGCGGGCGACCTCTTCGTCATCGAAGAAGTACTTGCCGTTGCGTTCTTGCACCTCGCCGGCTGGCACGGTCTGGCCGCGCGCATCGCGGTACGCGTACGCCTGAATGTAGCCCTGATTGAAGAGTCGATGGAATGGCTCGCTACTCGACACGTGCCCCAGATCAAACAACACCTTGTGCCAAAAACGTGAGTAAAGAAGGTGTAGCACCGCGTGCTCGACGCCTCCGACGTACAAGTCGACTCCGCCGGTGTGGCCGTCGTGCTGCGGGCCCATCCAGTAACGCTCGACACTCGCGTCGACGAACGTGCTCGAGTTGGTGGGGTCGAGGTATCGCAGTTCGTACCAGCAACTCCCGGCCCACTGGGGCATCACGTTGATTTCTCGTCGCATCGTGGTGCACGGCTTCTTTTTGCCAGTTATGGGATCGTCGACTTCGATGTCGACCTTCATCCAGTCAGCGCGACGAGCGAGCGGAGGAATCGGGTCGGTGACCTCGTCGTTGGGGTCGAGTGCCTGTGGCTTGAAGTCGGCCAGTTCGGGAAGCGTGACGGGCAGCAACGAATCGGGCACGGAGACCGGCATGTCGTCTTCGTCGTAAACGATGGGGAATGGTTCGCCCCAGTATCGCTGGCGGGAGAACAACCAGTCGCGCAGCTTGTAGGTAACTGCTCCCCGGCCGACATCTCGCGCGACGAGCCAGTCGATTGTGCGCCGCTTCGCCTCGACCATCTCGGTCACACCGTCGAGCACCAGCGTGTCGTTGCTGGAGTTCACGTAGGTGCCCTCGCCGACGAATGCGTCGGGCCATGTCGCACAATCTTTCGACGGACTCACCTTGTGCGCTGCGAACCATGAGTCCGGAGGCATCTGCGTGGCGACGATGGGCAGCGAATACTTGCGTGCGAACGCGAAGTCACGTTCATCACCCGAAGGCACGGCCATGATGGCGCCTGTGCCGTAACCCATCAATACGTAGTCCGCGATCCACACGGGGATCTCTTTTCCCGTCACCGGATTGGTGGCTGATGCACCGATTGCAACCCCGGTTTTTTCTCGCTCATCGCTTTGACGGTCGGTTGTGCTTGCCGCCGCCGCTTGGGCTCGGTACGCGGCGACGGCTGCACGACGGTCTGTTGTGGTCAAAGCATCGACGAGCGGATGTTCTGGTGACAGCACCATGAACGTCGCTCCGAACAACGTGTCGGGGCGAGTGGTAAACACCTCGATGTCGCCTGCCTTCGACGCGAAGCGAACATGGGCACCCTCGCTGCGGCCGATCCAGTTGCGTTGCATCAACTTGATCGATTCCGGCCAATCCAGGCGGTCGAGATCGTCGAGCAGCCGATCGGCATAGGCGGTGATCCGCATCGTCCACTGACGCATATTGCGTTTGAACACGGGGTAGTTGCCGATGTCACTGCGACCCTCGGCGGTGACCTCTTCGTTCGCAAGGATCGTGCCGAGCCCTGGGCACCAATTCACCGGTGCATCGGCGAGATAAGCGAGGCGGTGGTCGTTTACGAGCTGCTTCTTTTCGCGCCCCGACATTTGGGCCCACGCCTTGCCACCCGTCGAGCGCTTGCCAGACTCGAACTCAGAGATCAATTCATTGATCGGTCTTGCCTTGCCCAGTTCGGTATCGAACCACGAGTTGAACACTTGCAAGAAGATCCACTGTGTCCAGCGGTAGAACCCTTCGTCAGTGGTGCTCACGCTGCGGCGAGCGTCGTGCGCCAAACCAAGTCGACGAAGTTGGCGTCGCATGTTCGCGATGTTTGACTCCGTGTTTTCGCGAGGGTGCACGCCGGTCGTGATTGCGTGTTGCTCGGCCGGCAGACCGAACGAGTCGTACCCGAGCGCGTGCAACACGTTGAAGCCGGTCATGCGCTTGAAGCGACCGAACACGTCGGTGGCGATGTATCCCAACGGGTGACCGACGTGCAGTCCGGCTCCGGATGGATAGGGGAACATGTCGAGAATGAAGAGCTTCTTGCGTCCGGCGATCTTGCCGGGTTCGGCCAGGGGGCCCGCAGGATTCGGCGCTTCGAATGTGCGATCTGCTTCCCACTGGTCTTGCCACCTTGCCTCGATCTGCGCGGCAAGCGTGGCGTTGTAGCGGTGTTTCGGCGTCGAATCACTCGCGGGCATCTTCGTTTAGCGTAGTTGTCGTGGCGCGCAAACGAAGTCGTCCAGGCCGCGACGACGACCGTCGTCGCAACGAGCGAAATGCGCGCATGAGTGAGACGCTGCGCGAAGTGATTGCCGACGAACTCGCGAAACTTGACGATGACCGTCTGCAAATGGTGACGGTTACGGCGGTGGACGTCGATTCGGAGATGAACCACGGCGTCGTGTACTTCGACTCGTTGCAGGGGGTGGCCGGCGACGAGAAGATCATCGAAGCTCTCAATGAGTACCGCAAGCGCATCCAGCACGAGATTGCAATTCAAGTGCGTTCTCGACGGACGCCCGTGCTTGAGTTCAAGCCCGACGAGACGATGCGGGCGGCGGCGCGCATCGACGAGGTCTTGCGGGAGGATGCGCGACGTCGTGCGAGCGGCGAGTCGTCTCCGTCGTCAGACGTCGGCTGAGTCGGCTTCATGGCGCGCAAGCCAGCCGTGACGCACGGCTTCGTGGTGGTCGACAAACCGGCAGGCATGACGAGCCACGACGTGGTGAGTCGAATTCGTCGACGCTTCAACGAACGACGCGTCGGACATTCGGGCACGCTCGACCCGGATGCCACGGGTGCACTCATCGTCGCGGTGGGCAACGCAACCAGGCTGCTGCAGTTCTTCGGTGACCTGCCCAAGACCTACACGGGCGAGGTGGTGTTCGGTGCGGCCACGACGACGTTGGATGCATCTGGAGACGTCACTGCAACTCGCGACATGTCATCGCTCACCATCGAGAGGGTGCGCGAAGCTGCCCGCGGATTCGTCGGCGACATCATGCAGGTGCCACCGATGGTTTCTGCGATCAAGATCGGCGGTCGTCGCCTGCACGAAATTGCTCGTGAGGGTGGCGAGGTTGAGCGCCAACCGAGACCCGTCACCGTGAATCGTTTCGACGTGGTCGACGAGGTCGACCACGTTGCTGGCAATCCGGTGGTGCGCGTCGAGGTGTCGTGTTCATCAGGCACGTACATCCGCACGCTTGCAGCAGACCTCGGCACCGCGCTCGGCGGAGTCGCGCACTTGCGCAACTTGCGACGTCGTGCAATCGGGGACTTCGTCGTCGGGGCCTCACCAGATCCGTCATCGATAGACACGTCACCGCTCATGCCCGTAGTAGCCGCACTTGCACGCGTTGACGGCTCGGGTGTCGCATTTGCCTCGGTGGACGACGAGACGGCGCCGAAAGTCGGCAACGGGCGAGTGCTCGCGACGCTGGGCGAATTGCCCGGTGCCGATGGGCAGCATCGATTCGTGCTCGACTCGCAACATCGACTGCTCGCGGTGTATGAGTATTCGGGCGACGCATGGCGCCCAGTCGTGGTGATGCCTGCAGCGTTAGCGTGACGACGCGTGAAAACCATCCTCGAGCCGACGCGAGAGGCGGTTACTGCAGCCCTCGGTGACGTGCGGACCGTGGTCACCATCGGTGCGTACGACGGGGTTCATCTCGGTCATCGTGCGGTGATCGCTCAAGTTCGCGAGCGAGCGGCTAGTTCCGGCGCCAGGAGCGTGGTCGTGACGTTCGACCGACATCCTGCGTCTGTGGTGCGGCCGGAATCTGCACCGAAGTTGCTCACCGACCTTCAACAAAAACTCGAGTTGCTCGCCTCGACGGGTATTGATGCCACGTTGGTAGTGCCGTTCGGCGAGTCGCAGTCGAGAGAAGCCCCGCGTGATTTCGTGCAGCGAGTGTTGGTGAATGCACTCAAGATGCGGGCGGTGATCGTGGGGGAGGACTTCCACTTCGGGCACAAGCGAGGCGGGAACGTAGCACTGTTACGCGAGCTGTCGACAGCGAACGACTTCGAGGTGTCGCCGCTGAAGCTCGTCGCTCGCGCCGACGGTGTGAACGAGGCCTTGAGCAGCACCGCGATTCGCAGGGCGCTCTCGGGAGGCGACGTACGTCGAGCCAACGACATGCTCGGACGCCACCATGAAGTTCGCGGCGTCGTGGTGCAAGGCGACAAGCGCGGTCGAACTATCGGGTTTCCGACGGCGAACGTGGCGGTCGACTCGTTGCTGTGCT
This sequence comes from Actinomycetota bacterium, assembly GCA_041180605.1. Classification (GTDB taxonomy): domain Bacteria; phylum Actinomycetota; class Acidimicrobiia; order Acidimicrobiales; family Ilumatobacteraceae; genus F1-60-MAGs027. The sequence continues at coordinate 45,121 of JBEGRF010000004.1, read as the reverse complement.
TGCCGGCCGACGGCGTGTACGCCGCGCGAGTGGCAATCGGCGATGGTTCAGTACATTCCGCAGCGATCAACATCGGGCGTCGTCCGACGTTTTACGAGCACGCGGAGCACTCGCTGCTAGAGGCGCACTTGCTCGACTATTCAGGGGATTTGTACGGTCAGACTCTGCGGGTTGCATTCGTCGAATTTCTGCGTGGTGAACGCAAGTTTGCGGGCATCGACGAGTTGCGTTCGCAATTGAAGACCGACATCGATCTCGCCCGCGCAGCGCTGCGCTGATGCGACCGAGAGTTGCGCAACGCGAGTCACTGACGCAAGGGTGACGCTGAAATCGCGTCTTGAGTTTGGCGCTAGCGCGTGGCGTAGAGCGTGGTCCGCTGACGCAGTGGCCGGCCGAGCGGCGCGACCAGTGCCGCGAAATTGTCGGGCGTCATGCCCTGTCCGTGGCTTGCGCCCGCGGCGCGGGAGATGTTCTCATTCATCAGCGTGCCGCCGACGTCGTTGCAGCCAGATTGCAGAAGTTGGCGAGTGCCCTCGATGCCGATTTTCACCCAGGAGGCCTGAATGTTGTCGATGGCGCCTCGGTAGGCGAGTCGAGCGATCGCATGAACCAACAACGTTTCGCGAAACGTCGGCCCACGGCGCGACTTTCGCTGCAAGTAAATAGGGGAGGCCATGTGAACGAACGGGAGTCCGACGAATTCGGTGAATCCGCCAGTCTCACGCTGCAACGCACGAGTTCGCACCAAGTGCTTTGCCCAGGAGACCGGTGATTCGATCGAACCAAACATCATCGTCACGTTGCTGCGCAGGCCCACGCTGTGCGCAGCGCGATGTGCCTCCAGCCATTCTTCGGTGTTGACCTTGTCGCTGCACAACACGGCCCGCACGTCGTCATCGAGAATTTCGGCGGCGGTGCCGGGCAGTGAAGAGAGACCCGCATCTTTCAGGCGCGAGAGATACGACGTCAAAGGTTCGCCGAGACGCCGAGCGCCTTCGGTGACTTCGAGCGCGGTAAAGCCGTGCACGTGCATCTCTGGAACTGCTTGTTTCACTGCGCGCGTGACGTCGATGTAGTAGTCGCCGTCGAAATCGGGGTGGATTCCGCCCTGCAGTGTCACTTCGGTCGCGCCAAGATCCCACGCCTCCCGAGCTCGCTGCGCGATGTCGTCCAGCGTCAGTAGGTAAGGGGTACCGCGCAAGTTGAGACTGAGCGGGCCTTTCGAGAACCCGCAGAACTTGCACTTGAACGTGCACACGTTCGTGTAGTTGATGTTGCGGTTGTGAACCCACGTGACTGCCTCGCCGACAGTGGCGCGGCGCAGTTCGTCGGCTGCGCGTGCGACAGCCACTAGCTCCGGGCCGCGCGCCTTGAAGAGGGTGATGATCTCGGCCTCGTCGAGTTCGTGACCGAGTTCGACGCCCCGCAAGACTTCTCCTACTGGGCCGTGCAGTTTGCGCGCCGGCTCGCCCCCAAGGAGTTGCGGAGGGGGATTGTTCGCCCCGGAATACCACTGCGTGGAGCGATGGCCGACGAGAACGACTTCGGCCCCGTCGTGTACGACATCAGCTGCGGTCACGCGCTCTGGCCAGATCGCACCAGGGTCGTCGCGACCGAGACCCTCTGAATCACTGCGATCGAGCACGCGGAACCGCAGTCTGGCGTCGATCCAGCGCGGCGACTCGCTGAGGCCGAGGTCGTCGATGAACTCGGGATACACCGTGAGTCGAGGCGCGAGCGCACGACCGGCTCGTTGTGTGACGATCCGCAGCTTGTCCAGTTCCGGCCACGGTCGCTCTGGGTTCACGTGGTCCGCAGTGATCGGCGAGACGCCACCCCAATCGTCGATGCCGGCCGAGAGCAGCACACCGAAGTCGTCGCTCAGGTTCGGCGGCGCCTGTAAATGGATTTCGGGCTGGAGAATCAGGCGCGCAACTGCGATCGACCAGAGGTATTCGTCGGCATCGCACGCGGGGTCGTGCTGCATCCCTGTGCGCGGTTTGGGCAAGAAGTTCTGCACGATGACCTCTTGTACATGGCCGTGTCGTGCGTGAGAAGCCGAGATTGCCTCGAGGGCAGCGATGCGGTCTTCGCGGTTCTCGCCGATGCCCACCAAGATTCCGGTTGTGAAAGGTATGTGCAGTTCACCGGCGAACTCGAGCGTGTCGAGTCTGCGCTGGGGCACTTTGTCTGGCGCACCACGATGACAATCGAGGTCGTCGCGCAGTGTCTCGATCATCATTCCTTGCGACGGCGAGACTTCTCGCAGTAGTGCCAACTCGTTCTTGTACAGAGCACCGGCGTTGGCGTGGGGAAGTAGACCGGTTTCTTCGAGCACCAACTTTGCCATGTCGTGCAGGTAGTGCACCGTGGAGTCGTATGCGTTGTCGCGCAGCCAGTCGGCGGCCACGTCGTAACGCAGTTCAGGCCGCTCGCCGAGAGTAAAGAGAGCCTCGTGGCAACCTGCGGCAGCACCTCGCTTCGCGATGGTGAGCACTTGTTCTTGTGAGAGATACGGGTGCTCCAGCCGTGCTGGCGGTTGGGCGAACGTGCAGTACCCGCACTTGTCACGGCACAACATCGTGAGCGGGATGAACACCTTCGGCGAATAGGTGACTCGCGCGCCGTAATGAAGGTCGCGCACCTTGCGGGCGTCGCGCAACAGCTCGTTTAGTGAGGCGTCAAGAAGATGTCGATGTTCCACGCGAGTCCCTCGGGCATGCGAGCGTTTCGCTGCCCCCACGTCGTAGTGATGTTGTGTCAGGACTCGATCGGACGGGCCGCAAGTGTTAGAAGTGCGACTCGCCCGTATTCACCGAGCGACTCCACCGTAGCAACTCCCTGTGGTTGAGCCCACCGTCGGCAGATTCTCTCGCCCTGACAGGCGCGGCGTTTCAGGCGTCGCCGAGCGCGCGAAAGAGCGCCCGCACGTTCTGCCCGGTCATTGGCACACGGTTGCCTGTGCGCGAAATGAAGCCGAGCTGCACTCCGGTTGCGGGGTCGAGCACGGTGAACACTTGCTCGTGGCCGTGCCTGTCGATGACGACGTCAGTGAGGAGGGGAATGTCGGCTGAGCGAAGCAGTTCTTGCACGTAGCCCGCGTTGAGCACCTCGATGGCGATGTGTTGCACGCCCGAGCCGTGCTCTGCAAGATGGGCATCGACGGCCTTGTCGCCGGGGCCGACGAGCACCACGCTTACACCTCCACCCTCGGCAACCCTGATCGCCGCATCGTCAGTGTCGTTGACCGAAAAACCGATCGCGGAAAGAAATTTCGTCGCAGCCGAGAGGTTCGCCACTGCCACTACTACGTGATCGATGCGGCAGGCGACTGCATCGAGAGCGGACGCCAAGACATCGGCAACTTTTGAGGGCTTTTCGAATGGTTTAACATGCGCAACTTCGATGCGGTGGGTCTCCGAGAGAAGAATGCGGAACAGTTGCTCAACGAAATCAGGGTCGACGTCGTTGTCGATCGCCCATTGCCGCCGAGTCGTCAGCACCTCGCGCACGCGTTGGGGTTGTATTACCGCAGTCTGCGTCTGCGACTTCAGGTCCGCAACTTCTCGGCACACTTCCATGCGCTGGGCAAGTAGTTCGACGATCGCCGAGTCGATGTCGTCGATTTGCTTACGAAGGTCGTCGAGGCTGCTCAACGTCGCCACCTCGAGAACCATCCACCCGCGCGTCGCCCGTTTGCGCCAGCCACGTCGCCGGCCACCAGTCGCTCTACGTGTTTGGCGAGCACGTCCATCTCGATGTTCACCTTGTCGCCAGGCTTGCGAGCCCCGAGCGTGGTGACTGCTGCCGTGTGCGGAATCACGGCAACACGAAACGTGTCGTTCGTCAAACTGAATGCCGTGAGGCTCACACCGTCGACGGTGATCGAGCCTTTCTCCACGAGCAGTCTCATTGCCTCACGCGGGATGCGCACGCAGAAATCTGGGGCCGGTGCAACGACGTCTCCAACGAAGTCGACGTGACCGAGCACTACGTGCCCGCCGAAGCGTCCGTCAGCTGCCATCGGTCGCTCGAGGTTGACCCCGTCATTGACTCGTAGGTCACCCAGATTGGTGCGCGAAAATGTCTCGTCGCTGACGTCCGCCTCCCACCAATCGTCACCGCGGGCGACGACGGTGAGACAGCAGCCGTTGACGGCAATCGATGCCCCGACGCCGCTGTCTTTCAGCACATCTCGCGCCGCGATGCGCAAGCGAGAACCATCTCGCGAAAGCACTGAACCGAGCTCTTCGACGATGCCCGTGAACACGAGTTCAACGCTAACTGCGGGTGACGAGACCAGGCTCCGCACTATGTCGTCAGAAATCTCCAGCACCTGCACCTTCACCGGCTTTGCATCCCAAGCCCCGGCGACCAATACATCACCCGATTGAAGATGGGTGTGCGCACGCACATCGCATCGCCGAACGATGAGCTCGTCCCCTTCAAGGTCGTTGAAGTCCACGGACACGTCGATATTCGGGAATGCCTTTCAGAGACTTCGGAAAGTTCAGAAGAGCTCAAGTGATCTGAGAATCTTGGGTCTCGGAATAGCGAGTGAGTTGCTGCCGCCTCGGAGGGCGAGCCAGTCGTCGTGTGGCTGGGTAAAGAGGGGTCAGGTGGAAACGCACTGCCCGCGCCGTAGCATTGGAGCGTCAGTTCAGGCTTTGGCGTGGACGTGATGTTCCGGGATGGTCCCGGGACGACCCGCGAGCAGCCGGTTCATTCGAACTCTGGCCAAGCGCGAGGCAGAAAGAGGCAACGTACGAACATGGCGACTCCCACAAAATTGGGGACCAAAGACGTCATTGCGAAGCACGGTCAGCATGCAACTGACTCGGGTTCGCCAGAAGTGCAAATCGCACTACTGACTGACCGAATCAACAGCCTGACGGATCATCTGAAGACTCACACTAAGGACCACCACAGTCGTCGTGGTCTCATGTTGTTGGTCGGACGACGCCGTCGAATGCTCGACTACATCCGCAAGCGTGACATCGAGAAGTATCGCAAACTCCTCGACGAACTCGACCTTCGTCGTTAAGCCGGCGGCCATCGAAGGGGCTCCATAGGGGAGTCACCGGTCGCAAGAGCTAACACAACATAGGAGAAACAATCATGGCTGAAGCCATTTCCGTATCGGGCCCAATCAGCGGCTCGGACAAAACCCTCCGGTTCGAAACCGGAAAACTCGCCCTGCAGTCGCAGGGGGCCGTCGTCGCCAGCATCGGCAAGACGACGGTGCTCGTCACCGCCAACGCCGCAAAGGGCGTGCGCGATGGCATCGACTTCTTCCCCCTCACGGTGGATGTCGAAGAGCGCGCGTATGCAGCCGGCAAGATTCCGGGCTCGTTCTTCCGTCGCGAAGGACGCCCAAGTCAGCAGGCGATTCTCACCTGCCGCTTGATCGACCGCCCGCTTCGTCCGGCGTTCCCAGACGGTTACCGCAACGAGACGCAGATTGTCGTCACGGTGCTGGGCGCCGACCAGGTCAACCCGCACGACGTGCTCGCCATCAACGCGTCGTCGGCTGCGCTGATGATCAGCGGAATCCCATTCGACGGCCCGATCGGTGCCGTTCGCGTGGCGTATTCGCAAGAAGGCAAGTGGATTCCGAACCCGACGTTCGAAGAGGGTGACGCAGGCACATTCGAGCTCGTCGTCGCAGGACGTGAACTCGACAACGGCGACGTCGCGATCATGATGGTCGAAGCAGGCGGCACCGAGAAGTCGTTCGAGTTCTACGCCAACGGCGCACCGAAAGTGAGCGAAGCGGTTATCGCCGCCGGTCTCGAAGCGTCGAAACAGTGGATCAAAGAATCGATCAAACTGCAGCGTCAACTCACTGCGAGCGTCATCGCAGCGCGTGGCAAGATCGAGCCGCTCAGCTACACGCCGGTTCTCGATTACAGCGCCGAGGTGTACGCGGCAGTCGAGCGCGTCGCAACTGCCAAGTTGCAGCCGGCAATTCGCATCTCGCTGAAGAAAGATCGCAATGCCGCCATCGACGAAGCAACCGCCGCAACGGTGGCCGAGCTCGCTGGCAGCGCCGATGCGCCGGGCAAGTTTGCCGGCCAAGAGAAGCAGATCAAAGAAGCGGTTCGCTCGCTCACCAAGCACTTGGTGCGACAGCGCGTCATCGGCGAGAACGTGCGTATCGACGGTCGTGGACCGCGCGACATTCGTCCGCTCTCTGCTGAAGTCGGCTTGCTCAACACTGCGCACGGAACCGGTTTGTTCCAGCGCGGCGAAACGCAAGTAATGAACGTCGTCACGCTGGCCATGCCCCGCATGAACCAGATGATCGACTCCATCACGCCGACCACCGAGAAGCGTTACATGCATGACTACAACATGCCGCCTTGGGCCAACGGCGAAACGGGTCGCGTCGGCTCGCCGAAGCGTCGCGAGATTGGTCACGGTGCCCTCGCCGAGCGTGCCGTATTCCCAGTGGTGCCGAACCAGGAGCAGTTCGCTTACACGCTGCGCCTTGTGTCTGAAGTGATGTCATCGAATGGTTCGACGTCGATGGCGTCGGTGTGTGCATCCAGCCTCGCGCTGATGGACGCCGGCGTGCCGATCGTCGCACCTGTCGCGGGTATCGCGATGGGCCTCATCTTCGAAGATGGCAAGTACACCGCACTCACCGACATCCTCGGTGCTGAAGACGCCTTCGGCGACATGGACTTCAAGGTCGCCGGCACGTCGGATGCGGTCACTGCATTGCAGCTCGACACCAAGATCGACGGCATCCCGAGCGACGTGCTCGCCTCTGCCTTGCAGCAGGCGAAGGAAGCGCGACTCAAAATCCTCGACGTGATGACGGCGGCAATCGCCGCACCGCGTACGACGGTCGCCGAGAGTGCGCCGAAGATCGTGTCGTTCACCATCCCGCTCGACAAGGTGGGTGAGGTCATCGGTCCGAAGGGCAAAGTCATCAACACCATCCAGCAGGAGACCGGTGCCGACATCGCCGTCGACGACGACGGTGCAGTGGGCATCGTGACCATCGGTTCGCCGGACTCGGCGAAGGTGGAAGATGCGAAAACCCGCATTCTCAACATCGTCGACCCGCCGACGGCAGAACTCGGCGCCACCTACACCGGTCGCGTGGTAAACATCGCGCAGTTCGGCGCGTTCGTCAACATCCTCCCGGGTCGTGACGGCCTCGTGCACATCTCCAAGTTGGGCAACGGCCAGCGCGTCGCGCGAGTCGAAGACGTGCTCAACCTCGGTGACGAAGTCACCGTGCGCGTCGACGACATTGACGACCGCGGCAAGGTGAGCCTCTCGCTCATCGGCCCCGATGGTCAACCGATGGCCGGCAGCGGCGGTGGCGGCGAGCGTCGTGAACGCGGAGACCGTGACCGTGATCGTGGGGACCGTGATCGTGGCGGGCGTGACCGTCGTGACGACCGCGGTGGCCGCGGCGGACGCGATCGCGACCGTGGTGGTCGCGGTGGACGTGACCGTCGTGATGATCGCGGTGGACGCGATCGTGACCGTGACCGTCGCGATGACCGTGGCGGCCGTGATCGCAACGATCGCAACGACCGTGGAGGAAACGACCGCGGAGGAAACTCCGACGCCGTTTCTGTCAGTTTCGAAGACGAATTCAACAGCGACTTCAACGGCTGAGTTGGTGACGAGGTTCGAGTGATTCGCGTCGGCGTCGTCGGTGCAGCGGGGCGCATGGGCGCCAACGTGTGTGCCGCAGTCGCCGCCGATCCGGGTCTCGAACTCGTCGCTGCAGTCGATACGAACTCCGGGGGCAGCACCGCCCAAGGCCTAAGAATCGAACGCGAGCTGAAAACATTGGCGGACGCGAAGGTCGACGTAGCAGTCGACTTCACCGTCGCCGATGCGGCGCGCGTGACGTTGCCTTGGCTGGCGCTGCACGGGGTTCACGCGGTGGTCGGCACCACCGGCTTCGCAGATGCCGACATCGCTGCGTTCAGGCAGGAGTTCACACGAAGCAACTGCCTGATCGCACCCAACTTTGCGATCGGTGCCGTCTTGATGATGCGCTTTTCTGAGATCGCAGCGCCGTTCTTTGACACCGCCGAGATCATCGAGATTCACCATGACGGTAAGGCAGATTCACCATCCGGCACCGCCGTGGCGACCGCCAAGCGCATGGCTGCAGCGAGCTCTGAGTGGGCGAAAGACCCCACCACGCACGAGGCGGTTCCCGGTGCTCGCGGTGCGAAAGGCCCGGCGGACATTCGCATACATGCAGTGCGCATGCGCGGAGCAGTCGCGAATCAAGAAGTGGTGCTCGGAACGCAGGGTCAGACTTTGACCATCCGCCACGACACCATCGATCGCGAAAGCTTCATGCCAGGTGTCGTGCTTGCGTGCAAGAAGATTGCGGATCGCAAAGGGCTCACACTCGGGCTCGACGCACTGCTCGGTATCTAACCACAGCTCGCCCCCTGCTGTTCGCCGCTGCGGCGGAGCCTATTTCTTGTCGGCGAGTGCCTCGGCTGTTTTCTGTGCGAGCAATTCGCGTTCGGCGTCGGTGAGCGGGCGAGTGGTGCGGACGTTCACCTCGACGCGGTCGCCTTCTCCCGCTGCCTGGATCTCGTCGATGAACAACACGGTGGTGAGACCCTTTGTACCGGCCAGGTCGCGAACCGTCGTCGAAACTCTGCCTGCGTCGGCCATACCGACGTTGAGGGCGAGGGATTCTCGGACTGGTTCTTGGCTCAGGTTGCGCACTGAGTCGAGCTTGGCGTGGGGTACGTGGAACGTGCTGTTGCCGTCGCGCAAGCGAGTGGTGATGACACCGACGTGTTCGACGGTCGCGCGAATCGGCTTGTCCCAACCGATGCTCGCTTCGATCTCGTCACCGACACCGAAGCGATCTTCGAGGAGGATTGCCAAACCAGTGAGGTAGTCGCTTACTCGGTGTTGTCCACCGATGGCGAGAGCTGCACCGAGGAAGCCAGCGCTCGACAAGAAGAATGCTGCGTCGAGTTCGAGCACGTTGAAAACCGCGATGATGGCGATGATCCAGAGCACAAAACTCGTCAACTGGTGCAACATGCCGGTTGCAGCCTCGATTCGCTGACGTCGACGGTTCTCGCCACTCTCAATGGTTTCTGCCCCGACGCGGCGCATGGTGTTCTTCCACCAGCTCTTGCCTCGACCCGGTTTGCTATCGGCAACCTTGCGCACAACGGTGCGCAATACCGTGTACGTGACACGAGTGAGAATGAAGCACCCGACGACGATCACGATCGCGATCACGGGGCGAGTCAAGAACCGCTGGATACCGTCAGCTTGTTCGTCGGCGGAGAGCAGCGTGGCGAGGTGTCCAGCCTTCAGTGTGAGATCGGCCATTAGTGAAATCATCACCTCTTCAGTGTGGCGGCAAGTTCGTGGATGTTGGTGGCACACCACACGCATATGCTGACGAACTCGTCACACACCCGTTCATTAGCCTGATGACAGTGAAACCCCGATCACTCGGCATTTTTGTGGCGCTTGCGCTGCTCGCGGCCTGCTCCAACGATGCGACTGTCATGCCGTCCACCGTCGTCGATACTCAGCCGGTTACGGACACCACGCTCGAGGCCGTTACCACCACTTCCCAACCCGAATCAACGACGACGTCCACGACTACGACGGTGCCGGTCACCACCACGACGGTGCTCGACATCGCCTGCATCAAGACCACCACCTGCCAGTACGCGAACTTGGTTGGTGTGGACTTCTCGCGTCTGAAGCTCGACTTTGTCGACTTCTCCGTTTCGAAGTTGTCTGGAGCAAGTTTCGTCGGCACGAACCTTACGAACTCCATTTTCATACGAGCCGATCTGAGTGCCGCCAACTTCGAGGGCGCGACGCTGAAGAACGTCGACTTCACGGCAGCGGTGCTCGACCAGGCTTCGTTCAAGGGCGCCAATCTCGAAGGGGCGGTGCTCTGCGACGTGAACCTTGAGACCGTGCTCGACCTCACCAAAGAACAGTTGGAAAAAGTCAAAAAGTTCAAGACCAAGGGCAAGGTGTATTGTCCGTAGCCAACGACTGAGGGGGTTGTATGGCAGCGGCAATTCCGACCTCGATTGACGAGGTCACAGCAAAGTGGATGAGCGACGCGACCGGTTGGAAGGTTTCCGCCGTGCGCAACGAATTGATCGGTGTGGGCGTCGGCGTGTCGAGTGCCGTGTATCGCTCGCATCTCACGGGCAGCGGTTGCCCGTCGTCGGTCATCACCAAGATGCCTGCGCTCGATCCAAATGCGGTGTTCACCAGTGCGGTGTTGCGGATGTACATCCGCGAAGTGAAGTTCTTCAAGACGCTGGCGAAAGACATGCCGTTTCGAGTGTCAAAGTCGTTCTACGGTGAGGTAAACGAGGAGACCAGCCAATTCGCGATGGTGATCGAAGACCTCGGCAAGATGCGAATCGTCGATCAAGTGAAAGGCATGAGCATCGCAGATGCTCGTCGCGCCATCGACGGTCTTGCAGCAATGCACGCCAAGTGGTGGGGCAAGGGCGACGCTCTCGCGGCCGACGGCACCACCATCAGCCTTGGCGACCCGATCTATCCCGCGATCGTGCCGATGGTGTTCGCCGAAGGTTGGGAGAAGTGCACGAAAGAAATCAAGATGCCCGACTCGATCATGGAAGTCGGGCCGAAGTTCGGCGAGAACGTGGCAACGCTGCTCGCGTCATTGGCAAAGGGGCCGAACACACTTGCCCACGGCGACTACCGCGCCGACAACATTCTCTTCGGCAGCAATGACGAGTTGACCGTGCTCGACTTCCAATTGATTGGCACCGGCATTGGTGCGTACGACCTTGCATACTTCGTGACGCAGAGCATCACTGCTGACGACGCCAGCAAATATGAACGCGAACTCTTTGATCGCTGGATCGACGGTCTGCTTGCCGGCGGTGCACCCCGCGACCTCGTCGACAAGAAGGCATTGTGGGAGAACTACCGCTCAGCAGCGCTCTTTTGCCTGGCGTATCCGATCATCGCAAGTCGCGGCATGGACTTGACTGAGAAGCGCTCGTTCGACTTGGTCGACTGCATGAATACCCGGTTTGATCGCGCGGTACGCGAGCTGAGCTTGGCGTCACTGCTCAACTAGCCCGCGTTAACTGCGCGACACCTGGCTGCGTTAGCGTCGGCGCGCGTGGAACTCGTGCTCGTTCGCCACGCTTTGCCGGTGCGGCGCGAACTCACGTCGGGTATCGCTGATCCGGAACTCGCACCAGACGGTCTTCGACAAGCGGAGCGACTGGCCGACTATCTCGCTAGCGAAGACGTCGCAGCCATGTATGTGAGCCCACTCAAGCGCGCACAAGAAACTGCGGCCCCGCTTGCAAAGCGCATCGGTCTCACGCCGACGATCGACGATGACATCAGCGAGTTCGATCGAAACTCAAACGAGTACGTGCCGATCGAAGAATTGCGCGGCACGAACGACCCGCGCTGGCTGCGCATGGTTCGCGGCGAGTGGGAAGAGGGTCACGATCATCCCGATTTGTTTCGCAAGCGTGTGGTGGCGGCGTGCGAGAGGATGATTGCAAAGCATCCCGGCGAGCGCGTGATCGCCGTGTGCCACGGGGGTGTGATCAACCAATATCTCGCGCACATCCTCGGCATCCAGACGCAAATCGGATTTTTCTATCCGCAGTACACGTCGATCCATCGCGTGGTGGCGTCGCGTGAAGGCTTACGCTCATTATCGACGCTGAACGAGACCGCACACTTGCGCGGCTGACGTCGCAGTTCTCGTCGGTCTAGCGCGGCTCAGCCTTCATACCACGGCAGCCGAAGGCCCGAGCCAACCAGTTACTTCAGCGCGGCGAGTGCTGCGTCGTAATTCGGTTCGTTGGCGATCTCGCCGACGAGTTCAGTGTGCTTCACCTTGCCGCTCTCGTCGAGCACAACAACCGCGCGCGCGAGAAGACCTTTCAGCACGCCGTCGAGGATGTTCAAGCCGAAGACCTTGCCGAAGTCGGTGCGGAACGAAGAGGCGTTCTGCACGTTCGTGATGCCCTCGGCCCCGCAGAAGCGCTTTTGGGCGAATGGCAGATCGGCGGAGACACAGACCACGACCGTGTTCTTCATCGCAGCGGCAAGCTCGTTGAACTTGCGGACGCTCTTCGCGCACGTCGGCGTGTCGACCGACGGGAAGATATTGAGCACCACACGCTTGCCACGCAGGTCGTTGGCAGTGAGTTCGCTGAGGTCGTCTTTGACCAGCGTGAATGCAGGGACGGATGAGTTGGTGGCGGGAAGCGACCCGCTGGTGTTGACGGGGTTGCCGCCGAGCTTGGTGGTTGCCATGGGGAGAAGTCTCGCACACGGGTGTGCGCCGTGACAAGCGCGAGTGCAAGCACGTGCGTGGCAAAAAAATATTTGGTGGCTCCTACGTAGTAGGAGCCACCAACTCTGCCGGGGAATTGCAAAGTCGTACACCGATGCCTCATAGTGCTGCGCCATGTTCAACGAAACAGACACCCCATACACCATCACAACTGATGACGCGGCCGAACTGGCGGTCGACACTCCCGATCTTGAGCCAGCACCGAGGCTCACTCAGCGCTGGCAGTGCCCGGAATGCGACAACCGCGTCACCCTGCACGTTCGAGTTCAGCACGCCCCGATTTGCAACAACAAAGCCAGGCACAGCCGCCGTCACATCGACATGAAGCAACAACAGAAAGGAAGCCAACAATGACCAACGATTCAAAACCGGCCCGCACCTATTACACGGCCCAGGAGATTGCCGACCTTGCCCTGCGCTGGGGGGCCTCTGCCACCCTCACGCACGACGATGAAGAAGTCATCCTCGACTTGACGCGCCGAAACGATTCAATGCAACTCGTCTTCGGGTGCCCGCAAGAGTTCTACGAAGAGGTCATTTGTCGAGCGTGGATCTTTGTCGAGAGCGCACCGCACAGGGCCTGCGACAAGTGGAACGAGCTGCCATACTTCGGCACGTTCTCCGTCGTATACGACCTGCATGACTCGCCTATGGTGAACGAGTTCGGGTTCGTCGTTCGCTGTGTGCAGCTCGTCGAATTCAGCCGTGCCACGAGCGAGGACGACATCTTGCAGCAGATCATCATGTTCTGGTTCGCCACGGTGCTCATACAAGATCTCGTGCTGAGCGGAAGCATCGACCTGACGCTGATTGACCGACTAAAAGTGCCCGGCGAGCTCTCGCGATGGTGGCTCGGCGAGGCCGCAGGCGATAACGCAGACGACTTCAGCGAAGAAGATGACGAGTAATCTCATCACTCCGGGCTGCTGGGGCCACGCCGCGTCTGACCTTGCAGGAGGGAGATCGCAAAAAGGCCGATCACGATCCACCACTGGTAGGAATCAATGAAATCGAGAAACGCTCGAATTTGATCCTCGAAGATCTGTCCGAATACTCGCAACACCCACAACTTGATCGCGATGCCGACGCTGACGAACAACAAGAACTTGCGCGGCGCCATTCCGCGGTGACCTACCAACAGACACACCACGTTGCTGCCCGGAAAGATGATGACTGCCCACACACCCAACTTGTCGACAGCGCGTTCGAGCCACACGTAGATTCGTGGCGGCTCGCCGGCCTGGCCTTCGAGCCAGCGCACGGCTTTTTCGCCGAAGAACCGGCCGCAGTAATAGAGCGCGACAGCTGCCGCCAACACCCGCAAGAACCCGATCAGCACGTAAGGCGCGAGGTCGATGTACGGCACCGACGCAAAAAGGTTGCGGTTGCGGGAAGAGAGCAGTAGCACCAGCTCGGGTCGCTCGTCGACGAGGGCGGGGCCGATGTTCGAGCCGATGGTTCCGACGACAAACAGGCCGGTGGTCGCCGCCAGCACCGAACGTCGGGCGAGCGGGGCGGGCACACGTGAACGGTAGTACCCTTCGGACGAAGCGGCTTGCGACAGGTCGCGAGGTAGAGAGGGGATCCCAATGAAGGGTTTGATGCAGCCGACGCAACTCACGCTGGTGCATTTGTTCGAGCGTGCCGAGCGATACAGCAGAGACAAGCGCATCATCACTGCGACCGCGACCGGCAAGACCACCACGACGTACGGAGAATGGGCTGCGCGCACGCGCCAACTTGGCGGAGTCATCGATTCCCTCAAGATCACCAAACAAGGCCGGGTCGCGACACTCGCCTGGAACTCCGCCCGACATCTCGAGCTGTATTTCGCAGCGCCGTGCTCAAGCCGCGTGCTCCACACCCTCAACTTCAGGCTCTTCCCCGAACAACTCACCTACATCGTCAATCACGCAGAAGACGAAGTGATCTTCTGCGATACGTCGCTGTGGGCAATTCTTGAGCCGCTTATGCCGACGTTCACGACCTTGAAACACCTCGTCTTCATGAACGACGGGAAAGGCGAAGCGCCCAAGAGCGTGAAGGGAGTGCAAGTGCACGAATATGAGTCGCTGCTTGCGCAAGCAAAGCCCGTTGAGTGGAACGTCGATGACGAGAATCAGGCCGCGAGCATGTGCTACACGAGCGGAACGACCGGCAACCCGAAGGGTGTCGTGTATTCGCACCGCTCTACGTTCTTGCACACGATGGCAGAGATGGTCGCCGACTCCATCGGCATCCGCGAGAGCGACACCGTGTTGCCCGTGGTGCCGATGTTCCATGTGAATGCCTGGGGTCTCACGCATGCAGCCGCCGCGTGCGGCGCCAAATTGGTGATGCCCGGCCCCGATCTCTCCGGCAAGGCCATCGCCGACCACATCGTGAACGAGAAGGTCACCGTCGGCGCCGGCGTGCCGACGATTTGGATGGCGGTGCTGCCCGAGTTGAAGGGTCGAGACACGTCATCGCTTCGTGCCATCGTGTGCGGCGGTGCGGCCGTACCGAAAGCATTGAGCGAGTCGTACCGCAAAGAAATCGGTCTGCCGATCCTGCAGGCGTGGGGCATGACCGAGACTTCGCCGATCGCCGCAGTTTGCACGTTGAACACCGCCGAGCAGCAGCTGCCCGTCGAAGAGCAGGCCGATCTTCGGACGACGGTTGGTCGCATCGTGCTCGGTGTCGACTTCCGAGTCGTCGAACCCGACACCACGAAGATGGTGCCCTGGGACGGGGAGACCAGCGGCGAGTTGCAGTGCGCGGGCCCGTGGATCGCGAGCTCGTACTACAACGACCCGCGCTCGGCCGAGAGTTTCACCAAGGATGGTTGGTTGCGCACGGGTGACGTTGCAGTGGTCGACTCGGCCGGACGCATTCGTCTCGTCGACCGCACGAAAGACCTCATCAAGTCGGGTGGAGAGTGGATCTCGTCAGTGGAGATCGAAAACGAACTCATGTCGCATCCGAAGGTGAAGGAAGCCGCTGTCGTCGGCGTGCCGCATCCGAAGTGGTCGGAGCGTCCGCTCGCGTGCGTGGTGCCCAAGGACGGCGAGACGGTGACGAAGGAAGAGATCCTGCAGTTCTTGGCTCCAAAACTCGCCAAGTGGCAGCTGCCCGACGATGTGGTGTTCATCGACCAGGTTCCGAAGACCTCCGTCGGCAAGTTCTCAAAAAAGACGCTGCGCGACAGATTCGCGGAGTACAAACTGCCCGGAGCCTGAGTTATTTCGGCCGTCAGGCGGTCGTCGAAATCCTGTGCTCGGAGAACACTCCAACCCGTAACGGTGAGCCCATCGCGATAATGGCGATGCCGGTCGAGACCTCGTAGCGCTTCATTGCGGCAATTTCTTCAAACCGCTCTTCCGTGTGATTGAACCGTTCATCGATCTTGTCGAACCTCGCCCCGAACCTTGAGCCTCGTCGATCAAGTTCCGTCATGAACTTCGTCTCAACTTCGCGGATCTGTTGCTGAATCTCATGTCGGAGGTGCGGGCGATGGAAGGCGTGGCAGGGGCGGTCGGGTGGTGTGGGCAAGGCGGGCACAGTAGGCGGGTGGTGTGATTTGTCAAGTTAGGTGGAGGAGGGGGCGCGCCCCGTGGCCGCACGGGGACGGGCCATCTATGTCACACCTGGCTGGCATCGTGCGTAACTCTCCCAACCAAGAGGGGTCGGCCAAGACCTCGATCGGGTCAACCACCACCCCACGAAAGGCATTCCAATGACCAACGCACTCCTCACTGACATCACCAACCTGAAGCCCGGTGCGCCGATCACGCACGACGGTGTCACGCTGATTCCGATCTTTGCCCCCGAAGGTCGCGGCGCGAAGATCAAGATCGCTGGCGACGAACTCATCGTATCCGAGCTTGCGACGCCGACGGTGCCGCAACTGCAGGTGCATAACCCCACGGCCGGAGACCTGCTCATCCCGGCCGGAAAGATCCTGAGCGGCGGTCGGCAGACTCGCGTCGTGAACGTCTCGATCGTGGTGCCCGCCGGCGCGACGCTCGTTATCCCAGTGTCGTGCGTGGAGGCTGGCCGCTGGTCGGGTCTCGCACGATTCGCAGACTCGCGTCGATTTGCATCTCGTCGCGTGCGCGAAACGAAGGCCCGCAGCGTGAAGCGCAACATCGACCTCCGCAAAGACAAGTCGTCGGCTCAAGGTGCCGTGTGGAATGTGATCTCGCACGAACTCAACTCGCGAGGGGTGGAGTCTGACGCCTCCCTCTTTCTTGACGCTGACCATCATCTCGATCAGCGTTCTGATCGTGTGAGCGTGGTCGAAAAGTTCGTCCGGGAGGGCGTGCAGGCCGGTCAGGTCGGTGTTGCGGTTGCGCACGGCGAGAAGATCCTCGGCGTCGAAGTGTTCCCCAACACCGATGCATTGCGCATCGCGTGGGAAGGCATCGTTCGCGCTGCAGTGCTCGACGCAGACGAGTTCGCCAGCAAGCCTGAGGCTCTCGATGCGGCCCGCGGCATCGCGGCGCTGGAGAAGTTCCTCTTGCAAGTCGCTGCGACCGAGGGCACGTTGTCCGACGGCGTCGGCCGCGGCACCGAAGTGCACGTCGAGACGCCCGAATACGTGGCCCATGGCCTGCGTGTGGATGGCGAACTCGTCTATTGCAACGCCTTCGCGAGCTGATCGCGAGTAGCCAGTTTCGGGCACCCGACCGACTGGGTGCACGGTTTGGCATCGCCGTCATGGCGCTGCCACGATGTGAGACGTCGGTTCTGCCGATAGCGGGCCCTCCGGTGACTCTCCGCCGAGCACCGGGGGCCCGCTTTTTTACGGCGGGCTGGCCGTTGCGCACGGCACCAGGTCGGCAGTGCGTCGCTCCGCTGTTCTACTCTTGGAACGGAGGTAGACCCGATGAAGTTGTTCCCCGGTCTCACGTTCTCCTGGAAGCGCGCCTTGGGTGTTACTGCCGCAAAGCGCAAGATCTCTCGCGCGACGGGCATTCCACTCACGCGCCAGGGTCGTCGCGCCAAACTCGGCAAGTGGATGGGTATGCGCTGACGTGAAACTCTCGCTCTCTCCAAAGGCGAACAACAAAGACTCCGTTATCGGTGCAGTAGGCGCCGCGCTCGGCATGACCGTCACGTGGCTCATGTGCGACTGGTTGCTCGACAGCACCTCGCCAATCCTGGCGATGTCGATGGGTGCGAGCGCGGTGCTGCTTTTCGCCACACCGCTGAGCCCGCTCGCGCAACCGGTGCCCGTAGTGCTCGCACACACATTTGGCGCATTCGTCGGAGTGTTGTCGGCAAAGTCGATTGACAACACCGCGCTAGCAGTTGGTGTCGCCGTCGGCGTCACTTCTGGGGTGATCGTTCGACTTGGCATTACGCACCCACCTAGCGGCGGCACAGCACTGAGCGCAGTTATCGGAGGCGAGGAAATCACCAAACTTGGTTACGGGTTCATCTGGCGATCAGTGTTGCCGAACGTCGTCGTGCTCCTCGTGCTCGCAGTCATCGTGAATGCACCGTTCGCGTGGCGTCGATATCCAGTTCGTACGTGACACGACGTCGTAGCGCACTCATCACTGGTTGCGGCTCGCCAACGGGTATTGGTTTCGCGACCGCGAAGCGACTGCGTCTCGCGGGCTGCGACGTCGCAATTACCAGCACGACCGATCGAATCAACGAACGAGTAACCGAATTGTTGAGCATCGCCGGTCAGGGCGGGGTGCTCGGCGTCGTCGCAGACCTCACCAGCGAATCTGCCGCGAAGAACCTCGTTGGCGCAGCGGTGCAGCACTTCGGTGGGCTCGACGTGTTGGTGAACAATGCCGGCATGGTCACGGTAAGTGAGCAGTTGTACAACGCGTCGCTCTCCGCAACGACGCTCGACGACTGGAACCGTTCGCTCGCGCGAAACCTCACGACGTGCTTTCTCGTGACAAGGGCAGCACTGAGCGTGATACGCGATGACGGTCGCATCGTCAACGTCGCGAGCACCACGGGGGCGTTGCAGGCAGGCATCGGTGACGTTGGGTATAACGCAGCGAAGGCGGGCATGATCGGTCTCACTCGTGCGGTGGCGCTCGAGGCGTCGCCGAGACGAATTCTCGTGAATGCAGTGGCGCCCGGGTGGATCGCAACTGGTTCGCAGACGGCAGCTGAATCTAAAGCAGGCGCAGCATCACCTCTCGGCAGATCTGGCACACCCGACGAAGTGGCTGCAGTGATCGAGTTTCTCTGCAGTCCCGACGCGTCGTATGTGACTGGCCAGATGTTCGTCGTCGACGGCGGCGATGCGCTGCCAGAGGACCGCACCTGGACCCCAGGCCTCTAGCCCAGCGCGACATCCACATTCGGCTGGCTGCAGCACTGCGTGAGGGCCCTACATCCGAACGCGCCGCAAGAACTGACGCGTGCGTTCGTCGCGCGGTGCGCCGAACAACTCCGATGGTGTACCAATCTCTGCGATCCTTCCGCCGTGCAAGAAGCACACCCGGTCGGAGATCTCCCGCGCAAACGCCATCTCGTGCGTAGCGATCAGCATCGTGATGCCGCTGCCTTTCAGTTCGCGCACTACGTCGAGCACTTCGCCGACCAACTCCGGGTCGAGCGCAGAAGTGATCTCGTCGAGCAGCAACACCTCGGGTTTCATCGCCAGCGCGCGAATGATCGCCACGCGCTGCTGTTGGCCACCCGAAAGCTGATCGGGAAAAACATCGGCTTTCTCCGCCAACCCGAACCGCGACAGCAACTCAGCAGCCCGGCCTCGCGCAGCATCGCCTGACTGACCGAGCACCTCGGTGAGTGCGAGCGTGATGTTCCGCGCCACTGACATGTGCGGGAAGAGGTTGAAACTCTGGAACACGATGCCAATGCGACGCCGAACAGGGTTGGGGTCGCGACCTACGGCGGAAATCTCGTCGCCGTCGAGCAATACTGCACCGTCGTCGATCTGCTCCAACAGGTTGATGCACCGCAGCAGGGTGGTTTTTCCGCTGCCACTTGCCCCGATGAGCGACACGACTTCCCCAGCCGAGACATTGAGCGAGAAGTCGCGCAACACCACGTTGTCGCCGAACGCCTTGGTGACACCTTGCAGGCTGACCCTGGGCGTCATGCAGCTACCCGTGTTCCGCTGGTGCGTCGACGTTCGCGATGCCACAGATAGTCCGTCAATCGCGTGAGCGGAATGGTGACCGACAAAAAGACCAGCGCCGCCACCACGAACGGCGTGAAGTTGGCAAACTTCGCCTTGTCGATTCCGGCCTGCCGCAAGATCTCGATGGGGCCGATGAGCGACACGAGCGCAACGTCTTTCTGCAACGACACAAGGTCATTCAGCAGCGGCGGCACCACTCGACGCACAGCCTGAGGCAGCACCACGTATCGCATCGTCTGGGCGCTCGACAACCCCAGCGAACGAGCTGCAGCTCGCTGGCTTTCGTGCACACTGTCGATGCCGGCGCGAAATACTTCGGCGACATATCCCGAGTACGTCATGGCCAATGCCACCGAACCCCACAGGAGCGGCGAATTGAACGGTCGCTCGAGCCCGAGCCCAGGTACGCCGAAGCCGACGAGGTAGATCCACAGGATGACCGGCACTCCGCGCATCACGTCGGTATACGCGGCGGCAAAAGCTCGCAAAGGGAACAGGGCAGGCGAGCGCGAGTTGCGCGCGAGCGCGATCATCAGGGCGACGACGAAGATCGCCGGTGTCGTCCATGCGAAGATCTTGACGTCGAGCCAGAACGCGTCGATGAGCCGCGGCAACGAGTCGCGCATCTGGTCGACGTCGAAGAACGATTTTTTGACGCGATCCCAACGCGGCATGCGCGGGATGAGAACGACCACGGCGGCCAGCACCACAAGTGTGCTGACCGCCGCGATGGCAGAACTACGTCGCCGCTGACGGCGCTCGTGCTCTTTTCGACTCGTCAGTCGAGGCTGATGACCGGAGCGCCGGTGTAACCCGAGAGCCACGTCTCCTCGATGCTGACCAATTCGTAGGTGAGATCACGCATGCGGGAGAGCGCTTCGTTCACGCACTCGACGAGCGGGTTGTTGAGGTCGAACACCATGCCGAAGTTGTCGGCACCGACCTGGTCGGAAAGCGGGAACTGGCCGATGACCTTCGAGCCCTCGATCTCGACGGCACTCACGTAGAGGGCGGTCGGGAGGTCGAGCACGATGGCGTCGATCTGCTTGGCTTCCATTGCGGCTTTAGCTGCGGCGTTGTCGTCGTAGACGAACGGCTCGCTCGTCGGCTGGATCACTTTGGTGATGAAGTCGAGGCTGGTCGTGCCGGCTTGTGCGCCGAACTTGAGGTCTTTCAATTCGCTCACCTTGGTGGCTTTCGCGACCGGTGAGTCGGCGAAACCGACGAGCGCCTGGTTGGTGGAGTAGTACGGGTCGCTGAACGTCACATTTGCTTTGCGTTCCTCGGTGATCGAGAACTGCTGCAAGTTGAAGTCGAAGTTCTTCGCCCCAGGCTGGATGGCTTCGTCGAATCCAGTGCGAACCCACACGACGTTCTCGTCGCTGAAGCCCATCTCTGCGGCAACTCCGTACGCGACGGCAGCCTCGAAACCTTCCTTGCTCTCGGGCTTGTCGCCGATGACCCACGGCTCATACGCCGGGTTGCCGGTACCGATGGTCAACTTGCCCTCGACGAGCGTCTTGCCTGCGGTGCAGTCGTTACCGGTGCCGCCCGCGACTTCTTCTGCTGCAGTGTCTTCGGTGGCCCCGTCAGTCGCTGCTTCGTCGCCGGAGCTGTCGCTTCCGCCGCAAGCGGCGAGGCCCAACAGTGCGACCGCACCGAGCGCGATGAGTCGAACGCGAATCGAGCGTTGCTTCATGTCATGTGTCCTTTCGGTGGATTGTGACCCGGCGCACGAAACGTCGGCAGGCACATGCTAACTCCCGAACATGGAAATACGACTACTTTGGTCAACAATCTGACGAGCCGCGCGTCGTAGGTTGGGCGGGATGCGCAGTCGCAATGTGGTCATCGTCGGTCTCGCCGCCGGCATGTTGTCGGGCATCTTCGGCGTGGGAGGCGGAGTGCTCATCGTGCCGGGTCTCATGTTGGTGGCGCAGATGGAGCAGCGTCGCGCGCACGGCACTTCGCTCGCTGCCGTGTTGCCGATTGCGATCACCGGGCTCTTTACGTACCTCGCTTACGACAACGTCGACTGGTGGGCTGCGGCGTGCCTCGTGGCCGGCGCGCTTCCAGGTGCACTGCTCGGCACGAGATGGCTGGCGACCGTCAACAAGAAGACGCTCACCTGGTTATTCGTTGCCGTGGCGATGGCGTCGGCAATCCGGCTCTTTCTTGGCATCGACACCTCAGAAACTGCGGCTCACTCGACCGGTTTGACGATTGCAGTGGTACTGGTGGGATTCTTCTCTGGTGTGCTCGCGGGACTGCTCGGTATCGGCGGGGGCATCGTCATGGTGCCGGCACTCATGTTGATCTGCGGCATCAGTGCGGTGTTGGCAAAGGGCACTTCGCTCGCTGCGATCGTGCCGACGAGCGTGATGGGGACTTGGCGAAACCGAAAGACGGCCAACGTCGATGTACGAGCAGGCGCCACGGTCGGCATCGCCGGCGCGGCGACCTCGGTCGTGGGTGGCATCATCGCGGAACAACTACCCGAGCGTGCCGCGGCCGTGTCGTTCGCCGTGTTGATGGTGGCGGTGTGCGCACGCTTGGTCTGGAGCCAGACTCGTCCCGCTTCGCCTCAGCCCTAGAACGCTCGGAAAGGCCCTAGCGGGGCTTGCAATGAGACAGAAAGCGTCTTAGTGTCTCAGGTGATGTCAGTCACCGAACAGGGGCTCAACGACGCCATTCTTGACGCGACCAAGGTCGCGATTGAGCGCTGGGGTGTCGAGCGACTCACCATCAATGACGTGTGCGACGTCGCCAAAATTTCTCGCGCCACGCTGTATCGCGCTTTCCCGGGCGGCAAAGAAGTGCTGCTCGAGGCGCTGCGTGTTCGCGAGGCGGAAACTTTCTTCACCACGTTGCGCGCTCACGCCGAGGGCGAGTCGACGCTCGAAGACACCATCGTGCGTTGCATGGTGGTGGCCACCACCGAATTGCGCAACGATCGGAACATCGCGCTCATGCTGGCCGCCGAGCCCAACGAAGTGCTCTCGCAGTTCACTGTTGCGGGCGTGCCGCGCATCGTGCGAGTGGCGACCGCGTTTCTCACCCCGCTGCTCGAGCCGTATCTCTCGCGCAAAGAAGCGGCGAACTTGGTCGAAGTGCTGTCCCGTATGGTGATCAGCTACTTCCTCGCACCGAGTGCGCACTACGACTTCACCAAAGAACAACACGCTCGGGCATTCGTTCGGGCGCACATCATCATCAATGAAGGAGCAAGGCAATGACCATCACCAACGAAGAAAACCAGGCAATCATCGGCCGCGCGTCGATCGACGACCTCGAGGCCATCTTGGCCACGCCGCTCGTCGACCCGAACGAGGTCGAACACGTAGTAAAGAACAACGCCGACTCGATCTTTACGTGGGACTACTCGCTGGCCCGCCCGCAGTTGCGCAAGCTCTACGAGAAAGCCAAGACCGGCCAGTGGAACGGCACCACCGACCTGCCGTGGGACACCGACGTCGACATCGAAAAGACCGTCGCCGCCGACCAAGCGCTCATCGGCAACGGCATTGATCCCAATTGGTATGCAGAGACGCCGCTCGCCAAGTGGGGTGACAAAGAGTGGCTGGAGTTCGGCATCCACTCGCGCAAGTGGTCGCTGTCGCAGTTCTTGCACGGCGAGCAGGGTGCGCTCATCTGCACCGCGAAGATCACCGAGACCGTGCCGTGGTACGACGCCAAGTTGTACGCCAGCACCCAAGTGGTCGACGAAGCGCGCCACGTGGAAGTGTTCGCCCGCTATCTCGACGAGAAACTCGGCGGCGGATACCCGATCAACACGCACCTTGAGATGTTGCTCGACGACATCATCAACGACTCTCGCTGGGACTTCACCTACCTCGGCATGCAGATCATGGTCGAAGGTCTGGCGCTCGCGGCGTTCGGCTACCTGCACCAGTTGACCAACGAGCCGCTGCTCAAGCAGCTGCTGCGTTACGTGATGAGCGACGAAGCCCGCCACGTGGCCTTTGGCGTACTCAGCCTCAAAGAGGTGTACGACGGCATGAGCGACAAGGAGATCAAGGATCGTCAGGAGTTCGCCTACGAGGCGAGCATCCGCATGCGTGACCGCTTCCTCCAGCAAGAGGTGTGGCGCCACATGGGCGTCGATCCGAAGGTGGTCGTGCCGCTCATGATCAATGATCCGGGTCGCAAGATCTTCCAGCAGTTGTTGTTCGCCAAGATCGTGCCGAACTGCAAGAAGCTGGGACTGCTCGACCGCAACGACAAGTGGTTGCGCCACCGATTCGAGGAGATGGGCGTCATCCAGTTCGAGAACATGGAGAACACCGGCGAGGAGTATCTCCAGTTCGAACTCGGCAAAGACGTCGCCACGCCAGCGCACTAGCCTCAGCGCATGCCGCGCTTCGGACAGGTGATCACCGCAATGGTGACGCCGTTCCACAAAGACGGCTCGCTCAACCTCGACGGCGCGAAGCGCCTCGCACGTTGGTTGCAAGACAACGGCAACGACGGTCTCGTCATCGCGGGCACGACCGGCGAAGCACCGGTGCTTACCGACGACGAGCGCTTGTCGTTGTTCAGGGCTGTCGTCGAGGCCGTCACCATTCCGGTGATCGCCGGCACGGGCACCAACGACACGGCACATTCGATCCACCTCACGAAAGAGGCCGGCAAAGTTGGCGTGGCCGGAATCCTCGCAGTGACCCCGTACTACAACCGGCCGTCACAAGCGGGCATCGATGCACATATGCGCGCGGTGTGCGGGGCGACGAGTTTGCCGGTGGTGATCTACGACATTCCCGTGCGAACCGGTCGCAAAATCAACACGGCCACGCTGGCGAAACTCGCCAACGACGTGAAGAACGTGGCAGGCGTGAAAGATGCGGCTGGCAACCCGGGGGAGAGCGCACGACTTATGACGATGGTGCCGAAATCGTTCGAGTTGATCTCGGGCGACGATGGGCTCACTTTGCCGTTGATGGCCGTCGGCTGTACCGCGGTGATTGGCGTTGCGACGCACTGGAGCGGCGTCGACCACCAAGAGATGTTCAAGAAGTGGAACGCTGGTGATACCGCTGGTGCGCGCGCCGTAAATGCACGGCTTCTCGAGAGTTTCGTGTTCGAGACGGGCGACGACACTCCGAACCCTTTGCCGACGAAAGCGATGATGAACCATCTCGGGCTCGACGTGGGTGACGCACGATTGCCGATGGGTCCGCCGCCCGCGGGGCTTGCCGAGCGTGCCGCCCAAGTGATGAAGAATCTCGTCGCTGCTCGGGGCTAACGCGCAAGCGCGTCCACCAGCATCACGCATCCCACGGGTACTTTGTATCCGTGCCATCAAGCGCCCGCAAAGCCACATCGCGCCGCCGCGCCTCGTCGGGCGAGATCAGGCGAACCCACGACGAAGTAGACCCGTCGGCCAAGTTCCGGGTGGTGCAGGGCGACCCCGTCCTTCGGCCGATGCTCGCCGAGCGGGCGGGCGAGTTGATGGGCATGTTCTTCCTCGTGCTCGGCGTGCTGTTATCGCTATCGGTGTATGTGAGCGTGGTCGGGCCGGTCGGCCGCGGCCTCGACACGTCGCTTCGCTGGACGGTCGGCCTCGGGCGATACGTATTACCTATTGTCTGCCTCGGTCTCGGGGTGGCGTTGCTCAAGCGGGTGAGCATCGAGCACCGCGTGCGCCTCACCTTCGGCTGGCTTGTGGTTTCGGTGGCGCTGCTCGGCGTGATGCACGTGTTTCTTGCCGCCAACGAACTGACCGTGTCGCTCGGTGCACTCGAGGGTGCTGGCGGTTGGCTCGGCTGGTTGGTGGGAGAGCCGCTCGAGTCGTCGCTCTCGCCGGTTGGTGCCGTGGTGATCCTTGCGCCATCGATCGTGCTCGGTCTCATGCTCGCTTCGGCGAAGTCGCTGCCCGATCTCGCGCGCTCGATTGCTGCCTTGTTCAAGAGGTTGGATGACGCTGCTCGCCGATACCGAGAAGGCGGTGACGCGCTATTCGATGTAGAAAATGACGCGAGCGTCGTAGCCGGTGTCGACGACCTCGAAGCTGCTCGCCGCGAACACGAAGAAGCCGCGGCGCGAGGCGAGATCTACGACCACACCCATGACGACGACTTCCTCGATGACGGGTCGGACGATGACGCAGAAGGTGACGACACTGACGAACCCGCTCGCAAACCTCGCAAACCGCGCCTGCGCGTGGTGAAACCGAAGGCAGAGCCAGCCCCCAAGTCATCGACGAGCAGGCCCACGAGGGGCGAACAACAGCAGATGCCGCTCGGCCCCGGCACCCAACCCTCGTCGTGGGACTTACCGCCCCTCGACATGCTTGCGCTCACCAGCAACAAGCGCGCCAACGAAGACGCGGTGGCCGAACGCGGCGACGCGCTCGTGGCAGCGCTCTCGTCGCACGGTGTGGACACCAAGTTGGTCGGCTTCACGCGCGGCCCGACCGTCACCCGATACGAACTCGAGCTCGGCGAGGGCGTGAAAGTTGCGCGGCTCACGTCACTGTCGAAAGACATCGCGTATGCGATGGCAGCAGTCGACGTGCGAATCTTGGCACCAATCCCTGGTCGTTCGGCGATCGGCATCGAGGTGCCTAACGACTCGCGCGACCTGGTGTCGCTCGGCGACTTGCTCACCGCCCCGGAGTCGAAGTCAGCGCAGCACCCGCTTGAAGTCGGCGTCGGCAAAGACATCGCGGGTCGACCCGTGTTCCTCAACATTTCTACGACGCCACACCTCCTTATTGCTGGTGCGACGGGAGCGGGCAAGTCGAGTGTGCTCAACTGCATCATCACCACGTTGCTGATGCGCACCACGCCGGAGCAGGTGAAGTTGATTCTCATCGACCCCAAGCAGGTGGAGATGGGACAGTACGCGGGGTTGCCCCACCTCTTGACACAACCGGTGACTGTGCCGAAGAAAGCCGCCAACGCACTCGGCTGGGCAGTGAAAGAGATGGAACGCCGCTACGACGTGCTTGTCGAAGCTGGCTTCCGCGACATCTCCGGCTACAACGCCGCCTACGACCGCGGCGAGTTGAACCAAGCCGACGACACGGCCGTCGAAGCCACGAAGAAGTTCGAGCGCATGCCCTTTATCGTCGTGGTGGTCGACGAGTTGAACGACCTGATGATGGTCGCAGCACGCGACGTGGAGGAGTGCATCACGCGTATCGCACAAAAGGCGCGAGCCGTCGGTATCCACCTGATCGTCGCCACTCAGCGACCGAGCGTCAACGTGATTACGGGTGTGATCAAAGCGAACATCCCGGCGCGAATGGCGTTTGCAGTCTCCAGCCTCACCGATAGTCGCGTGATCTTGGATCAGCCTGGTGCCGAAAAACTCGTCGGCAAGGGCGACCTACTCATGCTGCCTGGCAACACCAGCGTGGCCCAACGCGTGCAGTCGGCGTGGGTCGGGGAGAACGAAGTCCGCAACATCGTCGCGCACTGGAAACGCCAAGCACCCGAAGTCGCCTATGTTTCGGGGGTCGAGGGTGGTGGAAGCGGAGAGAGTGCGGGCGAACTTCCAGGCGGCACAACGGGAGACGAAGACGACGACGAACTGCTGAAGCATGCGATTGATCTCATCGTGCGCACGCAGTTGGGTTCCACCTCGATGTTGCAGCGCAAGTTGAAGGTCGGATTCGCTCGCGCTGGGCGCCTGATGGACCTCTTGGAGCAACGCGGCATCGTGGGCCCGAGCGAGGGTTCGAAGCCCCGCGAAGTGCTGATGACGCTCGAGGAGTGGGAAAAGATCCAAGGCTCTTGAGCCCCTCGGTCTGGGGCCCGCAGCCGAGCAGCGCACTACTCTTCGCCCATGAGCACAACGGGCGGTAGCGCTTCTGGCGTAGAAGTCTTCGGTAAAGGTCTCAAGTTTCCGGAAGGCCCCGTCGCGTGCGACGACGGCTCGGTGCTGGTGGTCGAGATGTTCGGCGAGCGCATCACACGCATCAAGCCCGACGGTTCGACGGTCGTGGTGGCTGAGGTGCGAGGCGGCCCGAATGGTCTTGCCGAGTGCGCCGACGGTTCGCTGATTGTTTGCAACAACGGTGGCTCCTTCACGCCGATAGACCTCGGTGGTTTGATGCTGCCCGGGCCGTTTGACCCAGCGCGTCACACTGGCGGGCGCATCGAGCGCGTCGACCCAAAGACCGGCAAGGTCACACGTCTTTATGATTCGTGCGACGGCCACCCACTGCGCGGGCCCAATGATCTGGTTCTTGACGACAAAGGTGGCTTTTATTTCACCGACCACGGCATTCGTCATGAACGCACCGGCGACCGGACTGCGATCTACTACGCAAAACTTGACGGCTCGATGATCAAAGAAGTCGTGTTTCCAGTCGAGGCACCCAACGGGATCGGCTTGTCGCCCGACGGCACCAAGTTGTATTACGCCGAGACGCATACCGCGCGAGTGTGGGTGCGCGAGATCGTGCAACCCGGCGAGGTGAAACCAGTGACTCCGTTCGATACCCACCACTTGCTCTGGTCGTCGCCGAAGCTCGTGTACCTCGACTCGCTCGCCGTCGACGGCGACGGCAACGTGTGCGTTGCGACCATCGCACCAGCTGGAGGTGTGACGGTGATCAGCCCCACAGGCCAGGTCGTGCGCTTCGTGGAATCTGGCGACGTGATGACCACGAACATCTGCTTCGGCGGCCCAGGACTGCAATCGGCGTACATCACGCGCTCGGGTGTGGGTGATGTGGTCGTCACGAAGTGGGCGAGCCCGGGGTTGAAGCTGCATCGTTAGATCGCCAGACTCACGTCGTGTGGGCGAAGCGTGGCGCGACAAGAACCACTGCTCTCGTAGCCTTGATGCGTGGCTTCGCGCTTCTACATCGAGACGCTTGGGTGCCCGAAGAACGAAGTTGACTCCGAGAAACTCGTCGGCACGCTGCTCGCGCAGGGATTGACGCCGACCGACGACGAATCGCAAGCTGACGTCGTGGTCGTCAATACGTGTGCATTCATCGAAGATGCGCGCAAGGAGAGCATCGACACGATTCTCGCCCTGAGCGACCGCCGCAAGAGGGGTGCTCGGCTCGTGGTGACGGGCTGCATGGCGGAGCGTTACGGCGACGAACTGCGCGCCAACTTGCCGGAGGCCGACCAGATCGCCGGATTTGGTGTGGCGATTGCCTTGGGCAAGAAGCCGTCGCTCGCCGTGGCGAACGAGACCGTGCCGTCGTTCGACCTGTTGAATTTGCCGCGACCAAAGTCGCACACTCCATGGGCCTACGTGAAGATTGCCGAAGGATGCGACCGTAACTGCGGGTTCTGCGCAATCCCATCTTTCCGTGGCCCGCAGCGCAGCCGCGACGTAGAGAGCATCTTGCGCGAGGTCGACGAACTGCAAGCCAAAGAAATCGTGCTGGTCGCCCAAGACCTCGCCAGTTACGGCAAGGACCGGCCGGGGGAACTCGGCGCAGGCTCGATTGTTTCGCTCGTGCGAGCCGTGAGCGCGAAGGTGCCCCGAACGAGATTGCTGTACCTCTACCCGAGCGACCTCACCGACGAACTTATCGACGCAATTCTCGGGAGCGGCGTGCCGTACTTCGACTTGTCGTTGCAGCACGTGTCAAAGCCGCACCTGCGTCGCATGCGCCGATGGGGTGATGGCGAGCGATTCCTGAAACGCATTACTGACATTCGCTCTCGTGACTCGCAGGCGGCCTTCCGCAGCAACTTCATCGTCGGATATCCGGGGGAGACCGAGGACGACCACGATCAACTGCTTGCATTCGTGCGCGAGGCATCGCTTGACTGGTGCGGCTTCTTCGAATACAGCCCCGAAGAAGGCACGTACGCAATCGGGTTACCCGACCAGGTGCCGGCCGGGTTGATGCGCGAGCGCATTGCCGAACTGCGAGAACTGCAAGATGCCATCACAGCCGCGAAACGCGATTCACTCATCGACGAAGTTGTCAAGGTGCTCGTCGACGAGCCTGGCGTGGGACGCGGCCACCGTGAAGCCCCGCAGATCGACGGCATCGTGCGGGTGCCCGACGAACTCGCGACGGGTAGTTTCGCCAAGGTGCGCATCGTGGATGCCGAAGGGCCAGACCTCGTGGCCGAGGGTGCTGTACGCGGGATCACGATCGGCGATCGGGAGGAGACCGCCCGTGCCCGTTGATCCGAACGCGCTCATCACGTGGGCGAACGTCGTCACGGTCTCGCGCATCCTCGTCTCACCGCTTCTTTTTGCGATGATCCCGGTGGAGCCGGGCGGCTCATGGGTCGCGCTCGGCATGTGGTTCGTATTGTGCGTCAGTGACGGCTTCGACGGATATCTCGCAAGACGCCACGGCATTACCCGCAGCGGCGCGTTTCTCGACCCGCTTGCCGACAAGGTGCTCGTGCTCGGCGCGATGTTCACGCTCGTGTCGCGGGGCGTATTCTGGCTTTTGCCAGTCATCATCGTCGCGGTGCGCGAAGTGATCGTCAGCGTCTATCGAGTCTTCGTCGGGGCGAGGGGCCAATCAATGCCTGCCAGCCGCACGGCGAAAGTAAAGACACTCAGCCAACAATTGGCGGTCGCGGGTGCGTTGATGCCGCTCACCTTCGACGAGGAATGGCTGTGGTCGTCGCTGCTGTGGTTGGCGGTCGCACTCACGTTGTTGTCTGGCGCGCAATACGCGTGGAAGGCGTTCTCAAACCAGCGAGGTGCCGCAGGTGCGTTGTGACGTCGTCGCAGTCGGCACGGAGCTGCTGCTCGGCCAGATAGTCGACACCAATTCATCGTGGCTGGGCGAGCAGCTCGCTGCAGCTGGAATCGACTCGTGCTTGCAGGTGAAGGTTGGCGACAATCAAGCCCGCATCGTTGCTGCCCTGAGATCCGTACTGCGTGATGCTGATGCAATCATCGTGTGCGGAGGGCTTGGCCCCACCCACGACGACATCACCCGCGAATCGATCGCACAGGTGATGGGCACCACGCTTGAGATGGACGACGTGATCGCTGACCGGATCGCGCGGATGTTTGCCTCCCGCAACCGAAAGATGAGCGAGAACAACCTTCGTCAGGCGATGGTGCCGCGCGGGGCGAGCGTCATTGAGCAAAAGCGGGGCACCGCGCCGGGGCTCATCTGCCCGGTGGGCGACAAGGTGATCTATGCCGTGCCTGGCGTGCCGTACGAACTGCACGAAATGTTCGAGCGTGCGATATTGCCCGACCTGCTTGCACGAAGCGGCGAGCGTCGCAAGATTGCGTCACGTGTTCTTCGCACGTGGGGCGAGAGCGAGAGCGGGCTCAACGAGCGACTGCAGCCGATCATTGACGAACTTGACCGTGTCGGCAATCCGACACTCGCATTTTTGGCGAGCGGTTGGGAGGGCATCAAAGTGCGGCTCACCGCCCGCGGTGCGAACGATGCCGAAGTAACTGCACTGCTCGACGCGTGGGCCGAGCGCGTTCGCGCGGTGGTGCCCGAAGTGGTGTTCGGATATGACTCCGACACGATGGAGTCGGTCGTGCTCGACTTACTGCGCTCACGCGGGCTGACGATCGGAGTCGCCGAAAGCGTCACAGGCGGGCTCGTCGCAGGTCGGCTGACCGCGACTCCGGGTGCGAGCGATGTGATGCGCGGCGGTGTGGTCGCCTACGCGAGTGACGTGAAGTTCGATGTGCTCGAAGTTCCGCGAGGTCCGGTGATCAGCGAAGAAACTGCTCGTGCGATGGCGCTGGGGGTATGCAAAACGGTGGGTTCTTCCGTCGGTCTTGCACTGACAGGCGTGGCGGGCCCAGCCGAGCAAGAAGGAGCAAAAGTCGGCACGCTCTGTATCGCGGTGGCGATGCCGTCTGCGGCGGGAGGTTCTGGCGCCGCCAGCCAGCACGTCGCGAGCTCCACCACGGTGATGCTGCCCGGCGACCGCAAGACGATGCGCGAACTCGCCGTGATCAGCGCCCTCAACTATCTGCGCCAACTGCTGCAACGTTCTTAGGAAATGAGAAGGGCCCCGGCCTTTCGACCGGGGCCCTGTCATCCACCCCGAAGGGCGGGAAATTGCGTGCGCCTTAGGCGGCTCGGTAACCCTCTGCGTTCGAGCGAGCAATCGCGATGCCCAGGATGATCAAGCCGTAACCAGGCTTGGCCAGCACGTCGGCCACGGTGTAGCCGAACTGGATTGCGGTCGACGCATCACTGCCGCTGAGACCAAGGGTGTCAGCAAGCCAGCTGGTCGAGTCGCCGAGGATGTAAGCGATCGGGTACACGCCCCAGGTGAAGAGGAGCAAGTAGCGAACGTTGTTCAGCTTTGAGCCCACTTCGCCGCTCTGCGACTTGAGGGCCTTGCCCACTTCGCCCGCGAACAACTCGTAGAGCACATAGAGCATGAAGATGCTCGAGATGATGCCCCAGACGGTGCGGGTGCTGCTGCCAGCATCCGCAGTCTCGCCGGGGTAGCCGGTGGCGATCATCAAGAGAGCGGCCACCACGAGGCGTGGGGTCGTCTTCTTCGCTGCATCCTTGCTCAGGCCTGATACCACGACGAGTTCGGCGACGAGCAACGGCACGGTGAGCAGCCAGTCCGCGTAGCGGTAGCCCTCGTTCCACGTCTTGCCTTCGGCGAACTGGCCGAAAATCCGCCAGTAGTGGTAGGCCGCGATACCGCAGATCATCGCCGACATCGTGACGGCACTTCGGTACTGGGGCGCTACTCGGTTGCGCGACACGAGGAAGTACACGAATCCGATGCCCATCGCGGCAACCGCGAAGGAGAATGCGTTGTAAATCAACTCATGTTGGCTGTCGGATAGTGCGTCTATCCAGGGAACCATTTCCATTTGTTTGTTTCCTTTGTTCGAACCCGGGAGGCCGGACGGCCGCCCTTGAGGGGTCACATCAGGTTTAGGGCAAAATCGGCTTCGCAGGTTCACGAAGGTCGTTACAACTGCTTGACGGTTTGGCTCAGTTTGTAATGAATTCGTAATAGGGAAGGGGGTGGCTGGGGCTGCCCGACCGGTTGCTGGTGGGCAACGCCCCTACCGTGGAAGTCGTCGGAATGTCACGATGTGGCGGCCCGATCGGGCCCTCGTAGCTCAACCGGAGAGAGCGACGGACTTCTAATCCGTAGGTTGCAGGTTCGACTCCTGCCGGGGGCGCCATAGGAAGCAGATTCGAGGTGCCACAGGCATCGGGAGCTCGTGCGTAGGGAAGCCTTAGCCTAAAACGACCCGCTGGAGGCAAAGCACACGTGAAGAAATTCAAAAAGGGTGACACCGTCATCTACCCGCAGCACGGTGCATGCACCGTGAAGGTCATCAAGCGCATGCGTGCCTTCGACGCGATGCAGGACTACCTCATCCTCGAAACGGTGATGACCGACGCCACCGGCAAAGGCATGACTCTCTCGGTGCCGGTCGCCAAGGTGTATGACCTCGGCATTCGTCCGCCGGTGTCAAAGAGCGAACTGCAAGACCTCGTCGACGTGCTCTCCAAACCCGACCCGCGCGTGCCTGCCAACTGGTCGCGACGTTTCAAGAACCACCAAGAGAAGTTGAAGAGCGGCGACGTGTACCAAGTGGCCGAAGTCGTGCGAAACCTCGCCGCACGCGACCGGGAGAACCAACTCTCTGCCGCCGAAAAGACGATGTACGAGCGTGCGCGGCTGAATCTCATTTCCGAGATTGCACCTTCGAAGCGCTGCTCCACCGAAGAAGCGACACGCTTCCTCGACGACGCGTTGGAAAAGGGCGTGCTCAGCGCCGGCGGGAAGTCGCAGCTGCAGGAACTCGGTCGCGCGTCGACCGGCGGTAAGCGCAAAGCCGACCCGAAGAAAGATTCGAAGAAGTCCGCGAAGCCCAAGGCGTCGAAGAAGAAGTAGCTCGTCGTGGCTTCCCAGTCGACGTCGGACGGGGTAGCGGTGGCGCGAGACGAGTTGACCGCGTGAAGCAGCCGACGCGTGACGAACTGCGCGACTTGATTCGTCGCGGCGACATCGACACGGTGGTGATGGCCTTCCCCGACTTGCAGGGG
The DNA here is from genome assembly GCA_041180605.1 of Actinomycetota bacterium. Taxonomy (GTDB): domain Bacteria; phylum Actinomycetota; class Acidimicrobiia; order Acidimicrobiales; family Ilumatobacteraceae; genus F1-60-MAGs027. The sequence continues at coordinate 11,680 of JBEGRF010000004.1, read as the reverse complement.
CGTCTCGTCGGCAAGCGCACGACCGGAACATTCTTTCTTCAACAGGTCGAAGAGCACGGCACAGAGAACTGTGACTATCTCATCGCCACCGACTTCGACGACGTCGCGGTGCCCGGCTACAAGTTCGCTTCGTACGACCTCGGCTACGGCGACATGCTTGCGCGGGCCGACTTCAGCACCATTCGCGTGACACCGTGGGTGCCGAAGACCGCACTCATTCTCTGCGATGTGATGTCGGTAAAGACGGGCAAGCCGATCAGCGTTGCACCTCGGCAGATCCTGCGCGACCAAGTGGCTGCTGCGCAACGAGCGCACCTCGAGCCGATGATTGGCAGCGAAATCGAGTTCTATCTGTTTCGAGACTCGTACGACCAAGTGCACGACAAGGGATACCGAGACCTGCTCCCGCATTCGCCGTACATGGAGGATTATCAGATCGCGCAAACGACGCGCGACGAATACGTCGTAGGCGAGATTCGCCGCGGACTCGAGGCGGCGGGAATTCCCGTTGAATTCTCAAAGGGCGAGGCCGGGCGAGGCCAGCACGAGCTAAATCTCTCGTACACGCGGGCACTCGAGATGGCAGATCGAAATACCGTTTACAAGACTGCGGCCAAAGAAATTTCGGCCAGCTTGGGTCGCAGCGTCACGTTCATGGCGAAATATGACTTTGCGGAGACTGGTTCGTCGTGCCACGTGCACTCGAGTTTGTGGCACTTGTCAGAGGGCGCGGTGCGCGGGTCGGCATTCGACGGCGGGCACAACTCGGCGGGTGCACACGGTGCTGGCGGGCACGGCGCGGCGCTTACTGACCACTTCCGCATGTATCTCGCTGGGCAACTCGCCGCAGCGCGCGACTTCAGCATCTTGTGGGCGCCGACCGTCAATAGTTACAAGCGGTTTCAGCCAGGTTCGTGGGCGCCGACGGCAGTGGCGTGGGGCATCGACAATCGCACGCTCGGATATCGCGTCGTCGGGCATGGCGCCGGCACGCGCGTGGAGTGCCGCATACCCGGTGCCGACGCGAACTCATATCTCGCGTTCGCCGGCACGATTGCTGCCGGCTTGTACGGCATTCGGCACCGGTTGCAGCTCGCTGATGCGTATACGGGCAACGGCTACGAGGCGAAAGATCTGCCCAGAATCCCGACGACGCTCGCCGAGGCAGCCGACCTGTGGGAGCACAGCGACATCGCGCGCGAGTGTTTCGGCGACGACGTGCACCACCACCTTCTGAACATGGCTCGCCATGAATGGTCGACTTTCCAGCGGACCGTCACCGATTGGGAGCGCGTGCGCTACTTTGAGCGCGCTTAAGCAATGACTCGTCTCGCCGGAAAAGTCGCGTTCATCACAGGTGCCGCGAGCGGCCTTGGTCGGGTAGCCGCCGAACGATTTGCTGCCGAAGGTGCGCGGGTAGTGATCGCCGACGTCGGCGACGCGAAAGACGCATTGAAGGCGATCGCTGCTGCCGGGGGTACCGCTGCTGCAGTCCCATGCGATGTGAGCAGCGACTCTGCGGTGCGAGATGCCGTCGACTTCGCGGTGAATACCTTCGGCGATCTGCACATCCTCTACAACAACGCGGGCGTGATGCTCTCTGCAGACGACGACCCCGTTTCGACTCCTGATGACGTGATCGAGAAGACGCTCGATATCAATGTGAAGGGTGTGATGTTCGCCTGCCGGCATGCCATACCGCACATGATGGAGTCGGCGAAACGTTGCGGAGAGACTTCGTCGATCGTGAACGTAGCTTCATTCGTGGCGCACCTTGGTGCAGCGACGCCGCAGGTCGCGTACACGGCCTCGAAAGGCGCAGTGCTTGCGATGACGCGAGAGATTGCTGCCATCTACGCACGCAAGGGCGTGCGCGCCAACTCGTTGTGCCCGGGACCCGTGATGACTCCGCTGCTTGCGAAGTTCTTGAGTGATGATGCGAAGCGCGAGCGACGCCTCGTGCACATCCCGATGGGGCGCTTCGGCGAGCCGCACGAGATCGTGAACGGTGCGTTGTTCTTGGCGTCGAACGAGAGCAGCTGGATGACGGGGCAGAGTCTCATCATCGACGGCGGTATCACATCGGCCTACGTAACGCCCGAAGGCCCGGCCTGGCCGTGAGGGCGGCGCGAGCGAAGGCCTGGTCGTGAAGGCGGTGAGGAGATGAAGGTGGCTTTTGTCGGGCTTGGTGTGATGGGTGGGCCGATGGCGCGCCATCTTGCGGCAAAGGGTCACGACGTCACCGTCTTCAACCGCACGGCCCCGAAGGCAGCGGCATGGGTTGCTGCTAACGGTGGCTCAGCCGCGGCCACACCGCGCGAGGCCGCGGCTGATGCCGACATCATCATGGTGTGCGTGGGCAACGACGATGACGTGCGCTCCGTGATAGACGGTGCTGACGGCGTGCTCGCCGGAATTTCGCGAGGGCGCGCCAGTGTGCGCACACCTGCAGACGCACCAATCGTCGTCGACCACACCACGGCTTCGGCCACGCTCGCCCGCGAACTCGCGGTGAAGTGTGCCGAACAGGGCGTGGGGTTCATCGATGCGCCGGTGTCGGGAGGGCAAGCTGGCGCTGAGAACGGGCAACTCTCCGTGATGTGCGGTGCCGATGACGAGGCAGTGTTCGAGCGCGCGTACCCGGTGCTCATGAGTTACGCCAAGATCTGCAAGCGTCTCGGCAAGGCCGGGTCTGGGCAGCTCGCAAAGATGGTCAACCAAATATGTATCGCCGGCATCGCGCAAGGCCTGAGCGAGGGCCTCAATCTCGCGCTCGCTGCCGGCCTTGACCCCGATGCGCTCGTCGAAGTGATCTCGCAAGGCGCCGCGGGTTCGTGGCAGATGAACAACCGCGCCACGACGATGGTTCGCAATGAGTTCAACTTCGGTTTCGCAGTCGAGTGGATGCGCAAAGACCTTGCGATATGTCTCGACGAAGCGAAGCGCCTCGGTGTCGACCTGCCGATGACCGAGATCGTGAACGATTTCTACGGTGAGGTCGTAGAGATGGGCGGGAGACGCTGGGATACTTCGTCGCTCATCGCGCGACTGAGAGCACCAGGCGATCGACCCCGCGGATAGTCAAACGATCGCGCCATTGCGGCTCGCCGACGAGATCAATCTGCGAGAAGCGCCGCAGAAGGGAGTCGATCGACACTTGCGTCTCCATCTTTGCCAGCGACGATCCAAGGCAGTAGTGGATGCCCGCGGCAAAGCCGAGGTGCTTGTTTGCATTCGCTCGGCGGAGGTTCAAGCGGTGCGGTTCGTCAAAAACGCTCGGGTCGTGGCTCGCGGCGCCAAGGCTCGTGAGTACGCGTTCTCCTGCTGCCACGTCGATTGTGCGGTCACCGACGCGAAACTGCACGGGCACGATCGGCACGCGCACCGTGTGCTGCACAGGGCCGTCGAAGCGCAACAACTCGTCGACGGCGTTCGAGTCGAGGCCGTGCTCACGCGCCCATGCAAGCTGGTCGGGTGAACGCAGCAGCGCCAGCACCGAATTGCTGATGAGGTTCACCGTGGTCTCGTGGCCCGCCACATAGAGCAGCACCACGAACGTGACCAATTCGGCAGTCGACATCTTGTCGCCTGCCTCCTCGGCGGCGATGAGCGCCGACAGCATGTCGCTGCCGAGGTTCTTTCGGCGGTCGGCGATCACTTCGTTGAGGAAAGGGATCAATCCTTCGAACGCGCGGTCTGCCTGGTCGAGGTCGTCCATTGACACCGTCGGCTCGAGTGTTTGCGTGAGAACCTTCGACCACTCGCGTAGTTCGTCGGCGCGGGTAGTCGGCATGCCGAGCATCGACGAGATAACGAGGAACGGCACCGGAAACGCGAGGTCGTCGATGAGCTCGAACGTTGCGCCATCGCGCAGCCTTTGGTCGGCGGAGTCGAGAGCTTCGTCGACGAACTTCTGGGTGACACTCCGAAGTGGCTCGATGGCACTCGGCGTGAACGACTTCGACACCAGTCGACGCAGGCGAGTGTGGTCGGGCGGGTCGAGATTGAGAATCGACTTGCTACCTGTCGAACGCCGTGCGCGTTGGCGCTGCGAGATGGGGTTGTCGAGGGGTCTCGCCGACTTTTCGATGTCTCGGCTGAAGTCGTTCGAGCGCAGCACCGTCGCGACGTCGTCATAACGAGTGAGCACGACGAGCCCGCCAGGTGCCCTGTGCACCGGGTCGTGTTCGCGCAAAGCGTCGTACGAGGGATGCGGGTTGGCGCGGAACTCAGGATCGAACGGGTTAAAGACCGGCGCGGTCATCGCGGGCTCACGTCCGCGCGGCGATTCGCGGTCACGAGTTGTTCGTGGGGAACGGCACCGTCGTCTGCTCGTGCAATATCGGGTCTTGGTCGGGCAGCACCAGCCAGTGCGCGCCGTTTACTCGGCGCACCAGGGCGCTAGAGACTGCATCAACGACTTGCTGCGTCTTCATGAGTGGCATCCCGAGTTCGGCGATCCACTCTCTCGCGCGTTCGCTGATGAGCGGCGTATCAACGAAGCCCGGGCAAATTGCGCTGATGCACACGTTGTATTCCGCAAGTCGGGCGGTGAGCGATTTCACCAGGCCCGACACTGCGTACTTCGTGAGACCGTAAATCGGGTCGGGTGGTATTGGCACGAATGCTGCAATCGATGCAGTGACCACAATGTCGCCGGTGCGACGCTCGCACATGCCGGGGATCACTGCTCGCGCACCGAACACCACACCGTCGACGTTCACGCCCATGATGCGGCGGTATTCGTCGTCGGTCACGCGCACGAGCGGCGGCTGCACGGGGTCAACCGGCCCGTCCAACACGTTGCGATGAGTGGTAATGCCGGCGTTCAGGTGTACCAAGTCGAAATGCTCGTGTGACGCGACGAAGTCGGCCCATGCGTCACCCGACGAGACGTCGAGCACCTCGGCGCGAACGCCAAGACGTTTGCCTGTCGTGGCGAGCGATTCTTTGTTGACGTCGACGATCGTGACGGTGGCGCCGGCCTTGACGAGAGACTCAGCGACAGCCGCACCGATACCGCTCGCTCCGCCGGTGACCAGGGCGTTTCGGCCTGCGAGGTTCATGCGGGCGGCCTGGCTCATGCGACGGCCTTCACGTGCTCGTGCAGAGCGGACGCGTAGGCGTCCATCAAGCGACCGACTTCGGCGTCGGTGGTGACGAGCGGCGGGCAGAACGCGTTGGTGTCTGCGCCGATGCCGCGCACGATGGCGCCGTTGCGCAGTGCGATGTCGCGCACGACCATGGCGTCATGTTGCTTGTGCAAGCCGGCAGCCCAGACAGCACCTTCGCCTCGCACTTCTTTGATCAAACCATCGCGCTGCAGTGCGTGGAGGGCATTCGACACGAGACCGCCGACGTGCTTGGCCCGCTGCACGAGTCCGTCGCGCTCCATGATCTGCAAGTTCTTTAGCGCCGCCGCACACGCTGTGGCATGGCCCGAATATGTATAGCCGGTTCGCAGGAAGAAGTTCGGGTCTTTCTCGAGTGCAGCGCCCGGAGCCGACCCGACAAAGACGCCGCCGAGCGGAACGTATCCCGACGTCACTGCCTTTGCGAAACAGGTGAAGTCAGGGGTCACGCCATAATGCTGTGCGGCGAACCACGAGCCGAGTCGGCCGAAGCCGGAGATGACTTCGTCGAAGATGAGATACGCACCGTGTTGATCGCACAATTTGCGAAGTGACTGCAGGTAACCGTCACGCGGCGGAAAGACACCACCCGCGCCCTGCACGGGCTCGACGAGCACGGCGGCGACACGGGCACCGTCGCGGCTCATCGCCACGGACATCGCTTCGATGTCGTCGGGGTCGACCTGGGTTACGTCGGGAACGAGCGGGTCGTAGCCGATCTTGTTGAGCGGCAAACCCTGCGCACTTGTACCGCCGAAGTTGGTGCCGTGGTAACCGCGTCCGCGGGAGATGATGATGGTGCGCTCTGGTCGCCCTGCCTGCACGTGCGCGAGTCGCGCCAATTTCATCGCGGTATCGACCGCCTCTGAGCCGCTCGAGCAGAGGAAGACGCGATTGCCCTTCATGGGGGAGAGCGAGTGCAATTTGTCGGTGAGCAGATCAGTGACGTCGGTGGAGAACGGATCAAAGTTGTTGTATGACTCGAGCGTCGTCACTTGCTTTGCGATCGCATCGGCCATCTCCTTGTTGCCGTGGCCGATGTTGCAGTACCAGAGGCTCGCCATGCCGTCGATGTACTCCTTTCCGTTGGCGTCATACACACGGGCACCATCGCCGCGCACCATCGTGACGAACTCCGTTCGCGACGGTTTGGTGAACGCATGCAGGTAGGTGCGAGGCACGGTGGAAACCCTAGTTATTAGTGCTCAACTAGCCTTAGTTCGCGATGAAAGGGCTCATCCTCGCCGGCGGCGCTGGCACGCGGTTGCGGCCGATCACCCATACCAGTGCCAAGCAGCTGGTGCCCATCGCCAACAAACCCATCCTCTTCTACGGCATCGAGGCGATGAAGAAAGCCGGGATCAAAGAGATAGGGATCATCGTCGGCGACACCCGCAAAGAAATCATGTCCGCCGTGGGTGACGGCTCTCAGTTCGGCGTGAAGGCGACGTACATACCGCAAGACCAGCCGCTTGGTCTGGCCCACTGCGTGCTGATCGCACACGAGTTTCTCGGTGACGATGACTTCGTCATGTATCTCGGCGACAACATGCTCGAACAGGGTCTCGAGGGATTCGTAGGCGAGTTCGTCTCCGCGCGCGCCAAGGGCGGCAAGAATGCACCGACGGCGCAAATCCTGCTATGCCATGTGGAAGATCCGCGGCAGTTCGGCGTTGCCGAAGTGACGCAAGAGGGTCACGTCAAACGGCTCGTTGAGAAGCCGAAGGATCCACCGAGCGACCTGGCGCTCGTCGGCGTTTACCTCTTCGACAAGACCATCAACGAGGCCGTTCGTGCCATCAAGCCGTCGAAGCGCGGCGAACTGGAGATTACCGACGCCATTCAGTGGCTCATCGAGCAGGGCAAGACCGTGCGTCACGAGGTACTGCGCGGCTGGTGGATCGACACCGGGAAGAAAGACCCGTTGCTTGAGTGCAACCGCCTCGTGCTCGAGGTGCTCGAACCGCGCAACGAAGGCAGCGTCGATGCTTCGTCGCAGATCGAAGGTCGTGTGGTGATCATGAAGGGTGCCAAGATCGTGAACTCCCGAGTGCGCGGCCCGGTGGTCATCGGCCACGACACCGTCGTGGAGAACAGCTACATCGGCCCCTACACGTCGGTGGGCAACAAGTGCAACATTGTTCACTCCGAACTCGAACACTCGGTGTTGCTCGACGGATGCAACGTCAACGACGTGCACAAGATGAGTGACTCGCTGCTTGGCCGCAATGTCGAAGTGGCGCGTTCAGAACGTCGCCCGAGAGCCGTGCGCCTCATGCTCGGCGACGACTCGAAAGTGGAGCTCGACGCCTGATGGCCACGATCACCGAATCCACGGTCATCAAGGGTGTGCAAATCGTCGAGCCGCAGATGCACGGCGACGAACGTGGGTTCTTCATCGAGACGTACCGACGCGAATGGTTCCCGCTCGGGCGGGAGATGATTCAGGGAAACCGCGGCGACCGCAAGGCAGGTGCCATCGTCGGGCTGCACTACCACTTGCATCAGGCGGATTATTGGTATGTGCCGTTGGGTACGTGCCGTGTGGTGCTGCACGATCTGCGCAAAGGCTCGCCGACCGATGGCGCAACGCAAGTGATCGACCTCGGAGCGCGCAAAGACGGCACCCACGACCATCGAGGTGTGTTCATTCCGCCGGGGGTCGCGCATGGGTTCGCATCGCTCACCGACATGACCATCACCTATCTGGTCGATGGGTATTACAACCCCAACGACGAACTTGGGGTGGCGTACAACGACCCGGCCATCGGCGCCGATTGGGGCATCGCATCACCGACGCTCAGCAAGCGTGACCAAGCCAACCCGCAGCGTAAAGACATCGCACCGCACCAACAACCCATCTGGGGTATGCGCACGTGATGCGGGTCATGCGGGTGCGCGTGACGCGGGTGATGCGGGCCTCGAGCCACTCGTGAAAATTTTTGTCACCGGCGGGGCCGGCTTCATCGGCAGCAACTATGCGCGCTGGGTGCTGCGCAACACCGACCACTCGGTGACCGTCTACGACGCGCTCACGTACGCGGGGAACCTCTCCACCATGCGCGACCTCGACGACAATCCGCGATTCGCGTTCATCAAAGGCAACATCTGCCACCCAGGCGACATCGAGGTAGCGATGAAGGGTCACGACTGGGTGGTGCACTTCGCGGCAGAGAGCCACGTCGATCGCTCGATCGCCAGTGGCGAAGACTTCATCCTCACCAACTGCTTCGGCACCAACGTGGTGATCGACACAGCGCGACGCCTCGGCATGAAGCGCGTGCTGCACATCGGTACCGACGAGGTCTACGGCAGCGTCGAAGTGGGCTCATCAAAAGAGACCGACCCGCTCGAGCCGCGCTCGCCGTATTCAGCGTCGAAGGCCGGCAGCGACCTGATCGCGCTCTCGTATTATTCGACGCACGGTACGCCGGTGCTCGTCACCCGCTGCACGAACAACTTCGGCCCCTGGCAATACCCGGAGAAGGCGATACCACTTTTCACCACGAATCTGCTCGACGGAAAGAAGATCCCGCTCTACGGCGATGGTCTCAACGAACGCGACTGGATCTACGTCGATGACCACTGTGCCGGTGTGCATCTTGTGCTTGAGAAGGGTGAACTGGGCGAGATCTACAACATCGGGGCGGGCAACGAGACGCCGAACCGCGTGCTGGTCGACAAGTTGCTCGCGTTGCTCGGCAAGGATGAGTCCAGTGTGCAATACGTGCAGGACCGCAAGGGGCACGATCGCAGGTACTCCGTCGACATCGCGAAAGTCACGAAACTGGGCTGGAAGCGCGAACGGTCGCTCGACGAGGCGCTGGACTCGACAGTCAAGTGGTACCGCGACAACCGTTGGTGGTGGGAGCCGCTCAAGGCCAAGTCGTGAAGATTCTCGTCACCGGAGCGGCGGGGCAGTTGGGTCGCGAGCTGGTCGATGCTTCTCTGAGGGGCGGGCAACAGGTGTTCGCGGCATCGCGCGCGGAACTTGACGTCACGAACCGCGACAGCGTGAATTCTGTGGTGTCGCGGGAGCGGCCGGCGGTCATCATGCACGCCGCAGCTTGGACGGCCGTCGACGCATGCGAAAGCGACCGCGAAAAGGCGATGTTGAGCAACGTCACCGCCACCCAACATGTAGTAGCTGCCGCACGAAGCGTGGGTGCTCGAGTGGTGTACGTGTCGACCGACTACGTGTTCGACGGAACCAAATCTTCGCCGTACGTCGAAACTGATGCACCCAACCCGAAATCCGTATACGGCGCGTCGAAATTGGCAGGGGAAAACGCGCTCGACAAATCCGTCGACACCGTGGTTCGCGTCTCTTGGCTGTGCGGCCTTCACGGCTCGAACATGGTGAAGACGATCCTGCGCCTCGCCGCACAGCATGACACGCTTACTTTCGTCGACGACCAAGTTGGTCATCCGACGTTTGCTGACGATGCGGCAGCCATGATTCTGCGTCTCGCCAACGAAGGTCGCGCTGGTGTGTGGCATGTGACCAACCAAGGCGCCGTTAGCTGGTACGAATTCACTCGTGAAGTTCTGCGCGTCGCGGGGCACGAACCCGCGCGAGTGAAGCCCGTGCACACGCGCGATCTGGTGCCGCCGCGACCAGCAGCACGTCCTGCGAACTCCGTGCTCGACAACGCGGCGTTGCGTTCGGCGGGCATCGCGTTGCTCGATGACTTTCGTGTTCCGCTTGCGCGATTAGTGAAGCAACTCACTTCGTAGGCTGCGCACTTTTGGCGCAGGTTAGGGTGAACCTATGACGCCGGCAGAACTGCTCGCGGTGCTCGAGCCCACAGCGGCAAAGTTGTACGACCGACACATGGGTGTTGCCAAGGAGTGGTTCCCCCATGAGTACGTGCCATGGAGTCGAGGCCGCGACTTCGACCCTGAGCGCCCCTGGATCCCTGACGACTCTGACTTCGGCGACGGCGGTTGGAAACTTCCAGAAGCGGTTCGTGCCGCGTTGTTTGTCAATTTGTTGACTGAGGACAACCTCCCGTATTACACGCGCGACATCTACTCACTGTTCGGTGGCGACAGCGCGTACGGCGCGTGGGCACGCAACTGGACGGCAGAAGAGGGGCGCCACTCCATCGTCATCCGCGATTACCTCACCGTCACCCGTGCGCTCGACCCCGTGGCGCTCGAGCGTGCTCGAATGCACCAGGTGCGAGGTGCACAAGTTCCTGCACCAGACGACCTTTACGAAGCACTCGCGTATCTATCGATGCAAGAACTCGCCACACGCATCGCGCACCGAAACACCGGAAAACTTATCGAAGACCAAGCTGGCCAGGAAGTGATGCTTCGAGTCGGAAATGACGAGAACCTGCACTTCCTCTTTTATCGAGACCTCGCGTCTGCGGCACTAGAAGCCGACCCGTCCAACATGATGATCGGCATCGAGCGTGCAGTGCGCAACTTCACCATGCCTGGCACTGGCATCGAGAATTTCGACGCACTGGCCAAAGAAATTGCGAAGGCGGGCATCTACGACTTCAAGATCCACCACGAGCAAATCCTCGTGCCAGTGGTGTTGCGCCACTGGAAGGTCGCCGACGCGACCGGCCTGTCGGCTGCGGCAGAGACGGCACGCGAGTCTCTGGTCAAGCGAGTGGAGAAGATCGGCAAAGTCGCCGGACGTCTCGCGGCAAAGACGCAAGAGCCGACGCTCGCATAGGCCGAGCGGCTTGCTCGTGCCGTACCCCGTCGGGCTACTCTTTGCTCGACCAACAACAGAGGGAGATCGGTCATGAAGAAATCACGACTTTCCCGGGTGTTGGCAGTCACTGCAGCGGCGGGTCTCGTGCTCGCGGCATGCGGTGGTAATTCAGGGGAAAGCAGCGGGTCTGACGACTCCGGAGTGCTCAATGTGGTGGCGGCATATTCGTCGGCCATCGAAGAGCCCTGGGACGGCGTGATCCACGAAGCGCTCACTGAAGCTGCCGACGACGGTGAAATCACCTACAAGTACATCGACAAGATCGGCTACGCGTCGGGCGCTTTCGAGCGAACGGTTCGCCAAATCGCCGAAGAAGACAAACCCGACATCATTTTCGGCGACTCGTTCGGAAACGAAGAGGCGGCACGAAAAGTCGCGCTCGACTATCCGGACATCGCGTTCGTGATGGGTTCGGGTGGCGGACCTGCCGAGCCGAACTTCTCCGTGTTTGACAACTGGATTCACGAACCCGCGTACGTGTCGGGCCTCCTTGCAGGCGGTCTCACGAAGTCGGGCAAGATCGGAGTCGTCGGCGGATACCCGGTGCCCGAAGTGAACCGCATCGTCAACGCATTCATCGCTGGTGCGCAGTCATCGAACCCGAGCGTCGAAGTGAAGGTCACCTTCATCTCGTCGTGGTTCGACCCGGCAGCGGCCAAGGATGCAGCGCTCGCGCAGATCGACGCGGGTGCCGACGTGATGTTCGCCGAGCGCGCAGGCGTGATCGAAACTGCCGCGGAGAAGGGTCTGCTTGCATTCGGCAACCAGATGGACCAGAAAGCGATTGCTCCCGACTACGTCGTGACGTCGA
>JBEGRF010000003.1:0-6181 GCA_041180605.1 Actinomycetota bacterium | reverse complement strand
ACCCGATCAAGGCGTACGTGGCTCACGCCGTGGGCACACCGCTTGACCTCTTCCAGCGCATCGTCATCTCCACGTGCTCGATAACCGCCGTCTTGGTCGGTGACGGCGCACCGATCGTGCTCACCGTCAACACCACAGGCGGCTCATTGAAGGAGCTGCGCCCGTCGTGACCGTGTTTCGAGAATTCGAACAAGCCGACTTCTTTACCACCGGCGCAGTTGGTGCTCCGGGTTCGCGCACGTTCTTTCTGCAAGTCGGCGCTGAGAGCGACGCCCTCTCCATCAAGTGCGAGAAGGAGCAGGTCATAGCGCTTGCTGCGTACCTGCGCAAGCTGTTAGAAGACGCACCAGCAGTGCGGGAATCCGACAAGCACATCCCATCGCTGCGAGAACCGGTCGATGCTGCGTTTTCTTTGGGAAGCATCGGCTTGGCATACGACCGGCAAGACGACCGCGTCGTGCTGCAATTCGAAGAGGTCGCGCCAGACGACGAACCTGAGTTCGATGCCAGCCGTGTGCGCGCACGAATCACACGGGCCCAGGCCATCTCCTTCTGCGAGAACGCAGACCGACTGGCAAGAGCAGGACGCCCGCCGTGCGTGTTCTGCGGACTTCCCGTGAATCGCGACGGCCACGCATGCCCGCGAATGAATTGAGCGACGGCGAGGTTCTCGCAGACGGCGAGATCGAGATCGAGATGCGAATGCCGTACAGCAGCAATGCCACCTTCTTGGTGCGCGTCACGAAGGGTGGCCGCTCAGTGCGCGCCATCTACAAGCCACTGCGCGGCGAACGCCCGTTGTGGGACTTTGCTCCCGGTTTGCACCGACGGGAGGTCGCCGCGTTCCGGCTCGCGACGGCGATGGGTCTTGATTTTGTGCCGCTCACGCTGCTGCGTGACGGCCCGCTCGGCGAGGGTTCGGTGCAGCGGCTCGTTGATGCAGACTTTGAGCAGCACTACTTCACGCTGCACGAGCAGCGCCCCGACCTGCACGATCGACTGCGCGAGATCGCAATGTTCGACATACTGGCGAACAACACCGACCGAAAATCAGGTCATGTCCTCGTCGACGGCGACGACCATGTCTGGGGAATAGATCACGGGTTGTGTTTTGCCGCCGACTTCAAGTTGCGCACCGTCATCTGGGAATTCGGTGGCGAGGCGATCTCCGACACGCTTATCTGTGCCGTCGAGCGCATCGCGAGTTCGCTCCCGCTCGATATTGCTTCACTGCTCGCTGACGACGAGATCGAAGCGGTCAGCGAACGGGCGGCGTGGCTAGTCGAACACCGCCAGTTTCCCGTTGACCCGAGCGGCCGTCGGTATCCCTGGCCGCTCGTGTAGTCAAGCCGAGCTCGGCGCGACTCAGCCGCGCGACTTGAGTGCTTCGATCAGTTTCGGAAGCACCTTGTGCACGTCGCCCACGATGCCGAGGTCTGCAACCGCAAAGATCGGAGCTTCTTTGTCTTTGTTGATGGCGATGATGTTCTTTGAACCCTTCATGCCCACCATGTGCTGAGTTGCACCCGAAATACCAGCTGCGATATAGACACTCGGCTTCACGACCTTGCCGGTCTGACCGACTTGGTAGGAATACGGCACCCATCCGGCGTCGACGATGGCCCGCGATGCGCCAGGTGCGCCGTGCAGCAGCTTCGCGAGTTCCTCCACCAGCTGGTAGTTCTTTGACTCGCCGAGGCCGCGACCGCCTGAGACGACCACGTTGGCCTCGTCGAGTTTCGGCCCGCTCGTCTCCTCGACGTGAACTGCGGTGACCTTTGCGGCACCAGTGGCGCCTGCATCGGGCACTTTGACCGCGACCATTTGTGCAGCAGCACCGCCGCACTCTTCGGCAGCAAAACTCTTGGGTCGGAACGACGCCAAGTGCGGGCCGGCACCCGTGAATGCGGTAGCAAACAGCACGTTGCCGCCGAAGATTGGCGTGGTTGCCACAACTTCGTTGCCGTTGACGGCGATATCGACGTTGTTCGTGAGCACTGTCACACCAAGCTTCACCGAGAGGCGTGCGATGGTGTCGCGACCGTCGTAATTCTGCGGGAAGAGAATGAGATCTGGCTTCTCGCCGGCATCGATGAGCGCTTTCATCGCCCGGGCTGCCGTCACGCCGACGAGCCGCGAACCGATGTCGCCAGTGGAGTACACCTTCTTTGCGCCGTACTTGCCGAGCGACTCCGCGAGTGCCGTTCCATCGCCAGCGACGAACGCCGACACGTTCTCGCTCAGGCTGCGTGCCTTGGTGAGTAGTTCGACGGAGAAACTGTTCGGGGTGCCTTTGTTGCCTTGCGCGAAAACCCACACGCTGTTGAGTGCCATGTCGTTCCTCCTCAGATGACTTTCAGCGTCTCGAGGAACGCCACGATCTTGTTGAATGCTTCGCCGTCATCTTCAATCACTTGGCCGGCCTTGCGTGCTTCGGCTTGGGACACGGACGAGACCTTCTGACCTGCACCGCCCCAACCCACCGGTGACACGCCGAGATCGGCGGCGGTGACGGTAACGATCTCCTTCTTCTTTGCATCCATGATTCCTTTGAAGCTCGGGTAGCGCGGTTCGACGACACCAGCCGTCACACTGATGAGCGCAGGCAGCGGGCACTCCACTTCGTCGTATCCCGCTTCGGTCTGGCGGTCGATCTTCAGCGAGCCGCCATCGACCTTCACTTTCTTGGCGAACGTTACCGAAGGCAGACCGAGTACCTCCGCAATCTGTTCGGGCACCGTGCCGGTGTATCCGTCGGTTGATTCGGTCGCAGCCACGACGAGATCGGGCATGCCGACTCTTTTGATTGCGGCAGCGAGCACTTTTGCGGTGGTCAGCGCGTCGCTGCCCGCAAGTGCCGGGTCGGAGACGAGCACTCCTCGTGCAGCCCCCATCGCCAATGCAGTGCGCATGCCTGACATTTCACCGTTCGGGGCCATCGAGACGATGCTCACTTCGCCGCCACCGGCAGCAGTCGCCAATTGGAGCGCCATCTCGACGCCGTACGCATCGGAGTCGTCGAGGATCAACTTGCCGTCACGCTTCAATGCGTTCGTCGACGAGTCGAGGGATCCCGGCGTCGCGGGATCGGGAATTTGTTTGACGCAGACCACGATCTTCATGACCAATATTGTTACCGCTCGGTTACCTCGGCGAAGAATCAGCCCGGAAGGTCGATTCGGCGCCGAATGTGACCTTCGTCAAGCGCTCGCCGACCCCGCCGATACCGTGAAATTGCGTGCGAATTCTGCTGATCGTCAATTCGTTCGCCACTTCAGTCACGCCGCGCAACACGGTGCAGGTTCACCAGTACCTGGCCCGACACCACGATGTGCAGGTCGTGGAAACCAGTGAGCGAGGTCATGCCACCCGCTTCGCGACTGACGCCGTGGCCCGTGGACTTGATGCAGTCATCGCCTTCGGCGGGGACGGCACGCTGAATGAGGTTGCGACCGGCCTTGCCGGAAGCGCCGTCTCACTCGGCGTGTTGCCCGGCGGATCGACCAACGTGTTCGCAAGGTCGCTCGGCATGGCGAATGACCCACTTCTTGCGGTCACACAACTCACCGCAGGACTTGATGGCGGGCTCGTTTCTCCGGTCGGACTCGGTGAGGCCAACGGACGATACTTTACGTTCCACGCTGGAATCGGTTACGACGCCGAAGTCGTGCGACAAGTCGAACGAACCTTCAGCTTCAAGCGGTTCGTCGGCCAGCCACTCTTCGTCTATGCGGCGCTGAAGGCATGGTTCGTCGACTACGACCGAGAGTTCCCGCACTTCACGGTGACGCTCGACGGGCGACGAATCCCCAACGGCTTCTCCGCGGTGGTGTTGAACACCAACCCTTATACGTACGTCGGAAAGCGGGCGGTCGAGTTGTCGAGAGCGGCTTCGCTGGAGAAGCCGCTCGTCGCAGTCGTGTTCCGTCGACTCTCGACACCGCTCATGCTGTCGACTCTGTGGAGTGCGTTACGCAGCGGAGGAGCCGTCGCGCGGCGCGGTCTGGAAATCATCGAAGGCATCGAGGAGATCACGTTCGATTACCCGGCTCAGTTCGGCTACCAGCTCGACGGTGACTACATCGACGAGACGAACACGTTGACGATTCGACATCGACCAGAGTCACTGAGGCTTATCAAGCCGATGCTCGTCGAGTATTAGCCAGCACTCGCAAGGCGACATCGGGAACGTTCGTGCAAATTCCGTCGACTCCCCACTCGATGAGCGTCGCCATATTTGCCGGGTCATCGCACGTCCATGTGTTCACTGCGAGACCGTGACGATGGAATATGTCGATCAACTCTCGAGATACCTGCCCAACTTCCGGATGCACTGCGACATGGCCCGCCGATTTCAAGTCACGCGCAAGTTCGTCGGGGTTCGCCACGGAGATCGTCAGCCAAGCAGTCGGTAACTCCGCCCACGACTTGACTGCGTGGTCGACGGTCGCGCGCCTGAAACACGAGAGCAGATAACGCCGGACGTCGCCGTGTCGGGCCACTCGGCGTCGCAGCACATCAATTACGGCGTCGGTACGACGATCGTCTGCGTCGTAGTCGGGCTCAGCTCGATGGTTCTTCACCTCGACGTTTACCCACATCTCTCCGCAGGCATCAAGAGCCTCATCGAGCGTTGGAATGTAGGAAGGCAGTTGGAGTTTCGTGAGCTGGGCGATGATTCGGCCGTCCGGGAGTTCCGCGTCGTGGTGCACGACGAGCTCGCCGCTCCGGCACTGCCGGACGTCAAGCTCAACTGCGTGCGCCCCCATCTCCCTCGCGCGAGCGAACGCGGCCACGGTGTTGGCGCGCTCGACCTTCGACGCCCCGCGATGAGCCATGACTTGTGTGGATCTCGAGTTGGTCATCGTGCGTTTGTGGTCGTGGCGAGTTTTAGGGTGAATATGGCAAGATTCGTCGACAATTTGACCTTCTCCGTTCTTCCTCGAAAGTAGTTGAGAAACCCCTTGCGAAACACCCCGAGTGCACTTAGGGTGTTGCCGCTATGTCGATCCTCGCTCAAAGTCTCGCCCTTGGTTCCGCCGACTACTCCTGGAGGGTGAACGCCAATTGCCGCGACACCGACCCTGAGTTGTTCTTTCCGATTGGGAATACTGGGGAGGCCGTCCGCATGTTGGTGCGAGCCCGCCAGGTGTGCGCCGACTGCGGCGTTCGAAAAGAATGCCTCGACTTCGCGATGTCGACGAACCAAGACTGTGGGGTCTGGGGCGGCACCAGCGAAGATGAACGTCGCGACCTGCGCCGCCGCGCTGCCGCAGCCCGCCGCGCCGGCATCGCCTGACACGACTCCTACACCCGCTGGTCGGCTGACTTGCCGACACCTCGTCAAAACATGGAAGGTATCTTTATTGCACGATAAATCGGTGTCATTGAGACTCCGAGCGGCCGGACAGAATTGTCAGACCAACTAGCGTCACCCATCGGTCCAATGAAGTCGCTTGCTTTGCTCGTTTTCTTGTACTTGGCGATGCCAGGATCAGGCCAGATGGTCTGGGATGGGTTGCCGTTCAGTACCCGTGCTGAATTCGCGGGACTCATGTTGTTCGTCGTCGTTTTCTTTTCACGAGAACTTCGGCGCACTATCCGCCAACTCCTCGTCAACATTCGGTGGCACATTCTCGTCAGGCCGCTACTAGTGGCGATGTGCGCGGTGAAGTTGCTCTCGTTTGCGTGGGCACCACTCGGTGCAGGATTCGCAACCTGTTATCGAAGCCTATACCAGCCACTCGAGGACACATCTGCTTGCGAGAAGTCTTACGAGGCACCTTTCACTCAAGGATCAGGGGCCCCACTCGCCACCGTCTCACGTATGGACAAGGTGGTTGACTTCGGCGTTGCTCCATTCGACTGGAACTTGCCGTTCATCAATGACTTCCCGCGGCTCCACTATCTATGGCTAGAACGATTTCCGTTTACTGCGAGCTTCGCCACAAAGGTAACTGGGGTCGCGTCGGACCGAATATTGCCCATTTACGGTATCGGAAAAATCTCAGTGAAGATCAACGGAGACATGGTGTCGCATGTTGAGAACTATGCAAGGGATTTCATGATCGCCATCCCACTACCCGAGGGATCATCCGAGTTGTTGGTGGAATACGAGTACAGGGATGACAATCTGGCCGAACCTGAAACAGCCCCGGAGCCGCGTGGACCATACGCGAGA
>JBEGRF010000002.1:0-27552 GCA_041180605.1 Actinomycetota bacterium | reverse complement strand
CCGCAGGTCATGAGAGCGTCTTCCGACACCGATGTATCGCCTCGACGTGACTACGCTCGCCGACAGAAATGGGGGCGACATGTCCGACACACCACGTCTGAAGCACAAGTACGGCACGATCGACAGGGACTACGGGGTGTTTCTTGCAACTCGTCCGCCCGAGGAAGACGGCCCCATTTACATGGTGAATCTGATGAAATACCACCAGATCGCCCAGTACACCGAGGATTCCGGCGTGGAAAAGGCAATCAGTGGCCGAGAAGCAGACGATCGATACAACCCGTCGTCCATCCTCGCCAAAATTGGTGCAACAATCGTCTTCGTCGGTGACGTCATAAAGAATCGTGCCGGTGACGAGGACTGGGATCGCATCGGAATCGTTCGCTACGCGACTCGAAAGTCGTTCATCGAGATGCAAACGCGACGTGACTTTGCCGACAAGCACGTCCACAAGGCGGCTGGCATGCAGCGGACCATCATCGTGTGCTGTCGCCCGCAAGACGTTTCGCTCGACGCCCGCGGACGCCCGAAAACCGACGACCAGCGCCACGTCTTGATGGTCGTTCGACGCACCGACGACCGACCTTCTTCACTCACCCAGATACCGGGCGCAGTCAACTTCGTTGCCGAGGGCACGATCATCGGAGACGGTCGTAAGTGGGACACCGTCCAGTTCCTCGCGGCGGATTCAGACGCGGCCCTCGAAGCACTGCACACGTCGGTAGCAGGACGAATCCATGGTGATGCGTACGTGATGTCGGTGCGAGCATCGATGGATTCCCTCACACAAGGCTGACGTGCACTTCGAAATCTCTCGGCGAGACATTCGTACGAGTCGTTGGGCAGACACCACGCCCCCGAAGACACTCCAAGAAAACCAGGTGCTACTGCGGCTGGAGCGTGCGGCACTCACCTCCAACAACGTCAGCTACGCACTGAGCGGAGATCTGCTCGACTACTGGGGATTCTTTCCGACTGAGTCAAGCTGGGGACGTCTCCCCGTCATGGGTTTTGGCATCGTCGAAGACTCGACGCATCCCGGCGTGCCAGTCGGTAGTCGCTATTTCGGATTCTTTCCGCTCGCCGACCACCACGTCGCCGCGGTGCGGGCAAGTGCCAGCGGTTTCAGCGACATCGCGGCATGGAGGGAGAAGCATGCCACCGCTTACAAAAATTTCGACTCAGCTACTCCTACGCCGCAAGACGATGCGCTGCTGATTTTTCGCGGTCTCTTCATCACATCGTTCTTGCTCGAAGACTTCCTGCAAGAACAGCGCGGCTTCGGGGCTGAACAAGTCGTCATCGTCAGCGCATCGAGCAAGACTGCCATCGCCCTCGCCCACTGCCTGCGAAAGTCTGGCGAGACAGAGGTCATCGGTCTCACGTCGTCACGCAATGCCGACTTTGTGGGCAAACTCGGCGAGTATCACCATGTCGTGAGCTACGACGACGTTGCGTCGTTGAGACGATGCCCTTCAGTGATCGTCGATATGGCCGGCAACATGCAGACCCTCTCCGAGGTGTACTCGGCGCTCGGCGATCTGGTTCGACACTGTGCGAGCGTGGGTGCCACTCATTGGGACGCGCCACGGCGCGGCAATTCGCTGACCGACCCCGCACCACAGTTCTTCTTCGCACCCTCGCAGCTGTCGAAGAGAGGCAAAGAACTCGGTCGTGAAGTATTGAACGCCTCAATCGCTGAATCGCTCGACGAATTCATATCGTCGACCGCTTCGTGGCTGAAGATCCGCCGTACAATCGGAAGTACTTCGATCAGCGAGCTCTATACCTCGCTCGTTGCAGGTGACGTCCGACCAGAGGTCGGGAACATCGTTTCGTTCTAGTTGTCTCAATCGTCTGGTTCACCTTTGCTAAACAGACGACCGAGGAGCGTTTGCCGACTCAATACGGCAGCGTATACGAATTTTCGAACTCGTCTTGCAACACCGTCGCAAGAGACGTCGTGGTATCGACGATCAATTCCTTGTCGAGCACGCGCGTGCGGTACGTCCAACCCTTGGGCATCGCGAGACGTGAGCCGAGCGACGACAAGTTGTGTTCGCTCATCTCGGCGTCCACACCCATGCACAACGCCTGCATGACGTAGGCATTGCCTTCTGGATTCACCAATTCATACACCGGTTTGCCAGCGTCAAAGAAGAAGACTGCGCCACGATTGATCTTGTTCTCGTGATACGGCCCGGCGCCGGGTTTGTCCCCGAGATGGATGGTCGCAATACGGCGGAACATGATGCCGCCGAATTCCCGCAAAACAGGTTCGACGGGAGCGACTTTCGTCCCGAGACCGTCGAGCACCCACTTGCGAGGTCCGTTGAGTTTGACGAGCACCGCGCCCATCTCCTTGGCGATCGCCGAAGCGTCGAGCTTCTCCCAGAGATGCTGCGGACAGTCGTTCAGCATCTGCGTTCCGTACACCTCGGCATGCAACCCGTCATCGCGAAGGAACACGGGCAGAACTTCGCCGTAGCGCACGCCGCGCATGTTGTCGATGAGTCGTGGCGCGACTGAATTGTTTCGGCTCGATGGACCGCGGTCTTCCATGATCATCACGAAGTTTTCCATACGAAGTGTGACCCGTAGAAGTTGGGCATGCTTCGGGTTCAAGCCTCCGATCGCTGAGTAGCCTTGCTTTTGTGAAGTGCCGCCACTGCGACGCGGAATTGCGGTTTCCGATGCTCGATCTCGGAGCTTCACCTCCTTCGAACGCCTACCTCACCAAGGTGACGCTCCGCCGCCCGGAGAAGTACTTCCCGCTGCGGGTATACGTCTGCGAACGGTGCTGGCTGGTGCAGGCCGAGGCGTACTCCAGAGCTGCAGAACTCTTCAATGAGGAGTACGCATATTTCAGCTCATTCAGCAGCGAGTGGGTACGGCACGCAGACGACCTCGTCGCAGAGGCGGTGCAGAAGTATCGACTAGGTGCCGACTCTCATGTCATCGAGATTGCCTCCAACGACGGTTACTTGCTGCAGCATGTCCAAAGGCGAGGCATCCCCTGCCTCGGAGTCGAGCCCACCGCGAGCACCGCCGCCGTTGCCCGACAAAAAGGCATCGAAGTCGTCCAAGAATTCCTGTCGATGGATCTCGCACAACAGCTTGTCGAACGCGGACGACAAGCCGATTTCATGGTTGCCATCAACGTGCTTGCTCACGTTCCAGAGATCAATGACTTCGCTCAAGCATGCGGCCAACTTCTCAAGCCTGATGGAGTGTTCACGTGTGAGTTCCCCCACCTGTACCGCTTGATCACCGAGACGCAATTCGACACGGTGTACCACGAACACTTCTCGTACTTGTCGTTCATGACCACGGTGGAAATCTTCGCAAAGGCCGGCCTGCGGGTGTTTGACGTCGAAGAAATAGGTACGCACGGTGGAAGTCTTCGCGTGTCTTCCTGCCGCGCAGATTGCATGACTCACCCCACAAACTCGCGTGTTGAAGCCCTCATGGATCGCGAGCGTGACGCCGGAATGTTCTCGAGGGACTTCTACAACGGCCTTCAGTCCGCGGCCGAACAGATCAAGGATGAACTCTTGCTCTTCCTCGTCAACTCAAAGGCATCGGGCCAAAAAGTGCTCGGCTACGGTGCCGCTGCCAAAGGCAACACACTGCTCAACTTCGCTGGCGTCAAGCCTGACTTGCTTCCGGCCGTCGCCGACAAGAGCACGTTCAAGCAAGGTCGATACCTGCCCGGAAGCAGAATCCCAATCATCGCTCCATTAGCTCTCGTTGGCTCGAAGCCAGCGAAAGTCATCGTCTTTCCCTGGAACCTCAGGAACGAAGTTGCGTCAGAGCTTCGCGGGCTCGGTCTGAAGAACTGTGAACTTTATACGGCGATTCCGCATCTGGAGTTGTACGACCGGCTTTAAGTCGTTGTTTCTTCCCGTCAGAAACTTGGCTCACCCACAATCGCCGGACTGACCACCGAAGATACGTCTTCTGAATCTTTCACCAGATGCTCCATGCCGTATTCCCGCGCAACTTGAAGACTTAGTTCACGAACTGTCATTGCCACCCCCGAACAGATATTGATTGCTCCTACGCGCCTGCCGAGAACGACATCGGCAATTTGACGCGCGACAACTTGCACTTCAAGGAAGTCGAGAACCTGATTCGGGTTCGACAGCCGAACTTCGAGTCCGTGACTCAACTGTCGCCGAAGATATGGAACAAGTCGAGACTCATTCTCGCCTGGTCCGTACAAATAGAAAAGCCGGCACCATGCAAATTCGGTCGATGACAAGGCGAATCGTTCCGATAGCCCACGAAAGGCGTTCGCTTTCGATGTGGGGTACGGTCCAATCGGTTGGACCTTGGTTCTTGTCGTGAGCCGCTCACCATTCTGTTCGTATTCGAGACAAGTTCCGATACCGACGAACCGACGTACGCCAGCTTCGCGTATGCCATCGGCCATCCGGAGCGTTCCGCGCAAACAGTGCTCGTTCTTGGGCGAAGTCATGTAATCCTTTGGGTTCGTGTACCAGGCGGTATGCAACACGGTGTCTACACCGGTTGAGTGCTGAATCCACCACTCTTTTGACTCGGCAAAGATGTCGTCCGTTGCCACGACTCGACTCACGTGCGATAAGGCCCGAAGATGCTCACGCGACTGGTCTCGAACGACGGCGGTGATGTCAACGTCCGATCGCGAGAGTGCGTCAATGACATGTCTTCCGACGAAACCGGTGGCTCCGGTCACCAGAATCCGTCTCATGAGCGCGTCACGCCAACCTACCTTCAGGTGAGAAGGTAAATGCACGGTGCGGCAATCGATCAGTCGATTTACCCTCGCCGAAAACCTTTGCGTCGGCAACAATGGACGCATGGGGGCCGCTCCGGACCGGGTCGATGTTGCGGTCGTCGGCGCCGGGTTCGCCGGCATGTACATGCTTCACAAAGCCCGAGCCGCGGGATTTTCTGCACACGTATTCGAGCGGGGAGGCGGGGTCGGCGGCACTTGGTACTGGAATCGATACCCGGGGGCTCGCTGCGACGTGCCGAGTCTGGAGTACTCGTATCAATTCTCGGAGGACCTCCAACAGGAATGGAGCTGGTCGGAGAAGTACGCCACTCAGCCAGAGATCCTTCGATACGCAGAACACGTCGCAGATCGATTCGACCTGCGACGCGACATGTCGTTCGAAACGACCGTGGAGTCACTCGAGTGGCAGGGCGACACATGGCGAGTTTCGACCGTGAACGGCACAACGCTTGCGCGGTACGTCATCCTCGCGACCGGCTGCCTTTCGGCGGCGAACATGCCACGATTCTCTGGTGACGACCTCTTCAAGGGGCGTACTTACCACACCGGTGACTGGCCGCATGAAGGAGTCGACTTCACCGGTCAGCGAGTAGCTGTGATCGGAACTGGATCATCTGGTATCCAGTCGATCCCCGTGATCGCGCAGCAAGCGATGCGTCTCACGGTGCTGCAACGCACCCCGGCATATTCGGTGCCTGCGCGCAACGAACAGTTGTCCGCCGAATACGTTGCGTCGATCAAAGCGAACTATGCGGAATTCCGACGCAAGAACAGTCTCACCCGCGCGGCACTTGGTGGCGACACCCCGACGGGTCCACACGGGGCCTGCGAGGTGAACGATCACGAACGACTTTCAGCCCTCGAGGCTCGCTGGAAGAAAGGGGGCCTGCTCTTTCTCGGTGCGTTCAACGACGCACTCACGAACCCGAAGTCGAACGAATTGATCGCAGATTTTGTGCGCGACAAGATCCGCACGATCGTGCGAGACCAGGAGACTGCTCGCAAGCTCTCCCCTGACTCTGTGATCGGCTGCAAGCGACTCTGCGTCGACACCGACTACTACGAGACGTTCAATCGTCCGAATGTTTCGCTCATCGCCCTGCGCGAGCAGCCGATTGAGCGATTCACCGAACGCGGCATCGTGTTCGGCTCATCGTCCGCACGACAGGGATTCGCGGCGAGCAGTGTCGAGCATGAGTTCGACTCGATCGTCTTTGCCACAGGTTTCGATGCGATGACAGGGGCAATCAACAAGATCGCGATCAGGGGCCGGGACCAGCGGTTGCTCAGCGACCAGTGGAGAGACGGACCCGTCAACTACCTGGGATTGAGTGTGAACGGATTTCCGAACCTCTTCATGATCACGGGTCCGGGAAGCCCGTCCGTGTTGACGAACATGATCGTTTCGATTCAGCATCATGTTGAGTGGATAACGGAGTGCCTCGTGCACCTGCGCGAATCTGATAGCCAGACCATCGAGGCTGAAGTCCAAGCGCAGAACGATTGGGTCAAGCACGTCAACAATGTCGCCGGCATGACGTTGTACACCTCGTGCAGTTCGTGGTACCTCGGCACCAACATGTACGGAAAACCGCGCGTCTTCATGCCCCTGCCCGGATTCCCCGCCTATGTGCAGCGGTGCACGGATGTTGCCCGCGAGAACTACAGAGGATTCGCGACGACCTAATCGCGGTGCGCAAACGACGACCCGTGCGAGTCGTATAGGGTCTGGAAATGACCACCGTCGAGCGTCAATCTTCGAATCCGTTCCTCGCTGGAAACTTGGCACCGGTCCACGAAGATGTCACCATCACTGACCTACGAGTGACGGGGACTATTCCACGCGAATTGACGGGCCGATATCTCCGGAACGGACCGAACCCCGCGGGTCCCGTCAACGAGAAGAAATATCACTGGTTCACAGGGCACGGCATGGTGCACGGCATCCGGCTTCGGGACGGCAAAGCCGAGTGGTATCGCAACCGCTGGGTTCGCACGAAGCCCGTGTGCGACATTCTCGGAGGAACACCTCCGCCTTCTGACTGGCCGACCGACCATCCTGCCTTTCCTGCGAACACCAACGTGATCGGACACGCCGGTCTCACATACGCGATCGTCGAAGCTGGCTCGCCGCCGGTCGAGTTGTCATACGACCTCGAGACGACTCGAGTCTCAAATCTTGACGGAACGTTGCCAATGGCATATTCAGCACACCCCAAACGTGACCCGCGCACGGGAGAACTTCATGTCATGACGTACTGGTGGGGCTGGGGCAACAAGGTGCAGTACCTCACCGTCGGAACTGATGGCCGAGTACGACGAACAGTTGACATCGACGTTCAGGGCGGCCCGATGGTGCATGACATTGCGATCACCGAGAAGTACGCGCTGGTCTTCGACCTTCCGTGCGTATTCAACCTCGACGCCGCTATGAAGGGTGCCTCGCTTCCTTATTACTGGAATCACGACTATGACGCGCGCATCGGGTTCTTCCCTCGCACGAACCAGAATGCGACGTCAGCCGACACGAAGTGGGTGTCCATTGACCCGTGCTATTTCTTCCACCCGATGAATGCCTACGACGACGGAGACGAAGTGGTGCTCGATGCTGCGCGCCACCCGAAGATGTTTGATCGTGAGCGCCGCGGACCTGCCGAGGGCGACCCCGTGCTGACTCGTTGGCGGCTCAACCCCTCGACTGGCTTCGCCAAAGAAACCACGATCGACGACAGGCCACAGGAGTTTCCACGCATCCGTGAAGACCTCATTGGTTCGCGTTACCGATACGGCTACTCAGCTGGAGTCGGCGCCGATTTCGCGCAAGACACCCTGGTCAAGACCGACCACGAAACAGGGCGAACTGTGGCTCGAAGCGATCAACCGCGCTTCGGATACGGCGAGCCGGTCTTCGTCCCTCGCGCCGATTCCCGTGCGGAGGACGACGGATACGTGATGGCGTTGCGACACGACACGATCAGTGATTTGTCCGATCTCGCAATCTTCGACGCGACTGGGCTTGATGCCGAGCCGGTCGCGGTCGTGCACTTGCCGGTACGCGTACCAAATGGCTTCCACGGAAACTGGGTACTTGACGGGCAATAATCGGTCGGCCAATGCACCGTTCAGGTCGAGCGGTGGTAGTTGGGCGACTCGTGCGTGATCGTCACGTCGTGCGGATGACTCTCCTCGCGGCCTGCGGTCGTGACTCGCATGAACTTGGCTCGCTGATGTAGTTCGGGCAATGTCGCCGCCCCGACATATCCCATGCCCGATCGCAGGCCACCAACCAATTGGTACACCACGTCGGCGAGCGAGCCGGCGTAGGCAACACGACCTTCGATTCCCTCGGGCACCAACTTGTTCCGGCTTGTGCCCTGCGCCGAGCCGTACCTGTCCGCCCCGTGGCCTTGCATCGCACCGAGCGAACCCATGCCGCGATAGCTCTTGTAGCGGCGGCCCTCGAACAACTCGACCTCGCCCGGCGCCTCATCCGTGCCGGCGAGCAAACCGCCGAGCATCACGCTGCTTGCACCAGCCGCGAGTGCCTTAACCAAGTCGCCCGAGTAAGTGATGCCGCCGTCGGCGATCGTCGGAATGCCAAGTTGCCTCGCCCGTTGCGACGCGAACCACACTGCAGAGAGCTGCGGCATGCCAGCACCGGCGATGACACGGGTCGTGCAGATCGAGCCTGCCCCGACACCGATCTTCACCGCATCGACTCCGGCAGCGTGCAGGGTGTCGACGCCTTCTTCGTTGACCACGTTGCCGGCTACGACGGCCAGCTCTGGCCAACTCGCCTTGATTCGCTCGATTGCTTTCACGACGCCTGACGAGTTGCCGTGTGCAGTATCGATCACCACAGCATCCACGCCGGCACGGACGAGGGCCTCCACTCGAGTCTCGAGGTCAGCGCCGACACCGACTGCTGCTGCGACTCGCAGGCGACCACCGGCATCGCGCGTCGCATTCGGAAATTCCTGGCGCTTCATGATGTCTTTCACCGTGATGAGGCCCCGCAAACGGCCCTTTCCGTCGACCAGCGGCAACTTCTCGATTCGGTGCTTCTGCAGAATCGCTCGCGCCTGCTCGAGCGTTGTTCCTTCTGGGGCAGTCACGAGGTCCTCACTCGTCATGAAGTCGGCGACCGACCGTTTGTAGTCGTCCGTCGAGCAGAATCGCACGTCGCGATTCGTGAGGATGCCCACCAGCACACCGTCTCTATTGGTGATCGGCACCCCAGAAATCTTGAATCGATTCATCAGCTCTTCAGCGTCATCGAGCGTTGCGGTCGGGGGCAACGTAACAGGGTCGCTTATCATCCCCGATTGAGAGCGCTTGACCTTTTGCACTTCGGCAGCCTGGTCTTCGACTCCGAGATTCCGGTGAACCACGCCGATTCCTCCGCAGCGCGCCATCGCAATCGCGAGCCGGCCTTCGGTTACTTTGTCCATCGCCGCAGAAACAAGCGGCATGTTCAACTGAATGTCTCGCGCGAACATCGTCGCGGTGTCAGCTTGATCGGGCAGCACATCGCTGTAGCCGGGAACCAGGACGACGTCATCGAAGGTGAGCCCCTCGTAGCGGTCGAAGAAGCCCTCGTTGTGGCTCATACGTTGCGCGACATGAGCGGGAAACTGGCTGCCATACAGAAACGATAGTTCTCTCGAACGTCCCCAACGAAGACGATTGACAAAAAGTCAGTGGCGAAAGTGACGCATTTCAGTGAAGAGCATGGCGATGCCATGCTCGTTCGCTGCCGCAATCGTTTCGTCATCACGCAGACTTCCGCCAGGCTGCACGATCACCGACACACCGGCTGCCGCGAGCAAGTCGGGTCCGTCCCTGAACGGAAAGAACGCGTCACTGGCTGCCACCGAGCCATTGGCGCGATCCCCAGCCCGCATGCAAGCGAGACGCGCCGCGTCAACGCGATTCTGTTGTCCGGCCCCGATCCCGACGGTGGAAGCGTCTTTGGCGAGCACGATCGCATTCGAACTCGTTGCTGCACACACGACCCAGGCCAGGACTGCATCTCGCATTTGTTCTTCGGTGGGTCGCACCTTGGTGACCAACCGCCACGCCGCGACTTCGGCTGTCAGGCGATCGCGGTCCTGCACCAACACTCCGCCATCGATCTGCCGTAACGACCAGCCGTCGTGGAACGATCGAGTTGCACGAATAAGCCGGAGATTCTTCTTGCCGCGAAGGATCTCGAGTGCTCCGCCCTCGTATTCTGGCGCGATCACAACTTCCGTGTACACACTCTGAAGTTCGGTCGCAACTCCTTCAGTCACTGAGCAGTTGAGCGCAACGATTCCGCCGAATGCGCTGATCGGATCGCAAGCCACGGCACGCTTGTACGCAGTCAGAATCTCGCGACCCAGCGCGACACCACATGGGTTTGCATGCTTCACCACCACAGCCGCTGGCTCAGAGAAGCGATGCACCAACGACCACGCGGCGTCAGCGTCGTAGACGTTGAGATACGACATCTCCTTGCCGCCCAGCTGTTCAGCACTGCTCCACCAACTTTGCTCGCCTACGACGCGATACCGAGCCGCTTTCTGGTGCGGGTTCTCGCCGTAGCGCAGGACAGCTTCGTGCTCAAGTGTCAGCGTGATTCTTCGGGGGAATTCACCCGCACCGGCCGAGAGCCAGTTGGCAATCTGGGTGTCGTACTCCGCAGTTACTGCGAATGCCTCGGCTGCGAATCGAGAACGGGTTGCCCCTCTGACCGAACCATTCGATCTCAGTTCGTCTATCACGGTTTCGTACTGAGCCGGGTTCGTCACGATGGTCACTCGAGCAGAGTTCTTCGCAGCCGCACGCACGAGTGCCGGGCCGCCGACGTCTATCAGTTCGATACTCGGGTCGGAGTGGAACGGGTAAAAACCGATTGCCACCAAGTCGATGGGGTGGATGTCATGGCGTACGAGGTCTTCCCTGTGTTCTGCTACATCGAGGTCGGCGAGAACCCCACCGTGCAAGGCCGGGTGCAGGGTCACCACTCGATGTCCCAATATCGCCGGGTACCCAGTCACCTCCGAGACCTCGGTGACGAATAACCCGGACTCGATCAACGTCTTGGCGGTACCACCGCTGGCGATGATCTCCCAGCCGAGCGACACAAGACTCCGCGCGAATTCGACGATGCCTGACTTGTCATAGACGCTCAGCAGCGCACGAGGCATGCGCCGATTCTGACACAGCGGCAATCTCACGCGCACTGCGCGACGTCAGGTGACGAGACGCCGCGTGATCGTGCGCACGCTGAGCGCACAAGAAATTCCGGCGAAGACGACCAGTGCAAGCACGTTCCACCACGACGACAGAGACAATCGGTCGAAGCTGGCGTCCCGCACCAATTCGATGCAGTGGTAGACGGGGTTGATATGACTGACGGTCTGTGCCCATCCCGGTAGCCCACTGATCGGGAAATACGTGCCCGATACGAACAGCAGCGGAGTGATCAAAGCTGACTGAAAATACGAGAACGAATCGATTACTTTGACGATTCCTGAGATCCACTGGCCAAGAAACGTGAAACCGAGTGCAGTCAGAAAGCATATGAATGGAATTGCGATCATCTCCCAGTTCGGAGTCAAGCCGAACGGAATTGTCACGACTATCGGCACCGAACCGTACACAGCGGTACGAGTGGCGATCCAGAGTGCCTCCCCAACCATGATTTCTGCAGCAGTCGTTGGTGTAGCGAGAATGCCGTCGTAGACCTTCTGGAACGTGCGCGCAATGAACGTGTTGTACATGCCGGGAAACACCGAACTGAAGATCACCGCAGTGGCCACAGCACCAGTACCGACGAAGATGACGTACTTGACGCCGTCGATCTCGTCGAGGAACGCACCTACCCCAAGACCGATTCCGAAGAGAAAAATGAGTGGCTCCAGGATCGCGCTGAACGTCGTGCCGCGCCAGTAGCGCTTGAACAAGATGAGCTCGCGCACCCAGATGGCAGGGATCGATCGCGCGTCGAACTTAGGCATCGAGCGCCTCTCCCGTAACTAGCACGAAGACATCTTCCAAATTCGTTGCCCGACGCGAGTGACGTCCCCAAGATTCAAGCACGGTCGGGTCGGTGTTCTCGGCTCCGAGCACAGAGACGCTCAGTCCAGCTCGACGTGTCTTCAGACCGAGTTCGCTCGCCTTGTTCGCAATCTCGTCCAGCACTTCGGGTGAACCAACGTACTCCGCTGCCTCGTCGCCTGCGTGTGTGCGTCGGAGTTCACTCGGTGTGCCGCGGGCGATGATGCGACCGCGGTTCATGATGGCGATGTCATCGGCGAGTCGCTCGGCTTCTTCGATGTAGTGCGTACTCATCACGATCGTCACACCGCTTCGGCGCATCCTGTCGACGACGAGCCAGAGATCGCCTCGCACCTGTGGGTCCAGGCCGACTGTGGGCTCGTCCAACAACACGACTCTCGGGGAGTTGACGAATGCGCGACCGAGAAGAAGCCGGCGACGCATGCCACCGGACAGGTTCGTGACTCGCTCGTCAGCACGATCAGTGAGTTGTGCGGTCTCGAGGGCTGCCGCAATTGCTCGCTTGCGCTCTGCGCGAGGCACGCGGCATAAAGCCGCCCACAAGACGAGATTCTCACGCGCAGTCTGTTGGTCGTCCATGTTGTCCTGCTGCGGGCAAACCCCGAGTACCCGACGAGCTGCACGTGTGTCGATCGATACGTCGTGTTCGAGCACTGAAATATGCCCGGAGGTTGCCCTTGACTGCCCCGTGATCATGCGCATGAGCGTGGTCTTTCCGGCGCCGTTCGGGCCGAGCAGACCAAGGCATGTTCCGGGCTGCACGTCAAGCGACAAGTCGTCTACGGCAACGAACTCACCGAATCGTTTGGTGACCCCGCGAATCGACAGCGCAGGGCGTTGAAGCACCGCGTCAGACTAGTTTCGGAGTCATGAAAATCGGTGTGCAACTCCATCCTCAAGCAACAACTCTCAAAGAGATGCGCAACGCATGGCGCGCAGCCGACTCGCTCGGAGTCGACAGTCTCTGGACGTGGGACCACTTCTATCCGCTCTACGGCAACCCGGACGCCGAACACTTCGAGTGCTACACGCTGCTTGCCGCGATGGCTGCCGACACCAAGCACGCCACGATTGGTGCACTTGTCACGTGTTACACGTACAGAAATCCCCAACTTCTTGCCGACATGGCACGAACGATCGACCACATCAGCGAGGGCCGCTTCGTGCTCGGTGTTGGCTCTGGCTGGTTCGAGCGCGACTACAAGGAATACGGTTACGAGTTCGGCACTGCCCCAGGGCGACTGAAGATTCTCGAGAAAGGCCTGCCGATCATCAAAGAGCGACTGAGCAAACTCAACCCCGGTCCTGTCAACGGAAAGATCCCGCTCATGATCGGCGGAAGCGGGGAGAAAGTCACGCTCCGCCTGGTCGCCCAATACGCCGACCAGCTCAACTTCTTCGGGCCGCCGGAGAATTTCAAGAAGAAGAACGACGTTCTCCTGGAGTGGTGCAAGAAGGTAGGAAGAAACTCGAAAGAGATCGAACGAACGGTGACCGTTCGACCAGACGAGCTCGACAAGGTGAACGAGTACGCAGCTGCTGGCGCCGACCACATGATCGTGATGCTCGGAAATCCGTACGACCTTTCGGGGGTCGAGAAGTTCGTCGCCAAGCACCGCTGACCGACGTCGGCCCGTGTCCGCTGACCGAGACGGCACCAGCATGACCAAGCCGCTGCAGCGATCAGCTTTCGCTCGTCTGCAAGCGGCGAATCTCGCATCGGGGATCGCCAATGGTGTGGTAATGATCACCGTGCCGTGGCTTGTGCTCGAGCGCACTTCCTCGCCGGCACGAGCGGGGCTCCTCGCCGCACTCGTCAGCATTCCGGGGATTTTCGTGTCGCCGATCGTCGGCGGCCTCATCGATCGAATCGGCCGACGTGCAGTCTCGGTGCTCTCTGACCTCTTGTCATGCATCTCCGTTCTGCTCTTTGTCGTCGGCGAGATCATCGGCCAATTGGGTTTCTTGTTGATCGCTTCCTTCGCTGTTCTCGGCGCGGTCTTCGACCCGGCCGGATACACCGCGCGAAAGGCGCTCATCCCCAATGCGGCTGAGTCATCAGGATTGCCGGTGGAAAAAGCCAACGGCCGGCACGAAGGCTTTTTTGCAGTCGGGTGGATGTTGGGACCGGCACTCGGTGCCTGGTTCATTGAATTCGGCGGCCCGACGATGGCGTTCGCGGCGACTAGCGGGCTCTTCCTCGTTGCCGCACTCGCCGTTCGGTCGATGCGAGTGCGCGAACAGTTGGGCAGGCACCACCAGAAGGATGAGCGATTCATCGAGGGGCTGCGCGATGGTTGGCGGGTTCTCCGCGATGACCGTCCGCTCTTCACCTTCACCATCGGTCTCACGTTGATGAGCGGGCTGTACATGCCGATCGACACGGTGGTCTACCCCACCCACTTCGAATCGATCGACGATGCGGCTGGTCTCGGCGCCGTGCTCTCTGCCATTGCACTCGGCGTGGTGATCGGCGCTTTCGCGTACGGGCGTCTTGCAAAGCGAGTATCAAGCGCCCTCTTGCTGCGAGTCATCGTCCTCACCTCAACTGCAGCGCTGTTGCCGATGGGGTTCTTGCCGAGCACGTCGATCTTCGTCACGCTCGCTTTCCTCACCGGTCTTGCGTGGGGGCCGTTCAACCCGTTGTGGAACAGCGTGGTACAACGCCGGGTCGAACCGACGTCCCAGGGGCGCATCTACGGCTTGCAGATGTCGCTTCTGTACGCCGCGCCACCGCTCGGCCAACTCGTCATCGGCTGGAGCATCGAGTCGTTCGGATTGCGCGGCACGTTCGGCGTAGTACTTGCCGCCTTTGCTCTCTGCGCCGTGTTTATCACAACGCAGCGCACGTTGCAGTCGCTCTAGGCTGCCGCCCAGCACGCGTGCGTGCCGCTCGAGATTCGCTCAGGCAGCCTGATGCGCGCCACTGCACCATCGGTGAACGCCTTCGCGTCATAGATCACGCAGTGCGACTCATCATTCGGCACGTCTGAGGTGAATGTGACGAGCCACGCATCGTCTTCGT
The DNA here is from genome assembly GCA_041180605.1 of Actinomycetota bacterium. Lineage (GTDB taxonomy): Bacteria > Actinomycetota > Acidimicrobiia > Acidimicrobiales > Ilumatobacteraceae > F1-60-MAGs027. The sequence goes on along the minus strand of JBEGRF010000002.1, from coordinate 12,679 downwards.
CAACTGCGCCGGGCTTGCGCGCGACAACCGTCTCGCTTCCGAACACTCCGCCACCGAACACGAGCGTCTCTTCGCGGCCCGTGCGTACGTCGTGCTTGATGAGCCCGTCGAACGTGAACATCCCCTTCGTCGGCACTACGGAATAGACGTAGCGGTACTGCGCACCAGCCTGGCGCTGGTCGATCATCCCGAATTCGGTGATCGTGTCACTCAGGTATCCCTCGTTCACGGCCCCTGTCTTCAGGTTCAGCCGCCATCGGTATGCGCGCGACTTCATCGAGTGCAAGTCAAGAAAGCGGAACATCTTGGCTTCCACTGTGGCGTCACTCGCAACTCGCGGCGAAGGGTCGTCTTCGAAATAGCCGTCGACGACCACTTCGTCGCCTTCTTCCCACGCGTTGATCCAGTGCAAGACGAACGTCGAGCGGCAGTCGAACCACTTGATCTCTTGTGACGCACCGTAACGCGGAATCACACCGATTCGCATCGGCATGTCACGGTGATAGCGGGTGGCGTAGACGCCCCGCTCGATCAGTTCGGCATCCCAGAAGAGTGGGCAATCGTTCAGCACGGAGTAGTTCGGCGTGAAGACCATGTCGTGCGGCAGGCGTGCGCCGGGCAAGTCGATTGGCACGTAGTGCACCAGTTCGCGCTGCGGCGAAACCACCCCGTAGTTCAGGAACGGGGCCGTGGTCTGGTAGTTGAAGAAGAGCAGTTCGCCAGTGCGCTCGTCTACTTTCGTGTGCGCCGAAACTCCGGACGATGGGAACTTGCCGTTCCAGGTTTCTTTGCCCAAATCGGTGAGCGACTTGGGGTCGAGCCGGTAGAGATCACCGCACTGATAAAAACTCGATAACGCAACACCTGCGTGGACCACGATGTCTGTGCTCGACGAATCTTTCATTCGTCCTCGTGCGCACTTCCCGTCGCGCAGCGATCTGCTCGGCGGCTCGGCAAGGCCCGCCCACAACGCTCGGCCCGATTCGATCTCGGCTTTCAGTCCGTCGGTCTGAACGAACCTATTGCGATACTCCACTTCACCGTCACAGAACGACATCATGTGGATCATTCCGTCGCCGTCGAACGGGTGATACCGCCCGATCGAGTCGAACAATGGATTCTCCGTGTTGCGCAGGTAGACGCCGTTCAAGTCGCGGGGTATTGTGCCGTCGACGTGCATGTCGCGAGTGGTGTGCTCCGTAGTCTGCGGTCGCCAAGCACCCGAGCGATACGGGTGGGAGTCGCCCGCCGGGAGATTCGATTCGTACGTGCGGTGCGTCGTCACGAAACGAGCGTAAACCCGCCGTCAATCACGACGATCTGGCCGGTCATGTATGGGTTGCGCACGATGCCCAGCACGGCCTCGCTGCAGTCGGTCGCGTACGCCGAGCGCTTCAAGGGCGACGCCTTCGAGACGAAATCGTGCATGACTCCCCAGTCCTTCGTCCACGGCGTCTGCACGAGGCCTGGAGCGACCGCGTTAAAACGAATCGGGCCGTACGACTTGGCCAGCAGCAAGGTCATGTGATTCAGCGCGGCTTTGGTCATCGCATACGCCATCGAGCTCCCCATCGGTCGCACCCCAGCAACCGAAGTGATATTCACGACGTTGCCGTCGTCACTCTTTCGCAGGTGCGGAATCGCCGCCTTCGTCAGCCACCATGTGCCGTAGACGTTGACCTTGAACGTCTTGTCGAAGATCTCATCGGTAAGGCCGTCGAGGTCTGCGTGCGGGACGAGCGTCGTCCAGCCTGCATTGTTGACGAGAATGTCGAGCCGACCGAAGGTATTCACCGTCTCGTCAATGAGGCGCTGACCTTGAACCTTGTCGCTGATGTCGGCCTGCACGTACGCACCCTTCGTCGCCAGCGCCGAGGCGACCTTCTTGCCGGCTTCCACCGACGAAGAAGAGTTCACCACGACATGCGCGCCGAGTTCGGCGAGCCGCATGGCTGTCGATTCGCCGATGCCGCTCGAAGACCCGGTGACGATGGCAACTTTTCCGTTGAGTTCGCTCATGCGACCGAGACTAGGCGCGACGGCGAAGCCTGCTCCCAACGAACCGCGCAATGAGGAGCACGACTGCCGCGATCACAATCCATTGAAGAACGGCAATGAACGGCTCGACTCGCTCCCACTGGTCTCCGAGAATCGCCCCTGCACCGATCAACGCAGAGTTCCACGCGAGGCTGCCGATCGCCGTATAAAGAAGGAAGGGAGCCATTGCCATCCGGCGGAATCCAGCCGGAATCGACACGATGGAGCGAATGAGGGGTACGCACCGTCCGAGCAGCACGGCTGCCACAGCGTGGCGGTCAAACCACTGCTCTGCACGCTCAAGATCTGCGGGCTTGACACCGAACCAGCGTCCGAATCGGACGACGAACGCCGCCAGGCGTTGCGGCCCGATCACTGCCGCGATGCCATAGAGCACCAGCGCACCGAGAATTGCTCCGACGGTGGCCGCAAAAATCATCGCAACGACGGAACCGTCGCCGCGTCGGGCGACGAACCCAGCGAACGGCAGCACGATCTCCGAAGGAATCGGCGGAAAGACGTTCTCGAGAATCACTAACAGGGCGACGCCGACGGCGCCCAGGCGCTCGATGACATCTTGCACCCAATTGGCGATGTCACCCAGCACGATGCATCAGCGCGCTAGTTGCGCGACAGCTCTTTGCGGTTCTTGATCTTGGCAGAGCGGTAGTCCTTGTTCATCAGCGCGATCACGTCGAGCGAGATTTCTTTCGGGCAGGCAGCAGAACACTCGCCGTGGTTCGTGCACGAACCGAAGTGCTCGTCCATCGTCTCGACCATCGCCTCCGCGCGCTTGAAACGCTCTGCCTGGCCTTGCGGCAGCAGATTGAGGTGGGAGATCTTGGCTCCAACGAAGAGGTTGGCTGCACCATTCGGGCAGGCTGCGACGCACGCGCCGCATCCGATGCATGCCGCGGCATCCATGGCCGCATCCGCAACGGGTTTCGGAACGGGAATCAAGTTGGCGTCGGGTGCTCCGCCGGTCGGGGCTGTGATGAACCCGCCGGACTCGACGATGCGGTCGAACGATGAGCGGTCGACCATCAAGTCTTTGATGATCGGGAACGCGTTCGCGCGCCATGGTTCGACCACGATCGTGTCGTTGCTGTTGAACGAGCGCATGTGCAACTGGCAGGTCGTAGTGGCGCGCTGCGGACCGTGCGCCTGACCGTTGATCATCAACGAGCACGTGCCGCAGATGCCTTCGCGACAGTCGTGGTCGAACACGACAGCCTCCTTGCCGTCGGCGATCAGCCGCTCATTCAGCACGTCGAGCATCTCGAGAAACGATGCCTCGTCGGTGATGGAGTCGATGACATGGGTTTCAAAGCGTCCGGCGTCGTTCGGCCCGGCTTGACGCCACACCTTCAATGTGAGGTTCGTCAACTTGCGGGTCACTTGCAGTTCCTCTCGCGGGTCACTTGTAGCTCCTCGTCGCGAGTTGGATGGTCTCGAAATCGAGATGTTCGGTGTGCAACTTCGATGCTGAGGCGTCGCCCGTCCACTCCCATGCCGAGACGTGGCAGAAGTTCGCATCGTCGCGTTTGGCTTCGCCTTCTTCGGTCTGGTGCTCGACGCGGAAGTGTCCGCCACAACTCTCTTCTCGGGTCAGGGCGTCTCTGCACATCAGCATGCCCAGTTGGAAGAAGTCGTCGACACGACCAGCCTTCTCCAGCGTCTGGTTGACACCGTCGTCGGTGCCCGTCACGCGAAGGTCTTTCTTGAACTCGTCGTAAAGCGCAGGAATCTCACTGATCGCCTTCTCCAAACCGTTACGGTCGCGTTCCATCCCGCAGTAATCCCAGATGATCTTTCCGAGCTCACGGTGGAACCAGTCGGGCGAGCGTGTGCCCTTGACGTTCACATATCCGCGATAGCGGTCGCGGGTCTCGGCTTCAATGCGCTTGAACTCAGGGTGATCAGTGCCGGGAAGCGTCTTGTTGAGAAGTGGTGCGAGTCCGTTGCTGATGGTGTACGGCAGCACGAAATATCCGTCGGCCAGGCCCTGCATCAAGGCGCTCGCGCCGAGGCGGTTCGCGCCGTGGTCGGAGAAGTTCGCTTCGCCTGCCGCGTAGAGACCGGGGACCGTCGTCTGCAGTTCGTAATCGACCCACAGCCCGCCCATCGTGTAGTGCGTGGCCGGGTAAATGCGCATCGGAACTTCGTAGGGGTTCTCCCCCGCAATTCGCTCGTACATCTCGAACAAGTTGCCGTAGCGCTCCTCCACAACGTTGCGACCCAATCGGTTGATGGCGGCAGAAAAGTCGAGGTACACGCCGTTCTTCAGCGGGCCAACGCCCTGACCCTTGTCGACGAGTCGCTTCGCGGCACGCGACGAGATGTCGCGAGGAGCCAAGTTGCCGTACGACGGATACAGTCGCTCGAGGTAGTAGTCGCGGTCTTCCTCTGGAATCTGAAGCGCGGGACGTTTCTCGTCAGCGTTCTTTGGCACCCAAACGCGACCGTCGTTGCGAAGTGACTCGCTCATCAACGTGAGCTTTGACTGCGTTTCGTCCGCCTGCGGAATGCAAGTCGGGTGGATCTGCGTGTAGCACGGGTTGGCGAAGTATGCACCTCGACGGTGCGCGCGCCAGGCCGCCGTTACGTTGCAATTCATCGCGTTGGTCGAGAGGAAGTAGACGTTGCCGTAGCCGCCGGTTGCGAGCACCACTGCATGGGCGGCATGACTCGTCACTTCGCCAGTGAGCAGGTCTCGCACCACGATGCCGGCGGCACGTCCGTCGATCACGGCGATGTCGACGAGCTCGCAACGATTGAAGAGCCGAACGCCACCAAGCCCGATTTGACGTGCCAACTGCTGGTAGGCGCCGAGCAGCAGCTGCTGACCTGTCTGGCCACGCGCGTAAAACGTGCGGCTCACTTGCGCCCCGCCGAACGAACGGTTGTCGAGGAGGCCGCCGTATTCGCGTGCGAACGGAACGCCCTGGGCGACCATCTGGTCGATGATGTTCACCGATACTTGTGCCAGTCGGTGTACGTTCGCCTCTCGCGAGCGGAAGTCACCGCCCTTTATCGTGTCGGTGAAAAGGCGATGCACACTGTCGCCGTCTCCGCGGTAGTTCTTTGCGGCGTTGATGCCGCCCTGTGCCGCAATCGAGTGTGCGCGTCGCGGCGAATCATGGAACGTGAAGGCATCTACCTGGTAGCCGAGTTCGGCCAGAGTTGCCGCGGCAGATGCGCCAGCGAGACCGGTGCCGACGACGATTATCTTGAACTTGCGCTTGTTATTGGGGTTCACCAGTTTGGCGTTCGCCTTGAAGTTGTCCCACTTGTCGGTGAGCGGTCCCGACGGAATCTTCGAAGCGAGCTTCGTCGCAGCGGGGCGGTCTTGCAGCATCGTCATTGCATCACCTCGGGTCAGACGCTCACGATTCCGGCAAGAACCGCGATGGGGAATGAGACGTTTCCGATCACGATGATCGCAGCGAAGCCGCGGGCGAATGCCACGCGCCATGCGTTGAAACGCGGGTTGTTCCAGCCGAGCGACTGAAAAATGCTCCATGCGCCGTGCGACAGGTGCATGCCGAGCAACACGTTGGCGATGATGTAGAAGATGGCGACCGGCCATCGCTCGAAACTGCGCACGACGTTGGCGTAGACCTCTTGGCGGTCAAAGGCGCCGTCCGTACCGACGGTGTTCACCACGCCGAAGGTGAGGTCGAGTAGGTGCCACACGACGAAGAGCAAGATGACGATTCCCGTCAGGCGCATCGACCGGCTCGCTAACGATGCCTCTTGGTAGTCCCGCGCACTCTGGTAGCGAACCGGACGCGCTTTGCGGTTGAGCACCGTCAGTGACCATGCGGCGTGCAGGTGAAGCGCGAGCATGCCGATCAAGCCGAGCCGAAGGATCCAGAGGACGGATTCCTTCGGTGCGAGTGGGTACAGCAGTTTCTTCAGGAACTCGGCGTACTCGTTGAGGTCCGCCTCGCCGAGATACATCTTCAAGTTGCCGATCATGTGGAAGAGCACGAACCCCATAAGGGCAATGCCCGAGACGGCCATCGCGTACTTCTTGCCCACTGCAGTGGAATAGAGATCAAGAAGGAACGGCCGACGACGACGCACCCTCACAGCGGTGCCTGAAACCGGCGTCCGAGTTGGTGTTGTCGTGCTCATGACGTGATCGTGATCGCGAACGACGCTAGTTCTGTCGGTGCCCTTCTCCGAACCTCGGTCGGCAGCGTCGGCGTGATGCCTGTCTCACCCGCGAAATCGGCGATTCCTCGCCGATGCCTCGCATTCTCTACACTCGTTCGGACCCATAAATCGGGGTTTGCCTCGTCGCAAACCCATTCACAGCAAGGACAGATATCTCGTGATTGCGCTCTTGGCATCAGAAGGCGGCTGGCAGGACTTCACCCTCCGTGGAGGCGAATGGCTGGTTTTGGCCCTCTCAGGCGCGGCGTCGCTCTTGGCGCTCGCGGTCGGCTTTTACCTGGTCAAGTCGGTGCTTGCGCAAGATGAGGGCACCGCGAAGATGAAGGAAATCGCCGCGGCGATCCAAGAGGGTGCGCTGGCATACCTGAAGCGACAGTTCCGCACCATCGGCTTCATTCTCGTACCGGTTGCCATCATCGTCTTCGTCACCTCGGTGGCCATCGAGAAACCGGACGGCACTGAAGCACTCACCTTCGTTTCGTCGGGCATCTTCCGGACAATCGCCTTCTTGCTGGGTTGCGTGGCCTCCGGTCTCACCGGATACATCGGTATGACGCTCGCGACCCGCGGCAACATTCGCACCGCCGCCGCAGCCCGCCGTGGTTCCATGCGCGAGGCACTCGACGTGGCGTTCCGCACCGGTGGCGTCGCTGGAATGTTCACGGTCGGTCTTGGTCTCCTGGGCGCGACGCTCATCATCGCCCTGTTCCAGAACACTTCCTCGGCCATGCTCGTCGGCTTCGGCTTCGGCGGTTCGCTGCTTGCGCTCTTCCTGCGCGTCGGTGGCGGCATCTTCACGAAGGCTGCAGACGTCGGCGCGGACCTCGTCGGAAAAGTAGAGGCAGGCATTCCCGAAGACGATCCGCGCAACCCGGCAGTGATCGCGGACAACGTCGGCGACAACGTCGGCGACTGTGCCGGCATGGCCGCGGACCTCTTCGAAAGCTACGAAGTCACGCTGGTCGCATCGATCATTCTCGGTGTCGCCGCGTTCAATTCGATCGGCCTCAACCCGGCACTCGGTCTGGTGTTCCCGCTTGCGGCCCGCGCAATCGGTGTCGTCGCTTCAATCGCCGGAGTCTTCGCGGTTCGCGCGAAGGACGGAGAAATGAACGCACTCAAGCCGATCAACCGCGGCTTTCTCACGGCGTCAATCATCACGGTGATTGGCACCTTGCTGCTTTCGCTGTATTACATCGGTAATCCTGCCAAGGAAACCAACGTGTTCGGCGATGCAGACAACCTGGTGACCATCTCAGGAATCGGCTGGCGCGTGTTCGGAGCCGTGCTGATCGGTCTCATCCTCGCCCAGGTTCTCAGCCGACTGACTGAGTACTTCACCGGCACCGAACACAGTCCGGTCAAAGAAATCGCCGAGTCGGCAGAGACTGGTCCCGCCACGGTGGTGCTCTCGGGCACTGCTGCCGGCCTGGAGTCGTCGGTGTATGCGATCGTCTGCATCGCCATCTCACTTGGCGGAACCCTGTGGCTGGGTGGCGGCAACATCTTGCTCTCCCTCTATCTCGTTGCGCTCTGCGGCATGGGCATGCTTGCCACCACGGGTGTGATCGTGTCGGAAGACACCTTCGGCCCAGTTGCCGACAACGCCGCCGGCATCGCCGAGATGGCCGGCGAGTTCGAAGGTGAGCCGCGCAAGATCATGGTGAGCCTCGATGCGGTGGGCAACACCACCAAGGCCGTCACGAAAGGCTTTGCCATCGGTTCGGCAGTCATCGCTGCCGTCGCGCTCTTTGCGTCGTACATCGAGACGATCGCTGGCCAACTCAAGTTGAAGGATGCCGCTGGCGAACTTCTCAAAGGTGATGATATTTTCCGAGCTGCAGAGACGCAGATCAACGTCGCCGACGTAAAGACCTTCATCGGTCTCTTGATCGGTGGATCGATCGCCTTCATGTTCTCGGCGCTCGCCATTCGTGCGGTCGGCCGTTCAGCCGGTGTCGTCGTGCAGGAAGTGCGAAAGCAGTTCAAAGACGGCGGCATCATGGCCGGCACCAAGAAGCCGGACTACGGCCCGGTCATCGATATCTGCACTGCAGCCTCGTTGCGCGAGCTTCGGACCCCTGCCCTGCTCGCGGTGCTCACGCCCGTGATCGTCGGCTTCGGCATCAACTACTTCGCGCTGGGTGCGTTCCTCGCTGCGGTGATCCTCACCGGCCAGTTGATGGCCAACTATCTGAGCAACGCTGGCGGCGCGTGGGACAACTCAAAGAAGTACATCGAAGACGGCCATCATGGCGGCAAGGGTTCCGACCCGCACAAAGCAGCCGTCATCGGTGACACGGTGGGCGACCCGTTCAAAGACACCGCCGGACCCGCGCTCAACCCGCTGATCAAGGTGATGAACCTCGTCTCGCTACTCATCCTTCCTGCCGTGATCAATCTGCAGGACAACGATGGTGCGCGATACGCGATCGCCGGAGTCTCGTTGGTCGTGCTGCTGTTCTCTATCTATCGTTCGAGCCAGCAGGGCACCAGCCTCAAAGCAGCCTGATCGTTGGCGTCAGCCAGCGTTACGCTCCAACGTCGTGCGATACCTCAGCGACGAATGGATAGCGGCGGTCGGGCGCGAGATCGAGACTGACAAGACCGTTGCGGCCGCTGCGGCTGCACACGCGGTGTCGGTGACGCAGGTGGTGACCGACACTCCCTTTGGTGACGTCACCTATCACTTGGTGTGCGCCGACGGGCGCGCTACGTTCGCCGCGGGTGCGGCCCCGAGCGACGTCACGTTCCGGCAGTCGTACGAGACCGCGGTCGCCATAGCGCGGGGCGAACTCAACGCCGCAGAGTCGTTCATTACCGGCAAGGTCCGCTTCAGCGGAAACCACGAGAAGGTCATCGCGGCACAAGATTTCTTTGCTGCACTCGACGCGGTGTTCACCCGCGTACGGGTACGAACGATCTTCGAATGATGCGCGGATTGCGCTAGATCAAGCCCAGCGCCCGCACGGCGTCGCGCTCTTCTTTCAATTCCGCAACCGACGCGTCAATTTTCGCACGGCTGTCGGCATCGATCGGCAGGTCTTTCACGATGCGGTACTCGCCGGACGAGCATGTGCAAGGGAACGACGAAACGAGGCCCTCGGGCACGCCGTAGGAGCCGTCGCTCGGCACTGCCATGCTCACCCAATCACCCGCCGGGGTGCCGAGCACCCAGGATCGCACGTGATCAACGGCGGCATTGGCTGCTGAAGCTGCAGACGACGCCCCGCGAGCCTTGATGACTGCAGCACCGCGTTTGGCGACCGTGGGAATGAAGTGGTCGTTGATCCAGGCCTGGTCGTTGACGAGCGTCTTTGCCGGCTTACCGTCCACTTCGCAGTACGACAAATCGGGATACTGCGTGGTCGAGTGGTTTCCCCAAATCGTCATCTTCTTCACCGACGACACTGGCTTGCCAAGTTTGGCCGACAATTGGGAGATAGCGCGATTGTGGTCGAGCCGCATCATCGCAGTGAACTGACGCGGGTCGATGCCCGAAGCATGGCTGAGGGCGATCAAAGCGTTCGTGTTTGCAGGGTTGCCGACGACGAGTACCTTCACGTTCTTCTTTGCGTTCTTTCCGATCGCCTGACCCTGCGGTTTGAAGATGCCGCCGTTGGCCGAGAGCAAATCTTTGCGTTCCATGCCGTCTTTACGGGGCATCGCTCCGACGAGCAGTGCGACATCGGCGTCTCCGAAAGCCACGTTTGGATCGTCGCTCATCACTACGTCAGAAAGCAGCGGGAACGCACAGTCGTCGAGCTCCATCTTCACGCCGTTCAATGCCCCGAGTGCCGGCGTCACTTCAAGAAGTTGGAGGATCACTCGGGTGTCGGGACCGAGCATCGCACCTGAGGCGATTCGGAAGAGGAGGCTGTATCCGATTTGACCTGCTGCGCCGGTGACGGCGACTCGTACTGGGTTTGTCACGGGCTGACACGCTAGACGATGCCTGCGCCACCGAGTCGGTGCGGTCTAGAGGCGCCCCACCGCCTGCATGATGATGTCGGCATAGAAACTTGCACCGGCGGGCCGCAGGTGAGTCTTGTCGGAGTAGAGATACTCGGGATACTGATCGGCAATCGAATACCAATCGAGCACTTTCACGTTCGCATATCTCTCTGGCAGCGCATTGATCAGCCGGTTGTTGACCGTCTGGCGAGGTTCGCTCGGCACATGCACCGTGAGAAAAAGAACGACTGGAACGTCGGCCAGCGAGGTCATGATCTCGTCGAGAACTACAGATGACGTCGTGCTGTTCGTGCCGAGATGGATGACGACGATCGAACCGAGCCGCCGGATCGACTTGAGGTAATTGACGATCTCCAGTGCCTGGCGTACCGATCGGCTCTTCATGGCGTCAACCGTCGCACCACGAGCTGTAAGTTCACGGGCGGCGCCGAGCATCACCGAATCGCCGATTGCCAATACGTCGATGAGTTGTCCGTCGAGCGTGGTGGTCTGGGTCACCCCGCCCACGATCACCGGACCAGATGCAAGTGTGGTTGACGTCGGATCCTCGAGCACGTTGACGACCGCCGACTCGCTGTCGGCGAGGCTCTGGCTGATGTCGTTGAGTTTCACGTCAGCAGTGGCGACGCTGACCAGCGAGAAAGCCGGCAGTAACGCAGCTAGAGCCACGGTTGCGGCCCGGCGTGCGCGAACGCGCGGTTCCAGTTCGGCAAACGAGACGTGTGACGAGCGCCGACGCCGCCACCAGGCAGTGAATCTTCCGTCACGTACCGGCATCTCGAAGTAGCGGTAGGAAAGTTCAGTCACCGCCAAGGCGAAAAGCACGAGCAGCACGAATTCGTAGGGTGTCAAACCTCGCCCGGCAAAACGACGGTACATCTGAAAGATCGGCCAGTGATACAAGTAGAGACCGTACGAACGTCGACCGACGTACGTCATCAATCTGTTGCCAAGCAGATGTTGCGTCATCGTCGTTGTGGGGTGCACTGCTGCTGCAATTACCGCGAGGCTCGACAAACCGACCAAGAAGAAACCGCCCCGATACAGCAGGTCGTAGCCGGTCTGTCCGACGTTCGCCACTTCGACGACATCGCGGAAGACGACTGCAGTTACCGCCAGACCGCCGAGTCCGGCAAGAAACACGACGTCGAGTGCATGGCCGCGGGTGCCGATCGGAGACGAAGCGAGTAGACGCGGTCGCCAGAACACCGCAAGCGCCGCGCCGAGAAACAGTCCGCCAGCCCGAGAGATGGTTCCGAGGAAGAGAAAGTCGATGCGCGAAACAGGATGCCCGAGCAACTCAATGAACTGTCCGGGTGTTTCTCCAATCGTCGCGATATGGCCGCTTCGATACGTGATCGCCGTGAAGATGGCAATGGCGATCGAAGTACCGCCAAACAAAAGACCGATGATCGGTAGGCGGCGGCGACCAAGCCGAGCCGCCGCGAACATGACGAGTGGCCACAGCAGATAGAACTGCTCCTCTACTGCGAGCGACCACAAGTGACGAAGCGGCACGAAATCGAACGAGGTGAAGTACGAGGTGCCCACCCAAATCTGGAACCAGTTGAACCCGTAGACGAGCGCGGCTATGAGGTCACCACGCAAATTTCCGAGTGCGTCGCGTTCAAAGAGCGAACAGTACGCCGTCACTGACGCGAGCATCAGCCACAGTGCCGGGAGGAGACGTCTTGCCCTGCGAAACCAGAACTGCTTCAAGTCAATTTTTCCGTCTCTCTCGGTCTCGGCGATCAAGAGTGAAGTGATGAGGAATCCGCTGATTACGAAGAACACTTCGACACCGAGGAAGCCGCCCCCGAGCCACTTCTTGTTGGCGTGGTACACGATGACCGCGACGACGGCGAGCGCACGCACCCCGTCGAGCGCAGGAAGATAACTCAGAGGGCTTTCGCGCTTTTCGTTCATCGTGCGCGCCTCATTTCGGCGCCCATCATCCGCCGAGGCCGAGGTTGGTGTAGATCTCCCGCGTCGCAGTCGACCGGTTGAGGGTGTAGAAGTGCAGCCCGGGTACGCCCTCGTCGAGAAGCTCTGATGCCAGATTTGTCGCCACCTCAACACCGACACGGCGAATGTCTGCAGCGTCACTGAGGGGTTCGAGACGATCGGTGAGCCATCGCGGTATCTCCGCACCAGACATCTGCGCCATCTTCACGATCTGTCCCTTGTTCGTGACGGGCATGATGCCCGGAATCACTGGCTTATGCACGCCGAGGGCCGAGAGTTCGTCCCGAAGTCGCAGATAGTGATGAGCCTCGAAAAAGAACTGTGTCATCGCGAAATCCGCACGGCGAAGTTTCTCGGCGAGATGGCGACGGTCCGACTCGCGAGAGCTCGATCGTGGATGCACCTCGGGATGCGCTGCGACGCCGATCGACACATCGAACCATGCTCGCAAGTGCTCAACGAGGTCGAGCGCGAAGCGAAAATCACTCGGTGCGGCCTCGCTTGGGTCGGCTGGGAGGTC
>JBEGRF010000001.1:0-44766 GCA_041180605.1 Actinomycetota bacterium | reverse complement strand
TAGCAGGTAGCGAGAATGCCGCGATTCATCGGCGCGAGATGCGGAGTGAAGAGCACTTTTGCTCCGGTCACTTGCTCGATCTCCGGAGTATGACGATGATCGAGCAACCCGTAAGCAGTGAAGTCTTCGTCCACCGTGTTGAAGTGAGTGTTGAGTTTCGGGGTACGACCAGCACCTGACACACCCGATGCGGCGTCGACGATCACCGATGAGGCGTCGATCACTCCTGCGCGAACGAGCGGTGCAAGTGCCAACGATGCTGCGGTCACGTAGCACCCGGGTGTTGCTATCAGTGAGGCGCCCGCGAGCTGGGTGCGGTAAAGCTCGGGTAACCCGTAGACAGCTTGTTTGAGTAGCTGCGGTTGGTCATGGGTGAAGCCGTACCAAGTGGGATACAACGACGAGTCGACGAGCCTGAATGCGGCTGAGAGATCAACGATGAGACGCACCTTGCCGTGCAGTTGCGGTACGAGAGCCATGGACGCCTCGTGCGGGAGTCCAAGAAACAGCACATCGCACTTGGCCGCTTCAGAAGCGTCGTAATCAGCAAAGACGAGGCTCGGATACGAAGCCGCGAGGGACGGGTACAGCGACGACGCCAATGTGCCAGCTTGAGTGTCGCCAGTTGCGTAGACAACTTCGAGATTGGGGTGCGCTGCGAGCAACCTCAAGAGCTCGACGCCGGTGTAGCCCGACGCACCGATAATTCCCGTGCGTAGCGTGCCTGAATTCCCCACCTGTATGACGATACAGGATTCTGCATAAATATACAGACATCTCTACACTTTCTTCAGATTTCAGGACCGATGGCTCTAACCTGTCGATATGCCCACCCAGCCATTCCCAACACAGGCGTTTTCTGATGTCATTGCAGCAAATGACCTGCATCAAGAAAATTTCACAGATTCCGGCCTCACCGGGCGAGCACGACGAGGTCTGGCGATCGTCACTTGCATGGACAGTCGCATTAATCCCCTAGCAGTCGTGGGAATGCAAGCCGGCGACGTAAAAATCCTGAGAAACGCCGGTGCACGTGTTACCGATGACGTCCTCCGGACCCTCGTTCTCGCCACCTACCTGTTGGGCGTAGATCGAGTGCTCATCATGCCTCATACTGACTGTCGAATGGCATCCGTTGACGAAGACACGATCCACCGATCGATACTCGACCAATACAAAGTCGACACGAGATCACTGAGATTTGAGACTGTGAGTGATCAACGAGCCGCGTTGACTCGGGATGTCACCGCAATTCGTGCACACGCGCTTCTGCCGAAGAATTTGGTGGTGGCTGGCGCAATTTACGACGTGCACAGCGGACGCCTCAATCCCGTCGAGTGCTAATGAACACCACCGGGCGGCTCCTTGTGGCGACTCCCCCGATGAACGATCCGAATTTTGAGCGGTCGGTGGTGCTGATGCTCACGCACGATGAGAATGGTGCTTTCGGGCTCGTGCTGACTAGACCCACCGAGCTTGATTCGCTTGATGAGGACGGCTCGCTTAGCGATTGGATCGATGCCACAAATTCACCGAGCGTGTTGTTCGAAGGTGGTCCGGTGCAACAGCACTCCATCATCGGTCTGGCGCGATTCAGTGACGACGCCGACCGGTCCTGGACGAGCGCGGTCGCCATCGGCTTGCATTCGATCGATCTCGAAAGCGATCCAACGAATCGCACTGAGTGCTCGTCTCTCCGATTGTTCGCGGGCTACTCGGGCTGGGGACCTGCGCAGTTGGACGGCGAGATCGCGGCTTCGCACTGGTTTGTTGTCGATTCGCGGCCCGGCGACGCCTTCGACGACGTCCCCGCCACATTGTGGCGTCGCGTGCTGGAGCGCGACCCGAAGCATCGCAAGTGGGTGCGCAGCTTTCCTGATGACCCGAGTTTGAACTAGCCGCCCCGAAGGTCAGCGTGGCTGATGAGCCAGGCCGCGCGATGCCGCAACGTCTTCTTACCGCTTGCCGTAGAGCTGACGTACAACGCGCCGCGGAGGCGAGTGGTGTTTCACTACTCCTCCCGGGAAGAACGCGTCGAGTTCCGTGGTCTGGGTCGTCGATAAAAGTTGTTCGCGCAACCTCTCAACAGTCCAGCCGTCGGAGCACGACCAGTGTTGCTGCACGCCGTGCGGGTGATAGATGGCAAGGTCTGGCCCCTCGATGGCAAATACGCGCCCGGTGAAACGGCAGTCACCGCCGAGGAGATACACGACGAGCGGGGCCACGTGCTCGGGCGTGTGCCGATCAAAACCGTCGGAATCGGGCATGAGCTCCAGGACATCAGGAGACGCTTTCACCATCCGCGTACGTGCACACGGAGCCACGGCGTTAACTCTCGCGCCGAAGCGGGCGAGCTCTTGAGCGTGGCTCAACGTCAGTGCGATGATGCCCGCCTTGGCCGCGCCGTAGACACCGCCACCGGCAACGGGATGCAAGCCGACGGCCGACGTTGTGTTCACGATGGCTCGTCCATGATCTGGCGGCAAGGTTGACCACAACGCGGCAGTGAAGTGGCTCATCGCGAGTGTGCCTTTGAGGTGCACGTCGAGCTGCAAATCGACGTCACGCTCGGTGAGATTCACGAGCGAACTTGGGCGGTTGATCCCCGCATTGTTGACGAGCAAGTCGAGTCGTCCGAAGTGCTTCAACGCGTCGGAGACGATCGCCTCTGCGCCTGACCAGTCCGAGACATCCGAATGATTTGCCGCGGCGGTGCCCCCGCGGGCGACAATCTCGCCGACTACCGTGTCGGCAGGATTCCTACCCGAGCTCTCACCTCCCACGCTCACTCCAACATCGTTGGCGATTACGGATGCCCCGACGCTCGCCAAGGCCAGCGCGTACTCGCGCCCGAGACCGTTTCCGGCACCCGTGACGACCGCGACTTTCCCCTCGAAATTGCTCACCAGAAGAACGGTAGTTCCCGACTCCGCAACTGGGGTCTACTGATGCGCCAGCCACTTCGAAGATTTGTTAGTTTTCTGTTCTCGCCAGAGCGGCGTGAGAGAACATGGGAGCTCGTCAAGATGAAGTTCAGGCTGTTTCCGCGCGACGAAAGCTTCTTTCCACTCCTCGAAAAGAGTGCCCGCATCGCATGTGGGTGCGTAGCTCAATTGAGTGAGATACTTCGATCTCTGCCAGCGACTGAAGCAGCAGTGACGGCACTCCGTGAGGCGGAGCGTGAAGCCGATGATGTGGTACGAGAAGTCAATCGCCGGCTTGAACGCTCGCTGGTCACACCGTTCGATCGCGAGGACATCCAGTTGCTGGTGACAGAACTCGACAACGTGGTCGACGAAATTTTCGCAGCAGCAGATCTCGTGTTGCTCCACCGAGTTACCCAGCCTCTCAATGGTCTCAACGACCAATTGCGCCTGCTCGACGTCATCACCGACAAGAACCTCGAACTGATTCGCAATTTGGTGTCATTGCAAGACATTCCGCGGCTCGTCGACGAAATCGACCGCATCGAGAGCGACGCCGATCGCGTGTTCCGCCGAGTAACTAGCGAACTTTTCTCTGGAAACCACAGTGCGCTTGACATTCTCCGCTGGAAAGACATTGTCGAGTCAATCGAGAAGTCGATCGACTCTGTCGAACACGCTTCTGACGTCGTGCAATCAATCGCCGTTAAGTACGCGTAAGCGACATGGAACAAACCGCACTCTTTGGAGTGATCGGTCTCGCACTCGCTTTCGACTTCGTCAACGGCTTCCACGACGCAGCTAACTCAATCGCCACTGTCGTCGCCACAAGAGTTCTCAAGCCCCTGCATGCAGTGGCTTGGGCAGCATTCTGGAATTTCATCGCGTTCGCCGTTCTCGGCACCGAAGTGGCCAAGACCATTGCAAAGGGCGTGGTCGACCCGTCGGTGATCTCGATTGGGGTGATTTTCGCGGGTCTCGTAGGGGCGATTTTTTGGAACGTGCTGACTGCATATCTCGGTCTTCCCAGCAGCTCCTCACACGCACTCGTCGGAGGAATCCTCGGAGCCGGCATCACGAAAGCAGGTTTCGGTGTCGTCGTGGTAGACGGCATCCGCAAGACCGGGGTGTTCATCGTCTGGTCTCCGCTCGTCGGCCTTGCTCTCGGAATGATCGCAATGTTGTTGCTCATGTGGATTGTTGCTCGGGCCACCAACATCGGCCGAACCAATCGGGTTTTCAGAAAACTTCAGTTGGTGTCGGCGGCCGCATTCAGCCTCGGCCATGGCGCGAACGACGCCCAGAAGACGATGGGCATTATCTTGGCGTTGCTCATCGGCGCAGGTCGCCTGGGGCCGGAGGCGGATGTTCCGTTGTGGGTTGTGTTGTCCGCCCACACCGCAATCGGCCTCGGCACACTCTTTGGTGGATGGAAGATCGTCAAGACCATGGGCAACAAACTGACCCGATTGCAGCCAATGGGAGGAGTCGCAGCTGAAACTGCCGCCGCGATCACGCTCTTTTTCACCTCGGCACGCGGAATCCCCGTTTCAACGACTCACACCATCACCGGTGCAATCGTTGGTGTCGGCACGACTCGCCGACTCGCTGCAGTTCGTTGGGGTGTCGCTCGGAGAGTGCTCTGGGCGTGGCTACTCACCATTCCCGGCTCGGCGCTCGTGTCTGCCGGAACCTATCTCTTGCTCGAGGTGGTCAAGTGATCGAGAAACCAAAGGACCGCCGAGCGAGGATCTTTTTCGCATTCTCAGGTTTGAGCTTGCTGCTGGTTGAGGCTTCACCGGCAGACTTTCGTTGGGTCGGTCTCACGCTGTGCGTCGCATACTTAGTGCTCGGCGCTGCATCTTGGCTTGACCTGCGCTCGCGCGCCCGCTAACCGCGGGGTATCCCACTTGTATCCCATGTTTAGTTCAGCGCCTCGGCAGATGCCTCAGCCCACTCGGTGGCTTACTATTACTTTGTAGGATAACTACGGTGCTCAAGTTCCAAATTCTTCGAGTCTTCCAGCAAATGCTGACTGTGCCAGTCGTTTTTGGATCCAAGAATTCGAAAAAGCATCTGCACAAATTGAGTTTCTCAGGCGTACCCGAGCCTGCCTCGACGAATCCAAGTTCGCCTCAAAACTCACCACGTCCGGTTCGGGTGCTGGTGCCCAATTCCCATCCGGGAAGTGGGACGGTGGTGGTCGTCGGCCAGCCACGAGGTGGAACGAGCGTTGTCGCAGGTCTCTGTCACCTCATTGGTGCCCCAATGGGCACTGATATCGACCCTTCGAACATGGAAGACAGAACGTTCCGCGAAATTCAGTCGGCTACCGACAGGCAGCGTGCCATTCAGCGAGCAGTGAGAACTCTGGACCGTTTGGGCCAATTTAGAGGATTTAAGGACCCCCTCGTCATCGAGTATCTAGACGACCTGCTCCCCCACTTGGAGAATCCGATTCTCGTATTTGTGTTGAGAGATGTAGTCGCAATTGCCGAAAGGGAGTGCGTCGAGGGTTCTGACTACTTAGCGTCTCTGTCGGCAGCCGATTCAAGACGGCGAAAGAAAATCCACCTCCTCACAGGTGGCTCTCTCAGCGCTACACCGCATTGTGTCATGTCGTACGAGCGAACCCTCGCCGAGCCACAGACGGCGTTCTCCCAACTTTCTGAATTCTTGACAGGGGGAACTGACGCTGGGCTGCGATCGGCAGTGCGTCGGCTCATAATCCCGAATGCGCGGATGCCCGAAGACGTCAATTTTGTCGAGATTGCCAAGCTCAAGAACTTCTAGCCGTTAAGCGCTCATTAATTGCTTGAGCCGCTCGGTGTAGGTCGCCATATCGAAATAGTCGCGCCAGAGCGTGATCTTCCCCGCTTCGACGCGGAACACACCCGCTATCGGTAAATCCAGCCACCCGCCGTTGATCTTGAATCTGTCGAGCCTTTCGTTGTAGACGGCGTTGCCGCGCTCGCATTCTGACAGCACCTGCCACACAACCTCCTCGGCAGGGTCAAGAAACCCCTGCAGCACCTTCAACACGATGGCCTTTCCGACGATCGGCTTCATCGGCATGTTTTCGTAGGAGACGTTTTCGGCGAGCAAATCCGCGGCTCGCGCCAAGTCTTTATTTTCGATTGCGGTGATGAGATTGCGAACGACAGCGCTTGGACTGACTCCAGAGTCGTTCATACGACGACACTACGAGTGTCTCGCCACTTGAGGCGACGTCGGGAATCGAACCCGATTAAAGGGCTTTGCAGGCCCGTGCCTAGCCAGTCGGCCACGTCGCCGCGTTCGCTGACGCGGACGCATGAAGGCTACCGACGTGAAAGACGCAGCCCCCAGGCAATCAAACCGGCACCAACCACCGCTGCAACCACGAGTGGTGCAATCGCACCTTCAGTCAAAGCGGTCGTCAACACGACGGCCCACACTCCCGTCGAAACTGAAGTAGCTGCTGACATCAACGCTTCACCACGACGGTATGAAAGCAAGAACAATGCAGCGGAGATAACGAGACCGATCACCGCGATGACGTCGCCGCCGTAGGTGTTCTGTTGAACACATCCAACTCCGATAACGATCAGAGACGCGACGAGAGGCGGAAGACTCGGCTTCAGCTTGCCGAAAATCGAGACGGTCGCAGCAGCAATGCCCACGATGCACAAGGTCACCCCGATGGTCTCTTGCGAGAGGTCCACCCAATCACCGGCGAAACCGACGAAGAACGCAAGTTCTGCGATGACAGCCGCTATCGCCAGACCGGCTTTTGTTCGCTGGAACCACAACAACGACCAGCTCGCCGCGATAAATGAACCGACGGCGCCGGCGGCGGAATTCGGATCGTTGGGCAGCAACACCGCCACCGAGAAGCCCAGAGGAACCCCGGCGAATGCTCCGACGATACCGGCCAGGAATGAAAGCGACTTTGCTCGACGAATCAACCAGGCGACGCCCTCCGCTATCGCTGCGACAAGTAACAACACCGCGGCGATGAGCACTTGAGACGGATCGTCACCGAGCACTCTCACGATGACCGCGAACCCGGCTGATACGAGGAGAATCGCACCGAGCACGATGAGCGCAATTCGCATTGGGAACCTGTCGGCTCGCACCTCCCGCTCAAATGACATCGCCGCAAGGCGTTCACGGAGATCAGCGTCGATGATGCCGCGGTCGT
This sequence comes from Actinomycetota bacterium, assembly GCA_041180605.1. GTDB lineage: Bacteria > Actinomycetota > Acidimicrobiia > Acidimicrobiales > Ilumatobacteraceae > F1-60-MAGs027. The sequence continues at coordinate 37,659 of JBEGRF010000001.1, read as the reverse complement.
GCGCGACGTTGAGACCCGTCTCCCATTCGCCCATTATTCGATGACGACCGAGCCCTTCTTGGCCTTCGAGTTCACGAGAAGGATCATCACTTGACCGACGTCAAACGGCAACGACGTACCGCCGATGGTGAACGTCGTGCCCGCATCTTTGGTTGGACGCGACCACTGCGCCTCGTACGAATTGCCGTTGCGCAAGACGAATGCGTCACCGGAGCCAACGGTCTTCACGAGCGGTGTCTTACCACCGAAACGGTCGCCGTATTTCGTCTCTTTCTGTTCCACGAGTTGGATGACGACGGTCTTGGGGGTGAGAAGACTCTTGTTCTGGGCGTCGCGATGCACCGTGCCATCCATGGAAATGACCCAAGCATTGCCGTCCCAGACGCCCGCAACTCGCGCTGATGGCCAAGAAGCCTTGAATGACTTCGCCCGCTTGCCTCCAGCCGGCGAAGTGCGGTCGAAGGTGAAGCCAACGTCGCTGACTGCAGAGACCTGGGTTTCTTTCGCCATCATCGAGCTGAGACGCGCCAGCTGGTTGTGGGGTGCTTGTTTCGAGAGATTTCGGTAAAAGAACGCAGAACGCTCGCTCGGCGAGAGCGAAACGGCATTGCTCTTTCGAACGGCTTTCAGCAAAACATCGTTGGCACCGCTGTAAACGAGGCCCGGCTTCTCGAATTGCTCAAGAATCTCGAGATCCGAGATGCGGGCGCTGCGAGTCGGCCCGACGACGCTTGGGAACTTGGAGTTGAACATTGCGGCGATGCGGGTGAGGCCCCACTCCACCTCTTCGACGTAGATGAGATCGGCTTGATTGAGGCCGTAGTGCGGGCGGTCCGGACGAGAATTTCCGTACTTCACCATCACCACGGGCTGACCAGCACCCCCTGGCAGGCCAGACAGCGGACTCGGGCCGGCTTCGGCCGCGGCCAACGAACCGGCCCCCAGAACTGCAGCCAAGATGACCGATGCAACCGCTCGTCGACGAGACATGGACACGACCTCTCTCATGTAATTGACTTCGGCGAAACTACAGGAAGCGCAGAAAATTGTGTGAATTGCGCTGCGTAGCCTGAACACGTGGGAGAAAACGCCGAGCATACGCCCTCTTCGCACGACCCCGAAACGGCCGCCGTCACATCGGGCCGTGATAAGAACGGTTCGCTCTCCCCTGCACTCTGGGCCTCAAGCACGTGGGATACCTCCGACTTGGACGGCACGCACCGGGGAGCCAAAGCAATTCACTCGCCCGGCTTCTATTCACGTTATGCGAACCCCACGGTTGACTCGTTCGAGCGGGCGATCGCCGAGCTCGAAGGTGCCGAGTCTGCCCTCGCCTTCGCTTCTGGTATGGGCGCGATCGCATCGACGGTGTTCGCACTGTGCTCGAGTGGTGACCACATCGTCGCGCAGCGGAACATGTACGCCGGAACTCTCGGGTTTCTCGACGGCCCATGCAAGCGAATGGGTATCGACGTCACGTATGTCGACGGTCGGAATGCTTCAGAGTTCGCAGCCGCCATTCGCCCTGGCAAGACCGTGCTGGTGATGGCGGAGACTCCGACGAACCCACATCTTGATGTGGTCGACCTCGACGCTTTCGGCGCGATCAAGGGACCCTTCACAATGGTTGACTCGACGCTCGCCACTCCGCTCGCCCAGCAACCATTGCGCCACGGCGTGAGCATCGTGATGCACTCGGCAACCAAGGGCATTGCCGGCCATAACGACGCGACATTGGGAGTGATTGCCGCAGAGAAAGAGATCATCGACTCTGTCTGGGCTTACTCCGTGCTGCATGGCGCCACGGCTTCGCCGTATGATGCGCTCAACGGATTGCGCGGCGTGCGTTCGCTCGGCGCTCGTCTGCGTCAACAGAGTGAAACTGCCCAACGGCTCGCTGAATGGCTGACCGCCCACCCCGCAGTGAGACGTGTGAACTATCCGGGTCTCACCTCGCACCCGCAGCACGAACTCGCTAAGCGCCAGATGCGCTGGTTTGGTTCCATCATGTCGGTCGAACTCTGCGGCGGTGTCGACGAAGCACGAATGTTGACCAAGCGTCTCCGCCTCGTGCGCAACGCCGTGACGCTCGGTGGCCCCGACACACTCATTTCCCACTCTGCGACGAGCACCCATCTGTCGGTGCCACCAGATGTGAAAGCCGCGACGGGTATCAGCGATGCGCTGTTACGGGTCTCGGTCGGGCTCGAGTCAGCGCGCGACGTGATCGCTGATTTCGCGCAGGCACTGCAATAATCTGCGGCGGTGGCCGCGACTCAATAACTTGCGGCGAAAGCCGCGCTGAATTTAACGCTCTTCTTTAAAGATGACGTGCTTGCGCGCGATCGGGTCGTACTTCTTCAGTTCGAGGCGCTCGCGCGAGTTGATCTTGTTCTTGCGCGTCACATAGGTGTAGCCGGTGTCGGCGGTGGAACGCAGCTTGATGATCGGTCGACGGTCTTTGCTTTTGGCTGCCATGCTCGGTTACCTCAGACCTTCTTGCCCTTGCGACGCATCTCTGCGACGACTGACTCGATGCCCCGCTTGTCGATGGTGCGGATGCCTTTGGCCGAGACGAAGAGCGTGACCCAACGCTTCTCGGACGGCAACCAAAAGCGACGCTTGTGGGTGTTGACGCGCCACGACCGCTTCGACTTGATGTTCGAGTGCGAGACGGAGTGTCCGCGCGACGGCTTTTTGTCGAGCACATCACAACGATTGGGCATTTCGTCAGTCTAAGGGGTGGTTTACGCCCACCACCACGCGGTGCGAGGGTTTCGCTGCGGAACCTCCCGCTACGCTTATCAAGCCATGAAGAAGGACATCCACCCGAAGTACGAGTTCGTCGTGTTCGAAGATTCCGGCGCGAACTATCGCTTCCTCACGCGCTCCACTATCAAGACCGACCCCTCCAAGACCGTGGAGTGGACCGATGGCAACACCTACCCCGTCGTGCAGCTGGACATCTCCAACGCGAGCCATCCCTTCTATACCGGCCAAATGAAGATCATCGACTCAGCCGGTCGCGTCGAACGCTTCAACAAGCGCTACGGCACCCGCAAGAAGACCGTCAAGAAGGCCGAGCCGAAGACCACCGGTCGCGCGAAGAAGTAACGCCGCGGCCCGCATGGCTGCGCCAAGCTCGATGTCAGCGGCGAGCATGGTTGCGCCAAGCCTTACGTCAGCGGTGAGCGTTGGCTCGTAGCGACGCAACGTTTGTTGCGCCAACGAGCGCCATCGTGCGTTTGATGCCGGCGGCGAAGTAGTCAATCACCCACTCCACTCCAAGTTCGCCAGCGGCGCCAAGACCGTAGAGGTACGGCCGCCCGAACATCACCGCTCGCGCGCCGAGTGCGCATGCCTTGACGACGTCGCCCCCTCGCCGAACGCCACCGTCGACGAGCACCTCGATGCCGTCACCGACGGCATCCATGACGCCTGGGAGCAGCTCAATCGGTGCTGGAGACCCGTCGAATTGGCGACCACCGTGGTTCGACAGTGCGATGGCTTCGACGCCTTCCTTTTGCGCTTGCACGGCATCTTCGACGGACTGGATGCCCTTCAGCATGATGGGCAGGCCGGACTCGCTGCGAACCCAGTCGAGATCGCGCCATGAAAGCGACGCGTCGAACTGGCTGTTCACGTAATCGCTGAGAGTGATCGCAGTCGAACCGTCGACGTCTCCCCTCCCTGCTACCGCAGAAAACGTGATCGGTTCGTGCGTGATGAAGTCGAGAGTCCAGCGTGGATGCCGAATGCCGTCAATGAAGGTGTCTAGGCCAATCTTTGGCGGCAGTGTGAATCCTCGACGTACGTCGCGGTCGCGGCGGCCGAACACTGCGGTGTCAACGGTGACCATGATGGCTTTATAACCGGCAGCCTTCGCCCGTTGGACGAGCTCCCGGGAAAGACCACGGTCTTTCCACACATAGAGCTGATACCAGAGCGGGCCCGAGGCGGAAACGCTCGCTGAGGCGGCGGCGACTTCTTCGATGCTTCGCGTGCCGAGTGTTGAGAGGGTGTACGGCACTCCGTGTCTTGCCGCCACCCGTGCAACTGCAAGTTCGCCCGCCGACGTGGCGATGCGAGTGAACCCTGTTGGGGAGAATGCAAAGGGATACCGCATGTGCTGCCCCATCACGGTGGTGGTCGTGTCGACTTTCGAGACATCAACCAAGACCCGCGGTTTGAGGTGCACACGATCGAACGCCGCCGAATTATTGGCCAGCGACCATTCGGTTTCGGCAGCGCCGTCGAAATAGTCGAAGACTCCGCCGGGCAGGTTGCGTTTGGCGAGGCGGCGAACGTCACCAATGTCGCCGCACTTGGTGAGCCGACGCCGACGCGAGTTGAAATCGAACCGCCGGATTGCGATGACCGAACGAAGCGTCCTCAACAACCCCATGGAGTCAGTCTTCCAGTAGCAAGGTGTCAGTCTTTCATCGAATCAAAGAGCATCTGCATCTGCGCCGGATCGGTGCGAGGATTGACTAAGCACATTCGCAGGACCGTCTCGCCCTGGTGTGTCGTTGGCACGACGAATGCGATGCCGTCGTGCAGCATGCGGTCGCTCCATCTGGTGTAGTCAGCAGGGGTCCAACCTTTTCGGCGAACGACCAAGATCGAAAGAGACGGTTCGACCACGAACTCGAGATGAGCCGCAGAACGAACCATGGTTGCGGCGTCGCGGGCCACCTGCAACGTGATTTCCATCGCTTCTTCGTACGCCTCAGTGCCGTGCGTGGCGAGGCTGAACCAGAACGGAAGCCCTCGCACGCGCCGAGTGAGGTGATGAGCGAGGTCGGCCGGGTTGTACGCCTCGTCTGGCGGTGCTGCCGCATCCTGGATGAGCACATCGAGGTATTCGGCTTTCTGGGTGTGTGCTGCTTTGCCGAGACGTACGTCGCGATATACGAGGGCGCAGCAGTCGTACGGCCCGAACAGCCACTTGTGCGGATCCACTATGAAGCTGTCGACGAGTTCGATGCCGTCGAACAGGTGGCGAACGCTGCGCGCACACAGTGCCGCGGCGCCGTACGCACCGTCGACATGGAACCACACACCATGCTCTTGTGCGAAGCCACCGATACCGGCGAGATCGTCGATAACACCGAGGTTGGTAGTGCCGGCGGTTGCGACCACCGCGCACACGCGGGCTCGGTCTTCTGCCGAGAGCCCGGAGTAGGCCTCGCGAATGACGCCTGCAGTGAGGCGATTGTGCGAGTCGGTCTTCACCGAAAGCAGGTCGGCGTCCATCGCGTTCGCGGCCAGTGCCACCGATGAGTGTGCCCCACCAGAAGCGATGATGATCGGGCGATTACGGTTCTGCGCGCCCCGCGCCTTTTGTCGCCATGACCAGCGGGCAGCGATGAGCGCTGAAAGGTTGCCGGCGGTACCACCCGACACGAACACGCCACCAGCCGTCTTGGGAAGACCGGCCAACTCGATGATCCATTGCAATGCCTGATTTTCGGCGAACACCGCACCCGCGCCTTCGAGCCATGAACCGCCGTAGATGTTGGATGCCGCAACGACGAGGTCGAACAATACGGACGACTCGGTCGGCGCACCCGGCACGAACGACAGGAACAACGGATGATCGACGCTGATGCACGATGGCGCTAGCTGTTCGGTAAAGATCTCGAGAGCTTTCATCGCGCCGAGACCCTCGGCGGTGATGGTCTGGCCGACTTCTCGTTGCAACTGACTCAGCGGTTTCGGTGCATCGAGCGGCGGCGGGTCGAGTCGCACTCGATCGACCGCATACTTGATGATGGCGTCTGCAAGTTTCTGGCTGTCTTCGTCGTGATAGTGCATCCAGTAGCCGTCGGATTCATTCGGGTACGGAGATGGTGGAGGCAGCTGCGACGACGAAGGCAGCGACGGCGACGATGGGGTCACTTCGCAAACACTAGAACGACAAGAAGGTGTACGGCACCAGCGGAAGCCGTGGTCTCTCGAGCCTGGTGATCAGGCGAGGCTGACGATCTCCAGCCACGACTCGTTGTAGTAGTCGACCTGCCCGTCTGGCATCACCAGCACCTTTGTAGGCGACAGTTGCTCGACGAAGTCGGTGTCGTGGCTGACGAGCACGATTGCCCCGTTCCACTCTGCAAGGGCTGCCGCCACCGCGTCGCGGCTCGACGGATCGAGGTTGTTGGTTGGCTCGTCAAGCAGCAGAAGATTGTTACGGCCGACCATGAGCATGGCGAGTGCAAGCTTGGTCTTTTCGCCTCCGGAGAGGGTTTCTGACTCCTGGAACACCTTGTCGCCGGAGAGCCCGAACGAACCGAGCATGCCGCGCAGCTGCGTTTCAGTGAGCCCCAGCCGGGTCGGCGCCATGTCGCGCATGTGGTCGATCAACGAACGGTCGGCGACGAGGTTGTCGTGCTCCTGCGCGTAATAGCCCGGTTGCACTTGGTAACCGAAAGAGAATTCACCGTCGTCTGCCTTTGACTCCCCCGCCAGGATGCGCAGGAGCGACGTCTTGCCCGCACCGTTCAACCCGAGCACGAGCAACCGTTCGCCGCGGCCCAAGTCGAAGCTCACGTCGTGAAAGACGTCTGGTCCGCCATAGCTCTTACGCAGCCCATTGGCGACGAGCACCGTCTCGCCACAACTCGGCGCCTCTGGAAACTTGACGGCGAGTGTGCGTTTCGCACGCGGGGCATGAGTGCGCTTGGCGTCGAGCCTGTCGATGCGTTTTTCGATGCTTCGTGCCATTGCCGCTTTTGACGCTTTCGCACCGAACCTGTCCACGACCCGCTGCAGACGGTCGATTTCTTTTGACTGTTGGGCGGCCATCTTCGCGGCGCGAGCCTCGTCAGCCTCTCTGGCCCGCAAGTACTGCGAATACGTGCCTCGGTACTCGATGACCTGACCAGAATCGCCCTCGTCGGGACGGTCGAGATGCAGCACGCGCGTGATGGCCTCGTCGAGTAATTCCAGGTCGTGACTGATGACGAGTAATGCACCCTTGAAGTTGCGCAAGAAGTCGAGCATCCACATCTTGGCATCGATGTCGAGGTGGTTCGTGGGCTCGTCAAGGAGCAGCGTGTCACTGCCGCCGTAGAGAATGCGACCAAGTTCGACGCGTCGTCGCTCACCACCAGAGAGCACACCGAGTTTCAGGTCGAGACGGTCGGGCATCAGACCTAGCCCTGCGGCAATTGCGCGTGCCTCGCTGTTTGCCGCATATCCGCCCTTGCGCTCGAAATCCTCTTGCGCTTTCGCGAAGCGGGCGATGTTCTGCGAGTCCGCGCGCTCTTCCATCGCGATGCGGAGTTTCTCCAAGCGGATGAGATCTTCGTCGATGCCGCGCGAAGACAAGATGTGCGAGACGGCCGTTCTGCCATCGAACGCACCGGCGATACGCGGGTCTTGCGGAAGATAACCAAATGCTCCGCCTCTCTGGATAGTGCCCGACTTCGGTTCGCTTGCGCCACCAAGCACCCGGAACAAGCTTGTCTTGCCGGCGCCATTGCGGCCGACAAGACCCACCTTGTCGCGAGGCATCACGGTGAACGAGGCATCCTTCACGACGAGACGTGCTCCGACCTCGACGCAGAGATCCCGCACCTGAAGCATCGTTCAAGGCTCGCATCTCATCGCGAATACCGCAACGCGGCGAACCTCATCCCCCGCCCCACTAGCGGCAAGACCTACGCTCGGAGCGTGACCGATGCCTCCACAATTCTCACGGCGGCAATAGTCACCATCGCCTGCCTGATGCTCGCGACGTGGTCGGTTTCGCTGCTGCGACGCGACGCGTCGATCGTCGACATCGTCTGGGGCCTCGGCTTTGTGTTGGTGGCGTGGGCGGCAAAGTTCGTAAGCGGGGCTGCGGGCTCAGGCAACTGGCTGCTCATCTTCATGGTGACGCTGTGGGGCCTGCGGCTGACCTTCTACTTGGCTCGGCGGAACCTCGGCAAAGGCGAAGACTTTCGTTATCGCGCAATGCGCCGCAAACACGGCGAACGATTTGCCATCGTAAGTCTCTACACCGTGTTCGGTTTGCAGGGTGCGCTCATGTTCGTGGTGGCGCTGCCTGTCACCCTCGGACAACGCGACACCCAAGCCGGCGCCGGCTTCATTGCTTTCTTCGGATTCATCGTGTGGGCTGTCGGGCTGTACTTCGAGGCAGTGGGCGATGCACAACTCGCGCGTTTCAAGCGAGATCCGCGCAACGCGGACCAGATCATGGACCAGGGTTTGTGGGCCCTCACGCGCCACCCGAACTACTTCGGTGATTGCCTCGTCTGGTGGGGTCTTGCCATCGTCGGTTCGGTGCAGGGTGCCGGAGCTTGGGCGTTTCTCGGCTCGGCAGTTATGACGGTGCTGCTCGTGCGGGTGTCCGGTGTAGCGATGCTCGATCGCTTACTCGCCAAGCGCAAGCCGGGATACGCGGAGTACATGGCCCGCACGAGCGGGTTCGTTCCCCGACCTAGACGGTCCGGCCCGGTTCGTAGTTCACGACCCGATCACCGAGCACGGCAACGTCACCCGCGTCGTGAGTCACTAAGAGAGCAATAACTCCCCGTTCATCAACGAGCTCCCGCACCAGGGTGCGCATCTGATCGCGCGTCGGCGCATCTAACGAACTGAAGGGCTCATCAAGCAGCAGAATCTTCGGACTACCAGCCATCGCTCGCGCCAGCGCCACTCGCTGACGTTCGCCACCCGAAAGGGTGCGCGTCCGAGCGTCTGCACGTCGTGCCGCACCGACACGCTCGAGCAGTGCCGAGGCGGTGTCGCGCCGTGCGCCGCGCTTACCACCACGCACGGCGAGCATCACGTTCTCGAGCGGTGACAGGTGGTCAAGCAGTGCGGCGTGCTGGAACACCATGCCGATGCCGCGCTCTTGTGAGCGAAGGTGGATGTGCCGACCGACGTCGGCAAACACTCGGTCGCCGTGCCGAATGACGCCCCGAGTCGGCCGAATGGTGCCGGCCACCGCGGCGAGCGTGAGACTCTTGCCCGACCCGGACGGGCCAACGAGCACGGTGAGGCCGGGCGTGGCGTCGAATCGCGCGTCCACGCCGAATTCACGCACCTCCACACGAATGTCGACAGAAAGGTTCACGACGGGCGCCTCGCGAACACTTGAGTAATGAGAAGCAAGACTGCTACCGCAATCGCGCCCAGCAGGAGCGAGCCGGTGCGGGCAGTGGCCTCATCACCAGCCTGAACTGCGTCATACACGGCGATTGGCAACGTTTGCGTTTGTCCGGGGATGTTGCCCGCAACCATCACCGTGGCACCGAAGTCGCCGAGCGCGCGGGCGAAACCGAGCGCAACACCAGCCCCGACGCCACGCGATGCGAGCGGAAGTGTGACTCTGAGTGCAACTCGCCACTCGGGCAAACCCATCACTCGGGCACTTTCTTCTACTCGAGAGTCGACGTTGCTGATCGCGGCCCGAGCAGCACGCACTACGAAGGGCAGCGCCGAGATGGTTGCTGCGACGACTGCACCTGTCTCGGTAAAGACAATGGGCCGACCGAAGACCGACTCAGCGGCCTCGCCGAGGGGCGAACGCGAGCCGAGCAAGGTGAGGAGGTAGTAACCGAGCACTGTTGGTGGCAGCACGATGGGCAATGTGGCGGCAGCCTCCACGATGCCCGACCAACGAGACTGCCACTTGGCGAGGCCATATGCAAGCGTGACTCCAAGTACTGCAGCTGTCATCGTCGAAAACAGCGACACCCGCAAGGAGAGCCATAACGGAAACCAGTCGCTCATCCAGCAACCTCAGCGATTGTCGTCATCACTGCCTGCCATCGACTACAAAGCCATACTCCACCAACACGGAGATCCCTTCGGGTGACACCAATAGGTCGATGAATTTGCGCGCTGCAGGATTGTTCTCGCCGCGCTTGGTGAGCGCAGCTGTCTGACGGATGGGCTGGTGCAAGCCTGAGTCGATGTCAACGTGGTCGCGATCACGCACCAGCGCAAGGGCCACCAACCCGAAGTCGGCCTCGCCTGCGGCAACAATACGGACTGCATCGGCGACGTTCTCAGCCAGAATCAATCGGTCGGCAAATTCGTCATAGACGCCGAGCGATTCGAGAGATTCTTTTGCTGCCACACCGTACGGAGCGTGGGCCGGGTTTGCGATCGCGAACCGACTCCTTCTGTCGAGCGCCGAAAAAAAGTTTGCCAAGGTAATCGCCGAACCGTTACCCGACAATGTGCCGTTGGTTGGCGAAATCTTGGGCAGCTCAACACCGTTGCGCGAGATGAGTGCGAGCACTCCACGCGCATACTCCCGCACGTTGGCCTGTTGCGCAAAGCCGGCGTCAACGACTTCTGCAACGAACGCCGCGTTCGCCGAGACATAGACGTCGTAAGGTGCGCCGTTCAACACTTGCTCTCGAAGCATGCCCGACGAACCGAACACGAACTTCACGTCGATGCCGTCGGAGTCCTTGAGTTTGGCTGCCAACTCAGTGAAAGCCTCACGGGTGTCGCTGGCAGCCGCGACATACACAACCGGCTCGGCAGCCTCGCCGTCGGCGCAGCCGGTGAGCACCACAACCGCTACCACTGGCAGCAGCCTGGCGAGCATTCTGAATCCTCTGGAGCGGACGACGGGATTCGAACCCGCGACCCTCACCTTGGCAAGGTGATGCTCTACCAACTGAGCCACGTCCGCGTTAAGGATTTGAGTTTAGCAACGGGTCGGCGGTACCCACCGTGTCACTTTTAGTAGCTCGCACCGACGACGTGCTGAGAATCACCCCGCCCAGGCCGAGCAATACCACGACTCCGCCGATGACTTGCACTGTCGACACAGATTGATCGAGGAATGCGAACGCGAGTGCCGTAGAAATCACCGGCCCAAGCAACGTGATGAGCGATGACACCGTCGTGTCGAGGTATCGCTGTGCCCAAGTCATCAAGTAGTGGCCTGTCGTACCAGGGATCAGCATCATCAGAACGAGCAATAACCAGTCCGTGCGAGTTGGCCACAACAAGTCGTCGCTCGTAATCAACGCAAAGGGAATCGCCAGGACCACGTTGGTGAGACAAATGCCCGTAAGGAATGACCAAGAATTCATCCCCTCATCGCGTGCCTGCTTTGCGGTGATGAAGTAGACGGTCCACATCACCATGTTGCCGAACGCCATGGCGTCACCGAGCAGACCGTGCTCACCGGAACTTCCGCCAGTCTCTGCGCCAACGACCACTGCCACAACCCCGGCGAACGAAACGAGCGAATACAGCGCTCGCTGGACGGTGATCTTCTCGCCGAAGATCTTCGGGGCGAGAAGCAGCAATACGGCGGGCGTGAGGCTGCCGATCAACGTCGCGTTTGCGATAGTCGTCTGCTGGAACGATCCGAAGCTCAACGTCGTCGAGATGGCAAAGAAGAGACCGGGCTTCCACGACACTGCTAGATGGTGCCTGTTGAAGCCGTCGCCCATTTTGTGCGCGAGCACGAACAACACCGGTAGCCAAATGAGCTGGCGCCAGAACACGATCGTCGGCAGAGAGATAGTGAGGTTGGACACCATTATGGGGCCGACCGCCCACGCCACTACCGCGACAACGACTGCGGCTTCGGGGGCACTGCGCGGGCGCTGTGCGGCGCCGGTAGAGCTCACCGATTCAGTCATTGACGCAGGCTCAGGAATTCTTCTTGGCGGGCCGCAGGTCGATGCGAAGTGTGAGCACCCCGTCTTCGAGTGTTGCCTGCGAGTCGCCAATCATCGCAAAGTCTTGGAAGTCGACGTTGGCCTGGGCAAGGAAGTGCTGCCGTTCTTCGCCCGCGACTGGCGGCAACGGCCGTCGACGAACCGCCGCGGCCCGCTCGCGAAATCTTGCGAGCATCTCTTGCGGATCGAATGTCACGGCACCACCGTACTTCTCGCCTTGCGGAGCATCTCCTTGCGCGTGGCTTCGTCAGCCTCTTTGAACGCCTTCTCACCCATCACCTCGAGCGGGCCGAGAACCGGGTTGTCGGGGCGAGACTCTCGCCAGAACCATAAGGTGACTGCCAGCAGCACGAAACCGACAACGATCAGCGCAATGCCCACTGCCACGATGCCAAACTAGTTGCGTGACAAACCTACTTTCGAGCGTCTCATTTCTCGCGGTGATTGGGCTGCTCGCATGGCTCGGATGGGGCATGGAACCTCACTGGGCATCCAAAGACGGGCTGCGATTCATGTGCCGAATGCAATTGCATCCGCAAGACCCGCGCGATCACGCCCGCTGGAACGATGTGAAGGTCGGGGTACAAGACGGTGAGCTCTTCGTGCTGACGCGTTCGCGGAGAGCCAAAGACTTGCGAGGCGTGTGGCGAGTCATTGGCGCGACCGACGATCTCCCTCGCAAGCGGCGCATCTACGAGTTGCGCAGCGGCAACCTCGACGGTGCCTCACTGCGTGTGCCCGCAAAGAGCCGCTGCGTGCCGGTGCTCGACGCGCTCGTGCCCTGAGCCATTCGTGGGCGAGCCGCCGGTTCGGCGGCGTGTCAAGCGTGCAGGAACGTTCGCAGCGGGTCGCCGACTTGAGCCGTATCGATCAAGAACGCGTCGTGGCCGTGGGGTGAATCGATCTCTATGTATTTCGCAGGTACGCCGTTGGCTGCGACAAGATCGCATATCTGGCGCTGTTGATACGTCGGATACAGAATGTCACTCGAGATGCCCATCGCCAGCGTTCGAGCAGTGACGCGGCGCAGCGCCTGAGCCAATCCCCCACGACCGCGGGCGACATCGTGCAGGTCCATCGCCTTGCCAATCAACAGATAACTGTTGGTGTCGAATCGTCGCACGAGGCGGTCACCATGGTGGTCGAGATATCGCTCCACTTCGAACTTGTCCCACAGGCCGATGCCGCTGTTTTCAGCGTCGGCGTCGGCGAGTTCGCGACCAAATCTCTCGGTGAACACGTTGTCGCTGCGGAAGGTCACCTGCGCCACCATCCGCGCCGTTGCGAGACCTTGCCACGGGCCGTCACCAACGGCCGCGTCGTAATAGTCGCCGCCGCGCCACTTGGGATCGAGGCGAATTGCACGACGACCGATCGCTCCCCATGCGATCTGCTGTGCCGTCGACTGCAGGCAGGTGCCGATAGCGACAAGTGCTCCGACGCGATTCGGATAGGTGATTGCCCATTCCAGCGCTTGCATACCACCCATCGAGCCGCCGACGACAGCATGCCATCGATGCACACCAAGCACGTCGGCAAGCCGCACTTGCGCACGCACCATGTCGCGAATCGTGATGACCGGGAATCGCGAACCGTACGGTCGTCCGTCGTCAGGATGCACCGAAGCCGGCCCTGTGGTGCCTTGGCAGCCGCCCAACACGTTGCTGCACACCACGAACCATTCGTTGGTATCGATCGCGAGACCGGGGCCAACGATGCCCTCCCACCAACCTGGGGTTGGATGCCCCTCGTCTGCCGCACCCGACACGTGACTGTCGCCTGTCCACGCGTGACAGATGAGCACTGCATTGGATGCGTCTGCGTTCAGGGTGCCCCACGTTTCGTATGCGATTGCCACATCGCGCAGTGTGGCTCCCACGTCGAGAGCGACAGGCCGCTCGCCGAGCTGCAAGAACTTGCGGCGACCCGCGGGCTGCCCAGCATTCCAGGCGCCAGTTGCCGGGTAGTCGGTTCGTTGCATGGGATCTTCCGTCCGTTCGCGCTGCATCACGAGGACTTTTGATCACTGGTCCGTTGTCCCTTGCGGGACCACATCGTCACCGAGGTGACTTGGCACCGTGGATTCCCGGTTGCCGGACCAATAGGTCGCTCCTGATGTAGCGCCCTCAGGCTAGCGGTAGCGTTTCACTCACCATCGGGCGGAGTTGGGGCTGTCACGATGCACTGGCGTCGTCGCGCCACTCGGCGATACGTGAGCGCCGCGAGTCGGCGAACCCCCGGAAGCATTATTGCGTAACCAGCGAGCGGCCAAACGCCTCGCGCTGATTTCAGAACAGCAGCCACAGCCTCGTGCGCCGAAGCATGCGCAGCGTTTTCGTCGACCCACTGCACAGCGTTTGCACACTCATCGGCTCGCAATCCGAGCTCGGCAAGATCTGTCTGTTGATACGCGACGCTCGTGAACTCGCGCCTCTTGATGCGTTCTGCAAAGCGCACGCATGAACGACAGAACTGACAGTCGCCATCGAACACGAGCACGGGCCTCGTTAGGGTTGCGGGCGTGTTGCGCGTGCTGTGGTCACCCAAGATGGTCGCCCTTCATGTCTTCACCATTCTGCTGGTCGTAGTGATGGTAAACCTTGCTTTCTGGCAACTTCGACGCCACGAGGAGCGAGCGACTTTCAATCAAGAAGTGCGGGCGCGCTCGCTCGAGGCACCGCGCAGAGTGGACGACCTGCTTGCGCTCGGCGAAGATCTCGAGTGGTATCTGTTGACTGCGACCGGTCGCTACCTGCCCGACGAAGACTTGCTGCTCGTCAATCTCTCGCAAGATGGTCGAGCCGGCGTCGATCCAATCGGTGCGCTGCAACTTGCTGACGGTCGAGTGCTCATCGTGAATCGCGGGTTCATACCGCTCTCAGAAGCTGTGCCCCCGCCACCAGCGGGCAAAGTGACAGTTGTCGGCCGAGTTCGTGCCAGCCAAACGCACCGACGCGGAGAATTGGGCGATCCCGCCACAGGCGAGCTGCGCGAAGTGCAACGCCTCGACATCGAGCGCATCTCACGACAACTTCCGGGTGCGGTGCTACCCATCTACGTCGACTTGCTGCAGAGCGAGCCTGGCGACTCCCCTCTTTTGTCGCGCATCGCCGAGCCAACGCTCACCCTGGGACCCCACCTCTCGTACACGGTGCAGTGGTTCGTGTTTTCGGTGTGCGCTGTTGTGGCGTGGATCTTTATCATGCGACGAGCGCTCGCAGCAGCGCAACGGGCGAGGCCGCGAGCTTGACGCGAAGCGACAAGCGTGACCGCGCAAATAACGTGAACATCGCTTGGCGAACGACGCTGGGCTCGGTGTCGATGCGCAGATAGCTAGACCACAGATCGACAGGCAGCGAAAAGAATTCGTCGAAGAATTCACCGATGCGTTCTCTCTGCAAGCGACGCAGTGCGTGCAACCCTGCGAGATGCCATGCCCGTGTGCTCAAGAGATGTGTGGGCCAGACCGAATGCCACACGGCAGATGCGAGGTCAGAGGCATGTTTGCCGTCCTGCAGCGCGATCGCAATGGCATCGCCAACGCGGGATGACGCCCGTAGAGAACTCGCCACCGAATAGCCCGTCACAGGATGGACGTATCCAGCCGCGGCACCGAACCCCACGACTCGCGTGGTGCGCGACGGCAATTCAATCCCCATCGGGATGTGCACCCGCTCGACAGCCATTGCCTGACTCGTAAGGTCGCTGCCGAGTCGCGACGCAAGCAGCCCGCGAAGCTCGTTGATGTCCAGCGGTGGTTCTGCGAAGAGTGAGGTTTCCTCGATAAGTGAGGTGCCGTCATTGAAGCGTGCACCATAGAAGAACGTTGCAGCATTGGTGCGCTCATTGCGCAGTCGCTGCGAACCGTTGCGGGTTGACGGACGCCAATCCATCAGTGTGAAAACCCCCGCGTCGACATGAGCGGTGTCACCAACGACCAATCCGTACGCCGTCTGTGCCCCTCTTGACGCCGGGCGAAGTGCGAGCAGTACACCGATGCCGGTTGCGTCGATGACGAGCCGCGCGCGTATCACACCACCAGATGCCAGACGAAGAGTCGTCGCATAAAGGTCGTGCTCGGCGGCGAGCACAGAGTCGTTGCGTGTGACGACACCGGTAGCGAGTGACGTTCTCAGGCGTTGATTATCGAACACGACATATGGCCGCTCGAGCAGGTGTTCACGTGCACCCACGATGCGCACGACCGGCCACGCTCCACGTACGAGGGTGTCGAGAGATTTGCCTAGTTCACATGTTTCAACGTCGTCCCGCCACGCGCCGTAGGTGGCGTGCCAGGGCGCATCTGGGGATACGACACACGTATCCACGCCGCGCGCGACCAGAGCATGGGCCAGCGCAAGTCCGGCAGGCCCGGCGCCCACGATGGCAACGTCGACTTCGGTGCGATCGCGCGAACCATCTCGGCCCATGGTCAACTTGGCGGCGATTGGGGTGCGGCGGTCCGCAGTTGGGGTGCGGCCGTCCGCAGTTTTGGTGCAACTGCCGAGAGGTGCGCGTGATCGTTGTATCGGATGAGACGCCAGATGTTCTCGCGTGGGCGCACCAACTCGGTAATTGAGCAGTTCTTGGTAAACACTTCGAAGCGACCCGTTGACGGTGACTGCAAACAGTGGCGCAACAGTCCGTCAATCGTGCCGCCGTGACAGGTGACGATGACGGTCTTGCCGCGATAGTCGCGCTCGAGTTCTCGAAACGCCGCGACGACCCGCTCATGGAATTGCGCCAGCGTCTCGCCACCCGGAAACATCACGGCGTGGGGGTCGCCGTTGAAGTCTGGTCGACCGTGTCGTGCGATGAAGTCGTCGTAGGTCATGCCGTCACAATCGGGGCCCGGGTCATGCTCACCGAATCCTTCTCGAATCTCCATGTCATGATGACCGATGAGTGGCGCGAAAATCTCTGCTGTTTGGCGGGCGCGAAGGTATCCGGATGAGATCACCGCGTCGACAGTCAATTCTTTCGTGCGTGCGAGGCGCTCGCCGAGTGCCTTTGCTTGTTGCTTGCCGTGAGGAGTAAGGCCGCGGCATGACCGTGGGCCGCCGATGAAACGCTCGACGGTGGCAAAGGACTCACCGTGGCGCACGAGCACCACGCGGGTGTCTGTCATGCGCGCAAGTGCACTACGCGAGTGTTGGTCATACGAGTTTCTCGACGAATCCTTCAAGTTGGCGGAGATTCCGGCACTCGTACACCCCGTCGGTGTGACCGCCGTATTCGCCCACGATCGAGTCGCCGGTGTTCCAATACGACCGCGGCTCCGGATTCAACCAGTACACGTGGCGAGCGTGCTTACGCATCTCCTTTACCACCCAACTCTGCGACGCGTGGTAATTGTTGCGCGCGTCACCGAGAAGCAAGATCGTGGTCTTGGGGTTCACGTCTTTGCCGTAACGCTCCCAGAACACTTCGAAAGCGTGACCGTAGTCGCTGTGCCCGTCTACCCACACGACATCGGCTTCGGTATTGACCTTGTGGATCGCTTCTTGGATGTCCTCTGTTGCTCTGAAGTGCTTCGTGACCTCGTCAATGCCGTCGATGAACACGAACGAGCGCACTTTGCTGAACTGGCTCTGAATCGCATAGACGAGCATCAAGGTAAAACGGGCGAAAGCCGCGACGCTGCCCGAGATGTCGGCAACCACCATCAATTCTGGTTTTGCTGGACGCGGGTACTTGAACTTCGGCTCGGCCGGCACACCGCCATAGCTGAGTGAGTGCCGCACCGTATTGCGGAAGTCAAGCGGACCCTTTCTGCCGTGCCGACGCTTGCGTGCGAGACGGGCGGCCAGTTTGCGCGTGAGGGGAAACAGTGCTTTCTTCAGACCCTGCATTTCTTCGCGGCTGGCGTGCATGAACTCCACGTCTTCAGGCAACGGCTTGCGCAACGTCTTTGCCATTGCCTCTGCCCCGCGATCTGCAACCAGACGTCGACGGATCTCGGCTTCGACTTCTTTCTTGAATTGCTCGATGCGTTGTTCGTATTCGTCCTTCGCCAGTCGCTGCTCCAAGTTGGACATGTCGCGCTCGGACACTTGCTTGTTCGCTTCCATCAACTTGGCAAGCATGTTGTCGAGGTCGAGATTGCGCAGAGTGCGATACAAGTAATACGTGCCGCCCACCGGTCGGCCGGGCTCCATGCCGGCAAATCGTGCCACCGACTGACGAGCCAGCGTGCGCATCATCGCTTGGTCACCCTGCATGAGCGCCCGCATGAGCATGTTTGCGAGTTCTTCAGGAGTCAAGGCCTCCAGCCCGCCACCGCCGGCACCGCGGCCCTCCCCTTGACCGACCTGCGATTGATCCTGCTCATCGCGCCAGAACTCGTCGGCCTGCTCATCGCTCGGGTTGACGATGTTGTACTGCGATCCGCGCAACGAGAAATACACCTCGAAGATCGTCTCGAACACGCGCCAGTGCGACGAGTTCTTCACGAGCGTGGCACCAAGTGCATATTTGAAGGCGTCCCGGTCTTCGATGGGGATTACCTTGACAGCTTCCATCGCATCGAGGTTCTCGGTGAGGCTGACGGGCAGGCCGGCACGGCGCAACTCTGCGACGAAACCTGACATCAAGTCGACGACGGGCATCAGCACGACCTCGGGGAGGCGACCGTCATCGGCGCGACCCGGACCTACTCGTCAACCGACAGCTCTTTGGCGGCCTTCGCAATGTCGGTCTGGTATTTGAGCAGCACGTGCAGCGTCTCTTTGGCTTGCTGGGCGTCGATGTGGTCGACCCCGAGAAGAATGAGCGTGCGCGCCCAATCGAGAGTTTCACTGACCGACGGCGCTTTCTTCAGATCGAGCTGGCGGATGCTGCGTACGATGCGCGCAATCTGGTCGGCGAGGTTGGCGCTGATGTCGGGCACCTTGGCAAGAACGATCTCCTTCTCACGTTCCATATCGGGATAATCCACGTGCAGGTAGAGACAGCGGCGCTTGAGTGCTTCTGAAAGTTCGCGGGTGTTGTTGGATGTGAGGAATACCATCGGAATTTGCTTGGCCGTAATGGTGCCGAGCTCGGGGATAGACACTTGGTATTCGCTCAGCACTTCGAGCAGCAACGCCTCAGTTTCGACTTCGACGCGGTCGACTTCGTCGATCAGCAGCACCACCGGTTCAGCTGCCGAGATTGCCTCCAGCAACGGGCGAGTGAGCAGAAACTCGCTCGAGAAAATGTCGTCGTGCACCGCAGACCACGAGTCGCTCTTCTTGTCGGCCTGGATGCGCAGGAGCTGCTTCTTGTAGTTCCACTCGTAGAGCGCCTTCGATTCATCCAGACCCTCATAGCACTGCAGTCGAATGAGACGTGCACCCGTGAGCTCGGCGACGCTCTTGGCCAGCTGTGTCTTGCCCGTGCCGGCTGGCCCCTCAATGAGCACCGGCTTGCCAAGACGCTGAGCCAGATACACGACACCAGCGATGCCGTCGTCGGCCAGATAGTTGACGCCCTTCAGGCCGTTTCGAACTTGTTCGACGGACGCGAACGCTGCGGATCCGTTCTTTGATGCACTAGTCACTCGCGCAAGGCTACTCCCGACCACGAATAGCCTGAGTGTCGTGGCGAGCAACAAACGCGCACCTGGCAGGGCCACCGCCGACAAACCGCGCATCCGGAAGCGTGCATCACGGCGCACTCCGAACATCGAAGAGATCCTCACCGTCACTCTCGAACTTCTCGAGCACGGCGGTGAAACAGGCTTCCGACTCGAAGATTTGATGGGGCGAACCGGAGTTTCCAAGAGCTCCATTTATCTTCATTTCGGTGATCGCGACGGACTTCTCGCTGCTGCCTACGGCAAGAAGTTCGAAGAAATCGTGCGGGAGAGCCTCTCGGGCCTCGAGTTGATGATGAATCAGATGAGCTCTCCACGGGCCGCCCGTGACGCTGCACGTGCTGCCACGGCGTTCGTCGCGAGCCCCGAGCGCTTCAAGAATCGCTTGGACCGGGCCGTCATCATCGCGGGTATTCGTGGTCGACAGAAATTCGCAGCCGAACTGGCAAAGGCGCAGACGGCGTTGACCGATCGCCTCGTAGTGATACTGATGGAAGGTCAGGAGCGCGGCTTCATCCGCATGCGACACTCACCACGTGCGATCGCCCAGATGATTCAGGCCGTGACCTTCGGACGAATCATTGCCGAGCTAGAGGGCGATGGTTCACCCGAGTTGCGCCAGTCTTGGACCCTGCTCGTCGACGACATTCTCGATGCAATGCTCTTCGATGGCTTGATCAATGAGTGACCGCTCGCTGCTCGCGAGCAATCTTGGTGTTGCAAGCGGCACTTTTGCGTCGCGCCTGACCGGCCTCGCACGTGTCGTCATTTTTGCCGCTGTCATCGGTCAGACCGCACTCGCAGATGCCTTCGACATCGGTAACAACGCACCAAACGTGGTCTACGAATTGTTGCTCGGGGGCACGCTCACGGCCGCGCTGGTGCCACTCTTTAGCCAGTTCCGTCAACGAAGTGACGACGAGGCGACTGCAGCAGTCTTTGGTGCGTCACTCGTCGGTGCAGCTGCTATCACAATGGTGGCGATGCTGTGTGCGCCGTATATCTTCCGCTTGTATTCGCTCTCTCCGATCGCCGACGCAAGTGAGTTTCATGATCTCGGGGCGGCACTAACACGAGTTTTTCTCGTTCAGATCTTCTTCTATGCGCTTAACGCTCTCGTCGCCGCTCTACTGAATGCCCACGACCGATTCATCGCGGCAGCGTGGGCGCCGGTCGCCTCGAATGTGGTCGCAATTGCCGCACTTTTGGCGATCTGGCGGTCTCACGATGGTGGAGCAGTCGAGCTTGCCGACGCCCCTGCCGGCTCGCGAATCTTCTGGCTCCTCTCCGCCGGGCCGACGATTGGCATTGCGGTCATGGCGCTCGTCGTGCTCGGCGCCGGAATGCGGCTCGGCGCCGTCCCGAAACCTGCGCTGCGCTTCGGGCATCCGGCCGTGCGTCAACTGGTTTCGCTCTCCGGGTGGTCAATTGGATACATAGCGGCAAATCAATTGACGCTCGTCGTCGTGAAGAACCTCGCCGATCCGGGATCGGGGCAACTCGACGCCTATGCAAAGGCGATGACGATCTTCCAACTGCCACACGGGCTGCTCGCTGTCACCGTCGCCACTACGAGCGCTCCGCTGCTCGCCCGCGCAGCAGCGGCCAGAGACACCACCGCTTTTTCTGCGCGATTCGCCGCGAGTGCTCGAACGACGTTTTGGCTGACTCTGCCGTGCAGCATCGTGCTCTTCGTGTTTGCCCAACCAATCGTGCGCATCGTGCTCGGTTGGGGCGCCTTCAGTGACGATGCCGTGCGCCTCACTTCAGAAGCGCTCTTGGGCTTGAGCCTCGGCTTGGTGGGGTTCTCGATGTACCTGTTGGCACTGAGAGGCTTTTATAGCCACGGAGATACACGAACGCCGTTCTTCATCAATGTGATCGAGAATGCACTCAACATCGTGCTCGCCCTTGCGCTGGTGGACCGTTATGGCGTGCACGGCCTGGGGCTCTCATTCGCGCTCGCCTACCTGGTGTCGGCAGTGATTGCGATCGCCGTGCTGAAACGCGCACACAGCACGCCGGGGCTGTTCGCGTTGCTGCGCAGCTAGAGAACAATCAGGTCGTCGCGGTGTACGACTTCGTGGCTGACGTCGTCGGGTAGTTCGCTCGACTTCTTGCCCGCAGCGGCGCGAGCCTGCACGGCGCTCACGCCGACAAGACCACGCGCAAACACCTCGCCCTTCTGCGTTGCTATGTCAACCGTGTCACCAGCAGCGAAGTCGCCCCGCACATCTGCCACACCGGCATGGAGCAGGGAGACCCCTCTCGTCGTCAAGGCGTCTCGGGCCCCGTTGTCGACGAGCACCGTGCCTAGGGCCTGGGCTGCGAAGGCAATCCACAGCTTGCGAGCGGTCAGTCGTCGATCGTGCGCGACGAACGTGGTGCCCACCCCCGGAGCCTCTCCCACGGCATCAACCAGCACGTTCTGCCGATGTGCGCGAGCGATGACCGTACGCACGCCCGACCAGCTGGCGATGCGGGCCGCAGCGAGCTTCGATGCCATTCCCCCACTGCCGCGGTCTCCAGCTGAGACACCCGCTCTCACACTCAAGAGTTCATCGTCGGCACCCACGCGTTCAATGAGCGTCGCCGACGGATCGCGCTGAGGGTCTGCGGTGTAGAGACCGTCGATGTCCGTGAGTAGCACCAAGACATCGGCGCTCACGCTGTGTGCAACGAGCGCAGCGATGCGGTCGTTGTCGCCGTAACGAATTTCGTCACTTGCGATGGCGTCGTTTTCGTTGATGATCGGCACGCAGCCGAGATTCAGCAGTCGACCGAGTGTTTCTCTTGCATGCAAATACTGGTTGCGGTCCACGAAGTCGTTGGGCACCAGCAACACTTGCGCACCAACCAGCTTGTGAGACTCGAGTGCCGCGTTGTAAACGCTCATCAGTCGGCTTTGGCCGACAGCCGACAATGCTTGCAAGGTGAGCGTGTCAGTCGGACGCTGAGTCATGCCGAGTGCGGCAACGCCACCGGCGACCGCGCCACTCGAGACAACGATCACTTCGTGTCCGGCGTTGCGCAACGATGCAACCTGTGCACACAACGATTTCACCATCGCCTGATCGATGGCTCCGCTTGCGCCCGTTATTGACGACGTACCGATCTTGGCGACGACTCTCATCCGATCTCCGGGGTGTATTCGAAACTGAACTCTTTGATGTGGATAGTCGCACCTTCTTTGGCGCCTGCTCTCGCCAACAGACGTGGAACCCCGAGACCAGACAGCCGGTCGTCGATGTAATTGAGCGCATCGGGCGAGGTGAGGTCGCTCAGAGCCACTGCGCGCTCGACCGAACGGCCGTGAAGGCGGAACTCATTGTCGCCCAGTTTCTCGACGCGTGTGCCCTCTGGTTCGGGTCGAAGCGTGATCTCCGTGTCGTCGACCACCGGCACGCTGCGAGCTTCCTGCACCAGTACGGCCAGTTCACCGAGCACCTCCTTCACGCCGGCACCCGTGACCGACGACATGCTCTTGTACCCGGTTGCCTGCCATGCACGCTTTGTCTCTGGGTCGACAGAGTCGAGCTTCGTTCCAACGATGAGACGTGGCCGATCGAGAAGTTCCGGGCGATAAGCCTTCAGTTCACGCAGGAGCACTTCGACTTGCTCTTCGGGTGCCACGCCCTCCATCGAAACGAGGTCGGCCAGAATGCATAGCACCCGCGCTCGTTCGATGTGCCGCAAGAACTGGTGCCCGAGCCCACGTCCTTCACTGGCGCCCTCGATGAGGCCCGGGATATCGGCGATGACGAACTCCGTCTTGGCATCGATGCGCACGACCCCGAGATGTGGTTCAAGCGTGGTGAACGGATAGTTGGCGATCTTGGGCTTGGCGGCGGACACCGAGGAGATGAACGTACTCTTGCCGGCATTCGGAAACCCGACAAGCGCGACGTCAGCCATCAACTTGAGCTCGAGCGTCAGCCAGCGCTCGGGCCCGTGTTCGCCCTGCTCGGCAAATTTCGGCGCCCGACGTTTGTTGGTGAGGAATCGCGCGTTGCCCCGCCCGCCTTGGCCGCCAGGGATCGCCTGCCAACGCATTCCGTGCGTACGGAGGTCGGCGAGAATCTCCCCGCTGTACATATCGCGCACGATGGTGCCTTCTGGCACTTTGACTTCCATGTCTTTGCCGCGCCGACCGTGCAGGTCTTTGCCCATCCCTGACACACCATTCTCGCCGCGTCGGTGCGGATGGTCGCGAAATGCGACGAGCGATGCCACGTTGTGATCGGCAATCAACCAGACTGCACCGCCGTCGCCGCCGTCGCCGCCGTTCGGGCCGCCGTACACCACTGGCCCTTCCCGCCGGAAACTGACGCATCCGGCGCCACCGTCGCCACCGCGCACGTTCAGCTGCGCTTCATCGACGAACCCGCTCATGTTGGCTGGACTCCTGGTGACGATGACGGCTGATATGGGGGCTTTTCACGCTACAAGCGAAGACCCTTTGCCTATCGTTGTGGCGTGACATCGCGCGCGGAATCGTGGGCCTCCACCATGCACGGACACACTGACGATGCCGGTATTCGTTTCGCTCACGCAGACTCTTGGGCCGGCACAGGACGCATCGATGTCGTGCCTCGCGACGAACGCGAAGCGCACGAGGCCGAGTTTCTGGCACCCCTCGCGACACGTTCGTTCGGGGCCGGCAATCGCGCAACCGCCGAAGAACCTGATCCGTACCGCACCTGTTTTGAGCGTGACCGCGATCGCATTCTGCATGCGTCGTCATTTCGCCGATTGGCCGGCAAGACGCAGGTCTTCGTCTTCCCCGAAGACCACCAACGAACTCGCTTGACTCACGCGCTCGAGGTTGCCCAGGTCGCTGTCTCCATTGCTCGTGCGCTCGGGCTCAACGTCGCCCTCACGGAGGCGATTGCGCTCGGGCATGATTGCGGTCATGGCCCCGGGGGTCATGCCAGCGAAGATGCGCTCTCGCCCTACGTAGACGGTGGTTACGACCACGCCGTGTGGGGCGCCGACGTGGCGCTGGCTTCCCTCAACCTCTGCACCGAGACGCTCGACGGCATTCGCAACCATTCGTGGTCGCGGCCGGCACCCGCCACCCCCGAGGGCGAAGTGGTGTCGTGGGCCGACCGCATCGCCTACGTGTGTCACGACTTCGAAGACGCGGTGTCGACCGGCTTGGTCGACCCGACACGACTTCCTGACCAAGTGCGTTCACGATGCGGCGTGTCGCGCAGCTTGCAACTTCGGGCATTTATCAGCGCGATGATAGAAGCGACCCGCGTCTCTGGCCGCATCGGCATGACGAGCGAGACGGCAGACGCACTAGCTGCCTTTCGCAAGTTCAACTACGACAACATCTACATGCGTGACGCTTCTCGCGCTCAAGCCAAGTCAGTCATCGACTTGCTGCGGGCTCTCGTCGAGCACTACCACGGCCACCCTGAAGACATGGCGACTGCGTTTGACGGAAGAGTCGGTGCTGCGCGCAGCGACCAAACCCTGTTGCAGGCCGTCACATACGTGGGCGGAATGACTGATCGCTTCGCCTGTCGTCAAGGTCTGGCGTTGCTCGACTACGACCCTGCACGTCTGCCGCGCGGCATCGACGTCTGATTGCGGCTGCGCAGCTCAAGCTGTGCCTGTGGCGACAGACTCATCGTCTAGCGTGACCTCGCGTGAAACGGCGCATCTGGATAGACACCGATACCGCCAGCGATGACGTCGTCGCTCTCATCATCGCCCTCAAACACCCAGACGTGGAAGTCGTTGGAATGTCGATCGTGGCTGGCAACGTTCCGCTCGACATGGCCGTGCAGAACGCCCTCATCACAGTGGAGCGCTGTGGCGCAAAGGTGCCGGTGCATGCAGGAGCAGCCCGTCCACTTTCGCGGCCGCTCGAGTCGGCACAGTACGTGCACGGCGACGACGGCATGGGCGACATCGGTCTCGACCTCCGTGGTCGCATTCCCACGTCGCACGATGGTGTTGGCGCGATGATTGACGCATTTCGCGCAGCGCCAGGTCAGATCGAACTCGTGACGCTCGGACCACTTACCAACGTTGCAGTCGCGATACGCAGTGAGGCGAACTTTGTTTCATGGGTCAAGCGCTGCGTGTGCATGGCCGGCACCGGCATCCTGCCCGGCAACGTGACTGCCCTGTCGGAGTTCAATGTGTGGGCTGACCCTGAGGCAGCCCACATGGTGTTTGCCTCCGGCCTGCGCATCGAGATGGTCGGCTGGGACGTGAGCTGGCAAGACGCCGTCATCATGGACCCGTTCGCCGCCGAACTTCGTGCGCTTTCTCCACTGGCCGAGTTTGCAATCGACATCCAGCGTCATGTTCGAGAGTTCTGCCACTCCGTCACACAAATCAACGGTTTCGACTTCCCTGATCCCATCGCCATGTGTGTGGCAATCGATGATTCGATCGTTACCAAAGAAGAAACTCGGTACGTCGAAGTCATTCTCGGCGAAGGCCACGCTCGTGGGCAGACGATGGTGGACTGGTTGGGCGTCACGCGAAAACCGGCGAACACTCGAGTAGTGCTGCGCTGCGACCAGACAAAGTTTCAGCACATGCTGCGCGCCGCGCTACGCGGCTAGGCGGAATTGCGGACGCGAGGAAGAAGTCGCAGCCGCTAGGCAAGAGTCGCGGTCGAGAATTGCGCGCTTACGCAAGCGGCAGAACGTCAACGACCTTGCGGCCGCGACGATGACCGAATTTCACCGCACCGTCGACGAGAGAGAACAACGAGTCGTCGCTCGCACGACGGACGTTTTTACCAGGGTGCACCTTGGTGCCACGCTGGCGAACGATGATGCTGCCCGCAGTGATCTTGGTGCCATCAAAAGTCTTGACGCCGAGACGTTGCGCGTTTGAATCGCGGCCGTTCTTTGTTGAGCCGCCACCCTTGGTCTTTGACATGATTCAGCCTTTCGCGATGCTGGTGATCTTGACGACGCTGTAGCGCTGACGATGCCCGAAGCGACGACGCTGGTTGGTGCGTCGCTTGTAGGTGAATCCGTCGACCTTCACGCCGGCCTCTTCCCCGACGATGGTGCCCTTCACGCTGGCCTTCGCGAGCTCTTTGGGAGTCGACAAGACCGTTGCTCCGTCGACGACAAGCACCGGTCGGAAGGAAACCTCAGATCCGGCGGCGCCAGAGAGCAGCTCGACGCGCAGGGTCTGCCCGCTCTCGACTTTCTCCTGCTTGCCGCCGGTGGCGATGACTGCGTACATAACGGCTTCGTACTCTATCGGGCGTCTTACGGCAGATCTGAGCCGGCCTCGACAACGGCTTCGTCTTCGAGCAGTTTGGTGTCCACGACCACACCACGCCCGTGGCACGGCTGGCAGGTGTCGGCGAACGCGGTCAACAGACCTTCGCCGATGCGTTTGCGGGTCATCTGCACGAGCCCGAGTTCGGAGATATCGAACACTTGTGTGCGGGTCTTGTCACGCGAGAGCGCTCGGCGGAACGCCTCCACGACCTTGCGACGATTCTCCTTCACTTCCATGTCGATGAAGTCGATGACGATGATTCCGCCGATGTCTCGCAGGCGTAGCTGATGGGCGATCTCTTCTGCAGCCTCGAGGTTGTTACCGAGAACGGTCTCTTCGAGGTTGGTCTTGCCGACGTTCTTGCCGGTGTTGACGTCGATCACAGTAAGGGCCTCGGTGTGTTCAATGACGAGCGACCCGCCGGAAGGCAACCACACCTTGCGATCGAGCGCCTTGCGCAGCTGTTCCAACACTCGATGCTGCTCGAAGAGCGGAAAGCCCTGCTCTTCTTCGTTCCAGTATTCAATGCGGTCGACGAAGTCAGGGTTGAAGTCGCCGATGTAATCGCGAACTTCTTCAAAGAGCGAGCGGTCGTCGATGACGATGCCGCGATAGTCGCTGCTGAATTCTTCACGAATGACCCGCACGGCAAGTGACGGTTCGCGATACAGCAACGTGGGTGAAGACGCTTTCTCAGCCTGTTGCTTGATCTTCTCCCAGCGCTCCACCAACTGCTTCATGTCGGTGGTGAGTTCGTGCTCGGTGGCGTTTTCGGCCGCGGTTCGCACGATGAGACCGTGCTCTTCGGGCTTGATTCTGTCGAGCACGTTGCGCAGGCGGCGCCGCTCGCCCTCAGGCAGGCGCTTAGAAATGCCGTAAGTCTTGGAGTCTGGGATCAAGACGACGAAACGTCCGGGTAGCGACACTTCCTGCGTGAGACGAGCGCCCTTTTCACCGATCGGATTCTTCGTCACTTGGCAGAGAATGAGTTGCCCGCGTTTCAGCACCTGCTCGATGCGCGGCTCGGGGCCCTGTTCGACGACATCTTCCTTGTCGAACTGCACGTCGCCTCTGTAGAGCACGGCGTTCTTCGGCGTCGCAATGTCGACGAACGCGGCTTCCATGCCGGGAAGGACGTTCTGCACCTTGCCGAGATAGATGTTGCCGTGAATCTGATACACGTCGTCAGCTGGCCGGCTCACATAATGCTCAATGAGGCTTCGGCCTTCAAGCACTGCAACCTGAGTGAGGTCGTTACGCACGTGCACGCACATGAGATAACGGCCAAGTGGACGGCCGTCGCGCTCCTTGCCCCGGCGACGGGCCATCAGTTCGGCATCGATCTCCTCTGCGCTTCGTTCGGATCGCCGCTCTGAGCGTTCGGGTTGGCGGCTTCTGCCGCGGTTGCGTCCGCCTCGACGGCGGCGACGATTTCGAGACCTACCGCCACCCTCGCGGTTGGCGCCTTCGCGGGCTGGTTCGTCGCGGTCCGGGCGGTCGCTCCGGTCTGGGCGGTCACTGCGTTCAGCACGCTCGCTGCGGTCTGGACGGTCGCCGTTCTCCTCGCGCGACTCAGGTGCACGAAACGCTCGTCCTGGCGGCGGCGGAATCGATGGACGTCCCTCCCGCGGTGGGTCGGGCAATTCCGCAGGCGAGCGATCGCTCGGGCCGAATTCATTCGTCATGTCAAAAACCTTTCCTGTGGCAGCATCGCCAAGGCAAACTCCCCTGGCTGCTGTGCCGTGGCGCGGTGCGCACTTCTCCCCTTGCGCTCGCACGCTCGTGCGTATGCCGAAAACTCTTGTTGGGTCGCCCCAACTCCGCCCTCCACCCTACCGAGCGGTACGAGGAAGGGGTGGATTGCACGGCGCGACAGCCCAGCCTCGAGTGGAACGGCCCAGCGTCAGGCGGAACGGCGCATTTCGACGCTCTGCACGAGGCCGATCATGATTGCCCACGCGACGAGGTGCGACCCGCCGTAGGAGATGAACGGCAGCGGAAGTCCTGACACGGGAGTGATGCCAATGGTCATGCCAATGTTCTGGAACACCTGCCACGCCAGCGTCGTGAACACACCCGCAACGATGAACCGGCCGAATGGCGAGTTGGCGTTGCGTCCCACGATCCATATGCGGAACATCACGAATGCAAACAAACCAATGACAACTAGGCAACCGACGAGCCCGAACTGCTCGCCGATCGCAGAGAACGGAAAGTCAGTGGACTGCACCGGAATGAAGCGACCGTTCGTGAGTTCACCTTGCATGTATCCCTTGCCGAAATAGCCGCCAGCAGCGACGGCGCGCTTGGCATACCGCACTTGCAGCACGAGATTCTGCAGGCTCGTGTCGGTGGTGTTGTTCTGGTTCCACAGCGCAGTGAACCGCTCGAGCTGGTAATCGCGGACGAGCCCCGACCAGATGGAGGCGGCGAATGTGCCCGCCGCTAGCACGGTGACACCGATGAAATGCCGGCGCTGCGTTCCCGCGATGACGAGCACACCAAAGACTCCAGCTGCCAACGTCATCGCGGAGCCCAGATCGGGTTGAAAAAAGACGAGCGCAAACGGAATGCCCGCAAGCACGAGCGCCCGAACGAACTCGTCGTAGGGCAACGACTTGACCCCCGCCTCAGCGAACCATGCAGCCAGCACCAAGACCAGCACCGGTTTCATGAGTTCGGCTGGCTGCACGGCGATTGGTCCTAAGTCAAATGAGAGCTTCGTGTCGCCACTCGTGTAGCTCCACAACCAGAGGATGAGCAGAGAGAAGGTGGTCGGAAAGTAGAACCACATTGCCTTGCCGCGCAACCAGTCGTGGCCGACGAACATGACTGCAAAGAGCGCGAACGTCGCCGCGATGAGGAAGATCACTTGACGCTGGGTGAAGTAGAAAGCATCGACGCCGCGCAATACAAGGCGCGGGCTCGTCGTCGAGTAGATGTTGAAGCCGCCGATGATGGCGAGCGCGAAGATCGCAGAGATCATCGACCAGTCGATGTTGCGCCAGGGGTCGAGGACGCTCGCCGAGCCGCGCGGGTCGCTTGGTCGCTGCCGAACACGGAAAGTAATCGCCACGTCAGTCCCTCGCGTCCAACGAGCTGCTCACCAAACACAATGGGTTGCGCAATCGAGTGGACATGGCCGGAAGATTTGATGCCACGTCAAGCGGGTCTGCCGGCACAAGATCATCGACCCGCCACTGCTTGCCGAGCGCGAGGAACATGCACTTGACGACTGGTGCGGCTGCAACTGCCCCATAGCCAGCCTTCTCGAGATAGGCAAAGGCGCTGTAGGGCTGAGTGGCGTCAACGCTGAAGGCGCCGAACGCCGAGGAGTCGTTCCACGGCAGGTTGTTGAACCCTTGCGCCGTTCCCGTCTTCCCCGCAATCGGCATCCCTGAATAGTTGCGAAAGAGATTTTCGCCGGTGGTCTTGTGGTAGTAGTCGAAGTCCACTCCTGGGCCAGTGATCACTCTTCGTAAACCGCTGACCAGTGGCTCTCGAACGTCTGGCCGCATCGGGATGACCGATTTGCCGGTCTCCTCGGAAATTCGTCGGGCAACGGACGCGTTCGGCAAGTCCGCGAGCCCAGATGACTTGTTGCGGGTGCCGGGGGTCAGAACGGCGCGGACCACTCGCGGTTCGAACACCGTGCCGCCGTTCGCGATCGCGGCGTATGCGTTTGCCATCTGGAGCGGCGTGGCCGACAACAGCCCCTGGCCAATTGAGAAAAGGACGTTGTCACCTACGTAATACGCACGGCCTTCGTCTTCGGCGATTGCGCCGATACTTCCGAGATACTTCTTGTACGCGGCATTCGGGATGGTGCCGGCGAATTCGAACGGCAAGTCGATGTTGGTCGGCGAGCCGAAACCGAATCGACGAATCTCCGTCTCGAGCACCGGCTGGTAACCGCGTTCCGTGAGGATCTGTTCACCAATCTTGTAGAAGAACGTGTCGCTCGAGACGGCGAGCGCCTCCTCGACGTCCACCTTGCCGTACCGGCACGGCGCACCGGTGGCCCGACAGATGGCGTTTCGAAACACGCACTTGACGCCTTGGTCGCAGCGGTCCTTGGGGATGCTCTCGAGTTTGTAAGTGCCCCGATCATCGAATTCGTATCCGGCACCTCCCGGCAGCTGACCAGAATTCAGTGCTGCGTAGGCGACGAACGGCTTGAACGAACTCCCGAGGTTGTAACGGCCAGACACCGCGCGATTCACGAGAATCGAGCGGTCAGGGTCGTCGGTCTGCGGGAAGACTTGTGCGAACTTGTCGGCGTCGACGTTTGCCGTGAACCATCGCGCGTCGAATCGAGGATAAGAGGCCATCGCCACGACCTCGCCAGTGTTGTGGTTCATCACGACGATGGATCCCGCGGGAGCTTTGTAATAGTTGATTTCTTCGTATCTCGGGTCTGGGATTCCCTCCGGCAGCATCACCTTCGGGGCCTCATTGCGCTGGCGCACCAATAACTGGGTCTCGAGTGCTTGCTCGGCGAATTGTTGGAGCCTGAAGTCGATCGAGAGCTGGATGTCGTTGCCTGCTTGGGGCTCCACGCGCTCGAGCACACTCTTGATGCGCCCGACGGCATCCACTTCGTAACGAACAAAGCCGGGCACTCCGCGCAAATCCACTTCGTACGTGAGCTCGACTCCGTAGAGGCCGACTCGTTCATTGGGGTCGTAGCCGAGCGACTTGTAGTACGCCGCAGAGTCTTTCTGGATCGCGCCGAGGAACCCGATCACGTGGCTGCCGATAGCACCGTACGGGTAAATGCGTCGCCATTCTTCTTTGATTGCGACTCCCGGGTAGTCCTCGATGCGCTCCATGAGGAATGCGGCCTGTTCTTCGGAGATGTCGAACGCCAGCGGCATCTCCGTGAGTTCGTTGTAGCGCTTGTCTTCGGCACGCGTGTAAAGGCGTTCGATGGGTGTGTTGAGCGGGCCAGAGAGCCGTTTGAACATTTCGAGTCGGTCCTGGGGATCGGCGATGATCCGTCGATCTATTGCTGCAATAAGTACCCGCTTGTTATCTGCAACGATTCGCCCGTTCACGTCGAAAATCCGCCCGCGTTCAGGGATGAGTTTCACTACGCGGGATTGAACGTTGCGAATCACCTGCTCCGTCTCGTCTTTCGTGACAGCCTGCAAGAACCAAATTCGTGCGAGCAAGAGCACGAGAAGCGTGATGGCAAAGACTCCAATTCGTGACCAACGTCGCTGTTGGGAATCAGTCGCCACGACCCACCCGCTCTTGCAACGTCCAGCGCGATACAGGCATGAGCGGCGCAGACACGACGAGGGCTCCGAAGAATGTCACCAGAGCCGCACCGACGATTCGCAAATTCAGCCAACCGCCCAGTCCGACCACTGACTTGACCACGGGCATCAACACTTCGCCGAACGCGGCGACCACACTGATGGCGAGCAGACGCAGCCACCACGTCGGGTCTCTGAACGGTTGCATGAGAAACGCAGCGAGCGCCCCGATTGCACCGAATACGAGCGCGGAGATACCAAGTGGCGTGGCGAGAACGGCGTCGTACATCAGGCCGCTGATCAACCCGACAAGTGCGCCGGTTTGCACGTCGTGCGTGCAACCGACGCTGGCGACAAAAATTGCGATGAACTGCACGGCAAACCCGAACGGCCGCACCTCGGCAAAGAACGTGGTCTGTACCGACAACACGATAAGCACGACCAGCACGAGCCTGAACCACCGGCTCGCGACCGCACGCAAGAATCGCTCGAACACTCGTTACCTGCCCGACTCCGTGATCGGCTGGTAGAGCAACACGCGCAAGAACGAGAGGCTCGAGAGGTCGGCAACGAGGTCGATCTCGAGCACGGGCCCAGCGGTGCCGAGGCGCTCCACGACGCGCGAAACGACGCCGATCACGATGTCCGGCGGGGCGAGACTGCGCGAACCACCCGCTGACACGATTGGGGCGCCGACTTCTATTGCCGAACCACGCGTGCTGGCGTCGAGGAACCGCACGATTGGTCGGGTGCCAGGGCCACGACCCTCGAGAATGCCTGTTTCACGCACAGCCAACTGGCTGGCCAGCGGCACGGTGATGTTCGAGCCTCCGCCAGCTCCGGCCACGACCTCGGGCGGAATCGTGGTGGTTCCCGGAGTGAAACCAAGAATCGTGGTCGTCGTCGATGAGGTCGAGGACGTCGAGCTCGTGTTGGTGGATTCGAGCACCGAGTCCACCGTCGGAGCATCTTCCGTAGGCAACGGCGGCAGGGTGACCGGCGTGCGGCTCGACTTCGTCACTACTTTCACCGAGAGTGCGTAGTCCGGGTCGGAGATCAGCATGACGAGCGCCCGATCCGCGAATACCTCCGTGACTTTGCCAATGAGACCGGCTGCGTTCAAGACAGGCATTCCCACTTTGATGCCGGAGTCGGAACCTTGGTTGATCTCGACAGTTTGGGAGAAATTCGTCGGAGTTTCACCGATGACCTGGGCAGTCACCGAATTGATGCCAGCGAGCGTCGGCAAGCCATTGAGTGCGAGCAGCTCTTGCGAGAGGCGCACGGACGCAGCAGCAGCGACAGCGGCGCCCTCTTGAAGTGCGACTTGCTCTTTAAGCCGATCGTTCTCGTCGACGACCTCGTCATACTGGCGAACTGCCTCCCACGCATTGCTCAAGGGTCGGGTCACGACTCGTGCTACGCCCTCAACGGGAGCAAAAATCGTGTCGAATGCCCGGCGAACGTTCGATGTCGAGCCCGAACCTGAGAGGTCGAGCGTGATGAAGAAGACCGCCGCCAACGCCAGCAGAACGATGGCTCGTGTGAGGTTCGTTCGTGTGCGCGCCACGCCCTACTTGCCCGCTACTACTCGTCGTCCGACTGTGCTGTGAGGCCCTTCATCGCGTCGAGGTTTTCGAGCGTGAGTCCCCCACCCAGCACCACCGAGAGCAACGGGTCGGGGGCGATGACCGTGTTGATGCCAGTTTCGTGAATGATGCGTTCGGTGAGACCGGTGAGCAACGCACCTCCGCCTGACAGCGTGATGCCGTTGCTGATGACGTCAGCGGCAAGTTCGGGAGGCGTGCGCTCGAGCGTGCTCTTCACGACGTCGATGATCGTGGTGACTGGAACATCGATAGCCGCACGTATCTCGACGGTCGTCACTTCCTGAGTGCGTGGCAGACCCGACGTGACGTCTCGTCCGCCGACGTCTGCGGTGAGTTCCTGCTCGAGCGGCCAGGCGGAGCCGAGTTGAATCTTCACGTCTTCGGCCGTGTTGTCGCCGATGTCGAGGTTGAATTCCTTCTTGAACATCGCCACGATCGAGTCATTGATCTCGTCGCCTGCAACTCGACAAGAGCTGGCGGTGACGATTCCGCCGAGCGAGATGACAGCGACCTCGGTGGTGCCGCCACCAATGTCGACGATCAGGTTCGCGCTCGGCTCGCTCACGGGAAGACCGGCACCGATCGCTGCCGCCATTGGTTCTTCGATGACGTACACCGGACGTCGAGCCCCAGCAAATTCTGCGGCGTCCTGCACTGCGCGACGCTCGACGCCGGTGATCTCGGATGGTACGCACACGATCATCCGCGGCTTGCTGAATCGGCTGGTGTGCACTTGTCGAATGAACTCACGGAGCATCTGTTCGCACAAGTCGAAATCGGCGATGACACCGTCTTTGAGCGGGCGAACGACTCGAATATTGCGCGGAGCCCTGCCCCACATTCGTTTTGCTTCGTGTCCGACCGCTACTACCTGGCCAGTGGTCGTATCGAGTGCAACCGTGCTTGGCTGGTCGAGCACGATACCTTCGCCGCGGATGTAAACGAGCGTGTTGGCAGTACCGAGGTCAATCGCAATGTCGCGAGAGAGCGAGATTGGATTCGTGCCGGCCACGATGTTCGAGCCCTAAAGCCCCGGGAAGAAAATCTGAATTTCCCTCTCGGCTGATGCCGCAGAGTCACTCCCGTGGATGAGATTCTCGGTGAAGATGGTTCCGAGGTCACCTCGAATGGTGCCGGGTGCCGCAGCACGAGGGTTCGTGGCACCCATCATCGAACGAACGATCTCCCAGGTGTCATCCGGGCCCTCGACCACCATCGCCACGACGGGGCCGCGAGCCATGAACGCGACGAGATCCGCATAGAAACCCTTGCCCTGATGTTCTTCGTAGTGGCGGGCCAGAGTCGCCTTGTCGAGCGTGCGCAGCTGCATTGCGACGATGCCGAGGCCTTTTCGCTCGAACCGCGCGATGATTTCGCCAATGAGTCGGCGTTCAACCGCGTCAGGTTTTAGCAGGACGAGTGTTCGGCGAGTTCCGGACGATGTTGCCACGCGACAAGGCTACCGCTACGCGATGATGCTGCGGAGCACAGGTCGTGCTGCGCCGACCACATAGAGCGATCCAGCCACGAGCAGAGCATCTTCTCCGCGCAGATGACGGTAGGCGTGCACGACTGCCGCATCGACATCACTGATCACCGTCACCGAATCACAACCAATCTCTCGTGCGACCGCTTCGACCACGCGCGCCGCGGTACCGCGGGGGGTAGGAGCCGTACAACAAATCACCTCGTCGAACTCGTCTGCTCGCAATGCGCCGAGCAACTCGTGTGGCTCTCGGCTCTTCAGCATGCCGACGACGAGACTCCGTCGACCTTCGACTTGGAAGTCATTGAAGAACACGTCGGAACACACTTCGGCACCACCGACATTGTGTGCCCCATCGATGATCACGAGCGGCTGGTGGCCCATTACTTCGAACCGACCAGGCATGACGACGCTCGAAAACGCCTCGTCGAGCACGCTTCGGTCGACCACATGATCAAAAAACTCCTCGACTGCGACGAGAGCGACGAGAGCATTCTCACTCTGGTGGCTGCCGTGCAATGGGACGAAAACGTCCTCGTACGCCGCTCTCGTCGTGCGCATGGTGGCGAGGCGTCCGCCGACCGCCAGGTCGTTTTTCGCGAGCTCAAAATGCCGGTTGCGGGCCACACGACGAACGCAGGACGCAGACGCGAAAATTTCCTCGAGGTCTGGGCGCGATTCTCCTTGTACGAACACGCTGGATGGTTTCACGATGCCGACCTTTTCCCGCGCAATGTGCGCATGTGTTGGCCCGGCGAACTCGGTGTGGTCAAGCGATACGTTGGTGAGTACTGCGACGTCGCTTTCCACGACGTTCGTCGCGTCCCATCGACCAAGTAGCCCGACTTCGATGACACCTACGTCGATTGCGCTGTTGGCAAACCATCGAAACGCAACGGCAGTCATGATGTCGAAGTAACTGAGCCGCCCATCGACCATCTGTTCGAGTTCGGCGACAGCAAGAACGTTCTCGGCGAGCTCTTCGTCGGACACCGCGAGGCCGTTGATCATCATTCGTTCGTTGACGCGCTCCAGGTGGGGGCTCGTGTACGTGCCGACTCGCAACCCGTGAGCCATCAAGAGCCTCGTCACCATCTGGCTCGTGCTGCCCTTGCCGTTTGTGCCAGTGATGTGGATGGTGCGGTATGCGAGATGCGGCTCGCCCATCAGCTGGACGAGGCGTTCGATGTTGGCTGTGCTCGGCGAGTCGATGCGGCCCGACTTCTCGTATACCGAATGGCTATCGAGATAGGCGAAGGCGCGCTCGACCGCCGTCTCTTTCATGGCGAAGACGGTAGTGGCGGCGGGCGAAGTTAAGAAGCGGCGCGCTTCTGCTTGGCGACTCTCGGCGAGCGAGTGACCAGTCTCGGAGCGGTTTTGTCCGTGACACACGTGGCATCGATCACTACTTTTGCCACATCAGTGCGGCCAGGCAAGTCGTACATCGTCTCGAGCAACACGTCTTCGAGTATCGCGCGCAAGCCACGCGCTCCGGTGCCGCGAGTGAGTGCGGCGTCTGCAATTGCTTCGAGTGCGTCGGCACTGAGTTCGAGCTCGACGTCTTCGAACTGAAAGAACTTCTGATACTGCTTGACGAGTGCGTTCTTCGGCTCGGTGAGAATCTGCACGAGCGCGTCCTTCTTTAAAGCATGCACCGCGCCGATCATCGGGAGTCGGCCGACGAACTCAGGAATCATGCCGAACTTGAGCAGATCTTCGGGAAGCACTTGTGCGAAGAGGTCACCTGGGTCGCGGTCTTTCTTCGACTTGACAGTCGCGTGGAAGCCGACACCTTTGTCGCCGAGACGTGAGCCGATGATCTGGTCAAGACCGGCGAAAGCACCGCCGACGATGAAGAGCACGTTTGTGGTGTCGATCTGAATGAATTCTTGGTGTGGATGCTTGCGCCCACCCTGGGGTGGAACGGAAGCCACGGTTCCTTCAAGGATCTTGAGCAGCGCTTGCTGCACACCCTCGCCCGAAACGTCGCGGGTGATCGAGGGGTTGTCAGATTTGCGGGAGATTTTGTCGATCTCGTCGATATAGACGATACCGAGTTGGGCGCGTTCGACGTCGTACTCGCAGCTTTGCAAGAGTTTTTGGATGATGTTTTCTACGTCTTCGCCCACATAGCCAGCTTCGGTCAAGGTGGTGGCGTCAGCCATGACGAACGGCACATTGAGCATGCGGGCCATGGTTTGGGCCAGCAATGTTTTGCCTGAACCTGTCGGGCCGATTAACAAAATATTGCTCTTAGAGAGTTCAACGTCGTCTTTTTTGGCGCCTTCTTTGTGCTTGAGTCGCTTGTAGTGGTTGTAGACCGCTACCGACAAAGCGCGCTTGGCGGGTTCTTGGCCAATGACATAGTTGTCGAGATTGGCTTTGATTTCAGACGGAGTGGGAAGTTCGTTACGCTCTTTGGTGGCGTCTTCTAGCGCTGGCAACTCATCGCGAATGATGTCGTTACATAGGTCGATACATTCGTCACAAATAAAGACCGAAGGCCCGGCGATGAGCTTTTTGACCTCGTGCTGGCTTTTGCCGCAAAAGGAGCAGTAAAGTGTTTTTTCGCTGGAATTGCCTTTTTTGTCAGCCATGTAATTAAATTGCCAAAATCGTGGCTATGTTAACCGCGCTTGTCGATCACCTTGTCGATCAGTCCGTATTCCTGTGATTCGGTCGCGCTGAGGTAGTAATCGCGCTCGGTATCGCGCTCAATCTTCTCTAATGGCTGTCCCGTGCGCTCGGCCAAGATACGGTTGAGTTGCTCGCGGGTTTTGAGGATTTCGCGGGCGTGGAT